>CAYJMF010000003.1:120852-131829 GCA_964370855.1 uncultured Planctomycetota bacterium | reverse complement strand
GTGGGGGGCCCCGGCCTCGGGGCGCGGGCCCGTTCCCGGGGGGCCCCCCGGGGGGGGGGCGCGGGCGGGGTGGGCGGGGGCGGCCGCCGGGTCGCCGAGGGTCGCGAGGTTCGAGGCGGCGGATCCGCGGACCGCCGGATCGCCGTGGGAGAGGAGGGCCTCGAGCCGCGGGCGGGCCTCCTCCCCCGCGGCGAAGCGCAGGGAGGAGACCACGGCCCCGCGCACGGAGCCGGCGTTGGCCTCCTTCACGGCCTCCCTCTCCGCGGCCGCGGCGTCCGTGGGGGGCTCGCCGCCGTGCCAGGGCAGGCGGTCGTCGCTCCCGTCCTCGGCGGAGAGGTGGCCGAGGAGGGCTTCCACCACCTCCGCCCCCCGCAGCGACCCGAGCCCCTGGACCGCGGCCATGCGCACCTGCATCCGCGGATCCCCCTGGAAGCGGGCGAGGATCCCGAGGGCGGCGGCCCCCTCGCTCTCGGGGAGGATCCGCAGGATCCGCCCCAGCACCTCCCCGTCGGTCTCCGAGGCGAGGGCGGCGCGGAGCGTCCCCGGCTCCCGGAGGTCGGGGCGCCGCTCGAGGATCTCCGCCGCCGCGGCGCGGAGGTGGAGCGGGGGATCGTCCCCCTCGCGCCGCACGAGGTGGAGCGCCAGCAGCGCCGGCAGGTCCGCGCCACCCGAGGCCGCCGCCCCCTTGAGGAGCTCCGCCTCGAAGCCCGCGCCGCCCTCCCGGGAGGCGAGGAGCTCGCGGAAGGCCTTCCCGAGGGCAACGGGGCAGGTGCGGCGGCCGAGCTCCGCGGCGTGCTTGCGGAGGGTGGAGGAGAGCCCCCCGTCGCGGAGCACCGTCTCCAGGGTCTCCGCGGCCCGTCCCCCCCGGAGGCGGAGCACGAGGCGGAGCACGTTCCGGGCGGCGCCGTACTCGAGGAGCGGGCTCGGGTTGCGGGCCCGCTCCGGGGTGGAGATGCGCGCAAGCAGGGCCGCCGCCGCGGGCTCCCCGATCTCCACGACGGCCTCCTCGGCGGCGGCACGGGAATCGGCGTCCGTGGCGGGGTCGAGGAAGACGGTGACGAGGTCGTGGAGGGCGCCGGCGTCCTCCCTCCCCGCGGGGCCGGACCGGCGGAACCACTCCCGGAGCCCGGCGCCGGCGAGGGGATGGGCCGGGTTCCGTCCGAACTCCCGGAGGAGATCCCGGATGTCGGGGTCCTCGCCGAATCCCTCGGAGAGCCCCCGCAGGAGGCGGACGGCGGTGGCCTGCTCCGGGTCCGGGGCGTCCATCTCCGACCGGGCCTCCACGCGGTCCGCCAGCGCGGCGAGGGCGTCGCGGAGCGCCTCCCGGGCCCTCGGCTCGCGCAGGTCGGCGAGGGCGAGCCAGGCGGCCCGCCGTACGTCCTCGTCGGGGTCCGCGGCGAGGGGGAGGAACTCCTCCGCCGCCGTATCCCGCGGGAAGGTGCCCCGGAGGGCGCGCCGCCGCAGCCCCTCGACGGCGGCCCGCCGCACCCGCCAGGCACCGTCGCGGAGGAGCCCCGGGAGGACCCGCGCCGAGGGGGCCCCGTCGAGGAACCCGAGCCCCTCGGCGGCGGCGGCCCGCACGGGCCAGGAGGGATCGCCGGCGGCCTGCACGAGGAGGGGCTCGAGGGCCGGCGTCTCCATGGCCCCCAGCGCCCGGACGAGGAGGGCGCGCCCGAACCAGTCCGCCCCCGGGAGCGCCGCGACGGCGGCGGGGGCCGCGGCTGGGCCGATGCCCGCCAGCACGCGCCATCCCTCGGAGGCCGACCAGGGGGAGGAGGGGCGGGTGGCGTCGGCCACGGCCCGCGTCACGGCCGCCTCGAGGGCCGGGGTGAGCCCCCCGGTCCCGGAGAGTCCCTCGGGAAGGGCGTAGGGGGGGAGGGCGCCGTCCTCCTCTCCCGCGACCGCACGGACCGGCGTCGCCGGGAGGAGGAGGAGGGACGCCAGGAGCAGGAGCGCGGGCAGGGGCCTCACGGGGTCATTCTAACGGGCGGGGAGGTGTGAGGTTGGCCGCGGGGAACCGGGAGCGGGCCCCCCTCACTTCCCCCCGGCCGCCCCCCGCAGCGCCGCCTGCCCCTTCCGGACCTCGTCGAGGGAGAGGGCCAGCACGCGCATCGACTCCTGGGGCGCGTGGAATCCCATGGAGTTCTCCGCCTCGATGAAGTCCAGCAGGAACTGTCCCCTCCGCTGCCGCCGCCGCGCCTCCTCGAGGGCCGGCTCCGCCGCCCCCGCCGCCGCCGCCTCCCGGATGCCGTCCACGAGCTCGAGGACCGCGTCCATGGCCAGGTTGCGGACGGACCAGGTGCGCTCCTGGATGATCTCCACGCGCTTCACCAGCTCCTCCTCGGGCGCGCGGTGGCAGGTCTGGCAGGCGCGGTTCACGTTGAGGAGCGGGCTGCGCACGTGGTGGTCGCTGACCTTGAAGGCGCCGACCTTGCGGTAGGGCATGTGGCAGTCCGCGCAGGAGACGCCGGACCGCGCGTGGATGCCCTGGTTCCACGTCTCGAACTCCGGGTGCTGCGCCTTGAGGGCCGGAGCCCCGGACTCGGCGTGGGTCCAGTCCTTGAACCCGTTCTCCTCGTAGTAGGCGAGGATCTCGTCGGCCCTGAGGCCCTTCGTCCACGGGTAGGTGAGCCGCTTCTCCGGACCCTTGAAGTAGTACTCCACGTGGCACTGGCCGCAGACGAAGGAGCGCATCTCCGCGCGGGTGGCGTCGCGGTTCACGTCGTAGCCGGGCACGCCCCGGGACGCCATGAGGGCGGCCATCCCCTCCATGAACCCCGGCCGGGTGACGCGAAGCGCCATGGTGGCGGGGTCGTGGCAGTCGATGCAGGCGATGGCCCGGTGGACCGACTTGCGGGCCTCCTCGTAGGGCAGGGGGTTGAGCTTCTCGAACCCCTTCACGAGGTCCCCGTCCCCCGCCTCGAGCCAGGGCACGACCATGGAGCCGTGGCAGTGGAGGCAGGTCCCCGGCTGCTTCGCCGCCTGCTGTCTCTCCGTGAACATCTGGTCCTCGAGCATGTGGGCGTGGCCGCGCTCCTCGCGGAAGTCCTTCGAGAAGGCGTAGCCGGCCCACAGCCGGCGCAGGCGGGGATCCTCCTCGAGGCGGGACTGCGCCACGATGGACCGGGGGTCGGCCGCCGTCGGCGTCCGCTGCACCGCCTCGCTCCCGCCGAAGCGGGTGCGGACCTGGTCCACGGTGCGGAGGTAGTCGTCGTACTGGAGCGGGAAGTTCCTCCCCCAGACGGCCGGGTCGTCCTCGCGGGGCCCGATGTCCACGACCCGGAAGAAGGGGTTCACCGCCTCCACCTTGCGCTCGGAGATGTTCACGAGGAGGGCGGCCAGGCCCACGGCCGCCGCGGCGGCGAGCGCTGTGGCGATCAGGATGAGGCGGCGAAGGCTTCCGGGGGCGGGGGGGGCGGGGGGGGCGGGGGGGGCGGGAACGTCGGGAGTCGCGTCCATGGGTTCACCTCGCGTGTCCGACCTGGGAGTGGCACCGGAGGCAGGCCTCCCCCGGGGGGAAGGCGCCGTGGCCGCGGACCTGGTCGGAGATGTCCGCGTGGCACTTGATGCAGGCGGCGTCCACGACGCCGAGGTTCGAGGGGCGGATGCGGATCACCTCGGGGTGGTCGCCGGTGGTGAAGCGGAGGGAGTGCCAGAACCCGTTGGAGGCCTTGACGGCGTACTTCGGGACGAGGCCCGACGGGGTGTGGCAGTCGTTGCAGGTGGCGGCGGCGCGGTGGCTGCCGCGGCTCCATGCGTCGTAGTGGCCCCGCATGACGTGGCAGTTGGCGCAGGCGGCGGGATCGTCGGTGAGGTAGGAGTGGCCCCGGGCGTAGAGGAAGGTGAACCCGCCGAGGCCGAGGAGGGCGCCGGCGGAGGCGGCGAAGGCGAGGGCCGCCCCGGTGCGGCGGCCGGCGGTCCAGAAGGGTGGGGGGGCCGTTCCCATCGGGTCAAGGGTAGTGGATTGCCGGGACGCGCGGAAGCGGGGAGGAGGCCGGCGGCGTAACTAGGTCCCCGCGCCTCCCCCTCCGCCCTGCTCCACCACGCGCTCGTGGAGGCGGACCGGCTCCGGCCGCGGACCCCGCACGCGGAGGTTGACCACCTCCACGAAGACCGAGAAGGCCATGGCGAAGTAGATGTACCCCTTCGGGATGGCGTGGTCGAAGCCCTCGGCGATGAGGGCCGTGCCGATGAGGAGCAGGAAGGAGAGGGCGAGGACCTTCACCGTGGGGTGGCGCTCGACGAAACCGCTGATGGTCCCGGCGAACCCGAGCATGAAGGTCATCGCGAGGACGACGGCGACGATCATCACCCAGAGCTGGCTCACCATGCCCACGGCGGTGATGACGGAGTCGAGGGAGAAGACGAGGTCGAGGAGGAGGATCTGCACGAGGACGGCGTTGAAGGAGGGGGCGGTGCGGGTGGAGACGCTCCCCTCCTCGCCCTCGAGCTTGTGGTGGATCTCGGCGGTGCTCTTGAAGATGAGGAACAGGCCGCCCCCGATGAGGATGAGGTCCCGCCCCGAGATCCCGTGGCCCATGACGTCGAAGAGGTCGGAGGTGAGGCGCACGACCCAGGAGAGGGAGAGGAGGAGGAGGATCCGGAGGACCATGGCGAGGGCGAGTCCGAGGCGGCGGGCCTTCGCCTGCTGTTCGAGGGGGAGCTTGCCCGCGAGGATGGAGAGGAAGACGACGTTGTCCACGCCGAGGACGATCTCGAGGACCGTGAGGGTGACGAGGGCCATCCACGGCGAGGCGTCGGCGGCGATGGCGGCGCCGGAGGCGAGCAGCGTTTCCATGGGGGCTCCTCGGTGGTCGGGGTTCCTGAGGCGCCGGGGACCGCGGGCCCTTCCCCGGCCCGGTTTCGGCGCGGGGGGATCCTACAGCGGATCACGGGGGGGGCGAAGGCCCGAGGATTGCCGGGGAGGGCGGGGGAAGACCGGCAGGCAACTCGTGAACGGAAGGCACCGCGCCACTTCGCGGCGCGGCGTCCTCACCCCCTCAGGAACGCCCCCGGCAGCTCCTCCAGCAGGTCCGACGCGATCAACCCCACTTCCCCGAGCCTCTTCGCCCCCCGGTCCCCCGCCCTTCCGTGCACCCACACCCCGAGCACCGCGGCGTCGAAGGGCTCCATCCCCTGCGCCAGGAGCGCGCCGATGATCCCCGCGAGCACGTCCCCGGTCCCCCCCGTCGCCATGCCCGGGTTCCCCGTGCGGTTCTCGTACATCCGCTTCCCGTCGCAGACCAGGGTCCCGTGGCCCTTCAGCACGGCCACGCCCCCGGTGAGGGCGGCGAGATCGGCCACAGCCTTCCTGCGGTCCTTCGGGACGGGGGAGGAGGCGGGGAGGCCGAGGAGGCGGCCGGCCTCGTGGGGATGGGGCGTCACGACGAAGGAGCCGGGCCCGTCGCGGAGGATCTCCGCCCGCCCGGCGAGGTGGTTGAGCCCGTCGGCGTCCACGACCGTGGCGGCCTCGATGGAGGAGAGGAAGGAGCGCACGAACTCCCCCGTGTCCGGATCCCGCCCGAGGCCCGGCCCGAGGACGACGGCGCGGCAGCGGGCGGAGAAGCGGAGCGCCGGGGCCAGCGCCGCGTGGGAGAGGCAGCCCCCCGGGGTGTCGGGAAGCGGGAGGGTCATGACGCAGGGGGAGAGTCCGGCCACCACCGGCTGCACGGCCCGGGGGCAGCCCACCGTGGAGAGGCCGGCGCCGGAGCGCAGCGCCGCCAGGGCGGCGAGGGCCGGGGCCCCCGTCAGTCCCGGGGAGCCGCCGATGGTGAGGACGTGCCCGTAGGTCCCCTTGTGGGAGTCCCGGGCGCGGCGGGGGAGTCGGGGGACGGCGCGGACGGCCTTCACGCCGCGGATTCTACCCCCGGTGCCTTCTTCAGCAGCGCCGCCGTTTCCGGGGGGAGCTTCACCGTCATGTGGCCGACCTCGACCCCGCGGATGTTGCGCACGACGAGCTCCCCCGGCTCGCCCACGGCGGCGGCCTCGGCGGCGGTGATGACGCCGGCCTCGATGAGGAGGGCGAGCGTGAGGGGGATGCGGGGGCGGGCGCCGCCGTCCTCCACCTTGAGAGCGATGCCGAGACCGCGGCCGGGGACGCCGACTCCCTGCACCCCCTCGGCGCCGAGCTTCGACACGAACCGCCCGGGGATGGCGCCCATGAGGGCGGCGTCGCCGGCCCCCTCCCAGGCGATGAGGCGGGGGTGGTTCATCATGGCCTTCGTGATGCGGCGCGCGGCGGCGGCGAAGGGCGGGGGGAGGGAGGCCTCGGGCTTCGCGAGGTTTGCGAAGGCCCGGGCCTGGTTCTCGAGGGGGAGGGCGAAGTTCGGCGCGCTGCAGCCGTCCACGCCGAGCACGATCACCTCCGGCTCCATGCCGGCGAAGAGGGTGAGGTGGCGGCGGTTGAGGACCTGGAGGGGGTGCTCCATCTCCAGGTAGGTGTCCAGGGGGGCCCCCATGTGGAGGCAGGTCATCACCATGGCGGCGTGCTTGCCGGAGCAGTTGTTGTGGATGGCCGAGGGCTTGCCGCCGGAGCGGGCGAGGTCGAGGTTGGCCCCGTTGCAGGCCGGGGCGTGGGCGCCGCAGCCGAGCACGGAGGGGTCGAGGCCGGCCCGGGCGAGGAGGGAGCGGACGGTGCGGACGTGGATCTCCTCGGCGCCGTGGGAGGCGCAGGCGACGGCCAGCTCCTCCTCCGTCACCTTGAATCGGTCCGCGGCGCCGGAAAGGACGAAGGCCAGCGCCTGGAAGGGCTTGGCCGAGGAGCGCATGAACACGGGGTGGCGGACGTCGCCGAGGGCGAGCACCGTGCGGCCCCCCTCCCAGGCGGCCACGGAGCAGAGGTGGCGGGACTCGACGTGCCCCCCACGATGGACGTCCACGGTGACATGCTGGTTCATAGCCGATCCAGCCTATCGGCGTTCCGGAGGCTTTCCCGCAGTTTCGGCAGGGGTTTCGGGCATCCCATGTCACGGCTGCGGGGGGTAGGATCGGAATCGATGCAGGAGTGTGAACTGAGCCGCATCGTCCTCCGCGACACCGCCGAGGAGCAGTACATCTTCCTCCGGGAGAAGAACGGGGAGGGGCGGATCTTCCCCATCCTCATCGGGCGCTTCGAGGCCCGGGCCATCGACCGGACCGTGCGGCGGCAGGCCTTCCCCCGGCCCATGACCCACGACCTGCTGGCCGCCGTCGTGGAGGCATCCGGCTCCCACCTCGAGCGGGTGGAGATCACGGACCTCAAGGAGGGGACCTACTTCGCCTCCCTCCACCTCCGTCGCGACACGGAGACCGTCAAGGTGGACGCCCGCCCGAGCGACGCCGTCGCCCTGGCCGTCCGCACCGGCTGCCCCATCTTCGTCGCCGACTCCGTCCTCGCCGAAGCCGCCGAGAAGTAGGCGCGAAAGAGGCGGGGACGTTCTCAAGTTATAAAGTTATTCCACAGTCGACCCCGGCCACGCCGAGGGGGGAGTGGGAATAACTTTATAACTTGAGAACGTCCCCGCCTCTTTCGCCGTATCCTTCGGGATCCGATGAGTTTCCGGTTTCGAATACTGATCGCGGTTCTTCTCGTGGGGTTCGGCGCCTGGATCGGCCTCACCGGCGCCTTCGCACAGGACGCCCCGCCGGCACCGCCGGCCCCGCCCCCCGCGGAGGCCGCCGCGGCCGCCGGCCCCGATTCCCCCCGCTCCCTCTTCGAGGAGTTCCTCCGCGCCGTCAACGACGCGACGAAGCGCGAGCGCCCGGAGCGGATGAAGGACGCCGTGGCGCTCCTCGACCTCTCGGAGATCCCCGAGGACGAAAGGGCGGAGGCGGGGCGGCGGGCCGCGCTCCTCCTGAAGGACGTCCTCGATTTCCACGGAAAGGTGGACGTCTCCGCCATCCCCGCCGCCCCCGACCTAGGGGCGCGGGTGACGTGGACGCTGCGCACGACCGTCGGGCCCGTCACGGCCGCCGCCGTGGACGGCCGGTGGTTCTTCACCGCGGACACGGTCTCCCGGGCGGAGGCGATGCGGGAGGCATTCGCCGCCACGGGAGCCGTCCGCTACGAGATCTTCAGCCTCCAGAAGTACGTGCCGTCCGCCCTCAAGGGCAGCGCCCTGTGGCTCCACCACTGGCAGTGGCTCGGCCTCGTCCTCCTGTTCCTCCTCTCCTGGCTCGCCCACCGGGTCGTGGCCTTCGCCGCCCACCTCATCCTGTCCGGGACACTCCGGAAGAAGGGGTGGGGGGCGGAATCCTCCCTCCAGGCCGACCGGGCGAGCCGGCCCATCGGGCTGTTCGCCGTCGCCGCGGTCATCGTGGCGGGCACCCCGCTCCTGGAACTCCCCCTGCGGCCCATCCCCTTCGAGTGGCTCAGCTTCGTCGTCGGGAAGTTCTTCGCCTCCCTCGGCGCGGTGCTCGTCTGCTACGGGCTGGCCGACGTCGTCGGGGCGAAACTCGCCGAGGCCGCGGCGAGGACGGAATCGAAGCTCGACGACCAGCTCGTCCCGCTGGCGCGGAAGAGCATCAAGATCCTCGTCACCGCCGGCGGCGTCCTCTTCATCCTCGACAACCTCAACATCAACATCACCGCCCTCGTGACCGGCCTCGGCGTTGCGGGCCTCGGCATCGCCTTCGCCGCCCAGGACACCATCGCCAACCTCTTCGGCTCCGTGACGGTCTTCCTCGACAAGCCCTTCCAGGTGGGGGACTGGATCAACGTGAACGGGGTGGACGGGACCGTGGAGGAGGTCGGCTTCCGCTCGACGCGGGTGCGCACCTTCTACGACTCCCTCGTGAGCGTGCCCAACTCCAAGGTCGCCACCTCCCCCGTGGACAACTTCGGGCGCCGCACCTGGCGCCGGTTCCGGACCGTCATCGGGATCCGCTACGACACGCCGCCGCGCCGCATCGAGGCCTTCTGCGCGGGGATCCGGGGGATCGTGAAGGCCAACCCGCACATGCGCCAGGAGGGGTTCCACGTCCACCTCAACGACTGGGGTGCCGCCTCCCTGGACATCCTGGTCTACGTGTTCTTCAAGGTGCCCGACTGGGGGGCCGAGCTGCGCGAGCGGCAGAACTTCATGATCGAAGTGCTCCGGCTGGCAGAGGAGCTGGGCGTCGGTTTCGCGTTCCCGACCCAGACGCTCCACCTGGAGTCCACGCCGGAGCGGCCCCCGGCTTCGACGGAGCGCAAGCCCCTCGACGAACTCGACGCCGTCCTGCGGAAGTTCGGGAAGGGAGGGGAGAGGTCCTCCCCCGGAGGCACGGGCCGCTGGTCCACGGACTCGGATGCCCCGCCCGACGGGGCCAACCTCGGCGACGACGGGGGTTGACCGGTATCCTCCCGGGATGGAACAGCCACGCCGCCGGATCCCCCTGCTTCCCCTCCTTCCCCTCCTCCTCGCCGCGGGCTGCGTCTCGGCGGTCCCATCCCCCTGCGGGCACGGGGAGGCGCCCTTCCTCCCCGGCTCCCTCGCGCCGCGCCACGGGGCGACGGTGGAGCGCATCCTCGAGGCGGCCCGCACCCGCTCCCGGGCCATGGAGCGGCTGCGGGATCTCTGCGGGAACATCGGCCACCGGCTGAGCGGATCCACGGAGCTGGATCGGGCCGTCGCCTGGGCCGTCGAGACCCTGCGCGCCGACGGGCAGGAGAACGTCCGTGCCGAGGGGGTGATGGTGCCCCGCTGGGAGCGGGGTCGGGAGGCGGGGGCCTTCCGCGCCGGCCCCGGCGGCTCCTGGGTCCCCCTCGACCTCCTCGGGCTCGGGGATTCCGAGGGGACGCCCCCGGAGGGGATCGAGGCGGACCTCGTCGCGGCGCGGGACTTCGCCGCCCTCGATGTCCTCGGCGGCGCGGTGCGCGGGAAGGTCGTCCTCTTCACCTTCCCCATGCGCCCCTTCGACCCCGTGGAGGGGGCCGGCTACGGCGAGGCCGTCGCCTACCGCGTGAACGGGGCGAGCCGTGCCGCGCGGCTCGGGGCGGCGGCGGTCCTCGTCCGCTCCGTCACCGACGGAGATCGGGACACGCCCCACACGGGGATGCTCCGCTACGCCGAGGACGCCCCGCGCATCACCGCCGCCGCGGTCACCGTCGCCGAGGCGGAGCGCCTCGAGGGGCTCCTCGCCGCGGGCACGCCGGTCCGGGTGCGGCTCTCCATGGGGGCGCGCCGCCATCCCGACGCCCTCTCCGCCAACGTGGTGGGGGAAATCGTCGGCCGGGAGCTCCCCCGGGAGATCGTGGTCGTGGGCGGCCACCTCGATTCCTGGGACGTCGGCGAGGGGGCCCACGACGACGGCGGCCCCTGCGTGGCGGCCATGGAGGCCCTGCGCCTCCTCCGATCCCTCGGCCTCCGCCCCCGCCGGACGATCCGCGTCGTCCTCTTCACCAACGAGGAGAACGGCCTCGCCGGGGGCCGCGCCTACGCCCGGGACCACGACGCGGAGCTCCCGTTCCACGTCGCCGCCATCGAGGCCGATTCCGGAGCCTTCCGCCCCCTCGGCTTCTCCACGCCCCCGGTCCCCGCCGACGCCCCCCCCGGCGTGCGGGAGCGCATGGAGGCCTTCCGCGCCCGCCTCCGCTCCGCGGCGGCGCTGCTCGGTTCCGTGGACGCCGACCGCGTCGAGGACGGCGGCGGCGGAGCGGACATCGGTCCCATGGCCCCCGCCGGCGTCCCCCAGGTCGGCCTCGTGGTGGACATGGCGAAGTACTTCGACATCCACCACACCCGCCGGGACACCATCGACAAGGTCGTCCCCGCCGAGCTCGACCGCTGCGCCGCCGTCCTGGCCGCCCTCGCCTGGCTCCTCGCGGAGGAGTAGGGGAGGGGAGGGGTGAGGGGGGAAAGTCGGGGACGTTCTCAAGTTATAAAGTTATTCCGCAACCGACCGTGGCCACTCGAGGAGGTGGTCGTAGGAATAACTTTATAACTTGAGAACGTCCCCGACTTTGGGGGGGGGGGGGGGGGGGGGGGGGGGGGGGGGGGGGGGGGGCGGGGGGGGGGG
>CAYJMF010000003.1:0-120842 GCA_964370855.1 uncultured Planctomycetota bacterium | reverse complement strand
CCCCCCCCCCCCCCCCCCCGCCCCCCCAAAAAAAAAACCCCCCCCCCCCCCCCCCCCCCCCACCCCCCCCCGCGACTTTCCCCCTCCCCCCCCCACCCCCCGCCGCCGGGGGTTTCGAGGAGGAAGCGGTCGCCGGTGCGCAGGGTGACCGAGGCCGCGCCGGGGAGCTCCTCGACGGTCCCGTCGGCCCGCACGACGCGCTGCCGGCCCGGCGCCCCGGCCCCCCCGCCCTCCATCCCCGGTGGACCGGCCCGCCGCCGCTCGCCGAGGAAGGAGACCTCGCACTCCTCGAGGAACAGGAGCTCCCGCAGGATCCCGTCCCCGCCCCGCCACCGCCCCGCGCCGCCGCTCCCGCGCCGCACCGCGAAGCGCTCCACGCGCACGGGACAGCGCGCCTCCAGCACCTCGGCGTCGGTGATGCGCGTGTTGGTCATGTGGCTGTGCACCGCCGAGGCCCCGTGGAACCCGGGCCCCGCCCCGGTGCCGCCGCCCACGGTCTCGTAGAACCCGAACCGCCCGTTCCCGAAGGCGAGGTTGTTCATGGTCCCCTGGCTCGCCGCCGCCGCCCCGAAGGCGGAGAGCAGCGCGTCCACGAGCCGCTGGCTCGTCTCCACGTTCCCCCCGACGACGGCGGGGCAGAGGGCCGGGTCCGCCGGGAAGGGGGGATTGAGGAACCCCTCCGGAAGGACGACCTCCACGCGCCGCAGCAGCCCCTCGTTGAGGGGGAGCGGCCGGTCCACCAGCAGGCGCACGGCGTAGAGCACGGCGCTCCGCACCACCGCAGGCGTCGCGTTGAGGCACCCGTGATGCACGGGCCCGGAGCCCGTGAAGTCGATGCGCGCCCGCCCCTCCCGCACCTCCACGGCGACGCGGACGGGGGTCCCGTCGTCGAGCCGCTCCTCCGCCTCCCGCCGCCCTTCCCCGAGCCGCGCCAGGGCCGCCCCGGCGAGCTCCGCGGCGAGGTCCTGGAGGGTCCCCATGCGCCGCAGCACCGTCCCGCTCCCGTGGGCCCGCGCGAGCGCCCGCAGCGCCTCCGCCCCCCGCCGGCAGGCCGCCGCCGCGGCGCGGAGGTCGGCCATGTTGTCCTCCACGGCCCGCGTCGGATGGGGCCCCCCGAGGAGGAGGGCGCGGATCGCCTCCCACCGCGCCCGCCCCCCCCGCACCGCGAAGGTCGGCGGGATCACCACCCCCTCCTCGGCCAGCGAGCGCGCGTCCGTCGGGAGCGACCCCGGCCGGATGCCGCCGATCTCGGCGTGGTGGGCCCTCGCCGCGACGAAGCCGAGGGGCTCGCCCGCGTCGTCGGCGACGGCCTCCAGCACCGTCACGTCGGGGAGGTGGCTCCCCCCGAAGGCCGGGTGGTTGACGACGACCACGTCCCCGGGCCCCGGCCGCGCCGCCGCCGCCACGGTCCGGACGCAGAGCCCCAGCGACCCGAGGTGCACGGGGATGTGGGGGGCGTTCACCACGAGGAACCCCGCGGGGTCGAGCACGGCGCAGGAGAAGTCGAGCCGCTCCTTCACGTTCACGGAGACCGCCGTGCGCCGCAGCATCTCGCCCATCTCCCGGGCCACGGCCTCGAACCGGTGGGTGAAGAGCTCCCGCTCCGCCGCCTCGGGCCTCCCACGGACGGACGCGCCCGCGCAAGCCGCCGCCGCCCCGCCCGCGCCGCCGTCCCGCCGGAGCACCAGCGCCCCCTCCCCGTCCACCGCGAGGGTCCACCCCCGCCGCACCACCGTCGTCCCGAACCGCTCCGCCACCACCGCGGGGCCGGCCAGGCGCGCCCCCGGCGCGAGCGCCTCCCGATCGAAGCGGGCCGCCTCCTCGGGCCGCCCCCCGATCCAGGCCCGGGCGCTCCCCGCGGGGGAAGCCTCGAAGGGGGGAGGGGAGGGAGGCGCGGGGGGCTCCTCCTCCGCCCGCGCCGCGGCGACGACCCGCGCCGCCACGACCTCGACGGCCCGCCCCGCCGGCGGTTCGCCGAAGGTGGAGCGGTAGCGCTCGAGGAACGCCTCCCCGCACCGCGCCGGATCCGCGACCTCCACGGGAAGCCCCGCGTCCTGCCCCGCGAAGCGCATCTCGATGATCCGCCGCCGCACCTCCACGGCCTCCGCCGGGATCCCCTCCGCCGCCACCGCCGCCGCGGCCCCGGCGCCGAGCTCCGCCAGCAGGGCCGGGAGTTCCGGCCCCGCCTCCGCGAGGGGGCGCAGCACCTGGCGCCCCGCGAACCGCTCCACCCGCGCCGCCGCCAGCCCCCGGGCGCTGAGGAGGCCCGCCTCCGGGGGCACGACGACGGTCCCCATGCCCAGGCGATCCGCCACGGCGCAGGCGTGCTGGCCCCCGGCCCCGCCGAAGGCGACCAGCGCGTGGTCCGCGGGGTCGAACCCCCGGCGCACCGACACCGAGCCGATGGCCCCGGCCATGCGCTCCTCGGCGATGGCGAGGAACCCCTCGAGCACCTCCTCCGCCCCGGGGTCGCCCCCGCCGGCCGCGCGGAGGGCTTCGAGCACCCTCCCGAGGGCCGCCTCCGCGGCGGCGGGATCCAGGGGGATCTCGAAGCGGTCCGGGGCGAGCCGCCCGAGGAGGAGGTTGACGTCGGTCAAGGTGAGGGGCCCCCCGGCCCCGTAGCAGGCCGGCCCCGGCCGTGCGCCGGCGCTCTCCGGACCGACGACGAGCCGCCCCCCCCCGGCGACGGAGCAGACGGATCCCCCTCCCGCGGCCACGGTCTCCACGGCCAGGGCCGGGGCGCGGAGGCGGGCGTCGCCGACCCCGTGCTCGAAGAGGATCTCCGGCTCCCCGTCGAAGCGGGCCACGTCGGTGCTCGTCCCTCCCATGTCGAAGCCGAGCACCCGCGGGAACCAGGCCCTCCTCCCCGCCCGCGCCGCGCCCACGACCCCCGCCGCGGGGCCGCTGAGGAGCCCGTCCACGGCGCGGAAATCCCCGGCCCGCACGAGGCCGCCGGCGCTGGTCATGAGGTGGAGCGGGGCGCCGCCGAGGCCGGCGCGCACCTCCGCGACGTAGGCGCCGAGGACCGGGGCGAGGCAGGCCTCCACGACGGCCGTCGTCGCCCGCCCGAGGATGCCGGGGAAGGGGTCGAGGTCCGCGGAGAGGACCACCGTCGTGAACCCCTCTCCGCGGAGCGCCGCCCCGACGGCCCGCTCGTGGGAGGGGTCGCGGTGGGAGTGGAGGAGGGCGACGGCGGCGGAGGCGAAGCCCTCCTCCCGCAGGCGGCGGGCCCCGGCGCGGACGGCGGCGAGGTCGAGGGGGCGGACCTCCCGGCCCGCGGCGTCGAGCCGCCCCGGCACCTCGAAGACGGCGGCGTGGAGGGGGAGCGGCTTCTCCACCCGGAGCGCGAAGAGGTCGGGCCGCTGCTGCGTGCCGATCTCGAGGAGGTCGCCGTGGCCCTCCGTCAGGAAGGCCGCCACGGGCGGGAACCGCCGCTCCAGCAGGGCGTTGGTCCCCCGTGTCGTGGCCAGGCGCATGGAAAGGGGCGGGAGCGGCCTCCCCGGCAGGGTCCCCGTCAGGAGCCGCGCCGCCAGCACCGGCGCCTCCTCCCCGGAGCGGGCCTCGAAGGGGGTGCCGGGGAGGGCGCCGGCGGGGGCGTCGGCGGAGAGCGTCACGGTGCCGTCCTCCCCGTGGGCGAGGACCGCGACCTCCCCGTCCTCCCCCCCGAGGAGCCGGATCCCCGTCCCCGCGAGGAACCCCGCCGGGAGGGGGGCCCCGCAACGCACGCGGAGGGTCCGGGGGCCGACCCGCGCCTCCACCACGCCCCGCAGCGCCCCGTGGCTCAGGACCTTGGCCCGGCGGATCTCCCCTCCCGGCCCGAGGGCGAGCCCGTCGGTGAAGGTCCCTCCCACGTCCACGAACAGCCGCCAGGTCACGGCGACGGCGCCATACCGAACCCGACCCAGATTGGCGGCGGAGGGGGGACGGGGACCATTCTCCCCAGACGATAATGGCTCGCCCCCCCTCCGCCGCCAATCTGGGTCGGGTTCGGTATGGCGCCCCGCCCGGCCACCCTGCGGCGCCGGGGCCCTCCGGACGATAGGATCAGCAGGTGGAGGAGAGCGGGCCCCGTCGGGCCCGCCGCGGCGGCAGGCGCCGTGCCGGGATCCGGCTCCCCAGGGAGGGAAGTTCCGTGCCCCGAATCCTCATCGTCGAGGACGACATCGACTTCCGGACCCTCCTCGAGACCATGATCCGCCTCGAGGGGCACGACGTCTTCCTCGCCGCCAACGGCGAGACGGGGCTCTCCCAGGCGCGGAACCGCAAGCCCGACATCATCCTCTCCGACGTCGAGATGCCGGGGATGACCGGCATCGAGCTCATCCGCGCCGTCCGCGCCGACGCCGGGATCGCCCACGCCTACATCATCCTCGTCACGGGGAAGGCCGGCCAGGAGGCGAAGCTCGACGCGCTGCGGGCCGGCTGCGACGACTTCCTCGAGAAGCCCTCCACCCGCCAGGAGATCCTCGGCCGCATCGAGATCGCCCAGAAGGTGATGGCCGTGCAGCGCAAGCTCAACGAGGCCGAGGACCGGGTCAACGCCCTCGCCGACATCCCGGCCAGGGTCTCCGCGGAGCTCGTCGCCGTGGACGCCGCCCTCGCCGCCATGCAGTCGGCCATCGCGAAGAAGGACGCCGCGACCCTCGTGGCCGCCGTGAAGGAGGCCCGCGAGGCCGCCGCCCGCGCCAGGGCCGCCTGCGACGCCGGCCCCCCCCCGGCGGCGGATGGCTGGCTGTAGGCCCCTCCCCGCCGCTCCTACTCCCCCAGCTCCTCCACCTTCGCCTGGAAGCCGAGCCACTCCTCCTCGGCCTTCCGGAGGTCGATCTCCCGCTCGTGCAGGGTCCGGTAGAGGCCGGCGTCGGCGGGGTTCGCGACGAGGGCCTGCGCCAGCCGGTCCCGCTCCGCCTCCAGCGCCTTCATCCGCTGGTCGGCCTTCGCGAGCCCGTTCCTCGCCTTCGCCCGCTCCGAGCGCAGGCGCTTCGACTCGGCCCAGTCCGCCGCCCCCTTCCCCTCCTTCTTCTCCCCCGACCCGCCGGCGCCGATGCTCGCCCGCACCCGCCGCTCGAGGGCGTCCACGTAGTCCCCGTAGTCCCCCGCCCGCCGCCGCACGTGGCCGGCGCCGACCTCGATGATCTCCGCCTCGATCATGGAGACGAAGGTCCGGTCGTGGCTGATGCACAGCACGGTCCCGTTGAAGGTCCGGAGCGCGTCGCCGAGCGCCTCCACGGTGGCGAAGTCGAGGTGGTTGGTGGGCTCGTCCAGCAGCAGCACCGGCTTGGCCTGGAGGAGGAGCCCCGCGAGGCAGAGGCGCGCCCGCTCGCCGCCGCTCAGGACCGAGACCGGCTTGTGCACGGCCTCGCCGCTGAAGAGGAAGCAGCCCGCCATCTCCAGCGCGTCCTGACGGGTCTGGGAGAAGGGGGCCCCCTTCTCGAGGTGGGAGAGGACGGTGTCCTCGGGGTCGAGGTTCTCGTAGACGTGCTGGGCGTAGACGGCGACCTCCACCCCGTGGCCCCGCTTGATGGACCCCGACAGCGGCTCGAGGTCGCCGGCGAGGGTGCGGAGGAAGGTCGTCTTCCCCTGCCCGTTGTCCCCGACGATGGCCATGCGCGCCCCCCGCTCCACGGTGAAGTGGATGTCCGAGGCGACGCGCCTCCCGGGGTAGCCGATGGAGAGGCCGTCCAGCACGAAGGCGTTCCCCTTGCGATCGTCGGTGCGGGGGATGCGGATGCGGGCCGTGGCGAGGGGGTGGCGGATCTCGATGGTGTTGAGGCGGGCCATCTCCTTCGCCTTGGACTTCGCCTGGGTCGCCTTCGTCGCCTTCGCCCCGAAGCGGTTGATGAAGTCCTGGAGCTGCTCCTTCTTGGCGGTGATGGCGGCGTTGGTGCGGGCGGCGAGCTCGAGGCGCTTCTCCTTCTCCTCGAACCAGGCCTCGAGGTCGCCGGGGAAGAGGACCAGCTCCCCGTGCTCGACCTCCAGCGTGTGGGTGCAGGTGCGCTTGAGGAACTCCCGGTCGTGGCTGACGATGAGGGCGGCGCCCCGGTACTCGGCGAGGAACTCCTGGAGGAGGAGCAGGGTCGAGAGGTCGAGGAAGTTCGTGGGCTCGTCGAGGACGAGGAACTCCGGATCCGCGGCGATCATGGCGGAGAGCTTGACGCGGGTGCGGAAGCCGCCGGGGAGGGAGTCCACCGCCTTCTCCATCACCTCCCCCTTGAGCGCGAAGCGGGCCGCGGCCCGCCCGACGATCCACTCGTCGAGCTCCGTCTGGCGGAGCAGGAAGGAGAGAACCGATTCCCCGGGCTCCCAGGGGTCGTGCTGCGCGAGGTAGCCGAGGCGGAGATCCCGCGCCCGGATGACCTCCCCCGCGTCCGGCTCCTCGTCGCCGATGAGGATGCGGCAGAGCGTGGACTTGCCGGCCCCGTTGCGGCCCATGACGCCGACCTTCATCCCCTCCCCGAAGGCGGCGGTGGCGTCGTGCAGGACGGAGAACGACCCGTACCGCTTCTCGACGCCCCGGACCTGGAGGAGGACCTTCATCCCCGCAATGTACGGGGCAGGAGGAGAATCGCGGAGGAGGAGCGGAGGGCGGGGGAGGGGGGGCTCCTCGCTGTCTCCTGCGGGTTCTCCCGGGCGTGGGGGGGCCCCCGCCCCCCGCCGCCCCCCCGCGGCCGCGGGGGGGGCGGGCCCCCCCCCGCGCGCCGGGCCCCCCCCGGCGCCCAGCGGCACCGCCCCCCAGCCGCCCCGGCGGGAGCGCAGGAAGTCAGAGGAGGGGAGAGGCGGCGGAGTCGAATCTCCCGGAGGATCCAGAGCGGTGGGTGCGGGATCGGGGCCCGAGGGAGGGGGGGACGGCGGGCACCCTAGCGGAGTTCCGGTTCTGTCAAGACACGAACGATGAACGCCGTCCCCCAAGATCCCGGGTCCCGATCCCTGCGATTCCCTCGTTGCGCCGGAGGACGTCTCGACTCCTCTTCCTCTCCTACGGTCCCGCCTCGGCGAGGAACGGCGAGTTCGGCACGGGATTCTCCTTCCCCACGGGGGTCATGCGGCGGCTCTCGTCCCGTGCTTCCGGAAGGTCCGGGGCGGCGGCGGGACGTGGGCGAGGCGCGCGGCGGCGGCGAGGCCGAGGAGCCAGCAGAGGAGGTCGAGGGGGGAGATGAAGTCGAGGGGGGCGGAAAGGTAGGCGCGCCACGGGGAGGCGCCGCCCCGGATCGCCGCGCGCCGCTCCGCCTGCCACGCCTCGAAGGCCGGGGGATTCCGCTTCCACGCCTCGAGGAGGGGGACGGTCTCCCGGTGGAAGGCCGCGACCCGCGCCCCGACGCTCCCGAGGCCTCCCGGCGGGAGGAGATCGTGGCGGAAGGCGAACTTCCCGATCTCGTCCCCCCGGAGCCCCGGATCCCAGTCCGCCGCCGCAGCAGCGAAATCGTCGTACCTCTCGCGGTTCACGGCCGCGATCTCCCCCTCGATGTTCCTCGCGTGGGTCGCCCGCGCGCCGAACCCCTGCCCGAGGAAGATCGCCGCCAGCGCCACCGCCGCCGCCCCCGCCGCGGCGCCGGTGCCCCGGCCGCCGAGCCTCCTCGACCCGAGCCCGGCGAGGGCCCCGACCCCGAGGGCGAGGAACCCGGTCCAGAAGGAGGCGACGGCCGCGATCCCCGCCCAGGCCCCGACCCCGACGGCGGCCCCGGCGGCGGCGCCGAGGAGGGGGACCGCTCCCGGTGGCGGGGGCGCCTCGGCCCGGCCTTCCCCGTTGAAGGCGTTCATTCCCGGAGGATACCGGAGGGTCGGGGTGCGGGTCCCCTCCCCTCCCCTCCCCCCCCTCCCTCCCCTCCCCCCCCGTAGGGTTGCACCCCATTGCCGGGAAGGGGGCCCGGGTCCAGAGTAGTCCCCATCGCGTCGCTGGTTGGGAACGCGAAAGAAATGGAGACACGCATGCGGACACCGATCTCTCTCGCCGTTCTCGCCGTCATGGCGGGCGCTCTCGCCTCGAGCTGCGCTTCCGACAAGGGGTACCAGAAGTCCGAAGACCTCGCCGATCGCATCGATGACACCGTCGCGGCCATGGACCGGTACGGCGCCTCCCGCACGGAGGCCTTCGCCTCCATGTCGGCGCTCCAGACCGAGCCCGCCGAGAACCTCACCGCGAAGTTCGAGGTCTTCAGCAAGTCCGTGGACCGGGTCATCGCCTCCGACGAGTCCCTCCGCAGCTCCGTCGCCGTCATGAAGGCCACGGCCCACCGCCGCTTCCAGTCCTGGGGCGAGGAGAACCTCTCCTACGAGGACAAGCAGATGCGCGAGCGTTCCCAGAGCCGGCGCTCCGATGCCGCCGACGACTTCCAGGACACGGTGAAGGACGCCGACGAGATGCTGGTCGAGTCCGCGGGCTTCGTCACCTACCTGTCGGACCTCCGCCGGGTGATCTCCAACGACCTGTCGCAGAATGGCATCGCCAGCGCGGAGAAGTTCTCCGAGAAGGCGCGCGACTCCAACGAGGACCTCGACGAGAGGTCCGTCTCCATCCGCTCCAGCCTCGTCGCGACGTCCATCGCCATCACCTCCGGCGCGCTCCCTCGCTAACCGGTCGGACGCACCGGGCCCCCGTTCCGCCGCGAGGCGGGACGGGGGCCTTTCCGTGCCCGGAGCGCCGCGCTACAGCGTCCGCAGGAAGGCGACCAGGTCCCGCTTCTCCGCCGCGTCGAGCCGGAGCTCCAGGACGAGGTTGAAGAACTCCACCGTGTCCTCCAGCGTGAGGAGGCGGCCGTCGTGGAGGTAGGGAGGGGAGTCCTTCACGCCGCGGAGCGGGAAGGTCTTGATGGGGCCGTCCCCCGACGCCAGGCGCCCGTTGACGAGGACCGGCTCGTGGAAGCGTTCCACGCGCAGGTTGTGCATGAGGTTGTCGGTGTAGTAGGGAGGCGCGTGGCAGGCCGCGCACTGCGCCTTCCCGTTGAAGAGCCGCTCCCCGCGCAGCTCCTCCTCCGTCGCCTTCGCCGGCACGAGCCTGCCGAGGACGCCGAGCTTCGGCGCCGGCGGGAAGTCGAGGAGCTCCTGGAACTCCGCCATGGCCTGCACCTGGCTCCCGCGGTCGAGCACGTTCGTCCCCTTCCGCGCCGCCTGGTCCGGCTCCCCGTCGAAGTAGGCGGCCCTCTGCTCGAACTCCGTGAAGTCCTCCACGGTCTTGAGGGCCCTCTGCGATCCGAAGAGGCGCTGGACGTTCACGCCGCGCAGCGACGGTGTGTCGATGCGGTGGCGGTTCTCGTTGGGCCGGATGTCGCCGACGGTGTGGGTGGCGGCATCGGTGTGCCCGTTGGCGTGGCAGTCGAAGCAGGAGACGCCGAGGTGGGGGAGGAGGCTCCGGCGGTCGTCGGTGGCGTTGAACTGGGCCTGGGGGAAGGGGGTGACGAGGAGGCGGAGGCCCTCGAGCTGCTTGGTGTTGAGGCAGCCCTTGAAGAGCTCGTGGTAGTTGGCGAGGGTGACGAGGGCGCCCTTCGAGACGTCCCCGAGGTCGGGGCGGGTGGTGAGGTAGAGGGGGGCCGGGAACTCGGGGAGGAAGTGGTCGGGCATGTCGAAGTCGAGGTCGAACCGCTCGAGGTCGCGGGCGGTCAGGCGTTTCGTCTCGTCGATGAGGGTGCGCGGGAACACCATCCCCCCCGCCTCGTGGTGGGGATGGGGGAGGGGGAGCATGCCCGCGGGCCAGAGGCCCTGCCTGCGGATCTCCTCCGGGGAGAGGGCGGCGAGGGAATCCCAGGTGGCGCCCTTCGGGAGGCGCACGCGCACCCCCTCCTGCACCGGCTTCCCGCGGGACATGGCGGCCCCCCTGGCGGGGCGGTCGGCGAGGTCGTAGCGGGCGGCGAGGAGGTCCTGCTGCCTCTTCGCGAACGCCGGCTTCCCCGCGCGGAGCCGCTCGACGAGGGCGGGAAACTCCTCCACCGAGGCGGCGCCGAGGGAGGCGGCCTCCGTGGCGAGGAAGGCGGCCATCACGACGACGAGCGGCACGGCTGCGCGGGAGCGGCGCTTCATGGGAGGACCCTCCGACGGCGGGCTCCCTCCCCGGTCCGCGGGCGCTCCGGCGCCGCGGCGGCGGGAAGGGGGAATCGGCGGGATCGTGGCATCGCGGGGGGGGCGAAGTGAATGGGGTGGAACCCCCATGCCGGGGGGAGGGGCGGGGAGGAGGGGCGGGGAGGCGGCTACCGCACCCGCACCTTGTTGGGGCGGTTCCCGTCCACGTCGATCACGCCCGCGGCGCCGAGGATCGCCAGCACGTAGGAGGCGGCCCGCACGCGGTCGTTCTCCATGTTGAGCACTCCCTGGAACGACTCGTCCCCGGCCGGGAGCCACCGGTCGCCGCGGTACCCGAGGTCGGAGAGGTACTTGACCGCGGTGTCGAAGGTGAACGGCGAGATGCGCACCCGGCCTCCCGAGGCGGTCTTGACGGTGACCCCCTCCGGGTCGAGCGCGTCCAGCACGAAGGGCTTCCCCGTCCGGAGGTCGGGGGTGCGCAGCTTCTCCCCGGGCTTGAACCGGGCGAGCACGGTGTCGAAGGGGGTGTTCATGCGGGAAGGGTATCAGGGAACCGTTTCCGCGGAACCCGATCCGGGGCCGGACCCGCGGTCGGGTTCCGCCCCATGGCGCCGCCCCCCGGGGAGGGTTACGGTGGCACGGACGGGATGCGGTCCGCCCCGGTTCTGTCGGGGCGGCCGCCGCCCGGGCCCTTCCGCGCGTCCCGCGGCGGGGCCGCCCCGACGGAACGCCGCCCGATCGCGGCGCGGAAGGCGGTCGCCATGCTCGGTACCGTGATCATCATCCTGCTCGTCCTCTGGCTGCTCGGCATCGTCACGTCCACCACGATGGGCGGTCTCCTCCACCTGCTGCTTGTGGTCGCCCTCGTCGTCATCATCGTCCGCCTCGTCAGCGGCCGGAAGGTGATCGCATGAACCCGCTCAAGATCGTGGCGATCATCCTGATCGTGGGAGGCATCCTCGGCCTCGCCTACGGGAGCTTCACCTACATCAGCGACTCCCACAGCCTGGACATCGGCATCACGGAGCTCCACTGGAACGAGAAGGAGACCGTGTACATCCCCGTCTGGGTCGGCATCGCCGGCATCGTGGGCGGCGGCCTGATGCTGTACTCGCGGAAGGGGAGAACGGCCTGAGGGCCGCTCCGCCTGATCGTCCCCGGGCTTCGCGAATCCCTCCTTCCCTCGGGAGGGGTTCACCGCCTCCCGGAGGCCAGGCACGGGTCGACCGCAGGTCGTCGTGCGGCTCCGTGGGGCCCCTGCCGACCTCTCGTCATGAACTTCCAGGTCGCGCACGATCGAGAAGGGGACGGCCCCCGGATCGCCGAGGTCCGCGCCCTGCCCGGCGCCCCGGCGCACGGCAGCAGCCTCGCCGATGCCCTGTCCGCCGGCCAGGCCCACGCCCTCCGGATCATCGCGGACCGCATGGAGCAGGGGAGGCCTCCTCCCGGCCCGTGACCGTCGCCTTCGCGACGTCACGGCGAGCCGCCGGCCGTCCACCCGGTCCCTCCGCGTCCCCGCGGAGGTCGCCTCGGAGTCCCTTCGGGGCGCCCCGGGAGCCGCGCCGTCGCTACCGCGTCACGTGGACGCGGACCTCCAGGGGTTCCCCGGGCCCCGCCTTCATGCCCTCGGCCAGCGCGGTCCCGAGTCCGCTCCACCCCCCGGGAGCGAGGAGGGAATCGCCGGAGGAATCCACGGAACACTCCAGGGGTTCTCCCGCCCGGATCACGGACACCCAGTCGGACCATCCGCGTGGAGACGACTCCCTCGGCCATCCGCCCGGCGGCGGAGTCATCCCCGAACCCGGCTTCGAAGCGGCCGGAAGGAGGGCGATGCGGAGGGCGACGCCGGTCCGGTCCTCGGGACGATCCAGGAGGATCTCGATGCCCCGGGCGGCCTCCGGGAGGTCCTTGAGCGCCCGGGAGACGAGTCCTGTCATGTCCTCCGCGGACAGCAGGCGCCCCCGCATCCTGTCGAGGAGGACCTGGACGGAATCCGGGACCGGGAGCCCGGCCGGGTCCGCGGCGGCCTCGCGCACCGTGAACGCGAGGTCCCGGGCGACCGCCTCGAGATCCCCGCGCGCCGGGTGGTCGGCCGGAAGGAGGGCGAGCGCCGCTTCCACGGGGGCGAGGGCGCCGAGGCCCTCCAGCCGGAGCCCGGCCAGGGCCGGTGCGCGGCCCCCGGTGTCCTTCGCCCCCTTCACGACGTCCAGGAACTCCCCCACGGCCCTGCCCGCGGGCGGGATGGCCGGACGGGGCGGCTCCGGAAGGAGTTCCAGGCCCTGCTCCTTCCGCCATGCGTTGCCGAGGCGGAGGCACGCCCGGTCGCGGGCCGTGACCGAGGAGGCGAGGTCCAGCGCCTCCGGAGTCCCGCGCATCCCCGCGAGAACCAGCGCCGCCACGTCGCACACCCTCGGCTCATCGAGGCTGACCCGGTCGAAACCGCTCCAGTACCCCGTCGCGACGTCCCGATCCTGGAGGGCCGCGGCGAGGATGCGCTCCGCCTCCGACTTCCACTCACCTCCCGGGCCCCCTCCGATCCCGCCGTGCTCCGCGGTGTCGTGGATTTCCAGGAGGACCTGGATGCGCCAGGTCACGTGGATGCCGGGGACGGACGCACCCAGTGCCCGGAGTGCGGCCGGATCCCCGCACTCCACGAGGAACCGCATCAGGTCGTCCGTGCCGTACACGTTCGTCGCGGTCCGCCATGCCTCCATGAGATGCGCCACTCCCTCGCTCCGTCCTCGTTTGAGGAGCGCCTCCGCGGCCGCGACCCGGGCGGGCAGGGACGGGGAGGCGGCGGCTTCCGCGAGCAGCAGCGGGAGGGGAGCGTCGCCTTCGATGCCTCCGAGGAGGATGACGAGGTCCCGCCGATCGATGACATCGACGCACTTCGGAAGCCCGATCTCCAGGGCATCCACCACGGCCCGGGGGGAACGGCCGGCGAGGATCTCGGCCTGCCCGAAGGCATCCCCGTCCCCCAGGCGGATCCCCTCCAGCAGGACGGCGTCGAGTCCGCGCTCCTGGACGTCCGTCCACCAGGCCATGGCGGCCTCCCGGCTCTCGAAACCGCGTCCGGCGATCCGGTAGAGGACCTGTCGGGCCGCTCCCGCGACGGTGTACGGGGTGGGAGATCCCCAGGACTCGCTGGCGGCCCGGATGACCCTGTCGTCCTCGAAGGCGTCGATCAGCGCGGGGACCGCGCCGGTTCCCAGCGCGAGGAGGCGATTCGCGGGCTCGCCGGATTCCCCCTCGGCCACGAAGATGTCGCAGTACCCGGGTTGTCCCATCTGGTGGCCTCCCTGGTCCCGGAGCCGCCAGGCCCATTCCCGCGCGGCGGCGGCGGGCGGGCAGGCGTCGGGGAACCCCTCCGGCGGGCGGTGGGTGCGGTCCTCCTCGACCATGCGGCGCAGGATGACGACGAGTTCCTTCAACTCCGCCGTGACCTCCGATTCCCCCAGCCCCGCCAGGGCGACCTCGGCCCGCGCGAGGACGTCGGCGCGCGGATTCGCCGGATCCGCCAGCGCCATGACGATCCTGCCGGTCAGGACATGGGCGAGGCCGGGCACGAGGCTCTCCCGGAGCGGCAGGTCCGCGCCCATGCACTCCAGCCCCCGGGCGGCGGCCAGGAGTTCGCGGGCCCGGGCACCGGCTCCCCGTGCCCGGAGGGCGCGCGCCAGGACCAGGAGCCGGACCGAAGCGGGGACGAAGACCCCCGGGTTGTGGGGGCCCCACAGCCGGGTGACGTTGCCGCGGATGTCCTCCAGCGCCGCCTCGAGTTGCGCCTCCGCCTCCGCATCCATGTCCCGCGGCTCGAAGCCCACCCGATCGGCTCCCCCGTAATAGGGGTCGCGGCCGGGGGACTTCGTCAGTTCCCTGACCTCCAGGGTGATCGTCAGCACCCGGAAGGAGGCACCCCGGTCCTCGATCAGCCAGGCGAACTCCTCGACGGCCGTCCACGGGTCGTCACCGCTCCTCTCGCAGGCCCCGGAGGCCGCGGCCCCGAAGGGCCTTCCCCAGGCGTCCGGCAGTCCCAGCGTGTCGAACCACGCGAACAGCTCCGCCGCCTCCTCGGCGGACACGGGCCGAAGGCCGTCCACCGGGGGTTCCGGCGGGGGAGCCCCGGGAGCCGATTCCCGGTCGGGGCCGGGCGGCGCGTCGCCCGGCCGCTCCTGCGCCGCGCCGACCCGGGGGAGGAGAGGCCCGAAGCCCGCGAGGCCGGCCAGCGCGACGATGAAGGTGCGCCTGGCGAGAACCGCGACGGTTGCTCGATGCACGGGAACCTCCCGTACGCACTATACAGGGGTTGCGTCATCGGGGATCCCGGCCGGGAGTCCGGGCGGTTCCCGGTCTTGTCCTCAACGCGACGGGCATCCGCTGACCTGGAGGAGCCGAGGAACCGGACGGAGAGGATCCTCCCGGGAGTCGGGGAGGGTGGCGTCGATAAGACTGCTCTGTCGCTGGTGGCCTGAGAGCTCTCTCGCAGGTGGACCGGCGCCGTTTCCCACGGGAGGAGTGCCCGGCCGCAGGGAGGCCGGGTACGGGCCAACTTCAGGTCGTCGTGCAGCTTCGTGGGGCCCGTGCTACCTTGTCGTCATGAAGTTCCAGGTAGCGTTCGACCGTGAAGAGGACGGCCGCTGGATCGCCGAGGTTCGTGCCCTGCCCGGGGCCCTGGCCTACGGCCGCAGCCGCGCCGATGCCCTGTCCGCCGTCCAGGCCCTTGCCCTCCGGATCATCGCGGACCGCATGGAGCACGGCGAAGCCTCCTCCCGGCCCGTGACCGTCGCCTTCGCGACGTCACGGTGACCCTCGAGCGCATGGCGACGAGGTAGGTGGCCCATGCGCACTGTCCTTCAAATCGGCGTTGCGACGGCCGTGCTACTCGCTTCCCTGGGGACTGCCCGGGGCGGAGATGCCAAGTCAGACCTCGAGTCCATCGCGAAGGACCTGCATGCACTCGATTCCGAGAGGGTCGCGTTCGACAGGACAGGGCGCAGGTTCGGGAGCTTCTGGCCGAACCTCGACGCGGAGCAGGATCGACTGGTCGGGATCCTCCGGGAGAAGAGGTACAAGCCGGCGGAACTCATCGGGCTGCTTGGACATGAAGACCCCAAGGTCCGGACCCTTGCCGCATCCGCCCTCTACGCGATGGAGGACCCGACACTCCTCGCTCCCCTTGCCCCCCTCGTGGATGACGAAGCAGAGACCTTTCCCTGCGTCGCGATGATCTCGCTTCCGTTCTCAAGAGAACCGCCGCCGCCACCATCATTCGAGAAGCAGACGGTAGGCAGGGTGACCCGGCTCCTTCTGGGAAGGTACATGGAGCACTCGGGAGCATACGCCACCTCGGGGCGGCCCTTCCGACAGGTGGTGAAGGACTACTTCGATGCCCGGAAGGACCGGGAGTGGTGCGGAAGCTGGTTCCAGGCGTGGCTGGACCGGGCGGTCCAGGGCAGCAGTCCAGTGCCACCGGATCGCATCGAGAAGCTCAAGGCCCTCCGTGCCCGCATCGACCGGGTCCCGATGCCGGATCGCGCATTCGTACTCGCATGGCTGCGGACATCGGATGGCGGTTGCGAGGCTCTCGCCTCGGAGGTGGAGATCGTGGGGCTCCTGCGTGAGGCCGGGGCGGAGGTCCTCGTGAAGCTCCTGCAGAGGAGGATCCCCACGGACGACCCGGATCTCCAGGCGCGCCCGATCAACAACTACCCATACAAGCGGATGCAGATGTTGATCCTCAGCAATGCGCGAACGCTGCTCCGGAGGGAGGACATCCCGGCTCTGCTGGCCTGCGAGGCCTGGGAGAACGACTACCAGACGCACAGGATCGCAGATCCCACACAGACGCCTTGGTGGCGGATTGCAGCAGCGGATCTGGACCCCAGTCGCGCGACCGAAGTCCTGTCACCCCTCTGGACGGAGTCGTGGGCAGCCATTCCGGATTGGGACCACGAGGGAAGAGCCGCCCTGGCACTTGCATGGTGGCGACACTGCAGTTCCTCCGACCCGGCAACCGCAGCTGCGTGGTTCCACGATCCCCGGCAAGTCGTGGGCCCTCTTTCACACTCCCGGGACCACTTCGTCCGTGCCCTGGACTCCATGCCGCGCGAGGGGGCCCGTACTCTCGCCAAGGCCATCATCAGTCATCCTCGGTTCGAGGAATTGGATTGGGGCTCGTTGGAGGTCCTCTGCCGGGTGGTGAACGGATGGGAGCCCCGCCCCGTGGTGAGCGAGGACGAACTCCGAAAGGCCACGCACCCGCTCGGGCACCACGCCGACGGGGACATGACCGCTGCGGAGGCCCAGTACCCGAAGGAGACGCAGGCTCTCCGTGCCAGGCTTAAGGAGTGGCGCAAGGCCCTTCGATCGTGGGGGGGGAGGTAGGGTCAACCGGGGCGACTGGCAGTCTGTGAAGTGCGGCCGAGGAAGAAGGCCACTCCGAAGCAGTTGGCGGCACTGGCGAAGGCCAGAGCTGCAAGGGCGTCGAAGCGGGAGGCGGGGGAGCCTCTTTCGACCTGGAGGCTCCCGGAGACCGTGTGGTGCTTCCCTGCAACGGGCACCCTGGCCTGTTGGAATGGGAGGCAGTGGTCGGCGTGGAGATCCCTCGTGGCGGCTGGTACGCATCCGGTGAATTGCGAATGCGATGCTTGGGGAGTCGGGAGTCAGCGGTCGAGGTTCTCGTCCCGCAGTCCACAATCGTGTCAGGGCTGTGTGGCGATGGGCGCCGTCTTGAGGTCACGGAACAGGCAGCATTCGCCAAGGCCATCTTGGATGGCTTTGCCAGAAGAGTGGGGCCTGGGGAGGATGTGCCAACTGGTAGGTTGGCGGCCACCGAGGTCGGGCGGAAAACGGGTGGATGTGTTCCGTGGGTTCTGCGGGGGCTCGGATGGATGGTCGGGGACCTGTGGGCGGTTCAGACGCCAAGGAACCTGAGGGAGTGGGGGCTCCGGTCATTCCCGATGGGTTTCCCTGGGGAGAGTCTTGGTGATGACGGCAAAACCCTCTTCAAGGTGCCGGAGTAGGGATGGCAGGGTGGCAGGATGCGCCCCACTTGGTGCAACGAAAATGAACCCGACGCCCCCTATCGACTTCCCTGACCTGTATCGGTCGGGGACGCTGGAGGCAGGGCCAATCATGCTGCTCAGCTTGGTCGCCTCTGGGGTGCTCCTCGGGTTCTCGTTGCCGTTCTTGGCAATCCTCGCCGCCCTTCCTGGAGTCGCGTTTCTCATTCGCGACATGGTCCATGTCCTGCGGAACCGCAGCATCCGTCGGAAGTGGGCAGGTTCCTTTGGCAGCCTCCTCCCGCCCCGGGGAGCCCTGGAACTCCTGAGGGGGAGTCCAGGGCGGTACCGCCTTCATGTTCGGTACTACGGGGGCTTCGATGTCGCTCGGTTGACTCCTTGCTCCGTGGTGGAGAATGTCGAGACAGGTGAGTGCGCAGCGGTGCACCCCGCAAGCTGGGGTGTCGTGAAGTTCGCCTTAGAGTCCGAGACCGAGGTCGTTGAGCACAAGGCCTGTTAGGAAGGGGAGTGTCAGGTCCTTGTGGCCCCTCGACACCCCTCCTCCCCGGGGCTAGGATCCAGCTAGGAGGCCACCATGACCGACCCCACGATGGACGCCGTACTCTCCCGTCTAGATGCCCTGGAGAAGCAAAACCGCCGCCTGAAGAGGTGGGGAGCTGGATTCCTCCTCCTCGGTTTAGCCCTGGGTGGCATGGCCATGGCTCAAGAGGAGAAGGTGCCTGAGGTGATCAAGGCAACCAAGGGATTCGAGGTAGTTGGGGAGGATGGGAAACAGTTGATGGTCTTCGGGGACTATGGAGTTGGGTTGGGTCTGTTTTCAAGGGACAGAGATGGAGTGCCCCTGCTCGCGATTCAGCACTTCCGTGACGGCAATTCAGAAATCCGTTTGGCGGGAACGGAAGGAATACTAACGCTGAGCCCTTGCATGGTCACCCTTCAGGCCCTTCGCGAGGGTAACGCCCCACCTGGTCAGGTCAATCTCTCCGTTAACGAGGGGAAGGCTGGCCTGTTGCTTAGCGGAGGAACCAACGGAGCTACAACTGAGCTAGGAGTTGATTACGATGGACAGGGCGGTCTTCGAATCCAATCCAAGGACGGCAAGACCCTCTTCAAGGTGCCGGAGTAGAGAGTACCCAGTGTTTTCCCCAATCCTGTGGGTCCACAAGTACCCTTGGAAGGCAGACAGCAGGCAGTACCTGTGCCCGGGGTGCGCGAAGGAGCGTCCCTGTCGCAGAATGAGGGTCTCTTGGTTCCTGACGGTCGGGGCCTTCCCCCTGGTCAGGCTCAGGGACACTGCTGAGGCCTACGATGAATGCACGGTTTGCGACACCCGCTTCCAGCCCGACCCTCGTGGAGTCCGGTCTGCTGGCATCACAGTTGGCCCGTCCAGAGAAGGTGTGATCCTGGCGGTGCTGTCGGGAATGCTAGTCGAAGGTGACACCGATACGGAGGTAGTCCGAGAGGAAGTGGGTCGCTCCTATCAGTGCCTGACCGGCAAAGAGCTTGAGGAGGCGGAGTTGGGGAGGGCAGTGAGTAGAGCTCTTGCTGACAGAGAGTCCGCTGTTCCAATTGCATTGGCCAGTCTCCCGCTCGCGCTTCGAGAACTCCTGCTCCAGCGAGCCCAAGGCGTTGCTGCCGCCGATGGGGAAGTCGGACCAGCGGAGAGGGTCTACCTCAACAGGGTTGCGGAGGCAATGGGCCTAGTTCCCTAATAGCCACTCCTAAACCGACCACCACCCACCTCCATGCTCCTCCTCTCTCCCACACAAGCCCCAGTGCACACACCCCGCCAGCGAACGAACAGAAGACTGCGGGGAGTAGCGAGAGCCCCAGTTCGATGCGGATGGTCGTTTGCTTTGAGGCAGTCCCGGGATCAGACTGGAATTGCTCGATCCTCGTGCCAATGACGATCCCAATCAGTGCGCCGAGCAGAACGCCAAGAAGCACGTGGGCTGGCCATGGCCAAGACTTGAGGCCTCGCCTCGCACTTGCACCACTGGCCACGATTGCCCCCTACTCCGGCACCTTGAATAGGGTCTTGCCGTTCTTGTCGGTGATGTGAAGGCTGGAACTGGTCGAGCTGTAGATCATGCTCGGGCCGTTTCCGCTTCCCTCAACAGACGAGTCGCCCTCATGGGAGCCACGAGGAACCGGATGCAGTCGCTCCTGTCCGGGATGTTCCGGCGAGCGGTCAGGCTCAACTACATGCGGGTCAACCCCTGCCAGGGGATCCCTCGGGCGCACGAGGAACTGAAGGATGTCCCTTTCCTGACGGTGGAGGACCAGCAGAAGCTGGCCTCCTGTCTCGTCGGTGCCCTGAGAAACGCTGCTCTGCTCACGATGGACACAGGGCTCCGCCTCGGTGAGCTGCTTCGCCTTGACTGGCAGGACATCAACTTCGAGGAGGGGATGCTCACCGTCCGCATCTCGAAGTACAAGACCCCGAGGACCGTTCCCTTCGGTGCTCGTGGGAGGGAAGCCCTGCTCTCCCAGCGAGGTCTCCGAGGGGACCATCCCACGACGGTCCCCGACCTCGTCTTCGAGACCCTCAGCTACGACACGAAGAGGACGGGAGAGCCGGACTTCCCGGGCTCGGTTCGCCTGGCGTGGAAGGAGGGAAGGGTCAAGGCGGGCTTCCCGACGCTCCGCTGGCACGACCTCCGACACGTGTTCGCCGTGACGGCCATCCGTGCAGGAGTTCCCCTCGGCGAGCTGCGCCAGCTGCTCGGCCACAAGAGCCTAGTCATGGTGCTCCGCTACGCCCGGCACTCACCCTCGGGCTTCGAGCGCCAGGCGAGGGAGCGGATGGAGAAGTTCCTCCGTGGTGAGGGGCACGTGGAGGAGAGTAGCGAGGGCTTCAGCGCCACGGGCTAAGTCATGGGCGGTGTCAAGATGTTGGGTGGGTAGTACTCGACTTCCTTCCCACTCGGGACGACGTACCCGACCCAGCGCTCCTGCGGGACGCCCTCGGTGCGGAACCGCTTTGCCTCGCCGGAGTCCCCCTCCCAGCCAATGACCCCGACCACCAGCGGTGAGGCCTGATGGACGACACTAGCCACACCAGCGAGCCACGCCGAGGTGGGGATGATCCAGTCCGTGGGAGTTCCGTCATCAAAGGGATAGGCACCGACTCGAACGACACTCCCGATTGCCTTCATGGACAGGCAGAGCTGCATCGTCATGTAGTCGGAACCGATGCAGAGGCTGACCAGGCACGGGGTGACCCCAATCCCCGGAACACGTGCGAGTCCGTAGCAGACCCCACCTTCTTGCCCTATATACCGAGTCCAGGCCTCGGGCCGTACGGCGGAAGCTCGCACGGGTTCAATCTTGTTCTCCGTCCAGCACCCCTCAAGGTCAGGGTGATCCCAAAGTGCGAGGGCGGCCCGTTGCAAGGTCTCCACAGCGGGGGCCCCGAGATCGATGTCCAGCTCGAAGAAGTCGCCCCAAACTCCCGAGGCCGAGAACCCGAGCACAGGTAGTGGGAGCGGTGCGTCCTGGCTGAACATGGCGGCTATTCTAGAGCAGAGATCCCGGACAGTGAGCCGAGGTCGAGGTGGACACCTCGCCTGACCCAACGGAGGATAGGCCTCCACCGCTCAGATGACCCCCGTCGGCCCACTACGATGTATGCTGTTGGCCTATGAGCCTACGGCACCCTCGCTCCGAGCCCTCCCAGGGCCTCCCCGTCACCCCTGATAGGGCACCAAGGTGCTCTAGATCATCAAGGGGATCTACAAGGGGTATCCGGAGGTAGCTGCCGGACCCCCTGCCTAGCTGCAAGTCGATGCAGTGCAGGCAGTAAGACGACAGCGGAGGGTTGGCCGAGCGGCCGAAGGCGGCGGTTTTGAAAACCGCTGTACGGGCAACCGTACCGGGGGTTCAAATCCCTCACCCTCCGCCACAAGCTCTTTATGGAAGGCGTGTTGTGCGCTCAGGCGGCACCGAAGTACGGCCGCTTTCGGAGCCCTGGAATCGATGGCCTAACAAATGGCCATACAGAAAAAAGAGGATTCCGGGGGGACGGAGCGACGGGGGACGCCTCCCTCACCTGGAGTGGATGCCGTGCCCGTCGCGGCGATGAAGCACCCTCCCAGCAGGTGCTGGTGTCTCGGGCCTACGGGGCGCGGACCTCGTGGACGCTCGTCTCCCCGCCCTTCACCTCGACGGTGAACCGGACTTCGGCCTCCCCGACCGTCACCTCGACTTCGTAGCGGCCCGGTGCCAGTCCCTCGGCCACCAGGTCCTCCTCCCCCGTACCTGGCTCGAACTTCGTGACGGAGTAGATCTTCTCGCCGGACTCGTAGAGCCATACCTCCGCGGTGCGGAGCTTGACCCGGTCGTACTCCGCGAACCGAAGGGCGATCCGCCCGAGCTTCTTCAACTCGACGACGACCTCCTCCTGCATGGGCACGGTGACGGTCGTGTCCAGGACCACGGCGTTGTCATCCACCTCCCGGGTCGAGATGAGCCGGGACCTTACCTCCGAGGCGGCTCTCCGGCCCATCGCTGCAGCCGCCGAGTGGGCGAAGCATGAGGGCGATGTGGAGGAGCAGGTGGAACCCCGGACAGGATTTCTTCTTGACTCCCGCGCAGGCCCGGCCCACGATCACCCATGGCAGGGACGGGACGGCAGGTGTCTTGGCGCCCAGTCGGGGGCAGCCGTTGCGGCCCTTGGTTCTGTGGTGCTGTCGAGTACGTTCGTGGTGAAGCCGCCTGAGACTCGCTCCGTCGCACGTGCGTGAACAGTGAAGAAGACCGGGGCACGAGAGTCGGGACTTTCGGACCCGCTGCAGCAGAATGGGAGGCGATCGATGACCAGCCACTGGCGCCGCACGATACTCTCAGTCTGGACCTTCGCGGTCGTGCTTCTAGTGGCGCCACTTGCCTTCGCGCAGCAGATCTACGAGGAGACGACCTACGACTCCAACGGATCCGTGGTCTTGTACCGAGGACCCGTCTATGGGCCCAATCCTGATCCCAACGAGTTGAGCGCCCTCACATACTCTTGGAGCTATCAGTATCCGACAGGCTATACGCTCCTGACTTCCGAGACCGGCCCGATGGGATACGCGGCCTCCTACTCGTACGATGCCTCGTACAATCTGGTTCAGGCGTCCTACTACGGCGGGCTTGTTCAAGAGAACCGCACATATGACACTGCAGGGCGCCTCGCTCAGATCAGCCGAACCAATGGTTCCGAGACGCACACGTTGCAGTACTCGTACCCCTCAACTGGGGTCATGCGGATCACCGATCCTCGCGGGAAGATAATCGAGTCCCGTGTCGATAGCTTCGGCCGACTCGTTCTGGAGGCCGGGCCGGCCGACTCGGCCGCGGCGCTCGATCAGCTCATCGCCCAGAACAAGGTGCGGACATTCACCTATGATTCCGCTGGTAACCGCCTATCAGCGACCGACGAGATGGGAGCGACTCGGGCGTGGTCCTATGACTCTGCCGGTCGCATTCTCACTGAGACGGACGCGATCGGGCTCGTCACCTCCCACGCATACGACTCCAGTGGCCGCAGGGTTTCCACCACTTTCTCGGGCACCCCCGGAGGCCTGACGAGTCAGGACTTCTACTACGACACTGCCGGAAGGCTGGAGGTGTCGGGAAGGCGGATTGACTCGCAAACCGTTGTGTATGAGGGCTATAAGTACGATGCCGCGGGGAGAATCACCCACGTTGTGGGCCCGGCCTCAACTTACTCCGAGACGATTGGAATGATCCAGGCGACATCCAACGTCCTCTCACAGATCACATACGATGCGCTCGGCAGAAGAATAACGCAGTCGAGTATCGACGGTGAGGTTGAGTCCTGGACATACGACGCACGGAACAACGTTTTGACCGAAACACTGCAGGGATCCGGAACGAACACCTACAAGTACGACTTCTCCGATCGGATGACGGCGCTTGTGCATCGTCGCGGGTGGACGGAGACCATGTCATACGATGTCCTCGGCCGGGCGATTCAGGTCGTTGGGCCATGGCACGATGCGAACGGAAACCTCGTCTCCGACGATGCCGACCCAGCCGCTGTGCGAACCGCACAGTTCGGCCTTGCGAATCTTGAGACATGGAGCCAGGTGGACGCACTTCCCGCAGTGTCCACGACCTACGACTTCAATCTGCCGATCTCCGTCGTGCAGGGAGGACTGACCTGGACTCGCCAGTTCGACGCCGCAGGGCGAATGCTAACGGAAACAGCGCCGAGCGGCGCAACTAGGCAGCACGCCTATGACGCCGCTGGACGCCGGATCTCGTCGGTAGTCGGCCCTGGCACGCCGGATGAGATGCGGACTCAATACACGCTTGATCCCAGCGGGAGGCGGCTCGCCGTGACAAAGTTCCCGACGCCGGGAAGTTCCTCGAACCCGATCATCGAGACGTTTAGTTACGATTCCAGCGGTCGCCTGTCGGGGGGGATGCTCGGTGACGGGAGCACGTGGAGCCGCCAATACGACCTTGCGGGTCGAGGGCTCTCCGGAGGTGCGACGGGAGGGCTCCAGACTACGAGGCAGTTCGCGCCTTCCGGGCTGCCCCTGTCCATGTCGGCACGTGGTGGCGCCACGGTTCTTCATGGGTACGATTCGTCGATGCGGCTCTCGTCGGTCGTGGAGGGAGGCGCTCGAACGTGGGCCTACGCGTACGACTCCTTCGGGCGCGTCTCCTCCGTCTCTTACCCCGATGGGACGACGAGGTCGTACGGCCGCGACAGTCGGGGACTCGTCGTGAGCGACACGACCCAGCCCGCAGGCTACACGAGGTCCATGACCTACGACGGTCGAGGCCGGCTGGTCGGCATTACGGATGGAAGCTCGTCCTACACCTACGTGTACGACAAGTATGATCGCCTACTGTCTCGGTCGGACGAACTTGCGCGGACGCTCCAGTTCTCGTTCCTCGGGAGCGGGCTCATGGGTACCGTGACCTATCCGGGCGGGGACCAGTTCACCTACTCCTACGATGCCTTCAATCGGGTGAGCGCGATTCAGCGTACGCAGTCGGGACAGACCGCCACAGTCGCGCAGATGCAGTATGACGGAGTGGACAGGGTGAATGCGTGGACCCATGGGAACGGTTTTGTGGAGTCCTTCAACTTCGACGGACTAGGCCGGTTGATGCAGTCGGCCCTCAGCGACTCAGTCGGGACCCTCATTGAGAGGGATGTTGTTTCGCGCGATGGCCTCGGGAGGATTGTCTCGATTGCCTACCTGAATGGAGATTCCGAGAGTTTCACATACGATGCTTCCGGTCAGTTGGTCTCCGCCTCACGTGGCGGGTCCATCCCCTACACTGCGACGTTCGGATACGACGCTTCCGGCAACCTCGCTTCAGAGACCTTTAATGGTGCGACGTACTCCTATGTTAGGAACGGCCTTGGCGAGCTTGTTAGCAAGACCGGCCCTGGAGGGACGTGGAACTACAGTTATGACGCTTCTGGTAGGACGATTGCCATTGCTGGGCCTTCGGGTGTAGTGAATACGGCTTACAACGGGCTCGGGCTACCTGTTTCTGTTGCAAACAGCGCTACAGGGCAGACTGTTCTCTTCGGGTATGACGTGCTAGGGCGGCGCAGGTCGAAGTCGGTCGGACCTACGACACAGGCCTACGTTCATGACCTAGGCCTAAACCGCATCGAGACGTACCAAACCGGGGTCCTCGTAGAAACCGCGCTGGCCGCGGGTGATCACCGACGAATGGAAGCGTGGACGAACTCCGGCGGAAAGTCGTACTTCTATGGGGCGACAGACAATGTGCGGCGACTCGTCTCCGTGGCGGGCGTTACCACCGGAATCTACACGTACGACCCATTCGGAACCGTCATCGCGGGTGTCGCGGATCCCCAGAATGCGCTTGAATTCCAGGGACTCCCCATCGACAGCGAGACGGGGTTCCACGACAACGCTGCCAGGATGTACTCCGCGGTTGACCGCCAGTTCGGGGCTCCGGATCCGATGCGCCTTAGCAGGGTCGAAGGAACCTATCAGCGAACGCACAACGACCCTGTCAATTTCCGCGACGCCGCGGGGCTGTGTGAGCACGGCTCCATGAGTTTGTCTGCCACGGTCGAGCACTCGACGTCGTCTGCGGCCATGGGCGGCTCAATCGGCATGACGTCGAGCGATGTGACATTCGACTGTAGCCCGAAAGCGACTATCTACGTCCTGTGGGAGAACAGCCGGATTAGGCCGTGCTGGATCAACAGGAAAGCCGATGTCGATATGGCCTGCGTGATGGCGACATCCAATTGCTCGGCATCTGTTACAGTGACCATGGGGACACCGGGAGAAGATGTTGAGAACGCGAATGTCCCTGGATACGGGTCCGGGACCTTTCATATGGACGACATCGCCCAGAGAGCCGTAAGCTGGCACGAAGATGGCCACGTGGCCATCATCAAAGCCTATTTGACGCGTTTCTGGGAGAAGGGCAAGAAGAGCCTCGGCGGTGCTGACAGTATGCGGCTTGTGCACGAATACGAACAGGCAGTCAGGCAGGCCGACGACAAGTGGCGCCAGTATTGGGAGCCCCTGAGCAAGGCCATGGCTGCGGGCGTCAAATCGCTCGGCGCAAAGGGCGGTGCTCACGATACATTCCACGCAAATCTCACCACGAGCGAATCTCAACGTGGGCGGGACAGCCAAGGACGCATCCTGGTGGATCAACAGCAGTACTCCGGGGGAACCGAGCCGACGTCCCACGAGAACAGCAGTGCAGCCATGGCGCTGCAGAAGGGGGCTGAGGGCCAGGCGGACAAGGATTCGAAGAAGTTTGACGACTTCCCTTGTCGCTGCAAGCACAAGTAGTATGGCAGATCTGCCAACTTCGGATACATCGACCGGCCGCAGAGTGAGAACTTCGGTCGCTGGTCTGAGACGTCGTCGAATTGTGGGTTCATCAGCGGCCTTGTTACTCTTGCTCGGGTTAGGGGCCCTGATGGGTCTCGGCATCGCTGTGGTCTGTTGGATGCGCCCAGGCGACGCGATTGCCGTGCGTCTCGATGTGAGATTGCGAGGCGATGTCGTGGAAGCAAGAGTTATGAATGAGTCGGGCGGCGTCGGGTCAGATGTCGAATACGAGCTCCGAGTCGTGGGCTGGCCTTCTGGAACATCGAGCGTTCTGGAGACCGGGAAGAGGTGGGCTGAGTGGTTCCCGATCCCCGTACCGTTGAATCGGGATGTCGGGCTCCAGGCCGTGACGACGGGTATGAACCCGTGTCGCTCCCCGCTGCGGTTCATCGGAAGTCTCGGAGGACTCCAGGCCTCGGCGGAGATAGCGGAGGACCTGCGATTCCCATTGGATGGCGCTCCCGTGACCGTTCGTCCGTTCGATGGCAGGGCTTGGGTGGCAGTAATGTTGGAAGGAACCGGGTTGGTGCTGCAACGCGACCTTGGCACGTCGTTGTTGCCTGGGGGGGGAGGGTGGTACCTGTCGCGCGACGAGCGTCTCCTAAACTCGAATCCGCCCTGCCTTGTGCTCTCCGGTGGGACCATCATCGCCCTAGAGGAACAACTCGACATGGAGCCCCGAAGCGCGGCGACGAGACTATTCCGGGCGCTGCCAACTCCAGTCAGGATTACTGCAAGCAGGACGAAGCAGGGGGCGGAAGGAACCAGGACAGTCGTGGCCACCCCGCGGAGGATTCTCACTTTCGATGGAGCGGATTGGGGTGCGGGAGGAATCCTGGATCCGGTGGAGTTTCGCGACATAGGTCCTGATGGCCCGTCCGGTCCCATCGTTAACTGCGCGACGACGTCTTCGGGGAACGGAGGCAGGCGACGAGTCTATCGTGCGCCCGGGCAGCGCACTCTGGAAGTCATCGAAGGAGACGATGGAGGAGTTGTGGAGGTCCGTCGGGAAGGTGGACCTTACTGGCGAATTGAGGCGTCCATCGACCGAGAGACAATCAGGACCACGGTCTCGGGGCGCCACGAGGACGAGGGGGTTAATGCGATTGTCCATGAGTTTCGCGCGGAGAAAACCGGCCGGCTGATTGAGGTGCACCTCGCGGGCACCGAGCGTTTCCGCGTCGCATACGATGACAGAGGCCGCGTGTCTGAGGTCTCGCGGAATTCCGGGGGGCGATGGCTCATGTCGTATGGTCCCGCAGAGGGCTCAAGGACGATGATGGATCCGCTCGGGAGTCGAACGGACTTTCGCTTCGCCATCGATGGCACATGCTTGACCATCGAGCGAGACGGTAGCCCGACTTTGAGTCGCTCTCGAGGTACTGATGGACGAATCCGGGAAGAGCGGAGGCCGGGCGGAGTCACAACCTTTGAATATGATCCAAATGGCTCCGTGCGGGCTGTTTCCAGGCAAGTTGGCGGAGAGTGCGGTGACGCTGGCTGCCAAGGGCATGATCCCTCGACGCCCCGGTAAGGGGATCGACGGGTGCGAAGGTCACAGGTCCGAGAGTGTATCGTGACCCGAGGGAGAGCGGCGAGGGTAACGCTTGTGCTTCTGGCTCTGCTTTGCGGCGTCATCGTCTTGGCAGTGCGAACCGGAGACGGGACGTCGGACGGTCCGGGGAGAGGGTCCGGGTCCATGCCGCGTGGGGGATCAGCCGGGTCTAGCGGTTCGCCGCCCGACGGTACCGGACAACTTCACAGGCCGGCAGACAGCGGTGATGGGTCTCAAGGTTCTCCTAAAGTCGAGACGCACGCGCGGATCCGTGTCCGTGCGTCAAGCGCGGTCACCGAGAAACCCATTCGCGGGGCGCGCGTGAAGGTCGAGGCGATCGGCGGAGGTCTCTTGGCAGAGGGGGCGACAACCCCGGACGGCGAGGCGCTTCTGGATGGGTTTACGGGGTGCCACTTCCGCCTAGTCGTGTGCGCGCCGGGACACGTGCGGGTCGTGCAGGATGTCGGTTCCGCATCGGGCCCGTTTGGAGGGACGGTTGCGTCGGGTCAGAGTGGTGCAGTCACGCCGGACCCCACGTTTCTTAACCTCATGGCGGAAGTCCGCATGGAGCCGGGGGGCATTGTCGAAGGCACACTGTTCGATGCAACAACCGGAGAGGGGTTGGGTGGAGTCTTGGTCACCGTCATGGAAGGCGGACGGAGCGAAGCCGAATTCCATCCAGTCCGTTGGGACCTTCCACCACTTGCCGAGGCGATGTCCGAGGCGGACGGGGTGTTTCGCGTCGATGGAATTCCGGTTGGCCAGCGCGTAACATTATTTGTCCTGCACCCTGGCCTGACCCGATTGGAGTACACCACGGACGGTCCGACATCGATGGAGCGACCGGCCCACGTACGAGTGTCACTGCAGGGTGCCGCGACTATTGAAGGGACTGTGACGGACACGGAGGGACGACCGCAGCCAGGAGCGCTTGTCTATGCGGTGCCCGCGCGGCACACCGGGCAGCTGCAGTATCCGAGCACCCGGTACGACAACCCGGAGACGCCAGCTGCTGAGGATATCGTCGCCCTGGGTGCCGAATCTGTGGAAGATGGGCACTATTCCATCCCGCACGCAGTGCCGGGCGAAGAGTACGGGATCATCGCGATAGTCCCTGGCAAGTCGCAGTCACGCATCGTGAGATGCGGTCCCGCCTTCGCCGCGGGCGAACGGGTCCACTGTAATCTCCTGGTAGAAGCCGTCGTGACCTTGGCCGTTCGGATCTTCTCGCCGGGCCAGGACATCAATGTAGACGACATGTGGGTACGTTTGATTCCTGCCACACAGCAGCGGACACCCGCTCCCCCCGACTTGGAAGACGGTGGAGACCTGGTCTTCCGGGGCATCACGCCTGGAGAGTATGTCTTGGAGGTCTCCTCGGAGGGCAACTCAGAAGCGAATATTCCCATGACGATCTCAACGGCGGCGCAGCAACGCCAGGATGTTTTCTATCCCGCGTCCTTTGGTGCGCGAATTGAGGGCGTTGTGGAGGATCTTACTGGTGCGGGCGTCAAGGGGGTCCGCGTGGTGGCGACCCTTACCGAGGAGCGCGAGAGTGGGGATGCCCCCACGGGCGACCACGCAACGGCCATGACTGGGCCCAAGGGAGACTTCGTGATTGACGGACTCTCATCCGGCCTCTATCGACTCACTATCTCAGGGGTTGAGGTCGCTTGCGCCCCCGTCGAGACAAGGGCGCCAGCAAGCGGTGTCAGGCTCTTGGCAATCCCCCCCGCCGTCATCCGGTTTTCTATCGAAGGGAAATCGAGTGCTTTGAGTGGTGATGCCGCTCGCGTTGAAGTTCTCGTGCGCCGCCGTGATGGAACTGGGAATGAGGGTGAGGCGCACCTTCTGCGTGCGATTAGGTCGGGGCGGGACGGTTGGGAGATCAGTACGGTCATGATCGGTCGGATTGAGGTTGAGATCCGGGCGAATGGCGTCCGCTTGGCCTCGCGAACACTGGAACTCAGCCCGGCGGTCGCAGTCGATCTCGGTGTGCTCACGGCAGAGAAGGAATGAACCCACCAGGTGAAAGGCGGGGAGCCGCATGGACCATGGTGTGGATACTGCAGTTACATGCGGCGGCCTTCCCAAGTCCGAGGCCGGTCGGCGCTCGCAATAGTCTTTCGGGGACTCGCGAAGTTCACTCACTCACGTTGCAGCCCATGGACTTGCTAGCCCGGCCCCTGTCGCTCAAACGCCGCTCCCGGCGGGCATTGGTACGCGCCGGCCGCCTACGTCCCTTCTACAAGCCGTCCTCAAGGAGCCGGTCCACGGCCTCCCGGATGCGACCGTACAGTGGCCGGTCCGGGTGGCGCTCAAGGCGCCCGACCGTACCTGGGTCAAGACCGGCCATGCGGGCGGTCTCGGCCGCGGAGAGGCCGCGGGAGCGCCGCCAGGCTGCTAAGCGGGTCCCAAGGGCCGGGGAGGCGTCTGGGACCGATTCGGAGCCCAGGAAGGCGTAGACGCGGGGGTACAGCCGGATGTTGGGGCTACTCGCCAGACTCCCATGAGGCGTAGGTGGCGGCGCAGACCTGGAGCCGATCCGCTACCTGCCGCTGTGTCAGGTCGAGGTCCCGACGGCGCCGGATGAGGCGCTCGCCGAGGGTCCGGGGCGGTTGAAGGAAGGCTTCGGCCTCGGGGGTGCGTGTCGTCAGCGTCACATGGCAGAAAGGCAACGCGGCTATGCTCCTGCGGGAACCACGGTGTCCCGAGGTGGACCTGCGACTGCACGCCGGCGGCGATGGTCCGCTACTGTGGGCGGGTGTGGGTTCCGGAAATTCTGGCCGCTCCTTTCCGGATAATCTGGCCGCCCCTTCTAGGCGCTCCAAGGGAGGCGCCTCGAAGGGGCGGGAGCGGTAGCTGGGCCCCCGGAGTTCGAGGGGGCGGCCTCGGGCCAGGACCCGGTCGATGGTGGCCTCGGCGAGGTTGGCGCCGTGGAGGACGTCGGCCCACGCGACCAGCCGTCCCGCCTCACGCGGGTCATGGCCTATCTGTTTCTGGCCCCCGCCATCCTCGTGGCTATCCTCCACCTCCCCCGGGTCGAGATGAGCCGGGACCCCGTCTCCGAGGTGGCTCTCCGGCCCATCGCTGCAGCGCCTGCCGGTTCCGGAAACTCTGTCCGCATGGATTCCGGAAATTCTGGCCGGTCCCGTGGCCGTCGTAGGTCCCCCCGATGATGGCCCCCCTCTCGACCTGTTCAAGAAGTTCAGCGTGGTGCGGCACTAGGGTTCCGGGCGGAGGGGTGGTCCCCGCGCCGCGGTGGCGTGCGGCGCCGGGCCGCACCGTCGGTGGGGGCCCACAGGATTCGCCCCGTTCGTAATTCCTCCCCGCGGGCCCGGCTCCTACAGAATCCGACGAGGAGTTCGGTCCCCCTCCTCTTCGGGAGTCCACTGTTCATGTCCGCCGCCCTCCCCTCTTTCCCCGCCGTCCTCTCCGACCCCGCCCGGGCCGACGCCTGGCGCCGGTTTCTCGACCTCCGCGTGGAAGGAGTGCTGGAGTCGTTCCTCGGTGACCTCCGCGGCGACGCCTTGAACATGGCCACGGCCGGCGAGGCCCAGGTCCGCCTCTGGCAGGGCGCGCTGGCGGTGGCGCTCGTGGAGGGGAAGCGGCGCGGCCTCGGCCGGGAGGGGGTGCTGCAGCTGTTCCAGACCGCCCAGATGGTCCCCGTGGCGGACCTGACGAGGGGCGACGGCATTCCCGCCCCGGTCATCGAGGAGGGGGCCGTGCTCATGACCCGGCGGGAGGAGTTCCTCCGCGGCGCCACCGAGGTGGGGCTGGGGGAACTCGTCACCGGCCACGAGGCCGGGGCGGACCAGGCCCGCGCCCTCGGCAGGGAGCGGCTGGCCGCGGTCGCCGCGGACGAAGCCCACTTTCGCGCTCTCGTGAAGGAGCAGCCCGTCCCCTTCCGTGCCCAGGTCTTCTTCGACCTGGGGGAGGCGCCTTCCCGTGTCCTCCTGACCTTCTGCCTCCTAGCCGGCTTCCGGATGCCGGAGTGGGTGGTCGCCTTCATCCGCAGGAAGTCCCCCGGAGAGGGTCGCTCCTCCACGCGGTCGGCCGGGCTGGCCGGGAGCTTCCTCCGGGTCCTGCCGCCCGGCGACCTGTCGCCGGAGGCGTGCCTGGCGCACCACGCAGGCCACCTCACCTACGCCCGGCAGCGGAAGGCCTACGCCGCGGCCGCGGAGGCCATCGGCCTGGCCTACATCCCCCGTCGCGGCGAGATCCTCCTCCGGCTCCTCGCCGCCGCGGGCGAGGAGAGCTGCCTGGCCGCCCTCCGGGCCGAGTCGGAGGTCGGGCCGTCGTCCATGGAGAAGCCCGGCGCCTTCGAACACCTCGCCCGGCCCCGCCACGGCGCCGTCCTGCATGCGCGGCTCAAGGCCGTGGAGAGGAGTTGCCAGCGAGCCCTCGAGCAGGGGGAGCCCGGCACGGGGGACTCCATGGGGGTCACCCCTCTCGAGCTCTCCATGTTCCGGTGCGGCGCCCTCCTCTGGAAGTCCGGTACCGACCCGGCGAAGGGCCGTCCCGGCGAAGCGACGGGATGGAGGCTCGCGGGAGCGGACGCGGAGGCCGCCGACGACGTCCCCCCGCCGCCCTTCCCGGAGGCGAAGAAGCCGCGGGGACGTGCCATGTGAGGCCGCCAGGGGGAGGCCTCTTCCCGGGACGGGAAGCACGGCCGAGGAGTAGGTCCCGATGTCCTGGAAGACGGCTCGATGACCGAGCCACCGCCCCCCGCCACTCCCCCTGGGGACGCGTCCTCGACGCCGCCGGCGACCCGCCCCCGCGCGTCATCGTGCGCGCGGCCTACCCGGGGTACCTGCCCGGCGAGAGCACCGTCGAGGTGGCCGCCGCGGAGCCCTCCGCGACCTTCACCCTCCGACTGGCCCCGAGGGAAGGGACCTCCTGACCGATCCTCACCGCCGCCGACGCGCCGGCCTTCGTCCGGACCTGCGCAGGCGGGGATGCGGGAGGACATTTGTCGCCTTCCGCGGGTGAAGAGTGGGACTGCCCCCGGGGTAAGAAGGCCTCCAGCAGCGTGAAGATGTCAAAGGAGGCCTGACATGAAGAACGACCTGAAGGACGCGTACGCGGACATCCCGCCCTTCCTCGACGCCGCCGCGATAGCCCGCCTGTTCGGGCTCGCGGATCGTGTGGGAGCGCGGTGGCTCAGCGACGGCACCGTCCCCAGCGTGAAGCTCGGTAAGAAGCGCTACGCCCTGCGCCACGTCGTGCTCGGCATGTTCGGCCCCGACGGCCCCGGCCGGAAGGGATAGGCCCGGTGGCCGGGTCATGGCGGTCTCCAGGTGCAAATTCCCCCCGTCTCCGCCCCCGCACGGGCGTTTGCACCTTCTCCGAGAACCGTATGCACGCGGAAAAAGGCCCCGTTTGCGGTGTAAATTCCACCCCCGCCATGGCCCCCCCCGGGGGGGCAGGAGAAGACCATGCATGACCGCGTAGCCGGCCGTCAGCCCGCCAGGAAGCGTCGCCAGCAGCCCACGAAGAGCCCGACGAAGGCCGCCTACGACGAGGCCTTCCCCACCTTCAGCGCCCGAATCCCGCGGGATCTGTTCACCAGGGCGAAGAAACTGCAGGCGGTCTCGGGCAAGACCTTCGCCGCCATCCTGGCGGAGGCCATCGACAGGCAGGAGGCGGCCGCCGGTGCCGCCTACGACCGCGGCCGCGCCGACGCCATCCGGAAGTTCGCCGTCCCCTTCCCCTGCTGCGGCTGCGGCAAGCTGCTCTACTTCAGCAGTTCCGAGGGTTTCGCCGTCGTCGCCGACTTCCTGCGCACCAACGGATGGGGCCACGAGGAGTGTGTCAGCGGAACGTAGGGCCGGAGGCCGGTGGGGGCACGCGAGTCCGATGAGCCTCCGAGCATCAGCCGGTCCGCGAGTCTGCGGCCGACGGTGTCATGGGCGGAGTGGGGGTGGAGCGGTCCATGGCCTCCCTTTCCCTCCCCCGACTCTCCCCTGCGCCGGGTCGGTCCCACTCCGTAGGATCCCGGGAACGCGGCCGCGGGCGGGATCGGCCGCCCGCGGGCGGCGGCGGGGGGGCGGCCATCGCGAGAGCCGGGGGCGGGGGGCGGGCCGGACGGGAGGAGCGCGAACTCCTCGAGCGGCTCTCCCGGAGCCTCTCCGACGAGGAACTCCGGCGCGTGCTGGCCGGCGGGCTCCTCGCCCTCGAGGTGAAGGGGGCCGTCGGGGACCTGGTCGAGCGCCTGGGGCCCGACACGGGCGCCGCGCTCCGGGCGGCCCTTGCCACCCCCGCCGGCGGAGCCCGGGGCCGCGTGCGGGCCGGGCCCCTGGCCCCGGGGAAGGCCCGGGTCCGCCAGGAGTGGGAGCGCGCCTGGGCGGAGTGGGCGGCCTGCGTGGCCGAGACCGGCGACGAGGAGGGCAGGTACGTCATCAGGGAGCCCTCCTGGGAGACGCCGACCATGGACATCGAGTCCCTGGAGGAGGACCTGGACCGGATCGCCCGACGTCTCCTTCCCCTCATCCCGCGGGTCGTCGATGACGACCTCTTCCCGGGCTTCGACTTCGCCGGGGAGGTCCGCGGGATGGACGAGGACCTCGGGGCGGGACTCCCGGAGTGGATCCTCGCGGCCGAGGGATGGAGCCTGGGCCCCGGGGCGACGCGCGCGCTGCTGGACTGGGAGTGGCGGTCGGGCCAGCGCGCCGGCCGGAGCGCCTTCGACTTCGCCAACCGCATCTGCGGCCTTGAGGACTCCCTGTCGACCCTGGGACTCGACGGGGGCGTGATCTCGAAGTTCGTTGCCGCCCTTCCCCCAGCGGATCGCCGCCTCGTCCTCGAGGGAATCCGCGCGCGGGCGGGGGCCGACCACTGGAAGCGCGCCCTGGAGTCCCCCCGGACGACCTGGGCGGGCATCCACCTCGAACTCGCGCGGCGGAACGACCCTGCCCTCTACCTGGAGACCTGCGCGGCGAACATGGAGCAGGACTGGCGGCTCGGGCTCCCTGTCCTGCGCGACTTCCTGAAGATGGGGGATCCCGGGGCTGCGCTGGAGGTGGCGCGGAAGGCCGCCGACGCGATGTCCCACGACCCCGGGATCCCCTGGGACCCGCGGGAGACCCTTCTCGACGGGGCCATCTGGGGGTACGACCGCTCCCCCGGGGAGGTGCTGGACCTGCTCGATGGGTGGCGCCGCGCCGCGGCCGCACTGGGCGACGGGGAGACGGCCGCCGCCCTCCGCCTGCAGATCGCCGCTTGCGACGGGCGGGAGAAACCGGACCACTTTCTCGATGAGGTCCGCGCGGTCCAGGGGGACTTCCCCCCCGTCGCCGACCGGCTCTTCGTGCGCTGGCGGGCGAGAGTGTGTCTCCGGACCGACCGGATTCCCCTGTCCGGGAGGATGGACTGGGACGCGGAGGACGCGGGCTGGGTCCACGCCCTCGTGGACGCCGCGCGCGCCGGGCCCGGGGCCGGTGAAACCCTCGCCCGCGGGCTGCGGGAGTGGCTCGCCGCCGTCAGGGAGGCCCCCGACTCCCGGGTCCGGGCGGGTGCCCTCTTGGGGATCCTCACGCTCGACCTCGACCACGAGGGCCGCGTCACCCGACACTCCAGGGCGCTCCATCGCCTCCTCGACCGCATCGTGGGCCGCTTCGGGGACCCGGCCCTCCGGAAGTGGCGGCGGCTCTGGCTCCAGAGGCTCGGCGCCCGGGTCGTTCTGGACGAGGTGCTGGAGGTCTGGAAGCGCGTCGCGATCCCCCTGGTTCCCGATCCGGCGGAGGGGGCCTCCCCGGACTACGGCGAGTGCGCGGACTGGCTCGCCGTGGCCGCCGAGCTGGATCCCGAGGGCTGCCGCACCCTGCTCGCCCGCTGGAGCGTGGACCACCGCCGCCGCCGCAACCTCTGGAAGAAACTCCGCGCGAGGGGGCTCGCCCCCGTGGGAGGTGCGTGATGGGTATGGGGGCTCCCCGCCGCCGGAAGGCCGCCGCCCGGGAGGATCGGGCCGTGGCCCCGTCCTCCTCCCCCGACGCGGGGGCCCGCCCCATCGCCGCCGCGGTGCTGGCGGCGCTCCGGGGCCGGGGAGAGCGCCGGGCCCACCGCCTGGCCGATCTCGTGGAGGAGTTCGGGGAGATGGAAGCACGGGCGCGGGCCGCCCCGAAGCGGGGGTCCGGGGAGGACCTGCACCCGGCCCACGCCGCCTTCGTGTCCGCCCAGAACCTCGTGTCCGTGCTCTCGGAGGCGCTCACGGAGATGAAGGAGATGGAGCCCTTCGTGGACCTCATCGGGGCGGCCGAGGACGACTACAGTCCGGGCAGCCCGCCGTGGAGCCCGCTGACGCAGTCCTTCTTCACCGGCTGGGCCTTCTTCGACGCCCGCGTGGGGACGGGCGGGGAGACCCTCGGCACCACCATCCTGGAGGTCGCGGCCCGGGTCCCGATGCCCCACGACTTCCTCCGGCTCCTGCCGGCGATGCAGGGGTCGAGAATGGGCCTCTTCGTGCAGGAGGCCGCCCCGGGCGCCGACCGGGGGTTCCCCGTGGTGGACCTCCGCGAACTCTGGACCGGGGTCCCCTGCCGCGCCCTCGTTCCCGCCGGATACGCCGGCACCCCCGGGGAACTCTGGTACGCCCGCGTCCTTCCTCCTCCCCACGGCAACGGTCCGCCCTCCGTCGTCATGACGACGCCCTACATCCTGCGCCGGCCGGGAGCCGCCGACTGGAAGGCCTGCATCCGCCGCGCGCTCGAGGGCCTGCCGGGGGGTGGGGACGCGGCGGCCTACGGGGAGTACATGAAGTTCGGGCCGACGCCCCGCTACTGGTGCGACTTCGTGTTCGAGGCCTACGCGGGCCACAGAAAGGAGGCCATCTTCCTCGAGGGACTCCCCGACGACCCCGGGAGCCGGCCCTGCTCCGCGGTCAACGACCACGGGTTCCGGCCATGAGCCGCCGGCCCGTCCGGCCGCCCCCCGAGGAGGATGAAGGGATGGAGGATCCCGGCGAGTGGATGCGCAAGGGCGCCACGCTCAGCGACGGCACGGCCTGCAAGGAGTTCGGCCTGAAGCGGGAGGAGATCATCGAGGCCATCCGGGAGGGGCGGCTCCAGTACCGGATGAACTCCATGCACGGGAACCCCTTCCTGCGCCTCCTCCGCCGCGAGGTCGTGGCCCTCGTCGAGAAGAAGCGGGGCGGCCGGTACCTGAAGGAGCGCGAGGCCAGGACGGAACTGGCGCGCGTGGACCGCGAACTGCGGGCGCTCAAGCGGCGGACCGCCGACCTGGAGAAGGAGCGGACGCGGCTCCGCGCGCAACTCGGGGAGTGATGGAGGGGCCGGCGCATCGGCAGGTCCCGATCGACCGGCGGCGGCCGCTCCGGCCCCTCCTCCCCGGAGGATGCCCGCCGGCCCTTCGGGGCCGGGGGCGATCCGGTGCTAGACGGCCGGCTCCGCCGCGGTCGCGGCGGCGGCCCTGTTCGCGGCCCTGACTTCCCGGGCCCTGGCCAGGGCGGCGAGGACCTTGGGAGAGGCCTTCCTCTTCGCCCGCTTGGCCGCCTTCTTCTTCGCCTTCGGCTTCGGCGCGGCCTTCCCCTCGCCCTTGGCCGCCTGTTCCTCGACGTACCACTTGGGAGGCCGGCCCGCGCGCCCGGGCTTCCACTTGCCGGGCTTCCTCTTGGCGGGCTTCTTCTTCCTCTTCGCCTTCTTCCCGCGGGGGCGAGCGGGCGCAGCGGGAGGAGTCGCAGGAATGGCCTTGAGCAGCCGGTCGAGCGTCTCCAACTCGGCCTCCATGGCCGTGAGCTCCGCCTTCGTGGACGCGATCAGAGCCTTGAGGGCGTCGCGGCGCTTGGCGGCCGAGGAGGACATCGTCCTGTAGTCGAGCATTTCGCCTCCATTGCCTGGTCCGAACCCGGAGGAACTCTACCCGATGGTGGGGGGCACCACGCAGGCCTGGCCGGCGGAACCTGTCCACGGGGGACGGTGGATCAGGTGGAGTCATTTGCTCCATGAAAGGAAGTTCGCCCTGTTCCGATGACCGTTATTACCAGCACCACAAGGGGGGGGCGGGGGGGCCATTCCCCTCATCTCTCGCCCTCCACACGCTGTCAGGGTCGTCCGGGGCTCCTGTGGGGCGCCCGGACACCCCGGGAAGAGAGGGCATCCAGCAGCGTTCGGCTACTCCTTCAGTGCTCCGGTTGTGATGCCCACCGGCCTTGGCCGGACTTCCTGCGGGCACCGGAAGCCGGAGCCCCCGAACCGGACTTTGGGCCGTACTGCCCCCCGTGATCCTCCCGACGAGTTCGCCCCTACTTGTTGGACGGTTTTACTCGGACCTTCACCTTCCCGTATCCGCGGCTCGGGTAGTTGTGGACTAGCATCTGCCATGTCCCGAACTGTGGTGCGTACACATTGGCGCCCTTGCCGGATGTGACGGAGAAGCTCGTACCGTCAGGCCGATACACGGTCGCGACGGCTCCCTTGGGACCCACCTTGAACTTGAGAGAGGACAAGAGGCGGCCAGGGATGATGAACTCGTTCACGGTGAACTCGAAGCTGACGTATTCTCCGTATGCGGTGAATGCTCGATTCCAGCGCTTGTAGTAGAAGGGGAATTGCCCACGGAAAGTCGAGGATTGCACTGCTGTGCCGTCCTCCTTCGCTGATATCAGATTGAAGATGGACTCGGTGATCCTGGTGCCGAAGTTGTATGTCGAATTCCCGGAGGTAACTACGCCCACTACGAGCGGTTGCCCCGCATCCACCCAGATGCCGCTTCCGCTCTGGCCTTCGGATGTGTCCAGAGTGCCGCCATAGGTCAGGACGCGATCAGCAACGCCAAGGCATGGTCCTGAGGCATAGAACATGACCGAGCCACTTTCCAGCTCCGCCGGGTATCCGGCAGTCTCCAGTGTTTCTCCCATGAGGTCGCCATTGAACGGAGTCCACGCGAACCCCATCCATCCAGTGAAGTTCCCGACATTCGAACTGAACTCCAACAGTCCGAAGTCGTATTCCGAGTCCATTGAGTCGGTCCACCCTTTCAGTGAGTAGTAGTTGGAGGGGTAGTACGTCCCCAATGGGGCGCTGAAGAGTGGGGCATGTCCATCGAAGCCCGGAATCACGGTGATGGAGTCAGGCCATCCACCATCCTCGGCGCTGTAGACCACGTGACCCGCCGTGACTGCGTGCCTCGGCCCCACCATGGTCGCGCTTCCAGTATAGTAATTCCCATTGGAGTAGGAGGTGATGACCTTGCAGACCGTGGAATACGGGAAGGAGGTCGTATCGATGATCTCGATGCGGTTGTCCGGGAAGCAGCAATTCAGCTCTTGGGATGTGACTTCCGGCCGACCGAGTTTCCCTCGGGACCCCGGGAGGGAGGAGTCGGGAAGGGAAGGGGCCGCCTGTTCTTCCCATGTAATCCCGGTGGCTGGGTTGAATCCCACCACGGTTTCCGAGGCTGTGCCCACTTGACCCTGCGGGTTGTCCTGCGCTTCCGTCGAATGGGAGAAGGCGACCAACAGCACGGCGATAATCCCGGAAATCACTCTCACCACTGCCTCCCTTCCAAACTCCCTCGAGCAGACGATGTCCCTCGGCCCGCCATTGTAGGGTAGCGGTCGGCATCACGATGCGCCAGCACCGATTGGCGACGGGGCCCGGGACCGCGATAGGATCGCTGCCCGAGTCCCTGGAATCGGCTGACATCTCTCGGCACCTTCGAGGCCCCGACCGTGGCAAACACCGGCCGCAACGACCCCTGCCCCTGCGGCAGCGGGAGGAAGTACAAGCGATGCTGCCTCCCCGGGGTGGGGGCTGCCGTCGAGAAGGCCGTGGTCCGGGATCCCGGTCCCCTGCTCGACGACAAGCTCACCCTCGACCTCCTGGAGTACGCCGAGGACAACCTCCACGCGGGCTACGAGCCGGAGAAGGTCTTCAAGAGGGAGGGGAGGGGAAAACCCGACGACGGGCTCTTCTTCATCCCCTGGTCCCTGTACCACCACCCCGTGGACGGGAAGACGGTCGTGGAGTGGTTCCTCGCGGATCGGGGAGCCTACCTGGGCCGCGCGAAGCGGGCGTGGCTGGAGGCCCAGAGGCGGGCGCTCCTCTCCTACTGGGAAGTCGCGGAGGTCGAACCCGGTGTGGGGCTCGTCCTGCAGTGCCTCTTCACCGGGGTGGAGCACCGCGTCCGGGAGCAGACCGGCTCCCGCCTCCTCCAGAAGTGGCATGTCCTCCTGGCCCGGGTGGTCGAGTACGACGGGAAGGCCTACGTGGTGGGCTGCCACGATCGGGCCCTTCCCCCGGGGCTCGGCGCCCAGGCCACGGGCCGGGTGCGGGAGGAGCTCAAGATCCAGAAGGGTCCCGTACCCGAGGATCAGGTCCGGGCCCCCGGGACGGCCCTCCTGCTCGTCCGGGAGTGGTACGCGGGCGTGAAGGCCCAGGACGCCGAGCCCGTGGTGACGGGTCTCACCAACACCGACGGCCACGACCTCGTCTTCGTTACCGACCGCCACTCCTTCGACCCGGCCCGGAGGGAGGAGGTGGTGGCCGCCCTCCGTGCCATGAAGGGGGCGGAGGCGGACCCCGAGTCGGAGGGCACCATCAAGATCACCTTCACCCGGGCCGGCAATCGCCGGAACAAGGGCTGGACCAACACCATCGTCGGGTCCGGGACCATCGGTGCGGACACCCTGATCCTGGAGACGAACTCCAGCACGCGTGGCGCGGCCCTCCTTCGCAGGGTGCGGAAGGCCTGCCCGGATCTGCTCACCCGGTTGTCCCAGGATTACAGGTCCGCCGAGCATCTCCTCCGGCAGCGGGTCAAGCACCCCCGGGGGGCGGACGAAGCGCCGCCCATGGCCCACGAACCCGAGGTCCTGGAGATGCTCCGGAAGTTCAAGGAGCGGACGAGCCGGGGATGGATGGACGTGATGGTGCCGGCTCTTGGCGGACTCACTCCACGGGCGGCGGCGAGGAGTGCGAAGTGGCGGCCGACCCTCGAGGTCCTCGTGAAGGAGATGGAGCAGGCCGAGGAGCGGTGCCCCGCCGGCGAGCGCATCGACCTGTCGTTCCTGCGGGGGGAGTTGAGGTTGACCGCCTCGCGCCCCACGAGTACAAGGCGCTCCGGGTCGAGAACCGCGTCGGGCTCCCGGCCGCGTCGCCGCTGAACGCGGGGCTCCTCGTCTACCGGATCGCGGACGGCGAGGTCTGGGTCGCGGACATGCCGGTCTCCGCGGGTTGGAATGGGCTCCTCAGCATCACGCCCACGGCCTCCTACGACACCGTCGAACTGGCGCTGGAAGGCAACCTCGGCAACGACGCCACGAACCCGCCGACGAAGGAGCGGCGGGGCGTGCTCGAGGGCTGGCTCTTCGACGACGTGGCCGAGAGGCGAACGTTCGCGTTCGTCGTCCCGAAGAACTGGAACGGGACGTCCGACCTGCGACTCCGCGTGTTCCAGGTGCTCGGGCAGGCGCAGCTCGCGGGCGACGACATCGAGTGGTCCGGCGAGGTCCGTACGCCCGTCCCCGGCCAGGACAACGCCACGAAGACCGCGACCCCGCTCGCTGGCGCGACGACGGACATCGGCGCCGACCCGGAGGGCATCGACGACGGCGGCGGGCCGTACGTCACGGAGTTGGTCGTGGACCACGACGACCCGACGAACCCTGTCTCGGTCGGGTGCCTCGTCCTGGTCACGCTCTGGCGAACAACCGTCGGCGGAACAGGGAAGGCCGGCGGGACGGTCGTTGCTCGCGCGGACCTAGCGTACGCACAACGCCCTCGGCATGAGCGTGCGTAGCCATGTCAGACCGCCGACTGCTAGATGGCATCGTACGTGAACTCAATCCGGCGCAGGAACTCCGTCGTCTCATAGGGCCGGCGTCTCCGAGTCGTCCTGCCGGCCTCCGAGATCAGGTGCAAGTGACGCTTCGCGCGCGACGCAACGACATACAGGAGCCGCCGCGCTGATTGCGCCGCCGCAGCGCGGTTAGCGAAAATCTCGCCCCAATGCGGCACGTACCCTTGGAGCAGGCCGAACGCGACGACCGTGTCGAACTCCTCGCCCTTGATGCTATGGCATGTGCCGATCACGACACCGGGTCCCCGGCCGAACGCTCTTCGGAAAGCCGCGATCTCGTTGGGGAAGCTGTAGCTCTCGTCCGCCAACCTCGACCGCGCGGTGTCGAGCAGATCCGTGAGCGCCTCGGCGAGCGCGGGATGTCCGCCCAGGTCCAACCCGATCGCGTCGCACACTCCCGAGAACGCGCGCGCGAGGACGGCAAGCCCGTCGTCGCCGGAGAGGTCGATCGAGTTGACGATGCGCAGCAGTCCCCGCGGCTCCACCATCCGGCTTCGGGCGCGTACGTCCTCAAGAACCCCGAGGCTCGCGAGCGTCTCGCGCGCCCATCGGCTCCGCGTCGCGTGCATCGCCGGCGACGGCGAACTGAGGATCAGTCGGGCGAGGCCGTACCAAGCGTTGTCCTGGCAGCCGCGGAACGGAGACAGCCCCGGCGCGTCGAAGCTAACCCCGGGCAGCAGCGCGGCCAGCTGGCGCGCGATGCGGGTGACCATGAACCACTGGGGCGCGAGGACGGCGATCTCGCGCTCTGGGCACCCGGCCGACAGGCGCTCCGACACGAGGTCGGCGACAATTCCCGCGATGTCGCCCGCCTCCACGGTGCCATCGCGGAACGTGATCGTTCCAATCTCGTCTGCGTAGTCGGCCAACGAGATGATGGGCTCATCCCGCTGCGCGAAGGCGCAGAAGTAGTCGATGACCCGCTGCGTCGAGCGGTAGTTCCCCGAGAGCGGGAGGTCCGCCAGGTCGGGAATGGCGAACTCCTCTCGGATCTCGTCTCCCGACTTGGCGACACCTCCAAGGGACGCATAAATGGCCTGGTCAGGATCGCCGACCATGAAGAGTCGGGAGCGTCCCTCCGTGCCGCGGATGATCTGCGCCAGAGTCGCGTACTGAAGGTCCTGCGTGTCCTGGTATTCGTCGACGCAGACGAGCGAAAAGGTGGCGCCGAGTACCCGCGGTATCTCCGGGACCGCGTTCACGAGCTCGTACCCCAGCGAGAGGATCAGATCGAAGTCGATCACTTTCCTCGATCGCAGCTCAGCGTGGTAGGCGTCGCAGATCGACTGCGCGACTGGATCGCTGTTCCGCGTCTTGCCGTCGCGGCCAATGCGCGTTGCGACTTCAAGGTACCTGTCCGCTCCGTGCTCCTTCCGCATGCGGGCGAGGATCTCGTTCCGCACGCGTTCGTCGACGAGGCGAAACCCTCGCCGCAGGCGCTCCGAGCAGCCTGCATACGGGCGGAGTATCCACTCAAGGCAGAACGAGTGGATCGTTCCGGCCCACAGTCGCCGGGTATCGACGCCCGCAGCGTCAATCCGAGACCAGATCTCGTCGGCGGCGCGGTTCGTGTAGGTGACCGCGAGCACGCGCCGGCTTCCGAGAGAAGAGCTGGCAAGCTCTCGGAGTATCCGCTGGGTCAGCACACGCGTCTTGCCCGCGCCCGGGCATGCCGTGACGAGCGCGCTCCCGTCGTGGGCGACGGCGGCCTCCTGCTGCTCGTTGCGCCTACCCATCGCGTGCCTTGCGCTGTAGGTCGGAAAGTTGCGAGAGGAGGTCGATCGGGAATGCCTTCAGGTACTCGCGCACGAACTCCTCGTCGCTCGCCAACCGATGGTCGGCCAGCTTCAGCAACGACTGGTCCGCCAACTTCGCTTCGAGACGGTACGCGCCCATCGCCCGCAGGGTCCGCAGATCCACGGTCTCCCGCGACGCAAACGCCAGCGCCTCTAGCAGGTAGCGGGGCGTCTCCACGTCCGACTTGATTCGGTCGGCTAGCAAGAGGGCGAACCACCCCTTTCCAACCGCCTTCGCGATGCGCAGGATCTCGGTGCCCGCAGTCTGGATGTCGTCGGACTCGAGGCGCTCCCGTGCTCGCTTGAGCCTGGCGCCCTTTGAGACTTGGCCCGCTACGACATCCACGACAACCGCGGCATTGCCGGCCCGAAGGAACTCGACCTCGAACGTCGTCGGGGCGAAGAACGCGCCAAGCCAACGGTTCCCGTTGCAGAGCGCCGCGAGCTCGTCTCTGCGGCTCGCCCCAAGCTTCGCCGCTCTCCGATGGCGCTTCTGGGCGGTCGTGTCGTGCGAGGGATCAGCGGGGAGCGTCGCGAGCGGGGCATCTAGGTCGGTCACCACGGAGCACGGACGCTGGATTCTGTCCGGATGAAAGAGCGGCGCCAGTTGCCGGAAAACGGCGCCTCCGACCGAGACAACGCTGACTCCGAGCTCGTCCATCCCCACGCCGAATGCCGCGCGCACGATCGTCGGGATGAGGATCGCCTCGGCGTCACCTTCCACGAGGATGACGCCTTTGGCGAAGAGCAGCGTGCTTCGAACCGCGTCGAGGTAGCGCTCGGTCCTGGAGCACTCGGCGTCCGTGAGTCCGTTGCTAGGCGAGAAAACGGCCGCATGGTTCCCGCGCCGGGCGAGAACGTTCATGCTCCGTATGCTTGCGACAGACGAGAGGTGCGTTGAGTGGCTTGAGACGATTACCTGCGTCCGCTTCGCGCGGTACTTCTCGAACAGCGTGCGCTGCACATGGGGATGGATGTGCGCCTCTGGCTCCTCGATCAGCAGGAAGTGCGCGACGCGATCGCTTGCGAGCTTGAGCTCGTACTCAAGGAGCTTGAGCGCGATGAAGACGAGGTTCGCGCCACCGAGGCCTACGTCGGCGACGTCGCCCCGGTGCCCTGAGTCCTCGCCGATACGCAGTGCGAGGTGCTGGAGCAGGTGTTCGACGTCGTCTGGAAGCTCCGAGGAGATGTCCACCTCCGGCGCGTAGGTCCGGCCGATTGCAGCCAGCATCGTGCTGCGGACGCCGTTCGCTACCGCCTGGATCTCCTTCAGCCCAGCGATGTCCGCGTTGAGCCCCTTCACGGCCGCGGTGATGCCGGCCGCGTCCTCGACGGCGATCGTCTTCTCCGCCCCGCGCAGCAACGCTAGCAGGGGGTTGGAGCGGGCGCTCCGTAGGTCCGCGACGACGTCGCGCAGCGCCTTGACGAACGTGCAGGTGACCTCCTGATGGAGTCCCTGCGTCGCCGTACCAACGAGCGCGACGTCTTCCTCGGACGGGTCAGGGAACACCCCGCCCTCGACGTCGCCCGCGACCGATCGGTAGACGTCGTCGTCGAGGAAGTCGGCGCCCGCGCGCCCGGTGAAACCGGACTCGTAGTTCTCCAAAGCCAGACCGGCCAACTCCGCCTGGGCCGCCGCGGGCCCGCCGTCACGAGACGCCTGGAACAGCCGCGTCCGCGCCTCGATGGTGGGTCGGAACAATAGGGTGAGTCTTCCCGCGCCCGGGTCGCCAGCGTGCCCGAGGCCGTGTCGGATGACCTGGCAGCCTTCTGACAGGTCGAGCTCATTGAAGTCGAGCGCGATGACGATCCAGTGGCCCCTCCACGCAGGGAGAACGCGCGCGAAGTCGTCTTCCGAGAGCCGGATGGCCCGGCGCGAGAGGGTGTCGTCAATCAGGAGGCGGATCGCGTAGAGGGCGTTGCTCTTCCCGGCCCCGTTCTCGCCGATGAGCGTGTTGACGCCCTTGGTGAACACGAAACTCGCCTTGTGGAAGTTCCGGAAGTTGCGGATCGTCAGCCCAGAAATGTGCATGGTGCCCTCCGTCAGCCGTCCCGTTGCTCGATCGACGGTCACTGCTCTTCCTGCCGCGCGGCTAGGGTACGAGGCCCACGTATCGGTCGCAAGACTTCGTGCATCGTCCCCTGTCCGGCGGATTCGGCGACGCACACGGCTGCTTCCGTCGGTCGGGTCATGGCGCCGCGTCGCGCAGCCGCTCGCACCACGCCCCCGATCTCGTCGCCTCCCCAATTCGCTACGCTATCGCCGAGGCGGTGGGGCAAGCCGCCTGCTGCGCTGGTCGCTGGAATCGCGGGAGCGCTTGCTCTGGCCTTCGCGCTGCGCGGGTCCCTGCTGCTGACACAGAAAGTCTCCGCCGTCATTGAGTTGTTCTTTGAGTTTCGCGCCGAGTGGATCCCGCCTCCGAAACAGAGGCTTCCAGCCATGCGACGGGAGGACGCGGCGCTGGGCACCATGGTGGATAGGATTTTCGAGGCGCGCCCGTTCGAAGAAAGGGTCGGGTTCGCCCGGTCCTTGGTGGAGCGCGTCTTCTCGCTTCCCTTTGCGTCGGGCCCTCCCGGCGGCTGAGTAACCTGGACCGGAACAGCAGGGAGGAGCGACGCGAAGTCTACTGCCCCTCCTCCCAAAGAAGGGGGGGGAGGGTGCCCGGATTGAACGACACGGCATGACTCATTTTCACCCATCCGGCCGCACATCAAACCAGTCAATGAAGCGGGTGGTTCTCTTCGGGGCTGGAGCGAGCTTCGGCTCGGGCGGTGTCGTGCCCTTCCCCTCCGCCGTCCTCGTCACTTCCCTCGCCATCTCCACCTTGCCCCGCCCGGGGGTCGTCCATGAGGGCCGCGACAACGGAGAAGTCGGTTCCCGTCCAGTCGTGAAGCCCCCGAGGAAGACCGAGAAGAAGGACGAGGAAAGGAGAGTGAACGCGACGAGGAGGAGCGCCACCCTCCATGTTGATCCCCGGGCCAACCTGCAGCCCACGAACAGCGCAAGCAGGGTGCTGACCGCCACCGCCAGGATGCGGAGGATCGAGGGCAGGGAGGCGATGACCGGGGGACTGCAGGCGCAGGGGCGCCACGCTGCATAATGACGAGGGCACAGTCAGGATGGCGCTCTCGGGAGGAGGCATGGCCATGGACGGGAGTTTGAAGGACGTTCGGTGTGTTCGCTGCGGCGGGGCGGCAATGCCGGGCACCATGCGGGACTCGCGGGGGCTCTTCGGAAACGTCGTCGAGACGCAATCCTGGATGCCACGCATGCCGAGTGGCGGTTCTCTGCTCGGACGGATGGCCGCGAAGGAGGCCGCCAGGACTCAGGAACTTCCGGTCGTCGCATTCCGTTGCACCGACTGTGGCCACATCGATCTCTTCGCGCCCAAGTAGGAGAAGACTCAGTAGCAGGACGAGGTCAGGATGGCGCTGGCCGGAATCCCACAGCCATCGCGACACGACCGGAAGATACCCCCCATGCTCCTCACCCTCTCCACCACCCGCCGCCCCGCGACGGACCTCGGGTTCCTGCTCCACAAGAACCCCGCCCGGGCGCAGACCTTCGAGCTGCCCTTCGGGCAGGTGCGGGTGTTCTACACCGAGGCGACGGACGAGCGCTGCACGGCGGCGGTCCTGCTGGAGGTGGACCCGGTGGCTCTCGTCCGCGGCCGCGGCGGCCGGGGGCAGGAAGGGCCGACGCTCGAGCCCTACGTCAACGACCGGCCCTACGCGGCGTCGTCCTTCCTGAGCGTGGTGCTGTCCCGGGTGTTCGGCTCGGCCCTCGGGGGGCGGTGCAAGGAGCGGCCCGACCTCGCCGACGAGCCCCTTCCGCTGGAGGCGACCCTCGCCGTCGTCCCCGCCCGCGGCGGGGCCGGGCTCCTCCGCCGGCTCTTCGAGCCCCTCGGCTACGCCGTCACCGCGACGCGCCACCCCCTCGACCCCCGCTTCCCCGAGTGGGGCGAGAGCCCCTACTACACCGTCCGCCTCGCCGCCACCAAGCGGCTCGCCGACCTCCTCACGCACCTCTACGTCCTCGTCCCCGTACTCGACGACGCCAAGCACTACTGGGTCGGGAAGGACGAGGTGGAGAAACTCCTCGCCCGCGGCGGGGACTGGCTCGCGGCCCACCCCGAGCGGGACGCCATCGTCGAGCGCTACCTCCGCCACCAGCGCCGCCTCACCCGGGACGCCCTCGCCCGCCTAGTGGGGGAGGAGGAGCCGGACGCCGAGGCCGCCGCGGAGACGCGCGCCGAGGCGGAGGCCTGCCTCGAGCGCCCCTTCAGCCTCGCCGAGCAGCGGGTGGAGGCGGCGCTCGCCGTCCTGCGGGAGGCGGGTGCGAAGACCGTCCTCGACCTCGGCTGCGGGGAGGGACGGTTCCTCCGCGCCCTGCTGGCCGACCGGTCCTTCGAGAAGGTCGTCGGCATGGACACCTCCGTCCGCGCCCTCGAGTCCGCCGCCCGCCGCCTCCACTTCGACACCATGCCCCCGATGCAGCGGGCCCGCATCGACCTCCTCCACGGCTCCCTCACCTACCGGGACCGCCGCCTCGAGGGCTTCGACGGCGCCGCCCTGCTGGAGGTCATCGAGCACCTCGACCTCCCCCGCATCGACGCGATGGAGCAGGTCGTGCTCGGCTGCGCGCGGCCGGCCACGCTCGTGGTCACCACGCCCAACGCCGAGTACAACGCCCTCTTCCCGAACCTCCCCGCGGGCAACTTCCGCCACAAGGACCACCGCTTCGAGTGGACCCGGGAGGAGTTCCGCGGCTGGGCGGAGGCCGCGGCGGCGAAGTTCGGGTACGGGGTCCGCTTCCTCCCCGTGGGCTTCGAGGACACCGACCACGGCCCGCCCACCCAGATGGGGGTCTTCACCCGTGGATGACCGCTCCCTCCCACCGCTGCTGCCCGTGGGCACGCGCGTCGTCGCGCGCGCCGCGGTCCGCGTCGCTGGCGGCGGCCGGGAACTCCCCGCCGGCGCCACGGGGACCATCGTGGCCGCCCCCGCCGACGGGACCCACGCCTACCGGGTCCGCTTCCCCGACGGGGCCGAGGCGTCGCTGCGCCGCAGCGAACTCCGCATCTGGCGCCACTCCCTCACCGACGACACCGGTGGCACCCCCGACCTGCTGGCCGACTTCCGCCTCCACGAGCGCCACATCGTCTACCGGTGCGTGGTCGGCTCCCGCGCCTTCGGGCTCGCCACGGAGACTTCCGACGTGGACCGCCGGGGCGTCTATCTCCCGCCCGCCGACCTCCACTGGTCGCTCTACGGCGTGCCCGAGCAGATCGAGAACCCCGACAACCAGGAGTGCTACTGGGAACTCGGCAAGTTCCTGCGCCTCGCGCTCAAGGCCAACCCCAACGTGCTGGAGTGCCTCTGGACGCCGGAAGTCGATTTCGCCTCCCCTCTGGCCGAGGAGATGCGGGGCATGCGCGCGGCCTTCCTCTCGCGGCTCGTCTACCGGACCTACAACGGGTACACCCTCTCCCAGTTCAAGAAGCTGGAGCAGGACCTGCGCACGACGGGGACCATCAAGTGGAAGCACGCCATGCACCTGCTCCGGCTGCTCCTCTCCGGCATCGATGCCCTGCGCGAGGGGGATCTCCGGGTCCGGGTCGGGGAGCACCGGGAGCGGTTGCTGGCCATCAAGCGCGGCGAGGTCCCCTGGGAAGAGGTGGAGGTCTGGCGCCTCTCGCTCCACGCCGCCTTCGACGAGGCGTTCCGCGGGACGGCGCTGCCGGAGGTGCCGGACTACGAGCGGGTGAACGCGTTCCTGCTGCGGGCGCGGAGGAGTGCGCTGTGACGCTCGACCCCCGCCTGCGCGCCATCGCCCTCGGCCAGCCCCACCCGCTGCTCTTCGCCACCGTGAGCGGGGCGCACCTCTATGGATTCCCCTCCAGGGACTCCGACTGGGACCTCCGCGGGGTCCACGTCCTGCCGGCGAAGGAGGTCGTCGGCCTCGACCATGGGCCTGACACGCTGGAGTCCCATGGGGACGACGGGGGCCTCGACCTCGACCTGGTCACCCACGACGCGAAGAAGTTCTTCGGCCTCATGCTCCGCCGGAATGGCTACGTGCTCGAGCAGGTCTTCTCCCCGCTCGTCGTCCTCACGACGCCGGCCCACGAGGAACTGATGTCGCTCGCCAGGGCCTGCGTCACGCGCCACCACTTCCACCACTACATGGGCTTCTTCGAGACGGAGTGGAAGCTCCTCCTCAAAGGGACCCCCTGGCGAGCGAAGCCGCTCCTCTACTGCTACCGCGTCCTCCTGACGGGCATCCACCTCATGGCGACCGGGGAGGTCGAAGCGAACCTCCCGCGCCTCCTGGGGACGCTCTCGGTGACGGGGGTCGAGGACCTCATCGCGCTCAAGGTGGAGGGCGGCGAGCGGGCGTCGCTTCAAGGAGTGGCCGTCGAGCACCACGAACGGCAGCTCATGGGCCTCCAGGCGCTGTTGCCCAAGGTCGCCGCGGAGAGCCACCTCCCCGAGCAGCCCACGGCACGCCCCGCCCTCCACGACCTCCTCGTCCGCCTCCGCCTCGAGGGCCCCGGCCCCGCGGTGACCCCGTGAACCCGGTCATCGCCGTCCCCGACATGGCGCTGGTCGTCCTCGTCGGCGCCTCCGGCTCCGGCAAGTCCACCTTCGCCCGAAAGCACTTCAAGCCGACGGAGGTCCTCTCCTCCGACTTCTTCCGCGGCCTCGTCGCCGACGACGAGAACGACCAGTCCGTCTCCGCCGCCGCCTTCGAGACGCTCCACTTCGTCGTCCGCCAGCGCCTCGCCCGGGGGCTCGTCACGGTGGTGGACGCCACCAACGTCCAGCCCGAGGCCCGCAAGCCCCTCATCGCCCTCGCGAAGGAGCACGACGTCCTCCCCGTGGCCATCGTCCTCGACCTCCCCCCCTCCCTCTGCAGGGAGCGCAACCGCGCCCGCCCCGACCGGGACTTCGGGGAGCACGTGGTCCGCCAGCACGCGGCCGCGCTCCGCCGTTCGCTCCGCACGCTCGGGAAGGAGGGGTTCCGGTACGTCTTCGTCCTCTCCTCCCCGGAGGAGGTGGAGGCCGCCACCGTGGAGCGGCGCCGCCTCTGGACCGATCGCAGGGACGACGCCGGCCCCTTCGACATCGTGGGGGACGTCCACGGCTGCCTCGAGGAGCTGCTCGCCCTCCTCACCGCCCTCGGCTACACCGTCGAGGGGGACCGGACTACCGGCTTCCGCGTGCGGCCTCCGGAGGGGCGGCGGGCGCTCTTCCTCGGGGACCTCGTGGACCGGGGACCCGACAGCCCCGGCGTGCTCCGGCTCGTCATGGGGATGGCGGCGGCGGGAACGGCTCTGTGCGTCCCCGGGAACCACGAGCAGAAGCTCCTGCGCAGGCTCCGCGGCAAGCAGGTGCAGCTCTCCCACGGGCTCGCCGAGACCATGGAACAGATGGAGCGGGAGCCCCCGGAGTTCCGGGGCGAGGTGGCCACGTTCATCGACGGCCTCGTGAGCCACCTGGTGCTCGACGAGGGGCGCCTCGTGGCGGCCCACGCGGGGCTCAAGGAGGCCTTCCAGGGCCGCTCCTCGGGGCGGGTGCGCTCCTTCGCCCTCTACGGGGAGACGACGGGGGAGACCGACGAGTTCGGGCTCCCGGTGCGCTACCCCTGGGCCCGGGACTACCGGGGGCGGGCGGCGGTGGTCTACGGGCACACGCCGGTGCTGGACGCGCAGTGGCTCAACAACACCGTCTGCATCGACACCGGCTGCGTCTTCGGGGGGCGGCTGACGGCGCTGCGCTGGCCGGAGCGGGAGCTGGTCTCGGTCCCCGCCGCCCGGACCTGGTACGAGCCGGCCCGGCCGCTGGCCCCCGCGGAGGGGGAGACGCCCGGCCTCACGCTCCAGCAGGAGCACGACCACCTCCTCCACATCGAGGACGTGAGCGGCAAGCGCATCCTCCACGTGGACGGGGGGCGCACGGTCACCATCCGCGAGGAGAACGCGGCGGCGGCGCTGGAGGTGATGAGCCGCTGGGCGGTGGACCCCCGGTGGCTGGTCTACCTGCCGCCGACGATGTCCCCCTCCGCGACCTCGCAGCGGCCGGGGCTGCTGGAGCATCCCGAGGAGGCCTTCGCGTACTTCCGGAAGCAGGGGGTGGCCCGGGTGGTGTGCGAAGAGAAGCACATGGGCTCCCGGGCGGTGGTGGTGCTCTGTCGGGACGAGGCGGCGGCGCTGCGGCGGTTCGGGATCGGTGGGGACGGGAGCGGGGTGGTCTACACGCGGACGGGGCGGCGGTTCTTCCCGGACCGGGGGGTGGAGGCGGAGGTCCTCGGAGCGGTGCAGGCGGGGATGGACCGGGCGGGGCTCTGGGAGTCCCTGGAGACCGACTGGGTCGTGCTCGACGCGGAACTGATGCCCTGGTCGGCGAAGGCGCGGGAACTCCTCCTGTCCCAGTACGCCCCCGTGGGCGCGGCGGCCCGGGCGGCGCTCGGCGCGGCGGCGGCGGCGCTGGAGGGGGCGGCGGGGCGGTACCCCGACGCGGCGGCGTGGCTGGACCGGACGCGGGAGCGGGCGGCGGCGGCGCGTGGGTTCACGGAGGCCTACGGGCGCTACTGCTGGGAGGTGTCGGGGGTCGGGGACCTCCGGCTCGCCCCCTTCCACCTGATGGCGGCGGAGGGGCGGGTGTTCACGGACCGCGACCATCTCTGGCACATGGAGACGCTGGGCGGGATGTGCGAGGAGGCGGGCGGGCTGCTGCTGCGGACGCGGCACCTGGTGGTGGACCTGGCGGAGGAGGAGAGCGTCGCGGCGGGGGTCCGCTTGTGGGAGGAGTTGGTGGGGGCCGGGGGCGAGGGCATGGTGGTGAAGCCCCTCGACTTCGCGGCCCGGGGGCCGAAGGGCTTCGTGCAGCCGGCGGTGAAATGCCGGGGGTCGGAGTACCTTCGCATCATCTACGGGCCGGAGTACGCGCTCCCGGGGAACCTGGAGCGCCTGCGGGAGCGGGGCCTCGGGCACAAGCGGTCCATGGCCGAGCGGGAGTTCGCGCTGGGGCTGGAGGGGCTGCGGCGCTTCGTGGCGCGGGAGCCGCTGCGGCGGGTGCATGAGTGCGTGTTCGGAGTGCTGGCGCTGGAGAGCGAGCCGGTGGATCCGCGGTTGTGAGGGGGGGGATGGAAGGGGGGGCGACTCGGCATCCTCGGACGCCGACGGGGGGGAGTGGTCGCCCTTGGAGATGCCCGACGAGCGGGAGTTGATCCGGAAGCTCGTCGAAATGTGGCACCTGAACGTCCCGGAACGGAGGGGGCTGCGGCGGGGAGTGGCGCGGGCCAGCCTCATCCACTCCGTGATCCAGGAGGTCCTTCGGGAGACGGGCTGGTTCCCCCGGCACTGGCGCCCGGACCAGCACTTCGACGGGCGGCTCATTGAGCTGCTCCCGGATGGCACCTGTGGTACCCATTGGAGGACTGAGATGGGGGGTGGAATGGGGCGCACGACCCTCATCGAGGTCGTGCCGCACGCCTGTTCGTTGCCTTGAACGACTTGGTTAAGCTCTTCAAGTAGGGGCGGTGCCGGGAGTCCAACTCACTGGCGCGACTGAGCCGAATCACCTGGCACGAGCGGCAGCAAGGAGTACTGCCGAAGGTACCCGGAGGCCTGCTCGAGAAGTTCGATGTCCTGGTGGTGAGATGGTACTTGAGAAGGGTCGTGCGGAGGGCCTCCTTCACCTCGCGCTCGCCAGCCGAGGATTGCTGCGTCATGTGGAAGTTCCACGTTGATGAATGCCTTGGCAGCGCGGGACTCAAACTGGGATAACGGCAACTCGGCTGCCGCGGGCCCGCTATTCGCGTCACGGGCTCGGTACAGAGCAGCCGAGGTGTAGGATCTCGACGACGGCGCCGCTCTCGTGATCGTGACTCGTGAGGAAGGCCCCAAGAATGCGGTGATCGGCGCCAGCGGCCTTCTGCTTGAGCGGGCGCTTTTCGTCCAACTCGGCACGGAGCTTCTTCATCTTCTTGAAGGCATCGGTCGCACTGATGAAGTCCAGGCAGAACGCGCGCGGCTCGCGGCCGGTGCAGTAGCCGAGGAGCTGCGCACACCCATCGACGTGGTACTGGTAGCCCTTGTGGAGCTTGCACTCACCCAGGTACTTCCAGTGCCTGCCGAACGCGCACTCCACGACGACGTCTACGTGGCCGTTGTTGTTCGTCTCGGCTGTCGCGCGCCATCCCATGAGGTTCAGGCAATCCGCGAGGAGATGCGACAGCCCCGGCTCGTGCAGCGCCGCGTACTCCTTCGAGCCGTTCTCGATGGTCTTCATCGCGCGCTCGATCGCACCTTCCGTGGCCCCGATGAACTCCGGCTCGGTCTTGGCGAGCAGAAGCTCCTTCAGGTTGGAGTTGTGCCCCTCGAGGAGGCCGAGGAACCGCTCGAGGGAGGACTCCGGGTCAACCTTGGTCACGCCGCGCCTCCGGCGATCGCGTTGGCCTCACTCGCTGCCCACACGACCTCGACGACCGACGCCCACTCTCGTCGACTATCCGTCGCCTTCGTGGAACGCTCCCGCACTTCTGCGGCGCTGACGATGCGAGCCTGGACGGCCGATCGGTCAACGTAGAACCTCTGCAGGCCCGCCGTAAGCGGCCGCGCCAGGCGTTCCACCGCCGCGAGCGCGTCGTCGTCGCTCAGGCCCAGCTCCTCGGCCGCTCGGATTGCGTCGCCGAGCGTGATGCGTCGACCCTTTTCCAACAAGCCGAGGAGCACCGCGCCGAGCCGATCGCGAGGATCCGACGACTGCGCGAGCCGCTCCTCGAGCGCCTCGTACTTGCCGGGAGGGCGCGACGAAGGCTGTTTCACGGTAACTGGTGACGTACTGCCCGAGGTCAGGCCGAACACCATGTCCGTAACAAAGCGCTTGAACGACGGGTTCTGGACGAACTGCTTGTAGACCTCGGTGTCGTCCTTGAGCAGCTCGAGCATCACCGTGGCGAGCGCCTTGTCGTGCTCGATGCGCGCAGTCTGCGGCGTGTTGAGCTTGGCGTTCTGGTAGGCAGGGTCGGCGGCAACCTTGGGCGCGATGTCCTCGCGGAAGCGACGCGCGACTCGATCGGCATCCTCGAACAACGTGCCGAACTGCTCATTGAAGCTCTTGAGGATGTTTGACAGCCGGTCGAGCTCGGGTTCCCCCTTGCGCCCTCCTCCAGCGATGGGAACTGGGTCGATCACAGCCGCGTCGTCGGGGAGATGGAGCTTCTGCATCGCCTGTTTCTCGACGCGGTAGCTGTCCATGTCGATGGACTCGAGAATCCCCTTCGACAGGTCCTCTTCCTTCGGCGCAGGCAACTTCGGGATGAGGAAGTTCAGCAGGATCGACAGCTTCTCCCAGCCGGGGTTCGAGTACGGCAGGATCGAGGCGAGGAATTCGTAGGTGCGCGTGAACTCCTTGGCCTTCCCCTTGAAATCGACCTGACCGTCCTCGTCGAGGCGCTCGAGGTACACGGCGACGCATGCGTCCAAGATCGGGTCGAGCCTGTCGCGCTGCGCGCCGCCGAGGAACAGCGCGCTGATCTCTTCCACCTGCTCCGGCGAGTAGACCTGCCAGCCGTCGAGCGCCGCCTTCAGGTCGTGGAGCTTGTTGGGGTCCGTCTCTTCACTGAGGACCGTCGTGCGGTAGTAGTCGGCGAAGGCCTTGGTGATCCCCTCGACGTCGTTCTGGAAGTCGAGCACGAAGACGTCGTGCTTGTCGGGGTGCGCGCGGTTCAGGCGCGAGAGTGTCTGCACCGCCTTGATGCCCGAGAGCCCCTTGTCGACGTACATCGCGTGGAGAAGCGGCTCGTCGTACCCGGTCTGGAACTTGTCGGCGCAGATGAGGAACCGGTACGGGTCCTCTTGGATGCGATCCGGGATCTCCGACGACGGAAAGCCGTTGAGCGACGACTCGGTCACCTTGCCGTCGCCGAAGTCGTGTTCCCCCGAGAAGGCGACGATTGCCTTGAAGGGGCTCTTCCGCTCGACGAGGTAGTCCTTGAAGGCGGTGTAGTACTGCACCGCGCGCTCGATGCCGTTGGTCACGACCATCGCGCGAGCCTGCCCCTTGATCTTCCCGAGCGCGATCACCTGCTCGTGGAAGTGGTCGACCATGATCTCGGACTTCAGCCGGATCGCGGTGTCGTGGCTCTCGACGTACCGGCGCAGCTTCTTGCGCGCCTTCTTCACGTCGAACTCGGGGTCGCCCTCGATGGTCTTGACCAGCTTGTAGTAGCTGTTCACCGGCGTGTACGACTTGAGCACGTCGAGGATGAAACCCTCCTGCACGGCCTGCTTCATCGTGTAGCTGTGAAACGGGCGGTGCTGGACCTTGCCCTCGGCGTCGGGCGGGAGCGCGTCGCCGAAGATCTCCAGCGTCTTGTTCTTCGGGGTTGCGGTGAACGCGAAGTAGCTCGCGTTGGTGAGCATCTTGCGCGCATCCATGCGGCGCTGAAGCTCGTCGTTGACGACGTCCTCGGGGTCTTCGGCCGCCTCCGCGAGGGCTTCGCTCATCGCCGATGCGGTCTTGCCGCCCTGGCTGGAGTGCGCCTCGTCGATGATGATGGCGAAGCGGCGCCCGCGGTGCGCGTCACCGATCTCCTTGAGGAGGAACGGGAACGTCTGGACGGTGCTGATGATGATCTTCTTGCCCGACTCCAGGTACTTCGACAGCTGCTGCGTCTTCGATGTGCCCGAGCCGGTGACCGCGCCGACCACCGCGCTCACCTGCGCGAACTGCTTGATGTTCGCCTGGATTTGCTCGTCGAGGATGCGGCGGTCGGTGACGACGATGATGGAGTCAAACGTGTCCTTGCCGTCGGGCTGCTTCACCGCGATGAGCTGGTGGGCGAGCCAGGCGATCGAGTTGGACTTACCGCTGCCCGCCGAGTGCTGGACGAGGTAGCGATGCCCGGCGCCGACCTTGCGGGTGTCGGCGAGGACCTTGCGAACCACGTCGAGCTGGTGGAAGCGCGGAAAGACCTGCTTCTGCTTCCTCTTGCCCGAGCGGCGGTCGGTCTCCTCGACGATCTGCGCGTAGTTCTCGAGGATGTCAGTGAGCCCACGCGGCGCGAGGACCTCCTCCCAGAGGTAGGAGGTCTTGAGCCCGTTCGGGTTCGGCGGGTTGCCGGCACCGTCGTTGTAACCCTTGTTGAATGGGAGGAACCACGAGCCCCTGCCCCTCAGCTCGGTGCAGAACCGAACCTCGCTGTCGTCGACGGCGAAGTGAACGGCGCACCGGCCGAACGCAAACAACGGCTCGCGCGGATCCCGGTCACGGCGATACTGCTCGACCGCGTCCTCGACGGTCTGCTTGGTGAGGCTGTTCTTCAGCTCGAAGGTCGCGATGGGAAGGCCGTTGATGAACAGGCCTAGGTCGAGGGCGCGCCGCGTCTCGTCGCGGCTGTAGGCGAGCTGCCGAGTGACGCTGAAGCGGTTGCACGCGAAGCGTTCTGCGGCCTTGTCGTTGCCCGGTGAGGGGGTGCCGTAGAAGAGGTCGACGTGCAGGGGGCCGTGGTCAACGCCCTTCCGCAGCACGTCGATGACGCCACGCTTGCCGACCTCTTTCTCGAGGCGGGCGAGGAACTGGCGGCGTGTCGGCGTGTCGTTCTCGAGCGAGAGCTTGTCGACGAGTTCGGGTTGCGTGGCCATCACGAAGCCACGGAGCTGGACGAGATCGACGCAGGCGCCACGGTCGTAGTGCTTCGGGTCGCCGAGGATCCAGCCGGTACCACCGGCGACCGGCGTCGAAGTCTCGTTCGCCACGTAGGGTGGCGAGAGCAGGTCGATTCGACCGGTCATCGAACGAACGATGAGGCCTTCGAGGCCCTTCTCGGAGGTGTCCGTGGTCATGCTGCCTCGCCGTCTTCGATGTCGGTCTCGTCGCCTTCGGACTCGGTCGGTGCGCCATCGGGCTCGACGACGGGCAGGCCCGCGGCGGCCGTGCGGACATCGAACTGGCCGGTCACGACGTCCGCGACTAGACGAGCGCGGTACTCTTCGATCTGCTGAACCTGGCGCTCGATGATCGCGATTGCACCAGCGATGCCTGCTGTCTCGCGCTCTACGGTGGTGACGATCTCGCGCTGTTCGCCAAGTGGCGGGACGACACTCGGCACTCGGTGGAAAGCACTCGTGTACAGGGGCATCATTCCGTCTCCGACTCCGCGACTCGCGATCCGGAAGATCGTCCGGTACGCGCTGCTCGTGTAGAGCAGAGCGAAGTACGGGGTGAACGCTCGCTCGGTGGGGGCGAACACAGAGTAGTTCGCGGTGATCAGCCCACGTTCGGTCGCGGCTCCAAAGAGACCAGCGTGCGCCTGGTACTTGTTCACGACTAGGTCGCCCGGATGGCAGACGGAGAAGGCGACCGCAGTAGCAGCCTGCGCTGCTCGGTTTGCGTGAAGGACGTCGCTGCGCACCAGACCGAGGTGCCTGGACATCGACATCTTCGGTTCGGTGCCGGTGATGTCACGTCGAGTTACCTGGCGAAACAGGTGCCGGGTCGGAATCACGTCCCAGTCAGCCGGGATGTGTCCAACCCCGCTGATGCCGCTCGGCCTCAGGACAGCCTGAGTGCGCAAGCCGCCGAGTACACGTCGCTGAACGATGACGAGCTTCTGCTCCTGAAGCAGCGCGATAACCTTCTTCTTCGCCCGGATGAACCGGTCGATGTGACGGTTCGCGTGATCCAGGAAGCGAACGATGGCCCCCTGCTCCTCGGGCGGCGGAAGCGGACTCTTCGTTCCGAGGAAACGATCGACCGGAATCGTGTTCCTCAGGCCCGAGTAGAGCGGACTCAGTAGCTTCGAGTCGTCCATCGCCCGATAGAACAACTCGAAATACGGCGCGACGCCGGGCCGAAGCGGCTCGAGGACCGTGTACGCGCCGGTGATCATCCCGTGGTGGGGAGACAGCCCCACGGTCCGCGGTGTCTCGGGCACGTCGAAGAAGCAGAAGACGAGATCTCCGTCGCGTACTTCCTGCGAAGTTCCCATGTCGGAGGAGAACTTTCCCTTGCCTGACGCGACGTCGCGAACGATGACCCCCTGCTTCGTCAGCGATAGCAACCTGTATCGGTGATGGTTGCGACCCACGAGCTGCTTGCGGCGCCGCACCAATGCGCGATTGGGAACGAGGTTCCAGTGCGACGGAATCCGCTCCAGCCAGGGCAAGCCGGTCGCCTTGAAGGCGCTGTAAGCCTTCAGCTCCTCGATCATGCCGCCCCCCGCTTCACGAGGCCTTCGAGCAGGCCTTCGGCCTCTTTCTCCGTCGCCACGATGTCGGCCGCGATCTCGTCGAGCGTGCGCAGGCGCTGCGGCTTGTAGAAGTGACGCGTGAAGCTCACCTCGTAGCCGATCTGGGTCTTGCTCTCGTCGACCCACGCATCCGGCGTGTACGGGAGCACTTCGCGCTGGATGAACGCCTCGATCCCGCCGTCCTCGAGAAGAGGCACCTGCTCGCTGTCCCGCAAGTCGCTGTCGGGCTCGTACTCGACGACGCAGCGCTTGCCGTCGATGGTCCCCCCGAACCGGCCGTGCAGCGGGTCGGGTGTGGCCTTGCTCGGCCTGTGGACCCTCGCGATGACCGGGGGCGCCGACTCGTCGCGCCAGCTCACGGTACGAAGGAGCTGTTTCAGGTCGGCGGTACCGAGCTTAACCTCGGCATTGTCGAGGGCATCGCCGACCTTGCGGCGGAACTCGTTGTGGTCCGTGAAGACGCCGTCGCCGAGCGCCTGCTTCAGCTTCGTGGCGGCCTCGACGAGGCGCCCGTCGCGCTCCCAGGTCTTTGGGTCGAGAAGCTTCTTCTTCTTCTTCTCGGGCAGGCCCTTCTTGGAGGTCTCTTCGTCGCCCTCGTCTTCGTCGCCTCCGTCGCCCGCGCCCCACTCGGCGAGCCGCTTCTCGATCGCGGCCCTAACCGTCGGGAAGTCGTCGATGAGCGCGTCGCCCAGCTCGTCGTAGAGCGCGCTGCGGATGTCCTCGTCGCCCGAGGCGAACCGCAGCGACTCGATGGCCTCCGTCGTGAGCTGGCTGTGCAAACGGAGCGGCCGCTCGACCGTCACCTTCCGGTAGCCGAAGGCCTCGTTTGCGAAGATCTTGGACTGCTCGGTCTCGGCGAGGGCGTCGTACGCAGCCATGACCTTCTGCACGTCGTCGTCCGAGAGCTCGCAACTCTTCTCGCCGAGGTTCTTGCGCAGTGGCTTGAACCACTGCGTGGCGTCGATGAGCTGCACCTTGCCCTTGCGAGGCCCGGCTTTCCGGTTCGAGAGCACCCAGACGTACGTCGCGATGCCGGTGTTGTAGAAGAGCTTGAGCGGCAGGGCGATGATCGCCTCGACCCAGTCGTTCTCGAAGAGCCAGCGCCGGATGTTGCTCTCGCCCGAACCCGCGTCGCCGGTGAACAGCGATGAGCCGTTGTGGACCTCGGCGATACGGCTACCGAGCGCCGACTTGTGGTTCATCTTCGAGGCCATGTTCGCGAGGAACAGGAGCTGGCCGTCGCTCGAACGCGTGACGAGGGACAGCTCCTCGCCCCAGTGCATCACCTTGAAGCGCGGGTCGCGCATCCCTTCCTTGCCGCCCATCGCCTCGAGGTCCTTCTTCCAGCTCTTCCCGTAGGGCGGGTTGGCGAGCATGAAGTCGAACTCCCGGGCCGGGAACGCGTCGTGCGAGAGCGTCGACCACTCCGCGCCGCCGACGATGTGGTCCGCGTTCTCGCCCTCGCCCTTCAGTAGCATGTCGGCCTTGCAGATCGCGTACGTCTCCGGGTTGATCTCCTGCCCGTAGAGGTGCGTGACGACCTTCTGCTTGTGAGTCGCCGCGAGTGCCTGCAGCGTCTCCTCGGCCACGGTGAGCATGCCGCCGGTGCCGCAGGCGCAGTCGTAGAGGAGGTACGAGCCCGCCTTCACGCGATCGGCGATGGGCCGAAACATCAGCGTGGTCATCAGGCGCACGGCATCGCGCGGCGTCCAGTGCTCGCCGGCCTCCTCGTTGTTCTCCTCGTTGAAGCGGCGAACCAGTTCCTCGAAGACGGTCCCCATGGAGTGGTTGTCCATCCCCGGGTGCTTCATCGTACCGTTGCCGTTGAGCACCGGGTTCGGGCTCAGGTTGACTTCGGGGTCGAGGAACTTCTCGATGAGGGTGCCGAGCGCGTCGCTCTTCGAGAGGCGAGCGAGTACGTTCCTGAACTCGAAATTGGTCAGGATGTCCTGCACGTTCTGCGCGAACCCGTCGAGGTAGTCGTCGAAGTCCGCCTTGAGCTGCTGCTGGTTCCCGCGTGACTTAAGGTCGCGGAGGCTGAACTTCGACGTGTTGTAGAACGCCTGGCCAGACGCCTTGCAAAGGGCCGCGTGCTGCTCGGTGATGCCGGCCTGGTCGAGCATCGCCTTGGTCTCGATGACCTGCTTCTTCGTCGGCTCGAGCACGGCGTCGAGGCGGCGAATCACGAACATGGGCAAGATGACGTCGCGGTACTTGCCGCGCACGAAGAGGTCGCGGAGGACGTCGTCGGCGATGCCCCAGATGAAAGAGACAATCTTGTTGTGGGATGCTTGGTCCATGCGATGGCGACTCCGGTTACCGGCAGTGGGGCTCGAACCCCATTAGTTCCGGCAAGGGTAACCGACGCGCGTTCATCCAGGGAGTGCAGCTTTGTCATGCTCACGGCGTAGCGCAGGCAACGGAGACAAGGTCCACGCGAGCGGGGCAGAGAGGGCCGAGTCAGGCCCATCTTGGACGCACAAGGTCCCTCGCCTCGATGGTGGTACCGGTCGGTCTCTCTCTACTTCACTGGCGCGATTGCGCCCGGCACTGCGAGTGCATTCGCTACGCACCAGTGCCAGAGGTTCTCGTGGTGCTGCCTCTCCCGAAGCAGGTTCGGGTAGTCCCCGACGACCGCGGCCCCGAGGGCCGCGACGGGGATGTCCACGACCTCCCCCGCGACGGAGTACCGCCGCTTTCCCGTGGGGATGAGGCCGAGGTCCAGGGCGAGGAGGAGGGTGCCGGGGAAGCGGGCGGGCACGGGCTACTTCCCGTTGGGGGGAGGCTCGGCGGGGGCGGGCGGGGGCTTGGTGGCGCCGGCCGCGGGGGCCGCGGCGGCTTTCCCGGTCCCGAGCCCGAGCGCCTCCCCCGCGGCCCTGGCGGCCCCGATGGCGGCGCCGGAGAGGTCGGCGTTCAGGTGGACGGGAGTCTCCTGGGTGGCAGAGCCGCTCCCGCCGCGCTGGTCGGTGCCGACCTTGATGTCCTGCCTCGAATAGAACAGGTCGCCCACGCCCCCGGGGTTCCCGGCGGTGCCGCGGGCCTGGACGAAGGCGGCGATCTGCTCCGGGGTCCAGCGGTCCATGCCGAGGGGCCAGCCGGTGACCTGGACCTCGGTGCGGACGGTCTCGGCGCGCTCGACGGCCAGCACGCCGGCGGACCAGGAGAGCGTCGGGTTCGCGGCGCCGGCGTCGGCGCGCCCGGTGGCGCAGCCGGAAGCGAGGACGACGAGCATCAGCGCGGCGAGGACGACGAGTCGCATGGCGTTCTCCTGGGGCTCAGCCCCGGTGGGTGGAGGCGAGCGCCTCCTGAGTGTCGTGCAGGACCTTCCGGGTGCGGGCGGCGTCCTCGGTCTGCTAGTCGAGGGCCTGGCCCACGCGCCCGAGCATCTGGTTCGTCTCCTTCTGCGTGGCGATGGCCTCCGACAGCACCTGCCGGAACCCGTCGTCCCGCTCCTTGAGCGCGGCGAGGAAGCGGTTGACGAGGAGGACCAGGACCAGCAGCGCCGGAACCTGCTTGGCGACCTCGAGGAGGAGCGGTTCCATGTGTCAGGCCCTCTCGTGGCGGGGGCGCTGCGCGTAGGCGAGCTCCACCCGGAAGACCACCGTCCCGCTGGCCTTCCCCCCGCCCCCGACCGTCTTCCGCCAGAGGGTCGCCAGCACCAGGCACCCCGTGGAGACGGGGTTCAGGGCGTCGTCGTGGTCGACGACGAGCTCGGTCAGGTGCGGACCGCCCCCGTCGCCGGTGCCCTCGGGGTCGGCCCCGATGTCGGTCACAGCGTCCGCCAGTGCCGTCGGCCCCTTGGTGACGCTCTCCTGCGCCGGGACGAGGGTCCGGACCTCGCCGGTCCACTCGATGTCGTTCCCCGCGGCCTCGGCCTGGCCGAGGACCTGGAACACCCGGAGCCTGAGGTCCGAGGCCCCCTGCCAGTTCCGGGGGACCACAAAGGCGAAGGTCCGCTTCTCGGCCGTCGCGTCGAAGAGCCAGCCCTCGAGAGCGCCCTTGCGGACCTTGGTCGGCGGGTCCGTGGCGTCGTTCCCGAGGTCGCCCTCGAGGGGGAGCTCGACCGTGTCGTAGGAGGCCCCGGGCGTCACGCTGAGGAGCCCCTTCCAGCCCCCCGAGACCGGCTCGTCGGCGACACAGACCTCGCCGTCGGCGAGCCGGTAGACGAGGAGCCCGGGGTTGGTGGGGGAGGGGGCAGGGAAGGCGTTGCGGTTCTCGAGGCGGAGCGCCAGGTACTCGAAGGGCGCCAGCCGGTCGTCCACGAGGGACGGGTCCCCGTTGATGGAGCCCGGGAGCCGGGAGAGCGGCCCAACGGGCTGCCAAGAGGGGTTCCCCCCGTCGATGAGGAGGTAGCGGTAGACCCGGTGGGGGATCGCCGAGGTGTCCACCCAGACCTGCCCCTCCTCGGGGGAGGCGGGCGCGGTTGCGCCGGCGAACCCCTTCCGGAGCTCCACGGTCCGCCCCTCGAGCTCGAGGAAGGCGACCGGGATGGAGTCCCCGGTCTGCGGGTCGTCGTTGAGCGGGTCCCAGGTGGGGGGCATGGGACGAGCCTCGGCGGGGGCGGAGGCTCGTGCAACGGGGGGGTGGATGCGACGCTGGAAGAGGTGGCCTGGTCACCGTGCGGAGGTGGTCCGCAAGGGTCATTCCTCGCCGGTTCTCGCTGCAAGTGCTCGGCTACACTGCAGCCCATCATGGCCAAGAAGCGCGTCGTGGGAATCTGCCAACTGTGCGGAACCCATGGGGAGTTGACCTTTGAGCACGTCCCCCCCCGCGCCGCGTACAACAAGCATCCAATTGTTCTCGCTCGGGGGGAGGAGATCCTCCGCCGGCAGGGGGACTTCGACACGGTTCGTGGCCGCATCGAGCAGAAGGGGGCGGGATCCCACACCCTGTGCGCACGCTGCAACAACATCACCGGCAAGTGGTACGGAGCCCACTATGTCGAATGGGAGCGACAGGGGTTCCAGATCCTGGACGCCTCCGGCGGCCGTCCATCGATGGTCCTCCCGTTTCGCATCCGGCCCCTCAGCGTCATCAAGCAGGTGGTGTGCATGTTCTTCAGCGCGCATGGAGATGGGCTGCGCCAGGAGAGCCCAGACCTCGTCAGTTTCGTTCTTGATCGGGACCGGCGCTACATGGACCCGGCGTATCGGGTCTACGCCTACTTCCATGTGAGCGCCAAGGCCAGGCAATCAGGACGGTCCGTCATTGGGCAGATTCTCGTCGGGAGAATGTGGGTCGTCAGCGAGATCTCCTTCCCGCCCATCGGATATGTGATGACGTTTGACTCGGAGTGTCCCGACAAGCGATTGGTTGAGATCTCCCGCTTCGCCCGGTACTCGTACGGTCGAGAGGACACAGTCTGGCTCAGCCTTCCTCCCCTCGAGATCTACACGCCGTACCCCTGCGACTATCGCCCCAAGGACGAAGTCCTACGAACCGCAGCGGAGAGCATGGAGCGGGAACGCCAACGAAGAGAGGGCGAGGCCCCTGGTGGGTAGCGGTCTACCCTGCGCTACGAGTACTCGTGGACGATGGCGATGCCGTCGGTCCCGTTGCCCCCGGGAGAGCCGGCGCCGGCCTGGTCGCCGCCCCCGCCGCCGCCAGCCCCGGGGCCGCCGGCGTTCATGCCGGGGCCGTTCACGACCTCGTCCCCGCCGCCGCCCCCGAGCGCGCTGGAGCCGCCCCCGCCGCCGAGGGCCAGGGCGCCGGCGAGGACGATGCCGACGCTCCCCGGGGCCCCGAGGCCGTTCAGGTCCCCGCCCGTGGCGAGGCCGCTCACCCCGGCGCCGGTGAAGGCGTCCCCGGCGGCGTTCCCACCCCCGGCGCCGCCGCCGCCCCCGGGCGCCACGAGCTGCCCGCCCCCAGTCCCGAAGGTCGTGTTCCCCCCGGCGGTACCTGCGGCCCCGGGCGCGCCCCCGGGACCGCCGAGGCCGATGGTGACGGGGTAGGAGCCGGAGGGGTTCGGGATCACCTTCCGGAGGTAGGCGCCCGCCGCACCCCCGCCCGCCGCGGCGCTCCCCATCCCCGGGATGGACAGGGCGCCGCCGCCCCCGCCGCCGCCGCCGAGGAGCTCCACGAGGGCGCTCTTCGTGTCCGGGAGGGGGGCCCAGTTCCCGTTGGCGGTGAACACCGTGACCCTGAGGAGGATTCCCGAGGGGAGGTTGGCGAGGGGGACCTTCTGGCCGCCGTCGAGCGGGGCCACCCCGCCCGGGGCGCTCACGTCGTCCTCGGTGACCACCTGGCGCCATCCGGCCATGGGCTACTCCTCGAGCTCCATCTGGCGCTGGCGGGGCGCGAGGGCCGAGAGCCGGAGGAGCTCCAGGGCCATGAGGAGGGTCTCGGGGCTCGGGCAGTGGCGGTTGACGACCTCGCCGAGATCCTCGTAGAGGGCCCGCGTGAGGTCCTTCTGGCCCGCCGCCCGGTAGCCGGGGGGCACCGGGGGGCCCGGGTCGGGGAGGGCGGGGGAGGCCGCGGGCGGGCGCCCGAGGAGGCGGACTCTGGCCAGCGGCGAGGGGGGCTTCCCGGCGAGGCGGGGGGCCGCCGGCACGGGCTACGGCACCCAGACCATGGGCCTCGAGATGGTGGTGTCGAAGATGAGCCTCCCCGCCGCGGCGGACCCCGGGCGGGCGCCGGTGGTGTAGCCCTTCGGCCGGAGCCCGAGGACCTCGTTGTCGTTGAAGTCCCAGGCGGTCCCGCCCTGGGTGGCCGCGGGGACGCGGGTGTCGGCGAGGCGCCCGTCGTTCCCGGCGCAGGCCTGCTGGCCGCCCGTCCCGAGGGTCCGGAGGGAGGCGGTGCCAACGGCGCCGTCCTTGTTGGCGGCGGCGACGTGGGCGTCGGTGATGCCGAGGGCCTTCACCCGGAGGGCGTCGGCGTTGATCTCCAGGGAGGAGCCGTCCACGTTCACGTCGAGGGTGTTCCCGGTCTTGGTGAGGCCGTTCCCGCCCACGATGTCGCCGGCGCTGTTGAACTGGGTCCAGGTGAGGGCCGTGGTCCCGACCGTGATGGGGGCGTCGGTGGTGAGGGTCCAGAGGGTGTCGGCGCTCGTCCCCTCCAGCACGAACACCGAGGCCCCGAGGAGGTCGGCCTCGCTGTCGGCGTCGAGGGCGCGGGTCATGGCCACGGCGGCGCCGTTCCAGACCCAGAGGCCGTTCTGGGAGGCGGTGATCTGGTTGGAGAGAAGGACGCGGTCGCCCGCGGCCATGGCGACCCCGTCCACGTTGGCCCCCGGGGAGGCGGTGTTGACGTTGGCGCCGGAGCGGACCCGGACCGCCTCCTTGGGGGAGAGCCCCTGGGCGAGGGCGTCCACGTAGGCCTTCGTGGCGAGGTCCTGGGCCGCCGTCGGGTCCCCGGCCCCGGTCCCCTTGAAACCGCCGAAGGCGAGGTCGCGGGTGAGCGGGCCGAGTGCCGGCGCCGCGTCGGAGCGGATCGCCGTCGTCGCCGACCCGTTGACCGCCGCGCCGCCGATGGTCGCCGAAGGGTTGGCGAAGCCGCCGAAGTCGTCCTCGGTGATGAGCTTCTTCCAGGCCATGGGGTCCCCCCAGGGATGGACCGAGGGTCCCGGGGTGCGGAGGGTCGGTCAAGGCGGCCGGGCGGTATAGTGGAGCCGGTCATGAGCGATGGGAGGTGGGACATGGCGGATCCGAGGGAGAAGAGCCCCGACGCGGACGAGTTCCGGTCGACGCACGCGATCCGGGACGCGATCCCCACGCGGCGCCACTCCGAGATGCTCTTCGAGATGGTCGTGGACCACCTCGGCGAGGAGGCGTGGATCGAGACCTTGAACGGGGAGACGACCCGAACCCTGTTCCGGAGGGAGGCCCCGGGCTCGAAGTGGATCCTCCCCTGGCCGCTCCTCTCCGTGACGCGGGGAGGCCGGGAAGGGCCCTCGCCGGTGATGACCGCCGTTCCCGGGGTGTACGAGGAGCCGAAGCCGCGGCCTGGGCCGGCGCCGAAGCTGCGCGACCTCGGGGCGGGGAGCGTCCAGATCCACGACGGCCCGCACTCGGTGACGGTCTGCTACGGCGCCGACGGCCGCTGGTTCGAGATGACCCGGGGAGGGCCCTCGGAGACGCTGGCCGGCGTGATCGCGGCCCTCGAGGCGAAGAACGCGCCACCGGTGGAGCTGGTGGCCTCCTTCGTGTCCGGCCTCGACATCGCCCGCCACGGCCCCGGGCGGGTCCACATGCCCGTCCCCCTTCCGGGCGGAGCGAGGGGGGTGTGGAGCGGCGGCCTCCACACCATCCGGGACCGGTTGTTCCGCGAACGCCCCGCCCGTTCGAACGTCTGGTACGCCACCGACGGCTGGCTCGGGAAGATCCTGACCTACGGCGAGACCCGTGAGAACGCCGGGCTGATCCTGTCGAAGGCGGTCCTTCGCGAGCGGCCCTTCCCGTCGAGGCCCCAGGCGCCGACGGAGCCGCTCCCGGAGACCTCCATGGAACAGAGCCGGGAGGAGAACGGGTTCTCCATCCGGGCCACCCTCCGCGGACCGAGCAGCGACGTCCCCTGGGTGGAGCCGACCCCTGAGAACACACCTTCCGCGGCCTTGCAGGTGGGGGAGATCCCCGCCCGCCCGCTTCCCACGGGCTGGCACTGGTGCTGGATCATCGGCTCCTCCGGCAACGCGATCCCGGCGGCCATGCTGTGGCAGCCGAAGGGGATCACCGTCGTCGGGGACCGGCTCCTCGAGGTCCTCGACATGGACCGGCTGGAGGACCTCCTCGTCGAGGCCAACCGCACGGCCCCGCCGCGGCCCACGCTCCCGCCCGAGTTCGCCAGCGCCCCGCCGGCCGACAGCCGCTGCCGCACCTACCGGCTCGTGGACGAGAAGACCCGCGCCCCCGTCCCGCCGACGGTCGTCTCCTCCTCCTGGAGCAAAGGGTTCGACGCCGGGAACATCGACGGGGACCACCTGCGGTGGAACGTCCTCCGGCAGAGGATCGTGAACGGGTGACGAAGGACGACCTCCTGGAACGGGCGGCGTTCTGGCAGGTCGGCCTCATGGATGTCGACCACCTGCGGGATGTCGCCTACGAGGCGCTGGACTCCCCCTTCGATTGCACGGAGTTCCGTCTCATCGCCGGGGACGCCAGACTCAGCACCGATGACGCCCGGGAACTCCTGGAGAGGGCACTTCGGGCTGCCGGGTTGCAGCTCCCGACCCAGGCGCAGGCCGAGCGCATGGTGACCGTGTCGATGGCAAGGTCCATCCTCTCCGGGTCCATTGATCCGCTCTGGGGCGCGGGCTACTTCAGCAACCTCAGAAGCGTGGAGAAGGGTCTCCCCGTGGAGGCGAGGGGGCCGCTCGTCTACTACTCCTGTGAGTGCTGCAACGGACTCGATGAGATGGTGGATCCCAAACTGCGGGCCGAGCGCAGGGCCGAGTGTCGAACGGAGATCCGCGACCACCTGCGGAAGGTCCTTCCCGAGATCGAGGCCTGGGCGGGGACGCCCGGGCGAGGTCCTTCGGGGGGCGCTGTAGAGGCAGGGTTCCTCGGTTGGCGACGGCCGCTGGATTCCGAGAGGTCCGAACTGAGGAACCTCGACCGGAAGATCGCGGGAGTGCTTCTCCGGATCTGGGACCCCATCGGCGTGTCCCACGAGAAGCAAGCCAAGGACGAGTACGACTGCTGCGTCCCGCCGGTCCAGCGCATCCTCTTGACGGATGCACCGGAGGTGGATCTCGCTGACCAACTGAGGGAGTACCTGCGCGCCCAGGAGGTGGATCACATGGGAATCCAGGATTCGGAGTCCTCCGCTCGTAGGCGCGAGGTGGCGATCCAGGAACTTCTCTCCCTGAGGGAGTGATGATGGAACCTGCCACCGCTACCCGCAGACGTCGACGATGGTCCTGGATTGCGGGGGCTGCTGCGCTGGCTTGCACACTCGTCCTTGCGGGGCTGGTGTTCGTCGCCGGGTGCGTGAGTCCGGATGCAACCTCGCGCCTTGCGCGGCAGTTCGACCTGCGCCGAGTAGGGTCTCCCGAGATCATCCGCGAAGGCCTCCTTTCGAAGGTCCCGGTCGGAACGCCGATGGACGAGGTCCTCGAGTTCCTCCATGGAGCAGGCATAGGCAAGGACGGGCTCAGTTCCGTGTACCTCCTGAATGCGGCCGGGAATCAGGCGCCCCCCACTGAAGCCACCGCGGTCTTCTGCAGGATCGAATTCGACCCGAGGACGTTCGGGTTCGTGAAGGAGAGCTACGGGATCTCGTTCGACCTCGATGACCGCCGGCTGCTGAGGGATGTCGTGGTTCACCGGTGGTTGACGGGACTCTGACGGTCCCCTACGTCCCCATTGCTTGCCAGTGGATCGTCGGGGCGAAGGTGGCCGGACTCTCGGCGAAGACCGCCGCGCCCGAGCGGAGGACGACCTCGGAGGGGCTAACCGAGACGATCTCCACGGAGCCCGGGAAGCCGAGCAGGTGGGCGGTCACCCGCGGGGCGTTCTGAAAGGGGACCGGGAAGGGGACCACGACATCGGCGTCGGGGCCGACCACGACGTCTCCCTCCTGCTTGCGGTTGAGCTTGCGCCGTGTGATCACCAGGTGCGGGACCCGGACGAAGCGGAGTCCGTCCCCGCGGACGGTGACGCGGATGCGGACGCGCCGGAACGCGTAGGTTCCCGGGGCGAAGGGCCGCCAGCCGTCCCATGCGCCACCGGGGGTCGAGGAGGTGTCGACCTCGACCGTCGCGTCCACGGGGGGAAGCGGCGTCGCCCGCCAGGAGTTCCTCGACGCGAACCCGCGGGTGCCGAGGGGGACGGTGGTCCCGTCCCGGCGCCTCCGGGCACCGAGGGCGGGGCGGTGGCAGGCGCCGAAGGGGATGTCGGGGTCAATGGGCTGCGCCCCGCCGAGGTCGACCTCGATGCGCTGGTGCTCGACCTGGCCCGCGTCGAACTCAGGCGACAGGTAGATCCCCTCGGGCCAGTACCGGGCGAAGGCAGGCACGCCGACGAAGGACCCGAACGGGGTGGTCGCCGCCCCGAAGTGGGCGGGAAGGGCCTCCAGCCGGAGGGCGCCGGTCCCGTCGTCCTCGAGGTGGGTCGGGGTCCCGGGCCACCCCTGGCCTGCCTGGTCGTCGACCGCATCCGTCGCGTGGTCCCCAAGGGGCTCGATCGAGACGGCCACCGTGGCGGCCGCCGGCGAGGTCCGTCCGAGCCGGTTAACGGCCTTGAGGTGCAGGGCCCGGTCCCCCGATGCCCACCAGGCCCAGGAGTAGGGGGAGCCGGCGAGGCCCTCGGTCACGAGGGTTCCGTCCTCCCAGGAGTCGCCCTCCCGGATCTCGTAGGAGTCCGTCACGCCGTCCTCCGCGGCGTCCCACCGGAGGTTGAGGTTCGCGCCGTCCTGGGCCGCGGCGAAACCCGTGGGCGTCCCCGGGAGGGCCCGCGCGCCATCTTCGGCCAGCGGCGCCACCCGGACCGTCTCCCAGTCCGCCTCCGGCGCGAGCCCCCCATCCGCCAGCACCGGAGCGGCGGCGAATTCGTGGGCCCGCTCGGGGTGAAGGCCCCGGACCGTGTACTCGGTCCCCTCGACCCTGGCGAGCTCGACCCAGCCGCCGTCCTCTTCCTTCCTCAGGACCGCGGTCTTCTCCGGGACCTCGCGGGCCCAGGTCAGGATCACGTCCGCGAACGGGGAGGTCTCGGAGGGCACCTATCAAGGATTGAGGGGGCGGGAGGGTCGTTCCAGCCCCGTGCTACGGATTCGGAGCTTCGCCGTCCGAGGCGACGCGGTACTTCTCAACGAGGGCGCGCACGCGTTCCAGTACCCGGGGGTTGTCCGAATACGGAGAGACGGGAGGCTCGTCCCGTATACGAAGGCGGGCAACGAGGGCCACGGCTTCTTCGGCAGACAGTAGGCGCTCAACCTCGGCGTAGACGCCGGCGGGTCCCTCCTCCACGGGGTTGTGGTCCTCCAGGATCCGCCGGATCGTCTCCACGATGGCAGGCGTCGGCGTGGTGACGAGGAGGGTGGCCAGCGCAGAGTGGTCGGTACGGAGTCGCTCCGCCGCGGGTAGGGGCTTGCCTCCCCGCCGCCGTGTCGCCTCGGGGAGAAGGACCTTCTCCTCCATCCCGATGTGGCGGAGCAGCCCCCGGCGGAACTCATCGAAGGCGGAGGCGTCCACGCCTCCTGGATCCACGGCCGTGGGCCGGAGGAGGCCATCGAGCCGGGCGTGGTCTTCCGACAGGAACCTGGTGAGCGGACCCGCCGCAGGGTCATTCATGGAAGCAGGAGCGTAGCACCTCGGGTGCGTCTCCCCGCACCGGCCTCACTCAGGCGAACAAGCCGTTGTACGCCTCGTGGCTGAGTGCCACTTCGGGAACCAGACCTTCGTTTCCGTTCCACCTGAACAGGAGCCGGTAGGACCACCCGAGGGGGACGACGACGCGGAGGCCGCGGCGGGACTCGATCTTCTTCCCCTTGAAGTCCTGCCAGGGCCGGCCCGTGGTGACCGCCTCGATGGCCTCGAGGGCCTTCTGGGCGACCGGGAAGGGGAGCCCGTCGAGCGGGATGGGGGCGGCCTGCAGGACCGCCTGCTTCGCGGCCCGGGAGTCCCGCTGCGCGGATTCCTCCCGCTCCCGGGCGCGCACCTTCTCCCGGTAGGCGTGGCAGAGGGAGCCGAAGCCCAGGTGGCCGCACGGGAAGGTCTTCTTCAGTCGAGGCATCGCGTCGTCTCCGGACCCTCCGCAGGGTACCGCCTGCGGGGGACGCCGGCCAGGGCCCGCCATCCGATGGACCGTGGTGGATCGCACCCGGCAGGTCGAGGTAGGATCCGTGGCGACGGAGATTGGGTCGCCCCGCCTTCTCACCTCATCCCTATTCTCCAAAGAAGCGGAGGCGTAAAGGACTGCACCGTCCTCCCCGATCCCGCCACCTGGGGGCCGGCGCGCGCTAGCCGTGCCGGCCCCCTAAACCCGGTGACCTCGAGAACTGGACAGGAGAGCGCCCATGCCGGATCGCGTGGTCTTCTTGAAGATCGGGTGGATGGACGACTACGCCGGGCACGACGAACCCGCCGACATCCGGCCAAAGGGGGGTGGCAGGTACAACGAGGAGAACATCGGGCACGAGGCGTTCAACTTCTGGCCGGAAGGTGGGAGGGTCTACGGATACGCGCACATCGACAGCAACACCTACGGCCTGAACCTAGGCCGGATCGACCCTGCGGCTGCCGGAGCCAGTGAACTCCCCGGGGTTCTCGTCGTTTGGGTGGCCCCAAAGTCGGGAGCAGGAGAGCCGGTCGTTGTGGGGTGGTACCGGAACTCCACGGTGCTTGGTGTTCGCGCCAACCCACCCGCCGGTAACTCCAGAGATGACTTTGGGTACATTGCACACGCCAGTGAATCGGAGGCCGTGTTGGTTCCATCGGCAGACCGTTCGGTCTGGGCTATCCCGAGGCGCGGGTACGGTGGTTTCGGGATGGCCAATGTTCTCTACACCATCGACGAGGAAGGAGAGCCTCGGGATGACCCATGGCTTGTAAAGTTGCTCGACGATATCCGCTCTTATCAGGGCCCGAACGCGATGCCAAGCCCAACTCCGGGTGGAGACGAACCACCGCCGGGCGGCAGTGGCCCGCTCCCTCTGAGAGGCCGGGGAACAGCGCGAGGATGGCCTTCAAGATGAGCTCCTGCTGGATCATGCGTGCGATGTCGAAGGCGAACTCCCGCGCCCAGTCGCGGAATGCCTCCTTGGCGCTCTTCGTCCCGCGGGCGACCTCCTCCAGCGCCCGGGTGACCCCCTGGGAGAGCCCCTGCGTGGCGAGGTCGGCCATCTCCGCCCCGAGGCGGCCCCAGGCGGCGGTCTCCTCGCGGAGCTTCGAGATCCGCGCCTGGAACCCCTCGGCGAAGTCGCCGCCGGCCATGGCCTCGCGGAGCCGCCCCTCGCGCTCGATGCGTGCCCGGGCGGCCGCAGCGGCGTTCTCGACCTCCTGCGCCCGGGCGTGCTCCCCGCGCCGCCGCAGTTCCTCCACGAGAAGGCGGGTCTCCTCCTGGAGGGCCGCGACCCGCTGCTCGGTCCCGAGCCGGGCGAGGCGGGCCTCGTCGGCCTCCCCCTCCATCTGGAGCGAGAGGAGCCGCTCCCGGTAGCCCGCCTCCCAGGCGAGTTCCCGCTCCCGGCCCTCCCGCTGGATGGCGAGCCGGAGGTCGATGTGGGCCTCGTAGGCGGCGTTCTTCCGGGAGAGGGCCTGCTCCTCAGTGAGGTCCCCCCGGACCTGGGCCGCGGTGAGGGAGCGGAGAATGGCGTCGTGGCGGTCGACCTCCGCTACTCTCGTCTCCACGGCGTATCCTTTCTGCCCCTCGGTGGGGCGGATCTCGGCCATCGATCAACCGAGAGGATACGCCGCCTTTCTTCCCAGACTCAGACCACAACTTTCGAACATACCCCGTGCCAGGCGCGTCACCGGCCCCCGGGCCAGGGGGATCCGCAACGCCATCAACTGGATGTTGAACCCGCGCGCCCGCCGCTACCCCGGGAGCGGGTAGCCGTCGCTCCGCACGTACACCCGCCCCTCGATGCGCTCGAGCGCCTCGGGCCCGAGGAAGGTCGTAAGGGCCCCCTGGGAGGCCCCCACCAGGCGCGCGATCTCCCCCAGGGTCCTCCGGTGGTTCCCCTCCCGGGCCAGCGCCAGGACGACGCTGCGCTTGAAGGATGCCGTCAGCCGGGAGAGGTGGCCGGTATCCCCCCTGGGGACGGGGTGGTCGAGGAACCAGCGGCGCACGGTGTCCGGCGAGGGGTTGAGCGTCGCCGGCGGGTCACCTGGCAGACCGTCGGGGTTGGCCGCCGCCGCGGTGGCGCCTGGCGGGAGGGCAGCCGGCGGCGGACCGGCGGCCAGGGGGAACGTCGGGGGGGAGACGGGGACGAGGTGGGGGAGGTTGGAGTCCAGGGCATCCTGGACGACGGCCTCGTCCAGGGCACCCGACCGGGACCGGATGGCCGCCCGCTGGAGGGTCGCGATGAGTTCCCGCACGTTTCCCGGCCATTCCCGGTCGAGGAGCATCTCCCGGGCGCCGCCCCGGAAGAAGTACGGGAGGCCCCCGGGCTGCTGCGCCATGCGCCCGAGAAGCGTCTCCAGCATCGACGGGAGGTTGACGTCCTGGCGGCGCAGCCCTGGCACCTCCACCACCTCCTGCGCCAGCCGGTCGTAGAGGTCCCTCCGGAAGCGGCCCGCCGCCAGGGCCTCTGCGAAGTTCGTGTTGGTGGCCGCCACCACGCGCACGTCCACGGGAATCGGGTTCTGGTCGCTCCCCATGGGCCGGACCGCCTTCTCCTGCAGGACCCGGAGCAGCCCCGCCTGCACCGTGGCCGGGAGGTCGCCCACCTCGTCGAGGAAGAGCGTCCCCCGGTGGGCCTGCCGGAAGGCCCCGGGCCGGTCGGTAGTGGCCCCCGTGTAGGCCCCCCTGCGGTGGCCCAGGAGTTCGCTCTCCACCATGGCCCCCCGGAGGTTGGCCCCGCTCACGGCGTGGAAGACTCCGCCCCGGCGCTCGGGGCAGGCGCCGTGGGCCGCGCGGGCGAGGGGCTCCTTGCCGGCCCCCGGGGGGCCGAGCAGCAGCATCCCCGTGTCACGGCTCCCGCGGGCCGCGCGCACGACCTTCCAGTAGGCGCGCACCCGACCGAAGGAGACGCCCATGAACAGGGTCGCCGGGTCCTGCCGGAGGGCCGCCGTCCCCTCGGCGAACTCCAGGAACTCCATGGGGAAGCGCCGCTTCAGTTCGAGGGGGACCAGTTCCAGGCCGGGGCGGGGGCTTCCCCCGTGGCGATCGAGGAGGTCCCGGATCCCGTCCCGGACGAGGGGGATGTTGGGGCAGGAGGGGCAGGCGTGGAGCCCGTCCCGCTCGAGGAGGCCGAGCAGGTCCCGGTTGAGCTGGTAGAGGGCCTCGCCTACGGCCGCGACGGTGGGGAGGTCCCCCTGGGCGGCGCGGACGGCCTCGGCGCGTTCGAGGAGGCGGATGTAGGAACCGATGTCCCAGGCCGGCTCGAAGAACTCCGCCACGGGGGAGGAGAGGATGAGGCAGCGGCGCGGGTTGGCGAAGCGGGCCAGGAGGCTGGCCATGAGGAGGTCCTCGCGGACGGAGAAGATGCGCTCGAGGCCCGCGGGAAGGTCTTCCCTCAGGAGGTCGAACAGGCCGCGCCCCCGGGAGGAACACAGGCGCCCCACCTCCTCGTCGGTGAACCACCGCCAGCGGGGGAGGTGCCAGAACCGTTGGCGCACCCGGTCGAGGAACTCCGGGTGGAGGCTGGGGCCGGCGGCGGCCTCCTCGCAGGCGGCCGCGGCGGAGCCGATGGTCCAGCGGCCGGGCCGCTGGGCCCGGACCGTGGTCCAGCAGCAGGTGAGGTCGAAGCCGCCGGTGAAGGGGGGCATGGGGGTGCTCCTATCTCCGCATCATCCAACCGACAGAGGTAGAAACTCTATCAGAATTGTAGTACCGGAGTGCTCCCCTCTCCGCTCTCCCCCCTCCCAGCCGTGGGTTGATTGGCCCGAGATTGGCGTTAGGAGGGGCGATTGGTCGGATGGGCAGCGATAGAGAGACGCTTCTTGAAGTCGGACATGATGTCTCCTTGTTGGAGGCGATTGATTGGCGGGAACACACGGGGCCAGGGAGGGCTTGGGACGTAAGCGCAGCGGTGTGCAGCGAGGCGTGAGTCCAAGGCCTGGGTTCTCGTGCCGAAGCTCCGGTCGACTGGTCGAAGCTTCGGGGAGCCGGGCCCGGGTCCCACCCGGACCGCATGCTCACCATGGAGTACGATTGACATCTTGGTTGTCTCTGGGGCTGGGAGAAGCGGGCCCAGGGTCCGTCACCCCAGGGAGTGGCGCATTGGCGTCGTTCATCCGTTGGAAAGTACATCCGCGTCCATATCGGGGGGCCACCGCCCCCCGTGCAAGCTAGGAGGCACGGCAATGGCGGACACGAAAAAGCTGGTCATGATTTACGTGGAGGGCAAGGCGCATGAGTGGCCGAAGGATGACATCACCTACGCCGATGTTGTCCGGTTTGAGGTCCCCGACTTCGAGCAGCACCCCGAGGTCACCTACACGGTCAAGTACACGAAGGGACAAGGGAACAAGCCCGAGGGCATCCTCGCCCCGGGCGGATTGGTGAAGGTCAAGGACGGGATGGTCTTCAGTGTTTCAGCGACTGGTCAATCGTAACGACGATCTCGCCCGGCTTGTCACCAAGGGGTACGCCGTAGCCGTCGACTCCAACCACCTCGTGGTGCGTGACATCCCCTATCTGGACCTGGAGGGAAACCTGCAGTGGGGTGCCCTCGTCGCGAAGTTGGAGTTCGTCGATCAGGAACGGGTCACCCAGACGGACCACCAGGTGTTCTTTGCCGGATCCGAGCCGCACGGCCTAGACGGGAAGCCGATTCCCAACCTCGGTGGAGGTGGAGCAGGGATCGTACTCAGCGAGGCCTGCAGGGATGTGGTCGTGCGTCGCTCCTTCTCCAACAAGCCCCGCGGCACCGGGAAGTTCGCTGACTTCTTCGACAAGATCGAGAGTTACGTTGGAGTCGTCTCGGGCCCCGCCATGGCCAAGTACAAGGACGCCTCCCCGCTGACCTTCAAGGCCGGAAAGGAGGTCGCCGTGCTGAACCCAATGTTCAAGTTCCATGACACGCTAACGAGCCGGGCCGACATCACGGACCTGACGTCGCGGTTCAAGGACGAGGTCGTGGCCGTCGTTGGTCTCGGGGGCACGGGGGCCTATGTTCTCGATTTCCTGGTGAAGACCCCGGTACGGGAGATCCGGGCATTCGATGGCGACGGGTTCCATGTCCACAACGCGTACAGATCGCCGGGGCGCCTGGGCGAAGATGAACTGGGGAGGTCCAAGACAGATGTCTATGGAAGTCGCTACGAGAACTTCCGACACGGCCTGACCGTCGTCTCGAAATTCCTCGATGCCTCGTGCGCCGAAGACGTGAGGGGAGTGACATTCGCATTCATTTGCGTCGACAAGGGTTCCGCCCGCGCCTCGGTAATTGATCTGCTCCTCGCGAACGGGATCCCCTTCATCGACGTCGGGATGGGGCTCAAGCGCCGGGGGGGGCCGTTGAACGGCATGCTCCGCACAACGTACTACTCGAAGGACGACGGCCAAGCGGTGAAGGCTATGGGACTGGCCGACCTCGTGGACACTCCGGCCGACGAGTACCACAAGAACATCCAGATTTCCGAACTCAACGCCCTGAACGCTGCGATCGCAGTCATGAAGTACAAGCAAGCACTTGGGTTCTACCGGGACGACGCGAAGTACTATCACGCGGTGCTGGAAATTGGAGACATGAAGATTGTCGGGCTCCCGTAGAGCGATTCGGATCGTGCTAGAGCGCGTCCAGCTCATGCCCCAGGAGCTGAAGCCGGGTGTCCTCTACGTCGCTGGGGAGTTCGGTGCCGCCGCCCACATCTGCCCCTGTGGCTGCGGCACGAAGATCAGGACCCCTATCGGGCCGACGGATTGGACTCTCGAGGTGACGAGTGCGGGGCCGACCCTGGACCCCTCTGTAGGGAACTGGCAGTTGCCTTGCAGGTCGCACTATTGGATCAGGAACGGGGAGTTCCTCTGGGCTGAGCAGTGGTCCCCGGAGGAGATTGCAGCAGGGAGAACGGAGGAGCGGCGACGTGCGGCAGAGTACTTCAGTGGGCGGGATCTTAAGCGGCGTGGACATTGGCGGAGGACATGGGATTGGTTCTCCCGGTTCCTTCGGTAGGGGCTCACGGTGATCAAGGACCTTGTGCGGACGCTGCGTCCCCGCCGTCGGCAGGAGGCCTTCCACCCCTGTCCGCCTGTCCTTGCAGGCCGGTCTGGACAGCAGTTCCGGCATGCGGAACCTCTGCCGAGTCCCGTAGGATCCGCGTCGAACGGGTGAGTCGAGTTTGCACGCGGCAGGTCGTCGCTGCCGGAGCGGAGAGTGCCCATGCAGGAGTTGGGGAGAGTCGTCGAGGAGGCGGTCGCCCCGGCGCGCAGGAAGCTGGAGGCCGTGGATGGGGAGATCCGGCGACTCCAGGATCAGGCTTCGGCCCGGCAGGCCCAGCGCCCCCGCATCGAGGCGGAGACCGCGGGGTTCCGGCGCGAGCGGGAAGCGCTGGACGGGCCCATCGCTTCCGTCCGGGCCGAGATCGCCGGTATCGAGGAACGGATCCGCGCCCTCCGGTCCGAACTGGAGGCGAAGAACGCGAGCCTGGCGAACCTCCAGAGGGAGGCCGAGACGAGGCTCGGGCAGGTCCGCTCCGGCCACGATCGGCTCCACGGGCTCGACCGGGATCTCGAGCGGTTCCGCAACGAGGAGGCGTCCCTCGTCCGCTCCCGCGAGGAGGCGCTCGCGCGCCTGCGGGAGGCCCGCCGCCGAGCCCCCGCCACTTGGGTCGCCTCCACCTATGAAGGCTTTCTCCGGTTCGCGACGGAGGCGACGGAGGGCGAGCGCCGCCGCGCCCTGCACGAGGAGTACGAACTGGCACTCCTGGAGGACTCGACTCTGCGGGATGCGGACGAGAGGCGCCGGGAGATCCGGGGGTTCCTCTCGACGGCGCAGCATCCGGGGCTCCGGGCCCTTCTGGAGCAGCAACTCCGGGAGGCCGAGGCCGCCATCGAGGGGAGGTTCCCCGGGATCCTCGCCGCGCCCCCGGGACCGGCCCAGGAGGACCTCGTCGAGGCGCCGTTCTGGTACGACCAAGAAGAGGACGTCACGCGCCTCCTGCTTCCCGTTCCACCCGAGGTCGCTGCAGAGCCGCCGACGAATGCGGAGGATCCCCGCGGCCGCGTCCTGACCGGGATCCTGTGGGCGGTCTCCTGTGCGTTCCCGGGGGAGGTCCCGGGCGTCGAGGACCACGAAGGCCTGGTCGTGCTGGAGTGGCACGGGGACAGGACGACAGGGCTCCGGGAGCGGATCTTCGAGGCGGCTCTCGGGGAGGACCGCCGCGTGGGCCTCCTCGGCGCGCCGGTCCCCGTCGAAGTACAGGAGGCCCTCCAGTGAAGATTCCGCTCCGCGAGGCCGCCCGCACAATCGGACTCCCTCCGCTCCAGGTTCTCGTGGAACTGGCGGCCATGGACCAACCACCCGGCGAGTGCTTCCCCGACGTCGACCAGGGGTTCGTGGAGACCATCCGGCAGAGGAGGCAGGTCCGGATGGGGCTCCTGCCCGCACCGGCCCGGATGCACGCCCCCCCGTCCGCCTCCCCGCCGGCGGCCGGACCGCTGCCCGTCTCCAGGGAAGCCGCCGCCATCCTCGACAAGCTCTGGCGGAAGGGGTACGGACTGAAGCCCATCCGGGTGTTCACTCTGGTCCGGAAGTGGGTCCACGAGGCGACCGAGGACCACGTCCGTGAACTGGTCGACGAGGGGTACCTGGAGTGGACGGACGACGGGGACAGGACCACGGTCAACCTCGTCGCCGGACGCCTCGCGGACACGGAGAGGGTCGCGGAGCGGTACCGGGCACAGGAGTAGGGGGCGGCGGCGGCACGGCGGGTGGGACTCCCCACCCATTGAGAAGTAGTCTTCTCGGGGCGTGCAGGGGGGCTGCCGTGAGAGTGGCGCAGTTCCGCGCCGTGGCGTAGCCACTACGCGACGAACCTCTGCAGCCAGACCGGGTGGACGAGCTTCGAGGACCCCGACTACGACTCCGGCATCATCGAATTCGGCACCGACGGAGGGGACTCGACGGGCTGGCTGGGGTACGCCGTCCGGACGGACGACCGACCCTTGGTTCCGAGTCCCAGTTTGGTCTCCGATGTCTGCTCGAACCCCGAGAGCTCCCAAGGTAGACTGCCTTGCGCGGGAACGTCGCAGGGGTTCGCCGCACCGGGATGAAGGATGCTTCGATTTCTCCACACTTCCGACTGGCAACTCGGGATGACGCGCCACTTCCTCTCCGCGGAGGCACAGGGGCGCTTCAGCCAGGCGAGGTGCGACGCCATCCGGATCCTCGGCCGGATCGCGTCGGAGGAGGCGTGCGCGTTCATGGTCGTGGCGGGTGACGTCTTCGAGTCCAACCAGGTGGACCGCCAGACAGTCTCCCGCGCCCTCGACGCCCTGCGCGAGGTGACGGTCCCCGTCCTCCTTCTTCCCGGCAACCACGACCCCCTCGATGCCGCCACCGTCTTCCGTTCCACCACCTTCCTGGCCCGCAAGCCGGACAACGTCATTCTCCTTGAAGGAGCCGCCCCGCACGCCGTCTTGGAAGGGGTCGAGGTGGTCGGGGCCCCTTGGACATCGAAGCGCCCCCTGGAGGACCTCGTCGCCGCCGCAGTGGGCGGCCTCGAGCCCCCTCTCCCCGGCGTCCTGCGGATCGCCGTCGGCCACGGTGCCATCGATGCCCTCTCCCCGGACGAGGGGGACCCGGCCCGGATCTCCCTCGCCGATGCGGAGGCCGCCATCGCGGGCGGACTCATCCACTACCTCGCCCTCGGCGACCGGCACTCCCTGACCGAGGTGGGGACCTCCCGCCGCATCTGGTACTCCGGCTCCCCGGAGCCCACGGACTACGTCGAGGATCACTCCGGCATGGCCCTCGTGGTTGATCTCGACCGGGAGTCATGCAGCACCCGGGAGGTTGCCACCGGCACATGGCGGTTCCAGGAGTGGGAGGGCGTCGCCCTCACCTCGGACGCGGATCTGGACACCCTGAAGGCACGGATTGAGGCCCTCCGGGACAAGGAGAGGACCATCGTGAAGCTGCGCCTCCGGGGCGCTCTCCCCCTCCGGGGAGACGCACGCCTCCGGGGAATCCTCTCCGGCGGCCGGGACCTCCTGGGCGCCCTGGAACTCCGGGAGGAGGAGTACGCCATCGTCCCCGAGGACGGGGACTTCGACTCCTTCGGCCTGACGGGCTTCGCGAAGGACACCCTGGACGAACTCCGTGCGGCGGCGGAAGCCGGCGGGAGCGGCGCGGCGGAGGCCCGAGAGGCCCTCGCGCTGCTGGTCCGCCTGGCATCGACAGCCCCATGAGACTGCTCCGGATCCGCCTGTGCAACTACCGCGGCGTCTCCGAGGCCGAGGTCCAGTTCCGGCGCGAGGGGATCACCGTCGTGACCGGACCCAACGAGGTCGGCAAGTCGAGCCTCGCCGAGGCCTTGAGGATCCTGTTCGACCATCTCGACTCGGCCAACAGCCGGGAGGTCCGGGCCATCAGACCCGTCCACCGGGACGAGGGGCCGCAGATCGATTTGGAGGCCGAGAGCGGACCGTACGCCTTCAAGTACTCCAAGCGGTTCCACCGGAAGCCCCAGACGACCCTCACCGTGACCCGTCCCCGTGCGGAGAACCTCACCGGGCGGGAGGCCCACGAGCGGGCGATGGCCATTCTCGACGAGACCATCGACGTGAAACTCTGGCGCTCCCTCCTCGTGACCCAGGGCGGGGGAGTCGACCAGGCCGATCTGGGGGATAGGACCGCTCTGACCGCGGCTCTCGATCATGCGGCGGGCGGCGCGATGGTGGACCCGGGGGGGGAGGACCTCTTCGAACGGGTGCGCCTGGAGGCGGCGAGGTACTTCACGGAGAAGGGGATGGAGAGGAAGGACATCCTCGATGTCCGGGCGGAGCTCGCCGCCGCCGAGACCGAGGCCGGGAACTGCCGGAGGGAGCTGGCCGACCTCGATCGGGACATTGCGGAGTCGGCCCGGCTCGCCGGCCGCATCCGCGATCTGGAGCGCCGCCTTGCCGGACTCCGGGAGGAAGCGGCGGAGCACGAGAGGAGAGTGGCCGCCGTCGAGGCGGCCTCCCACCTGGTGGAGAAGGCCCGCCTTCGGCACGAGTCCGCGGAGAAGTCGGCGGAGGCTGCGGCTCGCGACTTTTCCGACCGGGCGGCCCTGGCCGCGGCGGCCGAGGAGACGGGAGCGGCAGTCGCCCGTGCGATGGACGCCTGCGGGGAAAGGGGGCCCGAAATCGCCGCCGTGGAACGAACGCTGGGGGAGTGCAAGGCGGCGTTCGATGCGGCGGAACGAAGGAGGAAGGAAGCCCAGGCCCTGGCCGACCTCCGCCAGGGGGACCTCGACCACGCGCGTGGGCTCCTCGACCTGGCCACTCTCCGGGAGCGGTTGGAGCGCGTCCGGCGGGCGCGTACCGAGGCGGCGGATGCCCGGGCGGTCCTGGACGGGAACCTCGTGGACGACCGCCGGCTCCGGGCCGTGGTCGAGGCGGAGAAGGAGGTCTCCGGGGCGAGGGCGCGCCTGGGGGCGGGGGCCCCCACGCTTCGCGTCACGGCCCATGGGGCCGTGGAACTGGAATCCGGGGGAGAGCGGAGGACCCTCGAGACGGGCTCGCGGCTGGAATTCCCCGTCCCGGACAGGGTCCGCATCGCCGTTCCGGGTGTGGTGGAGATCGAGGTGTCTCCCGGCACCAGCCTCGCCTCCCTTCATCGAGCCCTCGAAGGTGCGCTGGCCGTCCAGGCGGAGGCGCTCCATTATGCGGGCGCGGCGGGGGTCGAGGAGGCCCTCCGGGCCCACAGGGAGCGCAAGGAGGCCGAGCGGACGATCGATAGGCTCGGTGAGGTCGAGGTGGCGGACCTGAGGGATCTCACCCTCGAGCGGCTCGAGGCGAAGGTCGCCGGGCTGTCCAAGCATGTCCCCGCCTATCCGGGGACCCGCCCCGCCGGAGCGCCCTCCATGCCGGCGGATTTCGAGGAGGCCAAGGACCTGCAGGCGGTCGCGCGACGGCTCCTGGAGGAGGCCGTGCCACTGGCCGAGAGGTCGCGGGAGGCGTTCGATCGCGCCCGCGACCGTCAGGACGGACTGCGACGGGAGATGGGGGACCTCGAGGCCGACAGAAAGAGCACCGAGGATGCCCACCGCCGTGCGTCCACGGCCCTCGATGAGGCCCGCGCGAGTACACCGGACGCCGCCCTGGAGGGCGCCCAGGCCACGGCCCGGGAGGCGTCCGCGGCCGCCGCGCGGGACCTGACGGCCGAACGGGAGTCCCTGGAGGCGATGCAGCCGGAGAAGGCCCGGACGCTGGCCGCCGCCAACGCGGCCTCCCTGAAGGGGGCCGAGAAACAGGTCGCCGAAGCCCGCGAGGAGGCCGCCCGGGTCCGCCGGCGGTTGGACAGTCAGGGCGAGGCCGGCCTCTACGAGAAGTTGGAGGCCGCCACCCGCCGAGGCGAGGCCGCCCGGACCCTGCTCGACGGCCTCCTCCGGGCGGCGGGCGGGGCCAGGCTCCTGTTCGAGACCATGGGCAGGCGCAGGGATGCGGTGCGGGCCGCCTACATGACGCCCCTCCAGAAGCGCATCGAGTCGCTCGGCAGGGTGCTCTTCGACGACACCTTCAGGGTGGAGGTGGGGGAGGACCTCCGGGTGAAGGCCGTCACCCGGAGGGACATCTCGATCCCCTTCCAGGACCTGAGCACCGGCACGAGGGAGCAGGTATCCCTCATCGTCCGCGTGGCCTGCGCGATGCTGATGTCCGACGAGGGGGGGCCCCTCCTCCTCGACGACGTCCTCGGCTTCTCCGACCCCGAGCGGTTGCGGGCCATGGGAGCGGTTCTCCGGGAGGGAGGGAAGAAGTGCCAAATCATCCTCCTCACTTCCGTCCCCGACCGCTACGCCCACGTGGGGGATGCCTATGTCGTTGTGTTGGAAGGGGGCCCGGCCTGTTCCTAGAGACAGCAATTCAGACTGCCACTTATCTTGAGGTCGGTAGTCCACCACCTCAGGAGGTAGGAGATTCAGCCTCCGAGGAATCGTCTGAATCGTAGAAGGAAGGCGAAATGGCATAGGAGGAGGCAGGATCTGGCGGGGGTCGTTTCGTCCGGAGCTTCGTGCCCATGGATCGCACAGGAGGGGAGGCGTATGGCAGTACGCAGGCCCAAGATTCTTGACACTGCACTCGGATTCAATCCTCTTGTCCAGGCGCTCACCGGACGGCAGGATCTGCCTAGGGAGTGCCCGGCGTGTTGGCCACGCGGAGCTCCAGCGACATGGGCACCAATCCTGACGAGGATCGAACTCCATCGAAGTGGCAGGAGATTTCACATTGACAAGGGCGGTCATCCTACCCTAGGAATTTCAAGTGTTCCCGGCGTTATCAAGGGCCTAGAACTCAGGTTGTTCTGGAAGGCCCAGCCACTCCACGGAGCGTTCGAAATCGAGATTCAACTAATCAACGAGAACGGCCTTCCGGATGTGTGCCCTCCTTACAGAATTCACTTCCTGTCCAGCGGATGCAGCAAGACAGGCCGCGAAGGCACGATATGGGCCCCCTTGAGCCAGTGGTACTGCCGATCCTATGGTAAGTACTCCATTCGGGTCATGGGAATGTACGCAAACCGACTCGCCGAGATGGGGTCCTGCTATATCGGAGTCGAAAGGAGGGTGGGCAGTGCTTGAAAGGAGAAACGATGTCGCCACTTGCGAAGAAAATGAAGCGTTCTCCTTGGCCGGCCTTTGAAGACCGAGCGTGCCTGTCAGCGCGTGGATCGAGTGGTGTCTCGTTGGGTTCAGGGATGGAGTTGTCCATTCAAGTCATGCCTCCGTGAGGGTGATTGACTCCTGCGCGTCTCATGGCGGCCTCGGGTTCCCCTTGTTATGCCGTGGGGCAACCGGCAAAATTGGCTCCGGAGCGCCGTTGACGGAGGTTGTTGCGGAGGAACCATGCCCAAAGACTGGCCCTGGCCGGGAGCGAGGTGGTGGAAGATGGATCTTCACGCCCACTCCATGGCGTCCCACGACTGGCCGGGATCATCGGACACTCCGGACCAGTGGGTAGCCGCGGCTTTGGCATCCGGCCTAGACGGAGTTGCGGTAACTGATCACAGCACAGGCAGCGGCGTCGATGACCTCAAGAGCGCAGCCGATAGGTCCAGCCGGGGCCTCACGGTCTTCCCAGGCGTGGAAGTTCACGTCACGCCGGGAGTGCACCTGCTCTTGGTGATGGACCCGGAACGCGGCTCTACTGACATCGCGGCTCTCCTCGGAGCGCTCTCCATACCTGACGGAATGCGGGGCGACAAGAATGCCCTTGTTTCAGGAGCAGTTTGCGATGTCCTCGCGGCGGCGCGGATGCGTGGGGCCATTCCAATTGCAGCGCATGTCGATAAGGGGAGGGGACTCCTTACAGAGCTGTCCCCTGGGCTGGCCCTTCAGGAAATTCTTCGAGATGCCAACCTGTTGGCGCTAGAGGTCGGAGATCTGACATTTCCCGGCCTCGCGTACGCAGACGGCTCGAAGTCCGAGTACTGTCGAGGGTTAGGCAGGATTGCATTGGTTCAGAGTTCGGACGCCCATGCCATTGCCGCGGTCGGCAGGAGGGCGACTTGGTTCAAGATGACCAAGCCGGACGCCGAAGGGCTGAGCCTCGCACTTCAGGATGGCGCTCTTTCAGTCCAGCCAGCCTCCACTGCCTCGGCTGATCCCAACGCACACGCGGCAGTAGTAATCGAGTATGTGGCCCTGACACGTTCCCGGTACATCGGCAACAGCGCGCCTTTGACAATTCCCTTCAACCCATGGCTCAACTGTCTCATTGGAGGCAGGGGAACGGGCAAGTCGTCGATCATCGAATTCATTCGCCTTGCGATGGGGGGCACCGCGAACCGCTCCTGCCGGCTCACCGAGGACTTTGGGGAGATGATGCAGGGATTCGAAGGAAGGGACTCCCTCGGATTGTGGAGGCCGGAAACGTCGGTGACCGTAGTACTCCGAAGCGAGGGGAGTCGGTTTAGGGTGCGCTGGGATCGAAGCACAGAAACCGCGGCCATCGAACAGGAGACTGCGCCAGCCAGTTGGGCTCCGAGCCCTGGCGAGCCGCTGCGGCGCTTCCCGGTGCGCATCTACAGTCAGAGAGAGATTTTCGAAATCTCCAGCGATCCCGGTGCCCTGCTTGCGATCATCGACAGAGCTCCAGAAGTTGATCAGGATCGATGGAGAGAAGAGCACTGGGCCCCCGAAGAGTCGCGCTTCATGGCGTTACGCGCCAAGGAGCGGGAGCTCCAGGCAGGACTCGCTCAAGAGCCGACGCTCATGGGGCAGCTTGAAGACGTAAAGAGACGTCTCTCCGTGTTCGAGAAGTCGGGCCACGAGGAGGTACTTCGGGCCTACCAGCGAGGCCAACGGCAGCTTGTAGCGATTCGCGAATGGCTGGGCGCCATCAAGGACTTCTCCGGGACGATCGAACAGTCCGTGGCGAGTCTCTCTGCTCCCGGTCTCGAGTTAGACCTGTTCGACCCAGCCTTGTCTGGCGAGCGTGAAGTTCTCGATGTGTTTGAGGCGATCAACGAGTCCCTTGCCTCGAGTATGAAGGACGTGAGAGCAGTCGCAGAGATCGTGTCCGCGACCGGCGAGAGGACTCGCGAGAAACTGCGTGCGACTGACTGGGCGAAAGCGGTAGCGAAGTCAAAGGATGCGTTCGAAGGGCTCGTAGCAAAGCTCAAGGATGCCGGAGCCGGAGACCCGTCAGAGTACGGACGGCTTGTTGGAGATCGACAAGGCCTTGAACAGCGGCTTGCGAAGATAACCGCAACCCGAGCAGAGATGTCACGTGTCGCTGGGCTTGGGAAGGAATCGGGCGAGCGACTGCTGGCATTGCGGCGGGAGCTCACGAAGCGGCGTCAGGACTTCTTGGAGAGAGTTCTGAGGGACAATCCCCACGTGCGCATTCGAGTGGAGCCCTACGGCAACCGCCGGGACGCTGAGGAGCGACTGCGCAAGAGTCTTGGCTTGATGGACAACCGGAGTTTCCAGAACGACATCGAGGACGAGAGTGGCAAGAGCCTTTTGTCTGACCTCTACTCGGCTCCTAGCTCGGGGATGGAGAAGGCAATCGAAATCCTTCGGACTCAAGTCCTCGGCATTCGCGACAAGCGAGTGAAGCCGCGCGATCGTAGGTTCGCGGAACACCTAGCCAAGTTGGCCCCTGAGGCATTCGATCGTCTCGCGTTCTACTCACCTGCAGATTCGCTGAGGGTTGACTACTGCGCACCAACGGAGCCTGGGGACTTCCGCTCCATCGACCAAGGGTCGCCGGGGCAACGTACTGCTGCCATCTTGGCGTTCATCCTCTCGTACGGGTCGGAGCCGCTGCTACTCGATCAGCCTGAGGACGACCTCGATAGCGAGGTAATCTACAGCTTGATCGTTGCACAACTCCAGCGATCCAAGACTCGGCGACAGGTCATCGTGGTCACCCACAATGCCAACATCGTGGTTAACGCCGATGCGGAGTGCGTCACGGCCCTCCGGTTTGGGGGTGGCGAAACGAAGGTCGCCTGCCAGGGGGGGCTGCAGGAGGATCAAGTGCGACGCGTGATCTGCGACATCATGGAGGGGGGGAGTGACGCGTTCGAGAGGCGGTATCGTCGGATCTCAAGCAGGCGATAGTCGGGACGCCGAAGGGCCACCACCGTTGGCCCAGTGTGCTGATCATCTCGCTGAGCAACTGGGTCGTCTCAGGCCGATTTCGTTCGGCATGGTTCAGCCTCGATGATGAAGCTTGATCGACTCCAAACCCAGACGGGGAGCCCCTTTTGGGCTCAGTGAGGTGGCGAGGCCGAGGGGACTCGAACCCCCAACATCCGGATCGACAGTCCGGATGGCGGATTGGTACATCTTGGTGGGAGGGGTGGCACCAAGACGGAGGGGATGCGAATTGCCCACACCTACTCGATCCCTTTCACCCCCTGGTGGAGATGGCCGTCTGCATCGAAGCCGGTGTGGCGGCCGCCGATGCCGGGAAGGCCGGCTGGGCGTCCTCCCCGGGCGCGTCCACCAGCAGGAACGCCGCCTTCACCGAGAACGCGCTCGGGGCGTGGTCGATGTAGCGGAGCGTCGCCGCGAGGCACTTGTGCCCGAGCGCCATCTTGATCATGGCCGGCGGCGCGCCCCGCTCGGCGAGGCGAGTCCCGTGCATGTGCCTCAGGTCGTGGAACCTGAACCCTTTCAGCCCCACCTTCGCGACGGCGCGGCGGAAGAGGATTCGCCAGGTGTTCACGGGGATCTTCCTCCCGTCGGGGTAGACGAAGATCTCCTCCGCGCTCCGGGGGATGGTCTCGAGGTGGGCGCGGAGGGCCTTCGTGAGGCGGGGGTTGAGGCCGACCATGCGGGGGGACTTGTTCTTCGAGATGCGGACGACGATGACGTGGCGGAGGAAGTCGATGTCGCGCCGCGTCAGGCGGAGGATCTCCCCCGAGCGGAGGCCGGACTCGAGGCTGACGAGGGCGCCGGTCCGGAGCCAGGCGGGGAGGGTGGCCAGGAGGCGGAGCTCGTCCTCCTGGGTGAGGTAGGGCATGGGGCGGATGGTCTCCCGCGCCCGCTTGATGCCGATGACAGGATTGACGCGGGCGCAGCCGCAGGCGAGCGCGGTCTTCATGATGGAGGCGAGCACGCAGAGGTTCCGGTTGATGGTGGGGGTCGTGGCGCCGGCGGCGGCGCGCTCGGCGATATACCTCTGGACGCGGAGGTTGGAGACCTCGTGGATCCTGGTCTTCCCGAAGAAGGGGAGCAGCAGCCCCTCGGCCACCTTCACGTAGCCCTCCAGGGTGGACTCGCTGAGGGCCGGGCGGATGGCGGCTTTCCAGCGGGGGAGGAAGGCGCCGAAGGTGACCTCCATGGCGAGCGGCTCGATGCCGAGCGCCTCGTCGCGCTGGGCGTTGAGGAGCATGCGGTCGATCCAGGTCTGGGCCAGCGCCTTGGTGGGGAAGCCGCTCTTGTAGTGGCGCTTGCCCTGGATGGTGTAGATGGCGTGGAAGCCCGGTCGCCCGGGGCGCTGGTGGATGTGGCCCTTGCTGCGCATGGCGGCTCCTTGCTGGGCCGGCGGCCGGCCCTCGAGACCCCCGAATCTTGGCCTAACGAATGGCCTACTTTAGCAAGGGGGATCAGCGTGTCGGGGCGTGCCGGAAGGCGACAAATGATGGAAGGGGTCGCTGGCGCAACTTCTGAAGAAACAGCACTTTACGGCACTTTCTTGCGGCCGGAACGCACGATCTGAGACTCTGTCAATATGGCATCTTTTCCCCTTTGAAAACCGCTGTACGGGCAACCGTACCGGGGGTTCGAATCCCTCACCCTCCGCCACAACACGGCTCAGCGCTTTGGCTTGCGAGCGCGTCGGAGATGCCTGCGGGGATTGCGGGGCCCTGTCCTACTTCTGTCCAAGGCCGGCCTGGCGAAACGCGCGCCGGACGGCGCGCCAGACTCCTTCGAACTCCGGCAGGGCGACCATCTGGCCCGCGAGGCGCGTACCCCAGAGCGTCCGGAGGCGCACCTCCTTTCGCGCGAGTTCCTCCCGCACGTCATCGAGGCGCTTCCCGCGAAAGTCGAGCTTGGCGTCCACGGCCCCCACGATGTCCGCGAGATCGACGTGCCTCCCCTCGACGAGGAACCAGATGTCGTACAAGTCGCGGGGCTCGTTCCGGGCGCGGTCCAGGAGCGCGACCACCTTCTCGGAGGCGATCTCCTCGAGCGAGTAGACCCGGACACGGTCCGCCTCCGTCAGGTCCGAGAACTCCGGGTAGGCCCGGAGGACGGGCCGTTCCGCCGCCGGGTACACCAGGCGCTCACGGATGGTGACGTCGACCTTCACTTCGCGTCCCCCGGCGGGAGCGGGAAGGGGGCCCTCGTAGGCGAGGTAGAAGGTGTGGCAGTTGGCGTGGGAGTTCCTGTCGGCGCGCGCGAAGCGGAAGACGGCCCCCGTCGCGCGCGCGGCCTCGGCGTACACGGGTTCCAGGTCCGCCCGGAGGGTCTCGAAGTCCGTCTCCCGGGCGAGGGTGAAATCGAGATCCTCGGAGAAGCGGTAGTCGCCGAACCAGCAGCGCTTGAGGGCCGTTCCTCCCTTGAACACGAGACCGTCCCGGAGCGGGGTGCGTGCGAGGGCGACGAGGAACCACGCAAGGCAGTAGTCGCGCTCGAGGACGGCCTCGGGGAGCCGCCGTCCCCCGCCGGCCAGGCGGTTCGAGAGGAGGGAGAGGTCGCGCGCGGGGATCACGGATCAGGTTCCCACGACCGCCATGAGCTCCTCCGGTAGGACGTTCAGCCGGAGGCGCCACCGCGCCAGGAGTTTGCCCTCGGCGGGCAGGATCGGGTCGAGCAGGCTGTAGGTCGCGGTGACCCGCTCGCGCAGGCGCTCCCGATCCTCCGGGGCCCCGATCCCGTAGGTCTCCATGAGGAAGCCGAGGCGGCGGAGGACGGCGCCGACGTCGAGGCGCAGGGAGTCCTCGACGAGCTTCCGGGGGTCCAGGTCGGACCGGCGCATCCACAGTCCGCGCGCCACCTCGGTGACGCCGCCGCAGTGCTCCGGCTGCTTGAGCCCGTCCAGGACGGTCCGCTCCAGGTCGCTGACGACGACCTTGTCCTTCTTGTCCACCCAGTGCGCGGTGGTCCCGAAGAAGTCCCGCTCCTTGCAACGGACGAAGCGGAACTCCATCCCGAGGACCGTGCATCCCCGGATGGCGCGGGGCGACGTCACGAAGACGACCAGCTGGGGCTGGGTGGTCATTCTGTGGATGTCCATCGCGGATGCGTGCGAGAGGTAGTGGGGCCTCCCGCCGGCCAGCTCCCGCGCCACCACGAGGGGATTTCCCAGGTACTCCCGGGCGCGCCCCATTTCGTAGGGGACGAGGATGAACAGGCCGGGGCGGAGACGGGTCGCGACGCCCCGCGCGACGAGCCTGGAAAGGAGCCTTCGCGTCGAGACCGGCCCCAGCCCCGAGGCCGCGGCCGCTTCCGCCAGTGTGAAGAGGGGGCGTCCCCGCTCGTGGAGGGTCTCCACAAGGCGCGCGGACCGGGGTCCCAGGGTCTTCAAGGGATATGTATCTTGTGTTCGCATTTCGTGCCTTCTAGAGGCATAATATGCACGCAAAATATAACTCTGTCAAGTCTTTGATGGCTCGGAACGGCGGGCCGCTGGGGGGAGGCAGCGAGGTGCTTTCGAGGGGGGACTCCCTCACACTCCGCCACGACGGGACTTCCCGGCGATGCCGCCGCCGTTCCGTGGAACGGCGGCCGGGGATCACCTCTCGCCGTCGATGGGCACGCACCTCATGGGAGCGAGGGAGGATCGGAGATCCCGGAGCTTCGAATCCCCGGCGGGGTCAGCCGCGAGGATTTCATCAAGGATGCGGAGGGCGTCCTCCCGGACGGTCCACAGGTCCTGCAGGGCCCGCCGATCCCCCGCGGCCGCGCTACGAAGGCCCTCCCGGATCCACGCATCCAGGTCCACCCCGACGTGCGCGGTCGTCGAGAGGGTCGGGCTCGGGAACAGCCCTTCCTCCACCGCCCGCACCTCCAGCGACACGGCGCGGCCGTGGAACGCGGCGAGGAGGACCGTGCCGTCCCCGGGTAGCGGCTCCCACTTCCCCCCATCGATCCGCACCTCGATGGCGCGGGGAACGTCGTGCCCGGTCCACTCCACCACCACCGGGACCCTCCATCGCGCCTCGCCGATCTCCCGCGGAGCCTCCTCCGACTCCCAGCGCATCCAGGGGAAGGCCGCGTCGATCTCCGTGGAGAGCACGGCGACCGGGCCCGCGAGCCCGAGGGAGTCGCGCCCCCGCATCTCGAACGTCATTCCGCGGCGACCGGGGGCGGCCGCGTGCCAGGTCGCGGGGGCAGGGGCCGGAAAGGAGGTCCAGGACGGGGCGCCGGCCTCCCGGAGTTCCACCGCGATCAGCGAGGGGTCTCCCTCCCACGGGATGGAGACCGAGCGGCTCCGGACGACCTCCGCTGGCCCGGGCCGGATCCCGGGAGCCCCGGTCCGGTCGAGGAGGACCTCGCCGCCCTCCCCCTCCAGGGGGATCACGGCCAGGAGGCGCCCCCCGGTTCCGAAGCCGACGTCCCTCACCGAGACGTCGTCGAGCGGGGTTCCCGTGCCGTGGGCGGGGACGACCCGCCCCTCCGTGACCCGGACGCGGCTCCTGCCGCTGTTCCCGTAGAACCCTCCCGTGCCGTCGGGAATCGCCCACGCGGGGACGCCGGATCGCCATCCGACTCCCGTGGGGATGATCGGGAGTGTCGCCTCTCCACGGAGGACCGGCTCAGCCTCCGCCCATGTCACGACCCTCCAGTCGCCCCGATCCGGGCTCCTCCCCGTGAAGAGGTGGGTCGAGATCCACGCAGGCGCCAGGCGAGGGTCGGGAGTGAGGAGCCTTCCGCCGTAGCGCCAATCGGAGCCGACCACCTGGATGGTCCCGTCCCGGGGGAGCATGGCGACCTTCCATGTCCCGTCGACGTAGGAGAGGCACTCGTGCTCCCGCAGGACGAGAGGAGTCGTCCCGTCGGCGGCCAGGGTGAGCTCGGTGACGTGACCGAGCCGGAACTCTTCCCACCGGCCCCCCATGTACCCGTCGACGCCGGAGTTCTCCCGCCCCACCATCCACACCCGACCGTCCGACCCGACGATCGGCGGCGGTTGCTGGTGTCCCGTGAAGACGGTGGCGCCGGCCGCGACGCGCGCGAGGACGGCCTCCCGCACCCCGGTGAACCGCGCCGGCCCGGGAACGCCCGCCACGTGGATGCTCCCGTTGGAACCGTGATCCACGTAGATGAGCCCGCCGGCGTCGTCCGCGTAGAGGGGCATCAGGCGGCCGTGGGCCGGAGCGTGGGCCGGGAACTCCCCGGGGGAGGATCCTCCCAGGAGGGCGATCACCCCCTCCTTCTCGACCGGGAAGACCCATGCATCCCCTCCCGGTGTCCGCAGGACGGCGCTCCGGGATCGGAATCCGCTCCAGCGGAGGAGGCGGGCGGGATCCGGGGGCGCGTCCTCCTCCCACAGCCAGACGATTCCCCCCTCCCCCGACGCGAAGATCCTGCCGTCGGGGCCCTCGGCGAGGGCGGTGATGGGGGCCGAGCCCAGTCCCTGCCTCCAGCCCATGACCCGGGCCTCTCCCGCCCGGAAGCGGTAGATGCGCGGTCCCGCGGCGAGCCAGAGGCTTCCGTCTCCGGCCGAGAGGGACGGGAACTCCTCGTGGACTCCCCCGGTCACGGACGCCTGCTCCCCCGGGAGGACGCCGTACTCCTGCACGGTTCCGGAGGAGTCCACGTGGCGAATCCACCAGGTCCGGAACCAGGGGGGAGGCGGGTTCGTGTTCCTCGCCGTGAAGTCGTCGACCAGCCAGATCCCGCCGAGGCCGTCGGGTCGGACGGCCAGGACCCTCGGTCCCCGGAGGACCGGGGGGAGTTCCGCGAGGACCAGTTTCGTGCCCTCCACGCGCAGCGCGCTCCCGAGGGGCGCGACCGGGGCCCACGGAATGACGAGGTCCTTCCCGAAGCGGGTGAAGCGGACCCTCCGCCTCGACGGTCCCGACAGGTCCCCGAAGTCCGGGAGCGGCACGGCCGGATGGAGCGCGCTCCCGTCGAACAGGGCCGCCGTCGATCTCTCGTGGGGGAAGAAGAGGACCGGACCCCCGGGCCCCATGTCCACCACGTCCACCGACCGCGGGTCGCTGAGGGGCGCTTCCACGCTCTTCCAACTCCCGTCCTCGAGCACTCCCAGGTTCCGGGCCGCGAACTGGAAGACGCGGCCCGAGGAAGCGACGAAGATGCCCGGCTCGTCCTCCCTGTAGAAGGGGATGGGGGGGAGGGCCTCCGTCCCCGCGAGGGGCCGGAGGCGCCCCTCCAGGCGGATGTCGGTCTGTTGCAGGAGGTAGAGCCCGCGTGAGGAGTCCCCGCGCAGGTGGAAGCCCCGGATGGGGCCCTTCGCGTCGCCGACGGTACTCCACTCCTTCCCGTCCCACCGGACCAGGGCATTCGTGAGCGGGAGCCAGACGGTCCCCGTCGGATCCACCCCGACCCTCGATTTCGACTGGGTGAAGTCGGTGTCCCGCGCCCGTATCTCCCGCCAGCGGCCGGCCTCCGGGGGCGGCGACGCCCCCGTGGCGGACCCGGCGCCGAGAAGCGTCAGGAGGGAGACCGCGAAAATCCTCTTGTCCATGCGCATGGGAGTGGTACGAAGCCTACGCCGGGGAGTTCGATCCCGATGTCGATCATCCTGCGCCTGCTGGGACCTTCGCCGTCGATTCCCTCGGCTCGGCAGCGAACCGCGAGCCACCCGGGGACGTTGAAGGGGCGGGTTGGCAACCGGTAGAGTCGAGCATCCGACTCGTCAGCCGAGGTCCGACTTTCCGTTCCTGGCCCGGTGCCGGGAAGCCACAGGCATGGATGTTCCCGGGAGGGAAGCTGAATGCGCGTGCATCCTGTCGTCGCTCTGGCCGTCGGTGTGCTCGGGGGAGTCCTCCTCTTCGACCTGCGCAAGCCCGATGGCGGCGGAGCGGGGGTCGATGAGTACGACGCCGAGGGCATGACGAAAGAGCAGCGGGCGGCCGACGAGGCATGGGGGGACGCGGCCCGCCGTCGCGCAATGGAGGAGTACAGGGAGAACGCACCGCGCCCTGCCGTGGTGAAGGCGCCGTTGCTGGCGATGGAATCGACCCTGCTCCCGGGCACCGTGGTCGTCCCCGTGGCCGCGGCGGACCTCCCTCCCGGGAAGAACGTCCTCTGGTGCTCCACGTGGCAGCTGTGCTGGGACGCCCTCTGCGACGACGTGGTCGGGGGGCCGCTCACCGTGGGACCGCCGGCCCCTCCGGGGTTCTCGGCCGCGATGAACCTCCGCTCCTTCCCCCACGGGGCCCTCGACCCCGCCTCCTGCCTCGCCATGGCCGGACTCGTGAAGGACGGCATCGTTCCCCGCATCCGCGGGCAGTTGAAGGAGCGGTTCGGCGCGGAGATGCTCGACCCGGGCCCCCTCGTCCCGGAGAGCGCCGTCGCCTACGGGTACCTGGGGAAGTCCCTGCCCTTCGAGGTCCTCTTCGAACCGAGGCTCGGCACGATGTCCTTCGCCGGCGGCACCAGGCGGGTCGCCGCCTTCGGCATCAACCACGACACCACCTATCTGGAGGCGGCGAAGGCCCTCGCCCAGGTGAGGGCCTGGCCCGTCGGGCAGGAGGGTGACGTCATCCTCGAGTTCGCGGTGAAGGGCGGGCGGGACCGGCTGCTCCTCGCCATGGTCGGGCCCGAGGGCACGCTGGAGGGGACCTGGAGGAAGGCGCTGCGGCGGATCGAGGAGTCCGCGGGGGAGGTGCTCGGCGCGGGCCACGACCTGGCGGTCCCGAAGATGAACTTCGAACTCTCCCACCGGTTCCGCGAGATCCTCGGCGGTCCCTGCTCCGGGAAACTGTCGGGACAGGTGATCACCGAGGCGCGCCAGACGGTGCGCTTCTCCCTGGACGAGGGCGGCGCCGAGCTGGAGTCCCATGCCATCATCGCGTCCCTCGGGGTGCCTCCTTCCATCGTCTTGGATCGCCCCTTCCTCATCGCAGTCATGGAGAAGGGGAAGAGGGACCCGTACCTCCTCCTCTGGATCGCGAACGACGAGCTCCTCGCGGAGGGGAATTAGGGCCCGCACGAACTCCTTCGCGGACGGAGCGATCCGGATCGGGTAACGTCTTGATCCCATGCCGAGGTCCATGAGGCGGGGAGCGTCGTTGGCGGGGAACGCCGAGGGTGGGAGCGGCGCATGATCCGGATCCTGGCGTTCGTGGCCATCCCCGCCCTCATCCTGGGGGCGCTGTTCTACTCGGTGATCAGGGCCGTCGCGAAGCGGCGTGGATGGAAGCGAACCACCCTGGCCAGGATCCGCAAGACCCTCCTCGTGACCGCGGTGATCGGGCTCATCGTGATGGCCCGGCTCGTGGCCATGATCCCGGGCAACTCCGCTTCGGGGATGGTGAAGGACTCTCCCGACGGCCGCTACCGTGCGGAGTGCTGGGCCGGCACCACGGAGGGGTTCTTCGGAGGCACGGGGTCCTACCTTCGCTTCGTGATCATCGAGACCGCTTCGGGAAGGGAAGTCGTCCTCCTCGAGGAGCCGATGCCCGATCCCCCGGTGGAGGCCGAGATCCGCGACGGAGGTGGCGTTCGCTGGGCTCCCGACTCCACGAGTGTCACATTCCGTTTCCGCGAGGGAGTGGAGCGGGAGATCGAGATTCCGGAGTGAGGCTCGCCTCCCGGGACTTCCCTTCCGAGGAGCGCGCCGACTTCGCCGACCTCCTCCTCTGCGCGTCGCGGGTTCCGGCGCCAGGCATGGAAGGGCCCGCGGGCTTGCCCCCTCGGTCGTCCCGCCGCTAGACTCCCGGCCATGAAACTCGAGGACATCCGCTTCCGGACGGAGTGCCGCGTCCCCTGGGAGAGCATGAAGGGGGACGACGTGGTCCGCCACTGCGTGGAGTGCGGGAGGGACGTGTACAACCTCTCGAACCTCGATCGCGAGGCGGCCGAGCGCCTCGTCGGGCAGCGGGAGTTCCCCGACTGCGTCACCCTCTTCCGGCGCCCCGACGGGACCGTGGTGACCAGGGACTGCACCCCCCTGGCCGAACGGTTTCCCGAGTTGCGGACGACGGGCGTGATGTTGCCCCCCCAGGGGCCGCCATCGGAGCCGGAGACGTGCCCCCGCTGCGAAGTGATCATCATGTCGTGCCGTCCCTGCAGGGGGCGCGGATACCGATGGGTCCCCGGGAACGCCGGGCAGGCGGTGGACTGCCCGGATTGCGGCGGGCGGGGGAAGTACTGCGCCTGCAAGCCGTGAGCGTCGCCGGAGCGGCGTAGGCGGAGGTCCATGTCCGGCGTGCGAGTGACCCTTCGTCGGGCCGTCCCGGACCTCACTGGAATGCCGTGCGGGAAGTCCCGATGATGGGGGCGACGGAACCCCGTGGAGGAGGAGAGGTCACCATGCGGACGCGGCTTCTGATCCCCCTGGCGCTCCTCCTCCTTGCGGCGACCGCCGTTTCCGGCCCCGAGGAGGAGAAGCCCCGCGCGGTGAAACTGCAGGTCCCGGGCGGGGGGACGGTCGAGGCCGACTGGTACCCCTGCGGGAAGGGGATGCCGGCCGTGGTCTTCATGGGGATCGAGGGCCAGGGCCGGGAGACGTGGGGGAAGCTGGCGGGTCTCCGCCCCGGAGGCTTCGGGTTCCTGGCGCTTCCCCTGCCGGGCGGCGACGAACCCGCGGTCCGGATCCGGGCCGCCGCGGACGCGCTCCGGAGCGGCGTGGCCTGGCTGCGGAAGGAGGGCGGGGGGGATCCCCGCCGGATCGCGGCGATGGGGATCGGGGCGGCCGCGGTCGCGGTCCTCCGGGTGGCGACGGAGGACGAGGCTCTCGCGGGAGCCTGGCTGCTGGGCGTCCACGCGGCGGGCAGGGGGCTGGGAGTCGAGGACCTTCTGGCCGGCTGGAAGGGCAGGCCCCTGCTCGTCGCCCGCGTGGAGGAGGACGCGTCGGCGGGGTCCGGGGAGTTCTGGAAGGACCGGCCGGAGGTCCCGGACAGGGATGTGAGATCGATCGAGCCTCTGGGCCAGGCCGACTTCATCGACGCCATGGTCGCCGGGAAGCTCCCCCGGATGGTGGTCGAGTGGTGGTACGCGGCCGCGGGGCGGCAGATCCTCGACGGCAAGATCGATGCGTGGGAGGCGAGGGAGTTCGAGGGCGAGCGGGGGATGGTTGGAGAGGAACGGAGCGACGGGCCGGGGTGCTTTCCCGCCAACGGGCGGATCCGGTGGGACGACAGTTCCATCTCCTTCTTCCTGAAGAGTCCCTCCATTCCCGTGATCCCGAGCTGGTTCAGCCTGGGGATCGTCAGATCCCTGTCGTCCGGGGGAAACGTGCGGCTCATCGGGGAGACGGAGCGGGGAGGGTCCGTCTACTCGATGGAACTCGAGATCGTGGCGCATGGCGTCGCGGGCAGTACCGCGCGTTCGACCCGGCGCCCCGTGAAGGACGGGGAGATGGAGCTCCGTCGCGAAGGGGACTTCCTCGAGGTCCGGGTTCCCCTGGGACTCCTGGGCGTGGACTCCGGCGACACCGTCCCGTTCACGCTCGACGGATCACCCAAGGAGGTGGACGGCGGCAGCCTGGTCAAGGGGACGCTCCGCATCCCGTAGTGTGGGAGCGGGGGAACCTACCGCAGCACCGGTTCACTCCCGCCGGGAGCCCCCTCCTTCGCGCGGAGCATCTCCCTCCTGGCCTCCGGGAGCATGTTCCTCACGTCGAGGGTGGTCCTCCCGTCGGTCCACTCGAAGTCGTGGATGAAGTCGAGGCACAGCCGCTCGACCGCGGGCCAGTCCTTCTCCGCGCGGGCGATCCGGATCCGCAGGTGGAAGATCCACAACGCGAATGAGCCTTCGGGGGCCGCACCGGCAATCGCGGCCACGCTCGTCCGTGCCCCGGCCGGGTCCCCCCGCAGGATCCGCAGTTCGGCCTGCTCCGCGAGGGCGAGCGCACGGAAAGCACCGGTCGGGTGCTCCCGGATGTAGCTCGCGTAGGCCGCCTCCGCGGCGGCGTTCTCCCCCGCGACGAACTCCTTCCTGGCCGCGACGTAGGCGGCCCTGTCCCCCGAGTCCTCCCGCACCCGCGCCGAGGCCCACGCCCGCGCCCGGCGCTCGAACTCCTCGTAGTTCCACCCCGTCACCCTCCGGAGGGCGACCCGGTGGGAACCACTGCTGAAGAGCTCCGCCGCCAGCCGGTGGACGGCCTCGATGCCGAACTCCCGCTCGATCATGAGGAAGGCGAGCCAGGACTCCGCGTAGTCGGAGCGCTCCTGGCGCCCGTCCAGCCCGTTCACGAGGAGGACGGCGGGATCGATGCCCGGGGGCCCGCACTCCACGAGGTAGAGCCATCGGAGGCGGTCGCAGTCGGGACCGGTCGCCCAGTCGGCGAGCCCCTCCTTGACCCATCGCGGAAGGACGTAGAAGGTCTCCCCGAGGGACCAGAGGTGCCAGCAGTGGGCCAGCTCGTGGCGGAGGGCGCGCCGCAGGTCGTACTTCCCGGCGACCAGCGCGTCCACGCCCACCACGATGAGGGGGCGCACGGCGCCGTCCTCCAGCTCCTGGAACACGTTCATGAAGATGGGGTAGCCCATCTCCTCGTCGTCCCGGAACCGGACGCGGAACGGGGGAACGGGGCGATCGCCGAGGCCGAGCCTCCTGCGGACGAACTCGATGGCGCCGGGCAGTTCCGCCTCGAGGGCCGCCCGGCGCAGGGGCCAGCGCGGGTCCCGGGAGTAGCGGCCCGCGTAGTCCGCGACGACGTGTCCGCGGATCTCCCGGTCCTCCGCATCGACCACGAAGACGTCGGCGTGGCCGAGGTGGGCCGGGTCGGGGGTCCAGGGGACGTCGGTGTGCTCGTCGATGAGGGAGAACGTGAGGAGGGAGTGAGCCATGAGCGCTCCGTAACCCAGGACGCCGAGGAGGAACACGAGGAGAACGAGGCGGCTGCCCGTGGCTTCCCGGGTCCACGGCCCGTCCGCCTTCGCGGCCGCCGACGGAACGGGGGCGGGCCCGTGGTCGGGGGGCGGCTTCACCTCCGTCATCGCGAAGGCCGGAGCCGGACGACGAGGGTCCTGGGCTCCTTGCGCGGGCGCAGGAGGAGGGAGAGATCCTGCGGCTCGTACCCCGGCGAGGAGACGCGCCCCGTGATGCGGCCGATGGGGAAGGAGTGGGAGGGGAGATGGAGCCATTCGAACTCCGGCCGGGTCGGGCCGTCGGTTCCGATGCGCCCCAGCAGGCTTCCCATCCAGACCCTGCCCGCTCCCCTCGGTCCGACCTCGATGCAGGTCCGCCGGATCCTCGCCCCGGTGAGGGCATCGACCACCTTGAACCGGAGGCAGACCTCCCGTCGAAGTACGACGGAGGCGCGGGCGACCCTCTCCGGGTCCCTCATATCGACGCCGAAAGTGGAGTGGAAGTGCCCCGTCTTCCACGCGGCGCCGGAGAGGGAACCACGATGGGACTCCCGGACGTACCCGGTGAGATGGGCCACCCCACCCTTGCCCGTGACGGCTTCCACGCTGCCCTCCCTCGTGCGGAAACCGAACAGGGTGATCCTGCAGCCCGGAAGGGGAGTTCCCCTGTCGTCCGTGCAGAGGATCCGGAATCGCCGCCGGGAATCCGCATAGCGAGGAGACCGGGGGAGGACGAGAGTGAGGCGCTTGCGGGCTCCGGGAGCGAGCCATGCCGTGAGGTGGGAGGTCCCGTGGTTCGCGGACCCTGATACGGAGACCATGACTTCCCCCGGGTTCACGCCCTTCAGTCGGACCCTGCCCCGCGCATCGGTCTTCCTGTCCGAGTCGCCGCTCCCCCTGGAGCAGAAGACCTCGGCGGACTTGACCGGGTTCCTCCCGGGGTCCACGACGGTGACATCCAGGGAACCGAGCACCGCGGGATCCACGGGGAGCCGGATGTTCGGGGCCTCGACGGTGGCCCCTGCCTTCAGGCGGAACACGCGCGTGGATGGCAACTCCTCCGGGAGGGCCAGGGAGCGGATCCCGAAATGGAGACTCCCGGCGACCATCCGGCAGGGACCCGGGGGAAGGAGGTTCGCCTCGTAGCGCCCCTTCCCGTCGGACTTCGCCACGGGGTGGATCTCCTGGAGCCCGGAGGCTCCGCGTGGAGCTCCGGCCTCCATCCATCCGACGGACATGCCCTTCACCGGGGTCCCCCTCGCGTCCACCACCCGCCCCCGGACCGTGGCGTTGAATCGCGGCTCCGCCGGCCCGCCGCGCGTTCCTCCCTGCGATTCCCTCATCCCTCCATTGGAGCACCGGGCCGCGGTTCCGGGCAAGGGCGGGATTCGGGAGGAGTCGGGGAGAGGATCTTCCTCGTCACCATCGACGGGTGGACCTTCCAGCTCTTCGTCCGCGGGGGCAGGGACGAGCCCTACCGCGCCCTCGGGCCCGGCGTGCTTGAGGCGGCGGAGGGAGCGAAGCCGATGTCCATCACCTGGCGCCTGGCCGTCCCGATGCCGCTGGAGCTGTTCAAGAGGTTCAGCGTCGTGCGGTAGGCGGGGTGCCCGAGGCTCCCGCACGCAGGCTGCGGACGGTCCAAGGACCGGAGATTCAGCCCGGACGGCCCCTCATCGCCTTTCGACCATGACCGACCCCCGCCGGCCATCGATGGAGCAGGCGCGGCCCCTCAGCCGTTCATCCGCCACAGCGCGAAATTCAGCGCCGCGGCGAAGGAGACCCAGGCCAGGTACGGGACCATGAGCCGGCCGGCGACGCGGTCCCTCCGGAAGAAGAGGATCGTCGTCGCGAGGATGGCCGCCCACAGGGCGAGGATCTCCGCGAAGGCGAGGCCGGGCTCATGGAGGCCGAAGAAGAGCCAGGACCAGGCGGCGTTGAGGAGCAGCTGCAGGCCCCAGGCCGTCAGCGCGGGGCGCCTCTCCGCGGGGGACGAGGCGCGCCACACCCGCCAGGCCGCCACGGCCATGGCGGCGTAGAGCAGGGTCCACACCGGCCCGAAGATCCAGCCCGGCGGGTTCCACGCGGGCTTGCGGAGCTCGAGGTACCACGCGCCCGGGGCGAACCGCGCACCGAAGGCGGCGGCGCCGAAGGAGAGGAGCAGGAACACGACGAGCGCGATCGCCTTCATCTCCCTCCCTCCTCCCGGGCGGCGCGCGCGATCCCGCGGAGCATCCCGGCGAACACGGCGGCGTGAAGCGGCCAGACGGCGTACCAGTAGAGCCGCCCCGAGATTCCCAGGGGGTCGAAGATCGCGGTCTGGCGGATGACCGAGCCCTTCCCGTCCTCCTCCCCCTCCACCTCGAACTGGAGCCAGGCCCGCCCGGGGAGGCGCATCTCGGCGGAGAGCCGCAGCAGCCGGTCCGGCTCGAACGCCTCCACGCGCCAGAAGTCCAGCGCGTCCCCCGGGGCGAGGTGCTCCGGGTCGCGCCGCCCGCGCCGGAGGCCGGGACCGCCGACGAGGAGGTCGAGGAAGCCGCGCAGCCGCCAGAGGAAGTCCCCGAAGTACCAGCCCGCCGCCCCGCCGATCCGCCGCACCGGCGCGAAGGCGGCGGCCGGGGGGACGGGCACGCGCGCCGAGCGCGCGTCCACCAGGCGGGCGCCGAACTCCCCCGCCCCTTCGGCGCGCGAGGCGCCCGACGCGGAGACGGCGTCGGACCAGCGCGTGGCCGCCATCGCGAGGTCCTCGTTGGCGAGCGCGCGCTCCATGGCCGCGCGCACGCCGCGGGGCCGGACCCGGAAGGTCCGCAGCGCGCGGTCGTCGGTCACGACGGTCTCGTTCACGAGGCTCTCGATGAGCTTGCGGCCGACCCGGGCGTAGACGGGGGTGACGAGGCCGAGCCAGAGGCTCGACAGGCGCGGCGTCAGCACGGGCACGGGGAGGAAGAGGCGGCTGAGGCCGCGCAGGCGGCAGTACTCGCGCATGAGGTCGAGGTAGGAGACGCGGTCCGGGCCTCCCACCTCGAAGACGCCGGAGGTCCCGGGCGGGAGGTCGAGGCACTCCAGCAGGATGGCGACGAGATCCTCGATGGCCACGGGTTGTGCCAGGGTCCGGGTCCACCTGGGGACGGTCATCACGGGGAGCCGCTCCGACAGGGCCCGCACCAGTTCGAAGGAGAGGCTGCCGGAGCCGATGACGACGGAGGCGCGCAGTTCGATCACCGGGACCCCGGTGGAGGCGAGCACGCGGCCCACCTCCTGGCGGCTCGAGAGGTGGCGGGAGAGGGAGGTGCCCCGGCCGAGGCCGCCCACGTAGACGATGCGCCCGACCCCCTCCTCGCGGGCGGCCCGCGCGAAGTTCGCCGCCGCGCGGCGCTCCTCCTCCTCGAAGGCGCCGCCGCTCCCGAGGGCGTGGGCGAGGTAGAAGGCGGTCCCGACGCCGCGCAGCGCGGCCCGGACCGCCGCCTCGTCGAGGAGGTCGCCGGCGGCGACCTCGGTCCCGGGGCCGACGCGGGAGCGGAGGAACTCCGGGCGCCGGGCGAGGCAGCGGACGCGGAGGCCGCGCGCCTCGAGGGCGGGGAGGAGGCGGCCGCCGATGTAGCCGGTGGCGCCGGTGAGGAGGACGAGAGGCGGGGCGGGGGGGGAGGGGGGCGGCACGGGGCCATCATGGGGGAGTGCGCGGCGGGGGACGATCTACCGGCGGACCCGGGGTGTGTGACAACGCAATACAAGGGCGCGACCGGGCGGTTCCTCCGGCGACCGCGGCGCCTCCCCGCGTCGGTGCCGCACCCCCGGAGACCGGGCACCCGCCGCGCCTCCGGTCGCCGCCAAATCCCCCCGGTGGTAACCTTTCGCCCGAGGAACCCCCGCACCGGAGGCCCCCCGATGACGCCACCGCCACCCCTCCCCTCCCGCCACTCCCTCTGGGGCAGGGTCGTCGATGCCGACGGGGGGAGGCCGCCGCCCTCCGTCATCTACTGGCTCCGGGGCGACCACGGCGGGGCGGCCCTCCCCATCGATCTCCATCCCGTGGGGTGGAGCGATCGCGAGGGGCGGTTCTGCGCACGGGACCTCCCCCCGGGGGAGGGGCTCCTCCTGGCGGACTGCGAGGCCTACGCCGCAGGTCTTAAGGGGGCGCGGCGCTCGGCGGGGGAGCGGGTGACCCTTCCCCGCTCCGGGGCGGAGGGGGACCTCGAGCTCCGCTACCCGATATCACGGTCGGACTTCGCCTCCATCCACGGGCGGGTCGCCGCCGCCGAGGACGGGCGGCCGCTGCGGGGCCAGTCGGTGCAGCTCGCGGACACCGCCAGCGGGGGCGTGAAGTTCCGCATGGAGACCCGCAGCGACCGGGAGGGGGGGTTCGAGTTCGAATGGCTGCCCCCGGGGAAGTACACCATCGGGGTGATGGCCACCCTCGCCCGCGTCACCGAGGGCGGCACCCTCTCCAAGGCCCTCCGCGCCGGGGACCGCGTCGCCTGCGCCTTCCAGGTCCCGAAGCGGCCGGCGGGGGGGCCCCGGTTCGCCGCCGCCGTCCGGTGCGTGGACGAGGCCGGCGCCCCCGTCGCCGGCGCCGAGGTGATGCTGCAGGCGGTGAACTTCCACGCCCTCCCGCTCCTCGCGGGCGAGGACGGCGCCGTCCGCACGGGGGAGTACCCGGTGCTTCCCTTCCGCGCCGTGGCGACGAAGGCCGGGTACAGGACCGCCGACGCCGCCCTCGAGGCGAAGGACGGGGGCGCCCGGGCCGAGGGGACGGTCGTCCTCAGGCGCGAGGCAGCGCTCCGCGTCGTCGTCCTCGACGACGCCACGGGCCGGCCGCTCCCGCGGGCCCGCATCGCCGTGGAGCATCCCGGGGGGGACATCGTCGAGAACATCGATCTCCTCCTCAAGCCCCCGATGCGGATCCCCGGGGACGGCGGCTTCGACTTCGCCGTCCTCCCCGGAAGGGCGGACGTGACCGCCGGCTGCCCCGGGTACGAGCCCGGGGACGTCTCCCTCGATGTGGCCGCCGGCGGCGTTCCCGAAGCCGTCACCCTGCGCCTGAAGCCGCGGGAGCTCCTCCCCTGACCCCCGTCCGCACCATCACCGCCGCCGACGCGCCGGCCTTCGTCCGCGAGGTCCTCCTCTCCCCCGCGCGCACGCAGCCCGTGGTGGCGATCTCGACGAAGGGGCGGGGCGGTCCCTTCCTGCTCGACCCGGCCGCCGTGGCCGCGGCCCTCGGCGAGCGGGCCATCGTCGTCACCCTCGAGACCGGGGACGCGGCCTGGGCGGTGAGCGCGCTCCTGCCGAAGAGGATGGACGTCTTCGGCGGCGCCACCCGCGTCTGGTGGCCGGGGCTGAGGCCGTCCTCCGACCCCCGGGACCACCCGGTGCTCTTCGTCTGGTCACCCGAGGAGGCGCCGCAGACCCTCCGGCGGCTCGTCGAAATCGTCGGCGGAGGAACGGAGGCGCAGGCCTCCCCCGTCCACCACCCGACGCGGACGATTCTCGAAGGGACCGTGACGGCCATCGACGGGACCACCATCCGCGTGGAGGCGGGGGGCGAGGAGGGGGTCGTCGCCTTCGCCGACGAACGCCTGGCCGATCTCGCGCGGAGGCTCGCCCCGGGCGCGAAGGTGCGGGTCGCCAGGGCGGGGGAGAACGGCCGCGGGGAGCCGGCCTTCTCGACCCAGGGGCTCTCCGGCCCCGGCGAGGGTCCGCCGCTGGCGGACCCCTCCCCGCCCGCCCCCGAACCCGCCGCCGCGCCGCCCCCCTCCCTCGGGCGGGTCCTCGACGGCGTCGTGGACTCCCTCAACGGCGGCCGCATCCGGGTCCGGGTCGGAGGCCGCAGGGGCCACGTCAAGTACGCCGACGGCTCCCTCGCGCGGCTCGCCGCGGAGCTCGTCTCCGGCCAGCGCATCCGGGTCCGCGAGGTGCGGGAGCCGGGGAGCGCCGAGCCCTCCTTCTCCGTGCGGGGGCTGCTGCGCGAGCCGTGGAAGCGCATCGCCGCCCACTACGCCGTAGGCGACGTGGTGCGGGCGCGGGTGGTCCGGGTGGGGGACACCCACGTCCTCGTGGACCTCCTGCCCGACGCCGCGGCGCGGGTGCCGTTCCACGAGCTCGACTGGACCTACGTGAAGGACCCCCGGGAGCTCTACAGGGGGGGCGAGACCGTGCAGGTGAAGCTCCTCACCCTCGAGCCGGAGGTCCACCGCTGCACGGCCTCCCTCAAGCAGGCCTTCGGCGCCGCGGTGAAGCCGGCCATCGCGGCGGGCCCCGGCGAGGAGCCGTTCCTCGGCGGCGGGGATTCGCCGGAGGCGGTGGGCGGGAACGGGGGGGCCGCGGCCGAGGAGGCGCTCCACCTCCGCGAGGAGCTCGACGCGGCGCTGGAGGATCGCGAGGACCTGCTGCGCCAGCGGGCGGCGCTCCAGGAGCAGGGGGTCGCGCTGCGGCGGGACCTCCGCAGCGCCGAGGACCGGCTGCGGGCGGTGGAGGAGCGGGTGTCGGCGGGGCTCGACCCGGTCTCCTCGGAGACCTCCTTCCTCGCGGCGGTGCGGGTGGAGTACGCGCGGAAGTTCGACGAGGCGGACCGGGCGCGCTACCCGCTGCAGCGGATGCGGGTGGGGCGGGAGTTCCTGGAGCGCCTGCGGGCGCTGGACGGCGTCGAGGCGGGGAAGGTGGTCGAGGTCTGCGCGCAGGTGGCATCGGGGCGCGCCCACGAGGTGCGCGGGCGGTCGGTGCACGAACTGCGGTCGGGGCCGGCGGGGAGTTCGGGGCGGGTGCGGGCCGCCGACGGGGCGAAGGCGTGGCGTTGCGCCGTGCAGGAGGGGACCCCGTCGGCGCGGCGGCTCCACTGGTGGCTCATCCCCGGCCCGGCCGGCGCGACGGTGGAGTTCGCGGCGGTGGTGGTGCACGACGAGTTCGGGATACCGGAGTAGGGGGAGCAGCCGTAGCCTCGACGGCGTCGCCTGGCGTACTTCGGGCCCCATCACGGGTGCGGCGGAATCAGGAGTGACCCCCGCCCGGATCCTCCCCCCCCGGTCCGTCCTTTGCGCGGTGACCGGCATGCGGGCCATCGCCGTCCTGGCCGGGGGGAACCTGTTCCCTCCCGGTGCCCTCTCCCGGAAGTCGTTCCCGGGCGGTGACGGGAAGGGCGCCGATGTCCGGGGCGGGAGGCCCTCCCGCCCCTGCCCGGGAACGCCGTGACGCCCCGCCCGCGGTGGTCACCCGTCGTGGCCTTCGGGGGTGCCCTCCTCATCGTGCTCCTCCTCATCGTCCGGGCCCATCCGCCGTGGGAGCACGGGGAGCCGCCCCTCGCGGGGCCCGCCCTCCACGTCCTCGATCTCGCCACGGGGGAGCCGCTGCCCGGGGCGGTGGCCTACCGGCTCGGCCCGTCGGATCTCCTCAACGGGCCGGGGTCCACCCTGATCCCCGGTCCCGACACCCTCGCCGCCACTCCCCTCCCGGCCGACGCGGCGGGGGTCGTCCATCTCGGCGCCGGGGACGCCGCCACCGGCGTCTTCGTGGGTGCGCCGGGCCGCTTCTGGCGCCGGGTGGACCCCATCGTTCTCAAGCGCCTCCCCTGGGTCGTGGCCCTCGGCCCCGGCGGCGGGGTGCGGGTGGAGGTCTCCGGGTGGGGAAGCCTGCCCCACCCGGTCCTCGCCTATGGACGGGAGGAGGGATTCTGGTCCGTTCCCCTTCCCGCCCCGGACGCGGAGGGGAGGATCCTCCTCCAGGGGCTCCCGGCGGGACCCCGGAGGATCGAGGTCTGCCGTGGGACCGCCTGGGCCCCCGGGGAAGCATGGGCCACCGCCGAGGTGGACATCCCCGCGGACGGCGTGGCCGCCGTGGCCATCGACCTGCGCTCCTTCGTGCCGCCCACCCGGGGTCGGTTCCACGGCACGGTGGCCTTCCCCGCGGGGCTTCCGGTCTCCCGGATCGAACTCCGGTTCGAGGGGGAGCGCAACGAGGAACCGGATGACGAGGGCGGGACCTCATGGTCCTTCGCCGGGGACTTCCTCTCCCTCGAGGTCCCCCCGGCAGGAGGGACGGTCCCCTACCTGACAGGCGAGCTTCCCCCCGGGTCCTACAGCCTGGACGTCGAGTCCTTCCTGAGCCGGACGGAGCTCCTTCCGGAGGAAGGGACGCTCCTGGAGATCGACCTCACCGGGCTCGTGACCGGGGTGCTCCGGGTCGTGGACGGGGAGACGGGGAAGCCGCTGACGGGGGCCTCGCTGAGCCGGTTGGAATCCACTCCGGAGGGGGAACGCTGGTGGGGGGTCCCGGGGACCGGGAGGCCCGGGGAGTTCCGCTTCCTCGGGCTTCCGGGGCCCGTCTCCTTCTCCGCGGGGGCTCCCGGCCACCTGGGATGGCGTTCCTCACGAGGCCAAGCCCTGGAGGTCCTCCCCTCCGTCCCCTTCGACCACGAGTTCCGACTCGCCCGCGCCGCTGCGCTGGAGGTGACCTTCCGCGGCGGCACGCCCGCGGACGGCGGGGAGACCGTCCGGTTCTGCAGGAACGGCTTCCCCACCGGTGGAGGCTGGAGCGCCACGGTCCTGCCCATGGAGGGGGGCAGGGCCGCCGCCGACAAGCTCCCGCCCGGGGACTTCCACCTCGAGGTGGATCCGGGCCCCGCTTTCACGAGGCTCCCCGCCATCCCCGTCACCCTCCGCGCGGGAGAGACCACGCGAGTGGTGGTGGACCTCGAGAGGCGGGACCCCGCGGACCCTGCCGCCGTCCGGGGCACCGTGACCTTCTCCCCCGGGTGGGAGGGGCTGGACTCCCGGGTGGCGTTCTGCGGGATGGACGGGGACAACTCCGGCATCGAGGAGGTGGTCCCCCTCGGGACGGTCGTTCCCGGCGCTCCCGCCCCCTTCTCGATGGGGAGGCTCCCCCCGGGACGGTACCGGGCCGTGGTGGACCCGCAGTGGCGGACGGATGTGGTCGTTGGCGAGGAGGGGGGGACCTTCGACTTCCGGATCCCCGCGCCCGCCGAGGTCCTCCTTCGGGTCGTGGCCGCCGAGGATGGCGCGCCGCTCCCCGACGCGCGGCTCACCTGGCACGCGGAGCCGGAGGAGGGCCTCCGGGGCGTCTACCGCGTGGACGAGGCGACCCCGGGGCCGGAACCCGGGGTGATCCGCCTGCGGGTGGTGCCGGGGGTGTTCGTGGCCTCCGCGGAAGCGGAGGGGCGGGCGCCCGCGTACCTCGAGGAGTGGACGGAGGACGGGGAGGCTCGCGACCCGCGGTTGCGGTCCGGGGAGAAGCGGGAGTGGGTCCTCCGCCTCCCGGTCGCGGGGTCGCTGCACGTGGACCTCCGGTGGGGCGGGGTCGCGCGGATGCCGCCGCACCTGAATCTCTACTTCCGCGAGGGAGTGGGCCCGGTGGTGGACGGCACGACGAGCTGGCCTCTCGGGAACGGGGGAGAGGGCTTCGACCACGAGTCCCTCGCCCCGGGGTTCTACACCCTCTGGGTGCAGGATCGCGAGGGCCGCTTCGAGTTCGTGGGCGAGCGTGTGTTCGAGATCCGCGGCGGGGAGCGGACGGTGGTGACCGTGGATCTGGTGGAGAGGAGGTAGGCAGGTGGGGGCCGTCCCGGCCCCTAGATCCACCAGCCGAACTCGGACCACCAGAACATCGTGCAGCCGAGGAGGGCGAGGGAGCAGCACCACGCGGCGACGATGGACTTCCACCCGGGAGGGGCGGTGGATGCCGTCGGCGCGCGACTTCCGGAAGCGAGCAGCAGCAGGAGCGTGACGGTCACGTGGCAGAGGGCGGCCGCGAGGAAAGGCGAGAGCGACTCGCCAGGGATGGAGATCCCCTCGCCCGAGCCGATGGTCCATGGGAGCACCCACCACCAGGAGCCAGGCAATCCGACGAAGAGGAGAGCCGCGGCGATCCTTCGCCAGCGAGCCGTGAGGAGGTCGGTTGCGAAGGCGCTGCGGGCGTCCTCCACGAGAAGCCACCCGATGGAACCCACCGAGGCGATGAACCCGACGGCCCCGGTCAGGGAGAGAGCCGGCCTCGCCCGTGGATCATCGATGAGGACCGCGACCTTGGAGAAGTCGGAATCCTCGCAGCCGTGAACTCCTCCCACAAAGACACCGACGAAGGAACTCATGAGGAGCCAGCAGGCGACGAGGAGAAGCGCCACCCGCCCGGGCGTCCCCCGGGGCCGCCGGCTGCCCGCGAACAACGCCAGCAGGGCGATGACCGCCTCGGAAGCCACCCCGCCCAGGTGCACCTGCATCTCGAATCCCGGGGCATCGCAGAAGGCCATCCCGCCCCCCCATGGCAGCACGAGGAATCCATGGAACGATCCACCGCAGACAAGGGTGGCGAGACCGTGTCCGAGGACCTCGTGCACGAGGACGGCGAAGGGGGCCACGAAGTAGGCGAGCGGGACCAGGAAGAGGGCCCAGCGCAGGAACCGGCCCGCGAAGGTGAGGGGGCGAGGAGCACCGGGGGAGGGGGCGGTTGGTTCAGGTGGGAGTTCTGCCGGGAGCGCCGTCGGAGTCGCGACCGCGGCGCGGGGATCTCCATCGGGGGCCCGATCCGGGGACGCCTCATCTCCGCCCATGGCGGTGCCAGTATCCCATCCCGCTCGCCGCACCCGGATGGCCAACCCCCGGAAACGAACCGATGTCATGGGCCCTCCGGCGTCCGGTCGGTGCGGTGGACTCGGGCCCTCGCCGGATTCCCGGCCGGGGGATCGGATGGGACCCCGAATGTGGTAGGAGGGAGTCCATCGGAAGGCCCATGACCCCCGTCACCATCCGCCGTTCCGCGACGGCCCCGGGGGTTCCGCATTCCTGAACCCGTCCCCCGCTCCGCGCCGACTCACCCATGGAGGCCCATGGAGCAGGATGCGCGCACGGTCCGCGTCGAGGAGCTGCTGGCCCACCGGGAGTGGGTGGCGCGGATCTCCCGCGCCCTGGTGGCCGACGACGCCCGGGCCCGGGACCTCGAGCAGGACGTGTGGATCTCGGTTCTCCGGAATCCCCCGCGGGAGCGGCCCCGGTCGCTCCGGGCGTGGCTCGGCGCGGTGCTCCGGTTCCGGGCCGTCGATGCCCTCCGGTCCGAGGGGCGGCGCCGCCGCCGCGAGGAGGAGGCGGCGCGTCCCGAGGCGCTCCCTCCGACGGACGAGGTCGTCGCCCGCGGGGAGGTCCTGAAGCGGCTCGTCGCCGCCGTGATGGAACTCGAGGAGCCGTACCGGTCGGCGGTGCTCCTGCGGTGGTTCGAGGACCTCTCGCCGCAGGAGATCGCCGCGCGCCAGGGGGTCCCCCTCGAGACCGTCCGGACCCGGCTTCGCCGCGCCCTGGAGCGGCTCCGCGGCCGCCTCGATCGGGAGCACCGGGGCGGGCGCCGGGCGTGGAGCCTCCTCCTCCTTCCCCTCGCCGGTCGGCCGGAGCCCGCGGCCCCCGGTGCGGTCGCGGCCACGGGCGTCGCGGGAGGGCTCCTCATGACGCTCAAGGCCAAGGCGGCCGTGGCCGCCGTCGTGCTCGTCGCCGCCGGAGCCGCGTGGTGGGGAGGTGTCGAGCCCGTCTCGCCGGAACCGGGTCCGCGACTCGCCGCGACCCCGGTCATCGCGGAGCCCTTCGCGGATCCCGTTACGGAATCGGCGCCGACGGGGCCGATTCCCGGGGAGGCCGCCCTGAACGGCCGCGTCATCGACGGGGACACCGGTGAGCCCATCGAAGGGGTGAGTCTCCGCGTGGAGGGGACGACCGCCGGGGCGAGCCGGGAGTGCTTCAGCCGTGCGGACGGCGGCTTCTCCCTTCCGGTGGAGGGGAACGGCCCCTCCCTCCTCACCGCGGAGGAGATCGGCTTCGGTCCCGTGGAGCGCGGGAACGCCGCGCCCGGCGCCTCGCTCACCCTCCGCCTCCGGCGGCTCGGCTCCGTCGCGGTCCGGGTCCGCGACGCCCGCGGGGATCCGGTGGCCGGGGCCGAGGTGACCGTCCTCGACGAGGGGCGCCGGACCCGCACGGCGGCGACGGACCTCGAGGGGAGGGCCCTCTTCGAGGGGCAGGAACCGGGCACCTTCATGGCCGGGGCGCTCCCGCCGCCCGGGAGGACCGACCTCGCCAACGGGTACGAGAGCGCGGTGCTCCTGCCGGGGGAGGTCCACGAGGTGGTCCTCGCACTCGGCGCGGGGATCTCCTGCGCGGGGCAGGTCCTCGATGCCGAGACGCGGATCCCCGTTCCCGGGGCGACCATACTCTCCGTGTACGGCCCCCGGTTCCGGGAGTGGACCGCCGACGGGGACGGGCGCTTCTCCTTCGACCACTTCCGGGCGGACCGGCCCGAGTGGGGGGCGGGAGTCCTCGTCCGGGCCGAGGGGTACGAGACGGGGCAGCACAATTTCCGGCCCTCGAGGGACCGGGAGTTCGCGGTGCTCCTGCGGAGAGCGGTGGCGCACCGGTTCCGGGTCACGACCCCCGACGGGGCGGCCGTGCCGGGGGCGCGGGTGGTGGTTTACGGGACGAACCGTCTGCCCCACGACCTTCTCGGGGAGGGGACGGCCGACGGGAAGGGGGAGTGCGTCGTCGGGGGGCTGTCGCCGGAGGACAAGTCGTACTACCTGGTGGGAGCCTTCGCGCCGGACGGGGGATGGTGGGTGTTTTTCGAGAAGCACGAGGGATTCCCCCGGGGCCTCAGGGCCGAGGAGGCGGCTTCCGGAGCGGTCACCCTCGTCCTCGCCGAGGGCGCGAAACCGCTCACCGTGCGCCTGCGTTCGGAGCGGCTGCCGGTGGAGGGGCGCAGGGTCCGCCTGGGATCCATCCCCGGCGGACGGGAGTACGCTTTCGGTGCGAAGCTCGGACGCCCGCCCGCGTTTCCGGATCTACGGGGGATGCTCCCCGCGGATTGCGTGCGCGAGGCGAGGGCGGATCCCACGGGATCGGTCACCTTCGTGGATCTCCCGGCGGGTGCCTGCATCCTCGAAGTGGAGGGGCGGAAGGACCGGGGCTGGTACGTCGGAGCGAACCGGAAGGAGGACGTCCTCGAGATCGATCTCGACGAAGCCCTGCCCCCGAAGCACGAGGTCCGCGGCGTGGTCCGGACCGCGGCCGGGCCCGTGGCCGGGGCCTTCGTCCACCTGGTGACGGCGGAGGGACGCGTCGGCGACGGGACCGTCACGGGGAAGGAGGGGCGGTTCCGGATCGAGACCTACGTCGGGCCCCCGTCGCGGATCTCCGTGAGCGTCCCGGACGGGAGCGGCGGCTGGCGGCCGTCCGACTTCCCCGCGCCGGCGGAGGGGGAGGAGGCGGACCTGCTCGTCGGGGAGTGAGGACGCGCGGGGGAGTGCGACGGGAGGGGACTCCGGACGGTTGCGCCTCCGTCCCGTGGTCGCACGGGATCCGTGACGACCCGGGACATCCGCCCCATGCCCGCGATAGAATGCGGGGGACGGAGATTGGGTTGCCGGCCACTTCAACTACACATCCTACGTCGCTAGAAGTGCAGGCGTAAAGGGGTACCCCACCTCTCCCCAGTCCCCGTCACCGGGCGGCCGACCGGTTCCAGGCTGGCCGGCCTCCCCGCAGCCGAAGGCGTGGGCGACCATGGGATCCAGGGCCGGGGCGGGGGCAGCCTCGGCGGCGAGTCCGGGGGCACATCGCGGAGCCGGTCCGTCAACGCGGAACTCGGGATGCTGCTGGCGGCCCCTCCAGGGGCAGTTCGGGGGCTGCTGAAGGCGCTCTGCTCGAACCTGCACGGGCAGGTTTGCCGGGTCCTCCCGCATGGAGGCTCGCGTAGAATCCCGGGAATGCGCGCTGATTGCCTGACGGTTCCTCCGCTCCCGATCCTGGAACTCTCGCGCTGGAAGTCGAAGCGGCCGAAGTCGCGTTCCCACCCCCGGGTCCTCCCCAGGGCGTTGGAGGACGAGTTGACCCGGATCGCACGGACCGCCGTGCGATCCGGCATCGACCCGATCCTGTCCGCCTCCCCGGACCTCTCCGATGCCCGTGCGAGAGCGCTGCTCGAACGGTCTTTCCGGGCATTCCTCAGGGAGCGGAACCGGGTCTGGCCTCCGCTGCTGAAGTACATGGCTGAGAACTGGTTGAAACTCCTTCCTCTCCTCCGGGAGGTCGCCGCTCTCGTCCGCCGGGAGCGGATGAGGGTGCCGGTCCCGGACGTGCAGGACGACGGTCCCGGAGCGAGGTCACTGATGCGATTCGGGATCGCTCTGCAGACCTACGAGATGACCCTCCACCTCACCCTGGGGTCCATCCCGTCGTTCCTGACCGGCATCGCTACGGGGAAGATGCCGAAGGGTCTGGAGGACACGGAGGGCGTTGTGGCGCTCCTCAACAGGGTCGACGTGGCGACCGCGGCCCTGGAGTTCGGGACGATCGCGGGCGTGCGCCTGCTCGATTGCCCGGACAGCCTCGACGGTCACGTGTTCGGTGGCGTGACGGAGTACGCCGCCAGGGGAGCCGACGAGCAGCACGTTCTCATCCGCGGCGTGCTCCGCTCCGTCATCGCGGAGGAGCCGATGGTCGATGCCGGCGAAGTGGCCGAGGGGAATGCCGAAACGGAGGTTCCGCCGGAGGCGCTCTTTGCCGATTGGGCCAGGGCCGTCCTGGCGATCTGATCGATGTCCCGGGACCCTGTCCGCGGCTCGGTGGTCCGCCTCGACGTGACGGGCCTTGCCGCGGGCAGCGAGGCGGGAGCCGCCCACCCGATCCCCGCCGTGGTGGTCCAGGCCGACCGCTATCGCTACGGCAGGACCCTCATGGTCGTCCCCTTCACGACGAACATCCTTCATGCCAGGGATCCACGCGGTGTACCCCTGCACCCCACCAAGGCGAATGGTCTGTCGCGGGAAAGCGTCGCCATGTGCTGGCAGGTCATGGCGGTGGATCGCGACCGCATTCTCGGGCCACCCATCGGGAGGGTCTCCTCCGCGGGAATGGACCTCATTGCCAAGAACATCGCCATTCTGGTCGATTGCCAGCCCGGGTACCTGCAGGGGAGTTCGTGAGCCTCCGTAGACGGAAGTGGAGGACAGCGAGAAGGGGGGGGCAAGAGCCCACTCCTGGAGCCCGGCCCTCGCCCCGGGGAGTGGGGGGAGGGATCTTCATGGTCGCCCGGATCAGGAGGACTCCTCCATCGCGGTGCCCTCCCCAGGCCCGTTCCCGGCGGCCTCCCCGGCCCGGATCAGCAGGTCGCGGGCCGCGGCCGGCATGTCCCTCAGGGCGGCGGTCGCCCACTGCACCCCCGTGAGGAACTCCCGGGCGCGCAGGGTGTCCGGGCAGACCCGGTGCACGAGGTCCCAGAACTCCGGGCCGTGATCGAAGTGGACCGCGTGGGCGAGCTCGTGGGCGAGGACGGCATCGCGGACCCAGGCGGGCATGTGCCGGACCAGGGCGGTCAGGCGGATGCGGCGCGTCGCCCGGCTGTAGGTCCCCCAGCAGGCGACCTGGCGGTCGGTGTACTCCACGCCCGCGACCTCCGGCGGGACCGGGAACCGGGCCGCCACGCGGCGGGCCGCCTCGAGGAGGAGGTCGGAGCCGGGTCCTTCCGCCCCGTTCCCCGGGGAGCCCCCGCGGCGGCGCTCCCGGCGGCGGACCAGCGAGGCGGCGCTCTCCTCGATGGCCTCGCGCAGCCGCTCCGGGCTCACGCCCAACGGTGCGCTCACGTGGAGGTCGTTTCCCACGAGACGGGTGTTGATGTACCGGACGGCCTTCACCCGGTAGAGGACGCGGAGCGTCACGTCCCCCACGGTCACGGTGGCGGGGACGGGTGTGGCCGCGTGGGCCGGCCCGAAGGGGGGCGGATCCGGGAACACCGGGGGCGGCGCCGGTCGAGGAGGAGCCAGGGTGCCGGCCATGGAGGCCGTGCCGCCCGCCGGCGGGCCCCCCGGGCGCCCGGACCTCCCCGGCGTCCGCGCTCCCCCGGCCGCCCGCTCGGCGTCGGCGGTGAGGCAGCATCGCTTGTACTTCCTCCCGCTGCCGCAGGGGCAGGGGGCGTTCCGGCTCGGGGGGAGCATGGAGGTCCTCCGGGGGGGGCCGCCGGGGAATCTACGGCGCACCGGGGACGGGCGGAGCCTTCCACAACCACGCACCCGGTTCCCTGGAATCGGACGGGGCCGGAGTCTAGGCTTCCTCGATGCGCGTCGACGCGCGGGAGGGACCGACATCGTGAAAACCGGGGCCAGGGGTCGGGCCGGGCGGAAGGAGCGGGAACTCCAGGAGCGGATCTCCGGGGCCCTCGACGACTCCTCCGAGTGGATGCTCAAGGGGGCCACCCTCAGCGACGGGACGGCCTGCAAGGAGTTCGGCCTGACCCGGGCGGAGATCATCGAGGGCATCCGGAGGGGGCGCCTGCAGTACCGGATGCAGGCCATGCACGGCAATCCCTTCCTGCGCCTGCTCCGCCGCGAAGTGGTCGCCCTCGTCGAGAAGAAGCACGGGGCCGGCTACCGGAAGGAGCGCGAGGCGGCGGCGGAACTGCGGCGGGTGGATCGCGAACTGCGGGCTCTCCGGCGCCGGGTGGCCGCCCTGGAGATGGAGAGGGCGAGGCTGCTCGGGGGGGCCGGCCTTCCCTGAAGCCTGCGGGCGCCGGTGCCGCGAGGTCCTCTCTCGCCACCCTCCGCCCCGATCACCGTTGGCAGGTTTGCCGGGTCCGCGACGATGCGGAGCAGGTCCTCGAACTCCCGGTCCTCGTGGACGAAGGCCATCAGGGGGCCGTGGCCTGCGCCATGGCCCGGTGGACGAGTTCCCGCGTCTCCCGGGTCCCGTACTCGTCCGCCGACCGCTGGAGGCGGTCCCGATCGAACCGTCCTGCGGACAGCGCGGAACGAAGGGCGCCTTCGAGTTCGCCCAGCGACATTCCCGCCGCCTCGTGGTTCAGGAGGAGGTCGACGACGTACCACTCCGGCGAGGCGCGCTTCGGGAACCGGACGCGGCGAAGCCGCAGCCGCCGCTTGCCGAGGGGCAGCGTGCAGGTGCGCCTGGTGTTGTAGACCCAGGTGTCCGCGAAGGCGGCCGTGGACCCCAGGCCGAGGCTGTTCCACTGGGCCGGCCCGGTGAAGACGAAGTCGGAGCCCTTGAGAAAGGCCCGGAGGACCTCCTCGTCCCTGGGCGGAACCGGGCCGAAGGTGCCGTGGCGGGGACGGACGTAGAGACCCTGCGCAAGACGCCGGAGCGTGCCGTCGCGCTCGAGGCGCCGGGCGAATCGGGTGCCGTTCCGGTCCCAGCGGCGGAAGTCCGCCGTCCGGTAGACCTTCCCGGGCTTGAGCCGTGGGTGGGCGGGGGTCCGCATGGCTGCCTTTCGGGATGAACTTTTCGGAAGAAATCATACCACATTCGGCCATGCCGGGTCAACGGGAAGCACCCTCCGTCGAAGATGCCGGGAGGGATCGGTGCAGGGGCGACGCGACGCATTCGCGTCCATCCCGGTGTCCCCCGCGCGACCGACTCTCGCCCCCCTCGTCGTTCCGCGAGGTTCCGCGGGAGCGGGCCCGCCGCGGGACCGGAATCGCCCCGCCCGGGCCACGACACCGGGGGATATCCTCTAACCCCGCACACCCGACCTGGCCGAGGTGCCCATGGAGGACGCCGTCCACCCGCCCGCCACCGGGGTCGTCGTCGAGATCGACTACGACCCGCGGGTGAACTACGCGATGCAGCAGAACGACGTGCCGGTGGTGCAGAGGCTGCGCATCGGGAACCCGACCGGGGCTCCGCTCGCCGACGTCGTCGTGCGGGTGCGGTCGGATCCGCCGTTCTCGGCGCCCTGGGAGCGGCGGGTCGCTTCCATCGCGGCGGGGGGGGTGCACGCGTTCGACGCGGTGCCCCTCGCCCTCGACCCGGGGCGGCTCGTGCAGCAGGTGGAGAGGGAGAAGGCGCTGCTGCGCGTCGAGGTGGAGGCGGCGGGGGTCCTCGTCTCCGCCACCGAGCACCCGGTGGAGCTCCTCGCCTACAACGAGTGGAACGGGACCGGGTCGCTCCCCGAGATCCTCGCCGCCTTCGTCCTCCCGAACCACCCCGCCCTCGCCCCGCTGCTGACCCGGGCCGGGGAGGTTCTCGAGGAGACCACCGGGGACCGGGCGCTCAACGGCTACCAGTCCGGCGACCCCGCCCGGGCCCGCGCCATCGCCGCGGCCCTGTTCCGGGCCGTGAAGGAGCGGGGCCTCACCTACGTCGAGCCCCCGGCGAGCTTCGAGAAGACGGGCCAGAAGATCCGCACCCCCGACCAGGTCCTCGAGAGCCGCCTCGGCACCTGCCTCGACCTCTCCACCCTGCTCGCCGCCCTCTACGAGCAGGCGGGCCTCCACGCCCTCGTCCTCATCCTCGACGGCCACGCGCTGGCCGGCGCCTGGCTCGAGAAGGCCTCCTTCCCCGAGCCCGCGGTCCTCGAGCCGCTCGCCATCCGAAAGCGCGTCGACCTCGACGCCCTCCTCCTCGTCGAGACCACCCTGCTGGCCGGATCCGGCGCGGCCGGGTTCCCGGAGGCGGTCGCCGCGGGACGGAGACACCTCGACGACCCCGCCAGGTTCCGCTACGCCGTCGACCTCGCCGCCGCCCGCCGTGCGCTGCTGCGCCCCCTCCCCGCCCGAGTGTCCGGCGTGTTCCGCGCGGTGGATGCGGACAAAGTATGGGTTCGTGAGGAGGGGAGCGCCCCGGAAGCCGCCCCCGCCCCCCTCCCCGTCGCCCCGCCCCCCACCCCCCCCTCCCCTCCTCACGAACCCCGAATCCAACGCTGGAAGCGCCACCTCCTCGACCTCACCCTCCGCAACCGCCTCCTCCATTACCGCGAGACCAAGGCCACCCTCCCCCTCCTCTGCCCCGACATCGCCGCCTTCGAGGACGCGCTGGCCTCGGGGAGCTCCTTCTCCCTCTTCCCCGACCCCGGCCTCATGGAGGGGAGCGACCCGCGGGATGCCGCCGCCCACCGGGCCCGGACCGGGGAGGACGCGCTCAAGTCCTTCCTCCTCGCGGAGGTGAAGGAGCGCCGCCTCCGCACCCGCCTCCCCGCGGCGGAGCTCGGGGAGCGGCTCGTCCACATCCACCGCGCCGCGCGCAGCGCCCTCGAGGAGAGCGGCGCCAACACCCTCTACCTCGCCCTCGGCTTCCTCCGCTGGTACGAGACCGACGCGAGCCCCCGGGAGCTCCGCGCGCCGCTCCTCCTCCTCCCCCTGACCCTGGAGCGGACCTCGGTGCGGTCGGCCTTCCGCCTCACCCTCTCGGGGGAGGAGGCGCAGGTCAACGTGACCCTCCTCCAGAAGCTCGCCACGGACTTCGGCGTCGCCGTCGAGGGGGTGGTCCCGCCGCCGGAGGACGAGAACGGCATCGACGTGGCGGCCGTCCTCCGCGCCTTCCGCGCGGCGGTGGTGAACCAGCACCGCTGGGACGTGGCCGAGGAGGCGGCCATCGGCTTCTTCTCCTTCACCAAGTTCCTCATGTGGAACGACCTCGAGGGGCGGACCGACGACCTCATGGGGAACCCCCTCGTCCGCCACCTCGTCGAGACCCCCGACGCCCCCTTCGATCCCGGCGGCTCCTTCCCCGACCCCGCGACGCTCGACGACGCCCGCCGCCCCGAGGAGACCTTCTGCCTCGTGGACGCCGATTCCTCCCAGCTCGCCGCCGTCTTCGCCGCCGCCGACGGCCGGAGCTTCGTGCTGGAGGGCCCCCCGGGCACGGGGAAGTCCCAGACCATCACCAACCTCGTCTCCCACGCCCTCGCCTCGGGCCGCCGGGTGCTCTTCGTGGCCGAGAAGCAGGCCGCCCTCAACGTCGTCCACGACCGCCTCCGCCGCGTCGGCCTCGGCCCCTTCTGCCTCGCGCTCCACTCCCACAGGGCGAACAAGCGGGAGGTGATGGAGCAGCTCCAGGCCTCCCTCGCCGCGGCCGGCGCGCTCCCCCCGGCGGCGTGGGAGGAGCGGGCGCGCCGCCTGGAGGCGCTGCGGCGGGAGCTCAACGACTACGCCCGGGCGCTCCACCGGCCGCGGGAGTTCGGCGTCAGCGTGTTCGAGGCGACGGCCGTCCTCGTCCGCCACCGGGACTCCCCCCGCGTGCCGCTCGGCCCCGGCCTCCCCGACCCGCTCACGCGGGAGGCCTTCGGCTCCCTCGAGGAGGGGGCGCAGCGCCTGGCCGCCACGGGGAAGGAGGTGGGGGACCTCGCCGGCCACCCGTGGAGGAGCGTCCGAAGAGGGGCATGGGAGCCCTCCCTGACCACGGCCGCGGAGGACGGCGCAAAGACCCTCGAGGAGCGTGCGGCGGCCCTGGAGGCGGCCCTGGAGCCCCTGGAGGGCCGCCTGCCGGGCGTCGGCCCCGAACTGACCGCCGAGGGGTGGGAAGCGCTCGGCCTGGGCCTCCCCCTCCTCCTCGCGTCCCCGGCGCCGGCGGAACCGCTCCTCCTGGAACCGGCCTGGGAGGGGCTCCGGGAGGACCTCCTCGCCACGCTCACCCGGATGCGCCGGCGGAACGAGCTCCGCGCACGCCTCTTCGAAGCCTGGGAGAAGCGGCTCCTCGCCCTCGACCTCGACCTCCTCCACGCCCGCCTCGCCGCCGCCCTCGACTCCTTCCCCCCGCTCTCCTGGATCGGCATCCTCCGGGTCCGCTCCGCCCTCAAGCCGGTCTCGAGGTCCCCCTCCCTCCCCCGCGCCGCCGACCTCCTCGCCGCCCTGGCGGAGGCCCGGGAACTGCGCGGGCTGGAGGAGGATCTGAAGGCCGCCGCCGGACCGGCCCGGCTCTTCGGCGCCCACTGGAGGGAAGGAGAAGCCAACCCCGACGCCCTCGAAGCCCTGATCCCCTTCGCCGACGCCTTCCGCGCCTTCCTCGCCCGCTACGGAACAGCAACCGACCTCGACCCCCCCCAGCGCCGCGCCCTCGCCGCGACGGCCGCCGCGGGCCCCGCGGGCCGCGCCGTCCGGGAACTCGAGAAGCACCTCCTCGCCTTCCACGAATCCCGCCGCTCCCTCGCCTCCCTCCTCGACCTCGACGAGGAAGCCGCCTTCGGCCCCCGATCCGCCCCGAACCACGCCACCCGGGTCCGGGAGGCTTGCGCCCCCTGGAGGACGGGCGGCGCCCTGCTCCGCCCCTGGTGCGCCTGGCGTCGTGCCCGCGTCGCCGCCGACGCCCTCGGCCTCGGCCCCCTCGCCGCCGCCTGCGAGCGGGGGGACCTCCCCCCGCCGCTCCTGCCCGACGCCTTCGCCCGCTCCTTCCACCAGTGGTGGCTCGAGGGGGTGATCCGCGGCGAGCCGGTGCTCCGGGACTTCTTCAGCGCCGACCACGAGGAGCGCATCCGGGAGTTCCGCGCCCTCGACGTCCGCCTCCTCGAGCTCGCCCGCGAGGTGGTCCTCGCCCGCCTCGGCGCCCGCGTCCCGCGGCCCGCCGGGGGGGGCGTCGTCGAGACCTCCGAGGTGGGCATCCTCCTCCGGGAGGGGAAGCGGCAGCGGGGGCACATGCCGCTGCGCAAGCTCGTGGGCAGGCTCCCCAACCTCCTGCCGCTCCTCAAGCCCTGCCTCCTGATGAGCCCGCTCTCCGTGGCGCAGTACCTCGACCCGGGCTTCGCGAAGGTGGACCTCGTGGTCTTCGACGAGGCGAGCCAGATCCCGGTCTGGGACGCCGTCGGCGCCATCGCCCGGGGGCGGCAGGCGGTGGTGGTGGGGGATTCGAAGCAGCTCCCGCCGACGACCTTCTTCGAGAAGGGGGAGGGGGAGGAGGAGGATCCGCTCGAGGACTCCGTCGGGGAGCTCGAGAGCGTGCTCGACGACTGCGTCGCCTCCCGGGTGCCGCGCCTCCACCTCGACTGGCACTACCGCAGCCGCCACGAGAGCCTCATCGCCTTCAGCAACCGGCGCTACTACGGCGGCCGGCTCCTGACCTTCCCCTCCTCGGTGGATGCGTCCCCCCGGGTGGGGGTGTCGCTGGTCCGCGTGGCCGGCGTCTACGACCGGGGCCGCTCCGCCACGAACCGGGTGGAGGCGGAGGCGGTGGTGGCCGAGGTGCTGCGGCGGCTCCGGGACCCTCTCGAACGGCACCGCTCGCTCGGGGTGGTGACGTTCAGCCAGGTGCAGCAGACGCTGGTGGAGGACCTGCTGGAGGCGGCCCGGCGGGAGGACCCGTCGGTGGAGCGCTGGTTCACGGACGGGGTGCCGGAGCCGGTCTTCGTGAAGAACCTGGAGAACGTCCAGGGGGACGAGCGGGACGTGATCCTCTTCTCCGTCGGCTACGGGCCCGACGGTGCGGGGGTGATGGCGATGAACTTCGGGCCCCTGAACCGCGACGGGGGGGAGCGGCGGCTGAACGTGGCGGTGACGCGGGCGCGGGAGCAGGTGGTGGTGTTCTCGAGCATCGGCCCGGAGGCCATCGACCTGTCGCGGACGCGGGCGCGCGGGGTGGCGGACCTGCAGGCGTTCCTCGACTACGCGGGGCGGGGGGCGGCGCGGTCGGCGGGCGTTGGCGG
>CAYJMF010000002.1:186709-217021 GCA_964370855.1 uncultured Planctomycetota bacterium | reverse complement strand
CCCCCCGCCCCCCCCCGCCCCGGGTCCCCCCCCCCGGGGGGGGCGCCGGGGGCCCCCCCCCCCCCGCCCCCGTGCGACGGGCCGTCGGTGGTCCTGGGAGCGGGGTCTCAAGAGCAGCCGCTCGTCTCTCCGCAGTTCGAGCACTTGTAGCAGGAGCCGTTGCGGGTCATGATCCCGCCACAGTTGTGGCAGGAGGGCGCGTCGGACTGCGCCTGGAAGACCCGCTCCTCGAGCTTGGCGAGCCGGTTGACGGGCTGCATCGCCGCCGCGCCGAGGCTCCGTGCGGCCACGGGCGCCATGGCGGGAGAGACCATCGCGAGGGGTGCCGCGGCCCCGCCGGAGGAGCCCGACGCGCCAGACGAAACCGATGCGGGCGCCGCGGCGTGGGAGCCGCCGTTGCCGCCGCGGTGGGACCCGGGGGGGGGCCCGCGGTGGCGGGCGGGGGGGGGGGGGCCCCCCCCCGCGGCTCCCCCCCCCGCGGGGGGGGCGGCCTCCTTCGGGACCAGGTACTTCAGCCCCATGTACCGGAAGATGTAGTCCACGGGGGACTTCGCGAACCGGATGTCGGGGTGGGTGGTCATGCCGCTCGGCTCGAAGCGGGTGTGGCTGAACTTGTTGACGAGGACCTCCGCGGGCACGCCGTACTGGAGGGCGATGGAGGTGAGGGTGGCCACCGTGTCCATGAGCCCGGACACCGTGGAACCCTCCTTCGCCATGACGACGAAGATCTCGCCGGGCGACCCGTCGTCGTACTCGCCGATGGTCACGTAGCCGTCGTGGCCGCCGAGGGAGAACTTGTGGGTGACGGCGTGGCGCTCGTCGGGGAGGCGGCGGCGGGCCGGCTTCGCCGCGGGAGCGGGGACGACGGGCTTCGCCTCGGCCTTCTTCTGCGAGGTCGCCTTCTCGTCCTTGCTGGTGGAGAGCGGCTGGATCCGCTTGCAGCCGTCGCGGTAGATGGCCACGGCCTTGAGGCCGAGCTTCCAGCCCTCCATGTAGATGCGGCCGATCTCCTCGACCGTGGCGTCGGGGGGGAGGTTCACGGTCTTCGAGATGGCCCCGGAGAGGAAGGGCTGCGCGGCGGCCATCATGCGGACGTGCCCCGCCGGCGCGATGGAGCGGACGCCGTTGCGGGCGCGGAAGGCGCAGTCGAACACGGGGAGGTGCTCGTCCTTGAGGCCCGGGGCCCCCTCGATGGTCTCCTCGCGGTCGATGTGGTCGATGATCTCGGCGATGCGCGCGGTGTCGTAGCCGAGCTGCTCGAGGGCCAGCGGCACGGTGCGGTTGACGATCTTCAGCACGCCGCCGCCGACGAGCTTCTTGTACTTGACGAGGGCGATGTCCGGCTCGACGCCGGTGGTGTCGCAGTCCATCATGAAGGCGATGGTCCCGGTGGGGGCCAGCACCGTCACCTGGGCGTTGCGGTAGCCGTGCTCGCGGCCGAGATCCAGCGCCTCGTCCCAGACGGAGCGGGCGGCGTCCACGAGGTCCGCCGGCGCGGCGGCCTGGGCGAGGGCCCACGCGGCGTCGCGGTGCATCCCGATGACCCCGAGCATGGCCTCGGCGTTCTCGGCGTGGCCGGGGAAGGGGCCCATGGCGGCGGCCAGCTCGGCGCTCGCGCGGTAGGCCTCGCCGGTCATGATGGCGGTGATGGCGCCGGCGTAGGCGCGGCCCTCGTCGGAGTCGTAGGGGACGCCGTGGGCCATGAGGAGGGCGCCGAGGTTGGCGTAGCCGAGGCCGAGGGTGCGGTAGCGGTGGGACATCTCGCCGATGCGCGGGGTCGGGTAGGAGGCGGCGTCGACGATGATCTCCTGGGCGATGATGGAGGTGCGGGAGGCGGCCTTGAAGCCCTCCACGTCGAAGGTGCCGTCCTCGCGGCGGAACTTCATGAGGTTCAGGGACGCCAGGTTGCAGGCGGTGTCGTCGAGGAAGACGTACTCGGAGCAGGGGTTGCTCGCGTAGATGCGGTCCGTGGCCTTGCAGGTGTGCCAGTTGTTGATGGTGTCGTCGTACTGGAGGCCCGGGTCGCCGCAGTGCCAGGCGGCCTCGCAGATCTGCTTGAAGAGGTCGCGGGCGCGGATCTCGCTCGTGGGCGCCCCGGTGGTGCGGGCGGTGAAGTTCCACAGGGCGTCGCTCTCGACGGCCTTCATGAAGGCGTCGGTGACGCGCACCGACAGGTTGCTGTTCTGGAAGAAGACCGACTGGTAGGCCTCGCCGTTGACGGAGCCGTCGTAGCCGGCGTCGATGAGGGAGTGGGCCTTCTTCTCCTCCCTGCTCTTGCACCAGATGAACTCCTCGACGTCGGGGTGGTCGCAGTCGAGGATCTGCATCTTGGCGGCGCGGCGGGTCTTGCCGCCGGACTTGATGACGTTGGCGAAGGCGTCGTAGCCGCGCATGAAGGAGACGGGGCCCGAGGGCTTCCCGCCGGTGGAGAGCATCTCCCGCGCGGAGCGGAGCTTGGAGAGGTTGGAGCCGGCCCCGGAGCCGTACTTGAAGAGCTTGCCCTCGGTCTTGGCGAGCTCGAGGATGGATTCCAGGGTGTCGTCCACGGAGTTGATGAAGCAGGCGGAGCACTGCGGCTTCTTCTCGATGCCGACGTTGAACCAGACCGGGGAGTTGAAGGCGAGGTACTGGTTGACGAGGAGGTAGCAGAGGTCGTCGGAGAAGGCCTTGACGTCCTCCTCGGTGTCGAAGTAGCCGTACTCGCGGGCCCAGCCGGTGATGGTGTCCACGACCCGGCCGACGAGCTGCCTGACGGAGCGCTCCCGGTTCTCCTGGCCGACGGCGCCGCGGAAGTACTTGGAGACGACGACGTTGGTGGCGAGCTGGGACCAGGAGGAGGGGACCTCCACGTCCTTCTGCTCGAAGATCACCTTGCCGGATTCGGAGGTGATGGCCGCGGTGCGCAGATCCCACCGGAGCTCGTCGAAGGGATGGACGTCGGGCTTCGAGAAGGCCCGGGTGAAGCGGAGCTTCCCGGAACCGGTGGTGGCGGCGGCGCGGCGGCGGCTCTTGCGGCGGCGCGAATCGGCGTTCGACGGATACGCGGGCATGTCCCCTCCCTCTGGGCGGCCCCCCGTGACGTGACCTCGCCACGGAGCGGCGCGTCCGGCCTTCCTTCTCCGCGCCCGGCGTCGGGCACGGTCCCGGCGATGCAACACCCTATTTCAACGGTGCTTATGCGTCCCGGGAGGGGCGGGAGGGCCCGCTCGCGGACCCCTCCGTGCGCTCCCGTTCACGTCGCGCGGCCTTCGCCCCCCCTGAGTGCAGGGGCATTCCGAAGACTACGTCTCCGGTCCGACAGTGCGCCGGGGGCCCCCGACGGGCCCCCCCCCGGAGTCTGGAGAACCTGTGGATACCCGGTTTTGCGATTTCCTTGCCCTGGCCTGATACCCCCTACAGGTTGGGGTCGGCGAGGAAGAATACACTCTGGTTTGTGGTTGTCAAGGGGCACTCCCGATTTTTCGGCTGGATCGGGGCGGACCTTGACCGGCAATCCGGCGGAGGCCGCCGGAAGGGGGGGGTGGGGAGGGGCGCGAGGCTACTTCGGCTCCAGCACCTCGATGGCGAGCCCGTCCATGAAGTCGAGGACCGGCTTCGCGATGTCCGTGAACGGGCGCTCCGTGGCGAGGTCCGACACGAGCACCGCGATGTGCGTCCCGTCGAAGCCGCCGTGGCCCTCGAGCTCGTCCACACCCTTCACGGGCCGTGTCCCGTCCATGCGCATCGGGTCCAGCGGGAACCAGACCCCCTCGGCGACATGGACCTCGACCCAGAAGTGGAGGGCGAACGCTCCCTTCGGCCGGGGCGCATCGTGCCAGGTGGACGCGTCCCCGTAGACGAGGCCCGCGACGAGGCGGGCCGGCACCCCCGCGGCGCGGGCGAGCCCCGCCGCGAGGACCGCGGCCTCCGTGGAATCCCCCGTGGCGGAGGAGATGGCCTCGCAGGCGGTCGCGAAGCCGACCTGGGCGGGCGCGGGCGCGAGGTAGTCGTGGACGGCGAGCTCGATCATCCGCGAGGTCCGGAGGGAGTTGATGAGGCCGCCGACGGCGTCCGCGGAGAAGGCCTTCAGCCGCGGATGCTCGAGCTCGAGGAGCGGCGTCGCCGCGAGGTGCTTCGCCGTCCCCGGCTTCGCGGCCTGGGGGCGCGCGATGGCGGTGCCCGAGGGCGGCTCGGCGAAGGCCACCTCGACGTCGAGCGAGCTCCCGTCGGCGGCGCGGCGGAGGACCCGCTGCGCCCCGCCCTCCGGGAGGTCGCCGACGGGGCGGCCCTTCCTCGACAGCCGGTAGAGGCCGCGCACGGGCTTCGGGGACATCGTGATCGCGCGGTCGGGCTCGACGACGGCCGGCGCGAGGAGCGCCGCCGGCTCCCCCTCCGCCTTCGCCACCAGCTCCTCGGTGAGGTACCACTCCCAGATCCCGAGGTTGTTGGCGCCGGCGTACTCCCGGCGCCCCGGCCCCACGAGGGAGAATTCCGGCAGGCCGTCCTCCTCCGTCTTCTCGATGCGCGTGAGCCACATGTAGCGGCCGAGGACGTTCGTCATCTCCGTGGACTTCTCCACCTTCCACCGGAGGGCGCTGCCCTTCGCGTCGATGGCCTGGAAGGCCGTGACGGTGCCCTCGGTCCCCGGGGCGAGATTGAGGGTGACGGCCCGATCCACGGCCGCGGGGCCGAGGGCGCCGGCCGGGTAGGCGGCCTCGCGGGGCTTCCCGTCCTCCACGGCGTGGACGACGTCCCCCTTGACCACGCCCTCCCGGACCTGCGGCCCCCTGCCGATGTCCACGGAGGTCCGGTAGGAGAGGACACGGCCGGCCTCGTCCTCGACGATCCGCCTCATGCTCACCAGGACCGGCCCGTCGGGGGAATCGCCGAGGAGGGCGCGGCTCTCGTTCTCCGTGACCCAGACCGGGGTGGAGCCCTCGGTCGACCGCGTGCGCCGGTCGTGGGCCCAGCCGACCTTCTTCCCCGAGTGGAACTGGGCGTACCAGTCGTCGCGCTCTCCCTCCTCGGCGGCGCGGGCCGGGGCCGGGATGGCGAGGGCCAGCGCGAGGAGGAGTCCGCCGAGCCCGGCGCTGCGGAGGAGACGGGGGGATGCGGCGGGAACACCGACGGGGCCTGCCATGGGGTGCCTCCCTCGTGGACGGTCGAGGCACGCAGCCTGGCCCCGCCCCGTCACCGGGCCATCATCGCGCCCCCTCGCCGTCAGACCTCGACCATCTCGCAGAGGCTCGTGGGCTCGGGCACGGGGAGCCCGTCCTCCTCCATCCCCTCGATGTGGAAGCGGATGGCCCCCTTGATGAGGGAGAGGACCCGGCGCCGGTCCCTGCCGGCGGCGATGCAGCCGGGGAGGTCGGGGACGTAGGCCGAGTACCCGGTCTTCGTGGGTTCCAGGACGACTCCGTACTTCTTCATCGATCCTCCTCGAGTCCCGCCTGTTTGAGAATGCTCCGCCAGGTCTTCGGGGCCAGGTCCATGGATGGATGTCCCGCGATGGTGACCTTGCCCGGCTTCCAGGGATGAAGGAACTGGCGGTGGCTGCCGCGGCACCCGGCCATGTACCAGCCGTCCTTCCCGATTATACGCATCGCATCCCGGACTTTCATCGGGGCGCTCCTCCGGATTCCACGTCTGCCTGGAATCGCGGACGCGAGGGGGGCTACACCCGCCCCGCGGAAAGTCCCGGCCCCGCCGCCCCCCCGCTACGATGCCGGCTTCCCCCCCGGGAAGGGGGGCACCCACCGCGAAGGAGGACGACCGTGGCCGATTCCGCACCCGACCTGACCAGCAACCTGCCGCTGCGGCCCTTCATCGACGGGAAGTACGTGGACGGGACGTCGGGGAAGACCGCCCCCCTCGTCTTCCCGGGCAACGAGCAGGAGATCGGGCGCATCTCCGAGTGCTCCGCCGCGGACGTGGACACCGCGGTCCGCGCCGCGCGCCGGGAACTCGAGCCGGGGTCGGCCTGGTCGAAGATGGGGCCCAACGATCGCCAGCGCATCCTCTACCGCATCGCGCAGACCCTCCGCGAGCGGGCCGACGAGGTGGCGCGCCTCGAGACCCTCAACACCGGGAAGCCCCTGGCCGAGGCGAAGTTCGTGGACGTGGGCGAGGCCGTCAACGTCTTCGAGTACTTCGCCGGCTGGGCGACGAAGGTGACCGGCGAGACCCTGCCGGATCGCCCCGGTGCCTTCCTCTACACCCGCCGCGAGCCCGTCGGCGTCGTCGGCGCCATCACGCCCTGGAACTTCCCCCTCGATCTCGCCGTCTGGAAGGTCGCCCCGGCCATCGCGGCCGGCTGCTGCATCGTGCTGAAGCCGGCCTCCATCACCCCCTTCTCCATCCTCAAGGTGGCGGAGATCGCCGTGGAGTGCGGACTTCCCGCCGGCGTGTTCTCCGTCGTCCCCGGCTCCGGTTCCGTCGCCGGCGCGACGCTCATCAAGCACCCCGGCGTGGACAAGGTCGCCTTCACCGGCTCCACGGAGATCGGGAAGTGGGTCGCGAAGGAGTGCGCGGAGAACGTCAAGCGCTGCACGCTGGAGCTCGGGGGCAAGAGCCCCAACGTCGTGCTCGCCGACGCCGACCTCGAGGCCGCCGCCCGCGGGGCGACGGTGGGGATCTTCTACAACAAGGGGGAGGTCTGCGCCGCCGGGTCGCGGCTCCTCGTCGAGGAGTCGGTCCACGACGCCTTCATGGAGAAGCTCGTCGCGCGCACGGCGAAGATGGTGCCGCAGGACCCCTTCCACCCGAAGTCGCGTCTCGGGCCCGTGGTGTCGAAGGGGCAGATGGACTCGGTCCTCGGCTACATCGAGAAGGGCAAGGCCGAGGGCGCGAAGCTCGTCGCCGGCGGGACCCGCGCGAAGGTGCGCGAGGACGGGAAGGGGTACTACGTCAACCCCACGATCTTCGATGACGTGGACAACGACAGGCACACGATCGCGCGGGAGGAGATCTTCGGCCCGGTGCTGTCCGTCATCCGCGTGAAGGACGAGGCCGACGCCATCGCCGTCGGCAACCGCACGATGTACGGGCTCGCCGCCGCGGTCTGGACCCGGGACATCAAGAAGGGGCTGCGCGTCGCCCACGGCCTCAAGGGCGGCACCGTCTGGATCAACGCCTACAACATGTACGATCCCGCGCTTCCCTTCGGCGGCTACAAGGCGAGCGGCTGGGGCCGCGAGCTCGGATCCGTCGCCATGGACGCCTACACCGAGGTGAAGAGCGTCTGGGTCGACCTCACGTAGTACGGTGCCTGGCACAGTACTGACGGTTTTTCGGGGGATTTTCCGCGGTAGGGTCCGCCCGCGTCACTTCCCCTCGCGGGGCGGCCAGTTGTCGTCGGGCAGGTACCCCATCGCGGACCCGAAGGCGTCATACCCGAAGCACTCGATGGCCGCGGTGAGGGCGAAGGTCTCGGCCGGGGACCGTCCGACCAGGCGGCCCCCGAGGTAGGCGTCCCGGATCCGGGTCTTGCATCCCTGGAGCGGATGGTCCGGGTCCTTCGAGGGGCCGAACCGCATCCAGAGAATCGCGGCGGCGAACCAGGTATCGGCATCCTCCCCGGGGTCGAGGTCGTGGGACCGGGCCTGGTACCAGGAGGCCGGGGGAATCTCGCCCTCGGTACTCAAGTACTTCCCCGCAATCCACACGGCGGTCGTCCGATGGAGCCGCTCCACGGTCCCGAGGCCCTCCGGCTCCGGTCCCATCCACCACCGTTCGAGGACCGCCGGCCCGGCCCTTCTCCAGCCCTCGCCCACCTCATCCTTGACGAGGGGGCTCGTCATCGTGGCGTCGTGGAGGGCAGCCATGGACCAGGCCGTGTCCACCGCTCCGCCCCAGGTCCCGTCCGCCTCCTGCCGCCTGGCAAGGGAAACGGCGAGGTCCCTCAGAAAGAGGACCAGGTCCCCCCGCGTCCGGCCAGCGAGGGGAGGGGCTTCCTGCTTCTTTCCAATCATCTCCTTGTTCAGGACCGCGGCCGCCATGGTCTGGACGGCGAGGGCCAGTTCGAAGGTCGAAGTCTCCGGCCCGGGCGCCCCCGCATCGAACATCGCCCGGAGAGGGACATCCGAGCCCGGAAGGTCCGACGCGTGGAACTCCTGCGGGGTCCAGGCCGCCGCCGCAGCCCGTCCGAAACCGCCGCACTCCCTCCCGAGGAGCCGGAAGGGTTCGGGCGACCGCGCGGCGTGATCCTCGAGGACCCGCCGCATGTGAAGGGCACGGGCCCACGGTTCCCCGCCCTTTGGGTAGATGAACGGATAGGGAGCGTAGGCCGGAGCCGGTAGCGCCGCGGAGGTGGAGGTGCTCCCGCCGGGGACGTCCGAGCATCCCTGGAGGAGGAGGCACCCGGCGATGATCAGCGGCGTCGTCGGGCGGAACCCCGGGCGCGTGAACGGGCGTCGATGCAAGGCGGCCTCCTTCCCCCTCCTTCGGGAACGAGTCCGAGGCCGGGAAGTTCAGGCGAGCGCCGGCACTCGGCGGCTGCAACGACCGACAGGAGGACATCTTCCGACCATGCGACGGGCTCCACCCTCCCGAACTACCAATTATTGACGATTTAGTAGTTCATGTTGAGTTCGTCGTCCCCATTCCTACCGGCTCCCCAATCGGTAGATCCCCGGGCCCGGGCCGTCCCCTTCCGCCTCGGGCGCCGGGAGTTCCGGCGCCGCCGCCCGCAGTTCCGGCGAACGGTGCCAGCGGGCCGCCTCCAGGGCCTGGGGGCGGAGCGGGTCCGTGGCGCGACGGAGGTGGTCCACCAGGGCCGCCGTCGCCCTCGGATCGGGGACGGGGGGAGAGACGACGAGCCGGATCGCCCCGCCGAAGACGAGGAACGTCTCCTCCCGCGGGATCCCGCCGAACCACCCGAGGGCATCCGCTGCCGCGCACCGCACAGGATCCGGCCCGTCCGCGAGGGCCGTCAGAATCGTCTCCATCTCCTCGACGGCTCCGATGCGGCCGAGGATCTCGAGGGCGCGCTCCGGTACTCCGGCGCCACCCTCGAAGAGCCGGTGCAACTCCCCGACCAGCGCCTCCCTCCGCTCCCCCTCGAGGGCCCGCGCCTGGAACGCGTGGACGGCGGCCTCGAACCGCAGGCTCTCCGCGGCGTGGGGGGAGTCGGGGTACTTCCGGAGGAACTCCTCGAACATCTCCGACCGCCGCTCCCCTCCCACCCAGCGGACCAGGAACAGGGAGTCCTCGTCGAGGGAAGCCGCGGCGGGCGCCTCCGCCCCGACCCGGGCGGCGGGTTCCCGACCCGCGGTGCATCCACCCGTGAACGGGACCAGGAGCGCGAGTGCCGCGATGACTGCGATCCGGCGGTGACGCCGGCGGGCGGAACCGGGACGGTCCATGGTCGTGCCCTCCGCCCCCCGGCAACGGACGCCGCCGCACGCGGTTCGAGGCGGTTCCCGCCGGGCGCCGGGAAACCCGCCCCCTCACCGCCCCTTCCGCAGTCCCCGGAGCCTCCTCTCCAGGTCCGCAGGCGGGCGGAAGACGAACTCCCTTCCGCGCTTGGAGCGGAGGAGGAGGCCCATTCCCTCGAGCCCCAGCAGGTCCCGCCGGGCCGTGTCGAAGACCACGCCGCAGGACCGGCCGTGGGAACGGAACGTGTGCGCACCCCCGGGGTCGTCGAGCGCGCGCGCGACCAGCGCCGTCTGCCTCTCGTTGAGGAATCCGTCGTCGCGAAGGAGCTCCCGCGCCTCGCCGATGCGATCGCGCGTGCGCGCCACGTGCTCCAACAGCAGGGAGACGGCGCGCCGGACCACGTCCAGGTGGAAGAGGACGAAGTACGTCGCGTCCCAGCGATCCGACTCGCAGTACTCGTAGGCGCGGGCGTACCGGGCGGGGGACCGGCGGAGGATGGAGGACACCGACAGCAGGTCCGCCCGCGACCAGCCCGAGCGGAGGAGGGATCCGTAGAACAGGGCCCGGGCCACGCGGCCGTTCCCGTCCGCGAAGGGGTGGTGGTAGCCCATCGCGAAATGCAGGAGGATGGCCCTCACCAGGGGATGCAGGGGCCCGTCCCGCGGTTCCACGCCGTTGGCGAGGTCGCAGAGCCTCCCCATCCTCGCGGGAAGCTCGCGGGCGGGCGGCGGGACGTGGCTGACGACCCCGTCGGGGCCGACGACGCGCACCGCGTCGTCGGTGCGGAAGCGGCCGGCGTCGGCGGGATTCCGCAGGGTGCCGTCCGCGACGATGCGGTGGAGGTCGAGCAGGAGTTCGGGGGTGACCGGCTCCCCGGCCCGCTCGCGGACCCGCTCCATGGCCGTGAAGTTGTTGAGGATCATCCGCTCCGAGTGGTCCCGGGGGCGCCGCCCCGACCGCAGCATCTCCTCGGCCACGTGCCGGGATGTCGAGGCCCCCTCGAGCTGGCTCGAGCGGATGGACTCCTCCACGAGTGCGTCCATCCGGAACCGCTCCCTTCCCGCCGCGTGGGAGAGCTCGTCGGGCAGGGCGAGGGAGCCCCCGAGGGCCCGATCCAGATCGAGGAGACCGGTCTGCAGCGGCTCGCATCGGGTGAGAGTGAAGTCCCGGCCGTCGGCGGCCTCCACGGGGACGGGGCGGGCGGACTGCATGCGCGCCACCTTGAGGCCCCACCACCACTCCGGGAGGGTGAGGCCGGCCGGGGGATCGAGGTGGCGCAGCCGCGACCAGTGGCGGTACTTCCCGCCCGGGGCGGGGCCGAGGAAGAGGCCCGTGATCTCCCAGGCCCGGCGCGGGGAGGTGCCGAGGGCCCGGTGAAGGACCTCGAAGTCGGGGGGGGGCTCGGGCAGGGACAGGGGGAGATGCCTCCTCCGCGAACTAATGAAACGATGAAAAACGTTAGCATGTCGTTCCCACGGGGTTCCGGGATTCCCCTCCCTCCCCCTTCTCCCCCCCGCCCCCGCCGACGGATAGGATGGCCCCTCCGGCGCCGCGCCCGAGGAGCCCTCCATGTCCGACCGTTCCGCCTGGATCGTCGCGCCCGTCCGCACCCCCATCGGGAAATTCGGGGGATCCTTCGCCGAGGTGCCCGCCAGCGACCTCGGCGGCGCCGCGGCGCGGGAGACGCTGCGCCGGTCGGGCATCGACCCGAAGGCCGTCGGCGAGGTCATCATCGGCCACGGCCGCCAGGCCGGCAACCGCCCCAACCCCGCCCGCCAGGTGCAGTGGAAGTGCGGCATCCCGCAGGAGACCCCGGCCTACACCGTGAACAAGGCCTGCGCCTCCTCGCTGAAGGCGATGACGCTGGCCGCCGGCGCCATCCGCCTCGGCGAGCAGGAGGTCGTGCTCGCCGGCGGGCAGGAGAACATGTCCCGCACCCCCTACTTCCTCGAGCGGGCCCGGTGGGGCTACCGCCTCGGCAACGCCGAGTTCACCGACGGCATGTACCTCGACGGGTTCATGTGCCCGCTCTGCAACGAGCTCATGGGGGCGACCGCCGAGAACCTCGCCGACCGCTACTCCATCGGGCGCGACGAGCAGGACGCCTGGGCCGTGGAGACGCAGCGCCGCTGCGAGGAGGCGACGAAGGCCGGCCGCTTCGACGCCGAGCGCATCGCCGTCGAGATCCCGGGCCGCAAGGGCCCGACCCTCATGAACACCGACGAGCACGCCCGCCCCGGCACCACCCTCGAGGCGGTGCGCAAGCTGCCTCCCGTCTTCCGCAAGGAGGGCACCGTCCACGCGGGCAACTCCTCGGGCATCACCGACGGCGCGGCCACCATGCTCGTCGCCTCCGGGGACGCCGTGAAGGCCCACGGGTTGAAGCCCATGGCGCGGCTCGTGGACTGGACCGCCGCCGGGGTGGACCCGTCCATCATGGGCATCGGCCCGGTGCCCGCGGTGCGCTCCCTGCTGACGCGCAACCACATCACCATGGGGGACATCGGCCTCGTCGAGCTGAACGAGGCCTTCGCCGCCCAGCTCATCGCCTGCGCGCGGGACCTCGAGCTCGATCTCGCGAAGGTGAACGTGAACGGCGGCGCCATCGCCCTCGGCCATCCCATCGGCGCCACCGGCGCCCGCATCGTCACCACGCTGCTGCACGAGATGGAGCGCCGCCGGCTGAAGAGGGGCATCGCCACGCTCTGCGTCTCCGGCGGCATGGGCATGGCGCTCCTCTTCGAGCGGGAGTAGCCGTGGCCGCGGAGAGGGAGTCCACCCGGCGCGACCTCCTGCGGCTCTTCGGCCGCGCCGCGGCGGAGGCCGCGGGGAAGCGCCTCCCGCTGCCCCCGCCCCCTCCCCCGTCCCGCCGCCCGGGTCTCCCGCCGCCGGAGCCCCCCGTGGAGGCCCCCCTCGAGCGGGGCCACCTCGTGGTGGACCTCGCCCTCCACCCGGTGCCGGCGCAGACGGCGCGGCGCGTGGAGAACCCCGGCTGGCCGGGGCCCGTCCTCCTCGTGCGGGTGCGCATCGACCACTTCGCCGCCGTGGACGCCGACTGCCCCCACTGCGGCTCCGCCCTCGCGTGGGTGCACGAGCGGGACGCGGCGGTCTGCCCCCGGGGCGAGGTGTCCTTCCGGATGGACGGCCTCCCCTTCGAGGGGCGGAGCGACGCCGAACTCCGCATCTACCCCTGCTTCCTCGCCGGCCCGCGCCTCGAGATCGGCCTCCTCGGAGAGTAGGAGCCCCCATGCCCCCGATCCCCCCCTGGGAGGGCGCCCACGTCCTCCTCGTCCACTTCCCCGTGGCGCTGCTGCTCTTCGCGCCGGCCCTCGTCGTCCTCTCCCTCCTCTTCCCGAGGTGGAGGGCGGGGATGGCGGCGGCGGCCCTCGCCGTCATGATCGCCGGCACCCTGGCCGCCTTCGTCGCCGCCTCCGCGGGGGAGGAGGCGAAGGAGGCCGCGGAGGAGACCGCCGCCGGCCGCGCCGCCGCCGACCTCATGGAGGAGCACGAGGAGGAGGCGGAGCTCGTGGCGCCGATCTTCGCGGGGCTGACGCTGGCCTTCGCCGCCCTCTTCGGCGTGCCGCTCCTCCGGAAGAAGCCGCTGCCGCGGAAGGCGGACCTCGCGCTCCACGCGCTCCTCCTCCTCCTCTACGCCGGCGGCGCGATGCAGATCTCGAAGGCCGCCCACCTCGGCGGGCTCCTCGTCCACGGGAAGGGTGTCCACGCGGTCCTCGCCCCGGGGGACGGGGGCCCGCCCGCGGGCGGAGGGGAGGGGGACGACGACGGGGGGCGACGCCGCCGCGGGCGCTGAAGTCACGGCGGGACGCGTCCCGAACCGTGACGGGCGACACGGCCGGGCCCGCGGACCGACCCGCACGCCCTAGGATCGCAGCGGCTGTCCGGTCCTTTCCAAGGAGGCGCCCGTGCGGGGATTCCCCTGGTGCATCGTCCTGTCGGCGGCGGTTTTCGCCGCGGTCCCCGCCTTCGGCGGCGTGGACGCCGAGGGGCCCGCGGCCCTCAAGGCGAAGGGGTCGATCCTCCCCGCGGGGGACGTGGACGTCTTCCGCTTCGAGGGGGAGGCGGGCACTCTCCTCACCTTCAAGCTCGCGGCGATGAAGAAGGCGCCCCTCGTCTTCGACCCCGTCCTCACGGGGCCCGGCGAGGCGGACGTGGACCTCTCCGGCGCGACGGTGAAGGGCTCGAAGTTCTCCGTGTCGAAGCTCGCCCTCCCGGCCACGGGAGCCTACCGGCTCGAGGTGGGCGGGGACGGGACGGGGGACTACTCCCTCTCCCTCAAGGCGAAGGTGAAGGGGCTGAAGACGCTGAAGCTCGACGTGCGGGCGGCGGTCCTCGGCCGGCCCGGCGGCGGCGAGGTCTTCCTGCGCCGGGTCCCGGGCGCCGGCGGCGTGCTGCTCGCCGTGGACGACCCGGACTGCGATCTCGACGGCGCCGAACTGGCCATCCCCCCGGGCGCCCTGGAGGAGGGGGCGGCGGTGGTGCTCGCCTCGGCGGATCCGCCGGCGATGGAATCCCTCGACCGCAATCCGGCGGGCCCGGCCGCCGAGGTCGGGCCTTCGGACCTCGTCCTCGGCGCGGGCGTGACGCTGACGCTGCCCTTCGACCCGGATCTCCTGCCGACGGACGCGACGGCGGCGGATCTCCAGGTCTGCGCCGCCCGCGGCGGCGCGGCGCCGGCCCTCGAGGCGCCGGTCCTCCTCGACGAGGCGGATGCGCTCTTCACCGTCGCGCTCACGGGGGCCTGCCGGCTCGCGGCGGCGGTGCGCTCCGGCCCGCCCCGGGTCGAGGCCGGGGACGGGGCGTTCTGGGTCCTCTCCCTCGGCATGGACTTCGACGGGTCCGCGGACTCCCGGGTGCGCGAGGCGAAGCTCGCCCACGGGACGGCGGTCTTCGGCGCCTCGACGGTGGCCGTCTCCTTCTCGGAGCGCTGGATCCGGTGGGAGAACCGGAACAAGGCGGGGGGGACCGGCTTCACGGGGTTCGACGCCGGCGTGCAGAGCGGCGCGACGCCGTCCTCGGCGACCCTCGGCTGGACGCGGGGGGCGGGCGGCGAGGTGGTGCTCGAGGGGGACGCCCCGCGCTTCCTCCCGAGCGCCGACGGCTCGGTGTTCGTGGGGCGGTCCGAGGAGCCGGGCTCGACGTCGGTGGGCATCGACATCGCGGTCCGCAAGCCCTCGCGGACCCTCGCCATGGCCGACCTCGCCGGGGCGTGGCACTGGGGGGCGCTCTCCCTCGAGGTGCAGGACACCGGGGACCCCGCCAACCCCGCGGGCATCGACGCCATGCGGATGTTCGGGACCCTCGTCCTCGGGGCCGACGGGAAGATCGTGCTCGCCGGCACGCAGTACGCGGCGGAGACGGACTTCTCCAACGGGGAGATGTTCGAGACGGTGGAGACCTTCACCCTCAAGGGCACGGCGGCGCTCCAGGGGGACGGGTCGCTGGTCTTCGACTTCGGGCCCGATCCGGAGGGGCCGCGGCCGATGCGGGCGCTCCCGGGGCGCGAGGGGGACGCGATGCTCGTGACCTTCGACGCCTTCAACGGGGAGGAGCTGCTGGCCATCATCGCGCTGCGGCAGGCCTCGGGGTTCTCCGTCGGGGACGTCGCGGGGACCTGGCAGGGCGGGGGGATCTGGTTCGATCCGAGGCCCTACTTCGTGGAGTCCTACCCGGTGCCCGACTTCGCCGCGGGGAGCGAGCGGCTGGAACTCGCCTTCAACGCGTCGGGGCCGCGGATGGACATCGTCTCCGCCGCGGGCAGGTCCTTCAGCCGCAACGGGGAGACGGGGGCCCTCGAGATCGATGACTACGACGACACCGGCTCGATGCCCCTCTCCGTGACGGCGAAGGGGAAGATCACCCTGACGGAGCCCGAGGGCGGGAAGGCCGTGGGCGCCGCCTCCGGCGACGGCCAGGTCGCGTTCATCGTCAACGACCCCGCGCGCAAGGGCGGGGACCTGTTCATGGCGGTGACGGTGCGGAAGCCCTGAGGAGGGGGATCGGGGGCGAACCTCCCGCCCCCGATCCCGTTGATGGGGGGGTGAACCTCCGTCACCTCTCGTCCGGCGTGCTCCTGGTGGCCGCCGCGGCGGCGGCGGGGTGGTTGCTGCTGCCCGGGAGGATCGGGGAGCCCGACGGCGCGGGGCCGGGTCCGGTCGCGGGTGAGCCGCCCGCGGTCCCGGGGGATCCGACCGCGCCGCAGGCCGCCCCGCCGGTGCCGGGGGACGAACGCGGGGTCGAGGCTCCCGCTCCTCCGGCCGAGGCGATCCTCCTCATCAACGTCGTCCACGCCTCCTCGGGACTCGCCACGACGGGGGACGTGGTCCTCTGGCGCCTCGGCCATCCCGGGGACGACGTCTGGACCGAGGGGGACGAGGTGGTCGGGCGGGGAAGGGCGGAGGGCGCGACGGCGCGGGCGCGGTTCGAGGGGCTTCCCCCCGGCCGCTACCGCGCGCAGTTGACGGGGAAGCGGTTGGGGACGGAGGACCCCCCGGAGTTCCGGTACGAGGGAGGGACGGTGGAACTCACCCTCCCGATGACGTACCCGGGGTCGTTCCGTGCCTGGCTGCGGCTCTTCGACGAGGAGGGGCGCGCCGTCGCGAGCGCGGAGAGGGGCAGGGGAGAATCGACGAACTCATGGGAGAGATCGCGGGATCCGCACTGGGCCCTCCGGCGCGCCCGCCGGGACGGAGGGCCTCTTCCCGAAATCGGAGGCCGCGGTATCGTCCGCGGGAACCGTTCCTGGGGGTGGAACCGGTCCGTGGCCGGGGAAAGAGGCTTCGACCTAGGTGTGTTCGGGGAATCCTCGGAACTCTGGCGCCATTCCCACAGGCGCTCCTTTGGCACGGAGGCCGGGGTCCTCGTCGACGTTGCGGTCTCCGGCGATCTCCTCGCGGACACCGACTTCGTCGCCCCCGCCCCCTCGCGGGAGTTCCTCCTCCGCGGGCTTCCCGTGGAGGAGGCGGACCTCCCCCGCGTGCGGTTCGAGGCGAAGACCGCGGCCCTCCCCCTGCCCCCCGGAGGTGACCCCGGCGCATGGAGGACCGTCCCCGTGGAGGTGGTCGCGTGGGTGACGGGCGTGGGTCGGTGGAAACGCGCGCTCACGCTGGACGGGACCGCCCCCCGGTGGGAGGAGGCCGGTCCGGGGGACGCGGGCCGGTAGGTGGACCCGGCGCCGGATGGACGCGGTCCTACGGAATCCCCGGCGCCGCCAGGAGGCAGGCCGCGTGCAGGAGGGCCTGGAAGATCACCGCGATTCGGGGAAACGAACTCCCGCCCCTTCCCGCGTGCTGGTCCCGCAAGGGGACGCCGTCGTGGCCCCCGTCGGCGAACCTGGAACCGTCTCCGGTCAGCGCCGGGCTCCGCCCGTCCGCCGCGCGGGGCCCGGCCGCGCCGCCTTCGCGGCGCGGCGCGCGCGCTTCTTCTGCGTCTCGGCCTTGATGATCACCGCGCCCTTCGCGCCCGCCTCGGGACGCAGGTTCGCGAGGTTCAACGCGGCCGCCACCAACGCTTCGACCTCCGGCCGGTCGAAGTCAGCGGCCGCGGCCAGCACGACGTGGCGCACCCCCGGACCGCGACCCTGGAGCAGCTTCCCCGGATCCGACTTCGACAGAAGGGCGCCCTTCGCGAAGTGCAGTTTCGCCCCGTCCGGGCGCAGCGCGAGGGAGCACAGCCCCTGGTAGCCCTGCCCGGTCGGCGAATAGGAGATCACGAGCGCGTCCTGGCCCTCGTACACGTACACGATTTCGCTCAGGCCGGGCAGCCGATCGCGCAGCTTCGCGCGCAACGCCTTCCCGAGCCGGGCCGTCGCCGGCTCGTACTTCGCGAAGTAGCCCGCAAGCAGCGTCTCGGCGTTCGTCGCTGGTTTCCCGTCGGACATGCCCGGCATCGTACCTGCCGGGCGCGGCCCCGGCGAAGGGCGGTCCCACGGGGGGCGTCGACGGATTCCCCCTCCCGCCGTTGCAACGCGCCCCCTCCCGTGGCACAAGGAAGGGGCATGGCGCACTCCGCCCCGCCCGGCCCGGACCCCGATCTCCTCCTCCGCCGCTGGCGGGAGCGGGGGGACGGGGCGGCGCTCGGCGCGCTCTTCGACGCGACGGCGCCGGAGCTGTTCGCCGTCGCTCTCCACCTCTGCCGCGACCCCGCGCTGGCGGAGGACGCGCTCCAGGAGACCTACCTCGCGGCGCTGGAGTCCCTCGACCGGTTCGACGGCGAGCGGCGCGTCGTGCCGTGGCTCGCGGGGATCCTCCGCAACAAGGTCCACGAGGTCCGCCGGTTCGAGGAGCGTGCCCCCGACCCGCGCCGCGTCCCCCTTCCCCCCGACCCCGACGGCCCCCTCGCCGCCGCAGCGACCACCGAGGAGGAGGCCCGCGTCCGCGCCGCCCTGGAGGCGCTCGAGGAGCCCTACCGCGAGGTGGCGCTGCTCCGCTGGCGCCACGGCCTCGAGCCCGCGGAGATCGCCGCCGTCAAGAAGACGGCGCCGGGCACGGTGCGGTCGCTCCTCCATCGCGCGGCGGAGAAGCTCCGGAGGGATCTCGCGGCGCCGCCCGCGCTCCTTTTGCTGATCGGGGAGGGAGTTCGGCCGCCCCGCGGCCTCCCCGTCGTCCGCGCGGAGGTCCTCCGCCGCGCACCCGTCCCTCTCGTCCCCGCCGTCCCCCCCGTCGTCCTCCTCGGAGGTGCGCTCATGGCCAAGAAGGCCCTCGTCGCCGGCGCCGCACTCCTCGCTCTCGTCGGGCTCGGGTGGTTCGCCCTGCGGGAGGAGGGGAGGGAGCCCGCTCCGTCCAACGTGGCCGCGACCGCGGAGAGGCCGCCTGCTCCCGGCGTCGAGGTCCATCAGCCCGTCGCCGAGGAAGCCCCCGCCCTCCCCGACGCCCCGGCGCCCGTCACGGGTCCGAAGATCACCGGCCGCGTGATCGATCGCGAGGGCCGCCCCGTCCCCGGCGCCCGGGTCGCCTGCTACCCCGACACCATGGCGTCCACGCTCCTCCCGACGGAACTCGGCACGGAGGGCCGCCCCGGCGCCGCCGCCCTCGCCGCCGCCGACGGGCGCTTCGAGGTGGCCGCCTCCCCCGACGCCCCGTTCCACGGCGTGATCGCCTCCGCCGCGGGCTTCGCCGACGCCCTCCTCCCGCAGGTGCGCGCCGGGGAGGACGTCGTCGTCACCGTGGACCGCCCCTACGCCCTCGTCGGGCGCGTGACGGACATGGACGGCGTGCCGATCCCGAAGGCCCGCGTCCGCGTCCTCCACCTCGTGGAGACGCTGCGCATCGAGCGGGAAGGGCTCACCGGCGCCGACGGCGCCTACCGCGTCGAAGGGCTCGTGCCGCCGCCGAAGGCCGCCGGGGTCTACCTCGTGACCCAGCTCCTCGTCGAGGTCGCCGCCGACGGGTACGCGCCCCTCCTCATCGAGAGGGGAATCCAGGGGAAGCAGGAGCCGGGGGGGACCGCGACCCTCGACGCCATCCTCAACCGCGGCTCCTCGCTGGCGGGGAAGGTGCTCGACGGGGAGAGCGGGGAGCCCGTCGCAGGCGCGCGGGTCGTCCTCTGGTCCGTGGAGGGGATGATGAGCTTCGGCCGCGCCGGAGGGACCAGCGTGTCGAGCCCCTGGGGCCCGCGCCCTCTCCAGGAGGGGACCTCCGGCCCCGACGGCTCCTTCCGCTTCGACGGCGTGCCCGCCCTTGGGCCCCACGCGACCGCCTCCCACAACATGGGTCAGGACGGGAAGCAGACCCTCGGCCACGTCGGCGCCTGGAAGGAGGGGTACTGCGGGATGAGCCTGGAGGTGCCCCTCGTAGCAGAGGGGAAGGTCACGGAGCGGGAACTCCGCCTCCCGCCGGCGGCGGCGGTCCACGGGCGGGTGGTGGACGAGGCCGGGAAGCCGCTCGCGGGACTCCGGGTCTGGACGATCCGCGAGGGCGCTCCGCGGACGGGCTGGTTCCCGGAGTTCTACGCCGGGGTCCCCCTCGGCTGGGCGAAGACCGCCGGGGACGGCTCCTACCGGATCGCCGGCATCCCGGCGGTGCGGGGCGGACCCGTCGCCGTCACGGTGGCGGGCCAGCGGCGGAACCCCGGCGAGAACTGGGGCGGGGAGGACGGGAAGGTGGAGGTCTCCGTCGGGGCCGGCGAGGACGCGGCGGCGCCAGATCTCGTGCTCGGGCCCGGGGACCGCGCGCGCCTCGACATCCTCGTGACCGACGAGGGGGGGAGCCCGGTCTGGGGAGCGACGGTGGCCCAGGCGGCGGAGTTCGGGGGCGGGGGGACGCGCACAGACGCCGCGGGCCGCGCCTCCCTCGGGTTCATGACCCACTTCGTCGGAAGGTCGGGGGAGAGGACGGAGCGGCCGCTCATCGCGGTGAACCTCGTGGCGCGGGCGCCGGGCTTCGGACCGGGGACGGCGACCGGGACTCCCTCGGCCACGGAGCCGGTGGAGGTCCGGATCACGCTGCCCGCCGCGCAGGTCCTGACGGGCCGGGTGGTGGAGTCCGACGGCAGCCCGTCGCGGGGGGCGACGGTCACCGTCATGAACGGGAGCCTCCCGGTGGAGGACGTTTTCCCCGAGGGGGGACCGCGGGCGCGGCCCCGGGTGGACCCGCGGGCGCAGCCGCTCCTCTCCTACGGGTACGCATCCACGGACGAAGACGGGCGCTTCACCGTGAAGGACCTCCCCCCGGGGCCCTACCACCTGCAGGCCTACCGGTACCTGAGGGTCGGCGGCGGGCCGCAGGGGGGGTTCATGGCTCCCAGGATGCTCCGCACCGTGCTCCCCGGCGTGGCGACGGGGGCGGGTGAGATCGTCCTGACCCTGCCCGTGGACGATTCCCCTCCCGCGGGGATCCTCGAGGGGACCGTCGTCGACGGGGGGACGGGGAAGCCGGTGTGGACCTTCTTCGCGGCGGCGTGGCGAGGGACGGAGTCGGTCTCCGGCGGCCAGCCCACGGGGGGGCGCTTCCGCATCGAGGGAGTGCCCGAGGGGGAGTGGACGGTCAAGGTGACCGCGCCGGGGTTCGCCCCCTTCACCCTGGCCGGCGTGGCGGTGGCGGCGGGGGAGGGTCCTCGCAAGGTGGAGGTGAAACTCCTCCGGGGAACGACGGTGGTCGGGAAGGTGCGGGAGTCGGGGGGCGCGGCGCTGGCGGATCTCGTCGCGATCCTCCAGCCGACGGCGGGGAGCGACGGGTTCTCCGCAAGCGCCACCGCGCCCCTCGAGGCCGACGGCTCCTTCCGCGCCACGGGGCTCACGCCCGGGACCTGGCGGCTCTCCGTCTCCGGGGGCGGGTTCGGGGCGAACCAGAAGAACTACATCCCCGTGGACGGCGGGGCCGTGGAGATCCCCGAGGGCGCGGAGGAGGTCCGGGTGGAGGCCATCGTCGCCGCGGCGGGAATCCTCACCGTCGGCGTCCGGGACCCGCGATTCCCGCCCAACCCCTACGAGGGGGGGAAGGCCACGGAGGAGCAGGCGGCCCTCGGGGCGGCGTCGCGGATGGAGTTGCGGGACGGTTCGGGGAAGGTCGTCCGGGAGGGGAAGGGAGTGGCGCAGGGGTACGTCGGCCTGCTCGGCTACGTCCCCCTCCTCCCCGGCGAGTATGTCGTGCGCCTCGAGTCCCCCGGCGCCGAACCGCGGGAGGAGCGCGTGCGGGTGGAGGCGGGGCAGAGGGCGACGGTGACGTTCAAGGGGGAGTAGGGGAGGAATTCCCCCCTCCGCCGGTGACGCGGGGGGTTCCTCGCGGGAGAATCCCCCGATGGACGCCACCGGCCCCCGCACGCCCCCCTCCCCCTCCCCGGAGGACCTCCTCCGCCGCTGGCGGGAGACGGGGGAGCCGGAGGCCCTCGGGGACCTCTTCGACACGACCTCGCCCCCGCTGTTCCGGCTCGCCCTCACGCTCGCGCCCGACGCCGCCTCGGCGGAGGACGCGGTGCAGGAGACCTTCCTGGTGCTCCTCGACCGCGCCGGCGATCTCGACCTCTCCCGGCCCCTCGTGCCGTGGCTCGTGGGTGTCCTCCGGCACAAGGTGGCGAAGGTGCGGGAGCGCTACGGCCCGCGGCGGATCCCGTGGAAGGCCACGCCGCCGGCGGCGGCGCCGGATCCCGCCGAGGAGGCCGGGCGGCACGAGGAGGAGGAGCGGGTCCGGGAGGCTGTGGCGGATCTCGAGGAGCCCTACAGGCGGACGGCGCTGCTCCGGTGGCGCCACGGGCTCGAGCCCGCGGAGATCGCCGAGGTGCTCGGCGAGAGGCCGGGCACGGTGCGGATGCGGCTCCACCGCGCCCTCGAGGCGATCCGGAAGAGGTTCGTCGCCCTTCCTGCCCTGCTGCTGTTGCGGGAGGGGAAGAGGGTCCCCCGCGGCCTCGCCGCCGTCCGCGACGAGATTCTCCGCCGCGCGCCCGTTCCCGCCGGTGCGGCGGCTGCCGGAGCCGGTGCCGCGTTCCTGCTCGGAGGTGTCCTCGTGGCGAACAAGATCCTGATCGGGGGTGCGGTGGTGGTGGCGGCGATCGGGGCCTGGCTCCTCGCGCGGCCGGGCGTTGAGGAGGTGGCGGTTCCGAGGGCAGGCGGGATCCCCGTCGCCAGGGTGGAGGTGCCGCCGTCATCGCCTCTCGAAGGAGAAGCGGAGATTCCCCGGGGACAGTCCACTGCACTCCTCCCCCCGGGCGCCGCCCGCGCGACGGGCCTCGTCGTCGATCGCGAGGGGCGCCCCGTCCCCGGCGCGCGGGTGACCTCCTTCCCCGGGAACCTCGCCCGGCCCGTCACCCCCGCCGACGGGGAGCGGGAGGGGAGCGGGATCCTCGCCGCCGTGGCGGGACCCGACGGGCGGTTCGAGGTGGAGTTGTCGCGGCTCGCGCCGCGGGCGACGCTGCTGGCGACGGCCCCGGGCTTCACGCCCGGCGTCCTCGCCGAGGTCATCGACGGGGAGGAGGCCCGCCTCGTCCTCGACCGGGCGGCGGCGGTGACCGGCATCGTCGTGGACGGGGAGGGAAACCCGGTCCACGGCGCGCGGGTCCGCGTGCGGCGCCTCCTCGACGCGATGATCCTCGACCGCGAGGGGGTGTCCGGCGCCGACGGGCGGTTCCGGGTGGAGGAGGTCGCCGCCGCGGTGCCGATGCACGGGAGCCGGCCCGCCGCGGACATGGTGGCGGTGGAGGCGCGCGCAGCGGGGTTCGGGCCGTTCTTCTCCGGCACGCTGTTCCCGGTGCCGGCCGCGCTGGCAGCGGGCTCCGGCTGGGAGGTGAGGATTCTCCTCGCCCGCGGTTGGACGCTCCGGGGGAGGGTCGTCGAGGCCGCCGGCGGCGCGCCCGTCGCGGGGGCCCGGGTGCTCGCCTGGGAATCCACCGGGGGGCTCGGCTTCGGCCGGAGCAACGGGTCGAGCATGTCCCCCGCCTTCTCGCCGCGCCTCCTCGGGGAGGAGCTCTCCGGTCCCGACGGCGCCTTCGTCCTCCCCGACCTCCCGGCACGGGGCGCCTCCTTCGAGGGGGCCGACGTCGGCGGGATCCTGAACAACCGGTTCTTCGGCGGGGTCGGCGCCGGGAAGGAGGGCCGCTCCTGGACCAGCGTGCGGCTCGACGAGGCCGGACCCGGGGAGGAACGGGAGGTGGTCCTCTCCCTGGAGCCGACGGGAGCCGTCGAGGGAAGGGTCGTGGACGGAGAGGGGCGGGGGCTCACCGGCGTCTCCGTGTTCGTCAACGCCGCGGGCGGGACCCTCGGGGGCGGGCTGCCTGCGGAACTCCTGGCGGAGGCCGGGACGAGGGCGGAGACCGACGGGGGCGGCCGCTACCGGCTCCCCTCGGTCCCCGGATCGGAGGGCGGCCCGAGGACGGTGATCCTCCAGGCGGCGACGCGGGACTTCTTCCGTCGCTCCCTCACCCCGGAGGAGGGGGTCCGGGTCGAGGCCGTCCCGGGGAGGACGACGACGGCGCCGGACATCGTCCTCCCGGCCGTACGCCAGCCCTTCGCGGACCTCCTCGTCACGGACGGCGCGGGCCGGCCGGTGTGGGGGGCGCGGGTGATCGGGGCGCGGGAAATGCGGGCGCAGGTCACGGATCGCGAGGGCCGGGCCCGCGTCCCCGGGCTCCTCGATCGCTCGATCCCCGGGAACCCCCTCCCGCTGCGGGCCTGCGTCCGGGCGCGGGGCCACGGGGCGGCCCTCGTGGATCTCGCCCCGGGCTTCGAGGAGAGGGAGCCCGTGGCCGTGGTCCTCGGCCCTCCGCACGTCCTCGCGGGCCGCGTGGTGGAGGCCGACGGCGGTCCCTCCCCTGCCGCCTCCGTGAGCGTGGACTCCGCCGAGCCGCGTCTTGCCGCCGCTTCCCCGGAGGACGGGACCCTCGGCGGCGCCGTCTCCGCGGAGGACGGCTCCTTCCGGGTGGAGGACCTCCCCGCGGGGCCCTTCCGGGTCACCGTCCGGGGGCGGTCGCTGTTCTCCGGCGGCTCCGTGCCCGGGGAGAAGCGGGAGGTGGTCCTCGAAGACGTGATGGCCGGCGCCGCCGATCTCGACATCCGCTTCCCCCCGCCGGCCGTCGTTCCCGCGGGAGCCGTGGAAGGGGTCGTCACCGACGCGGAGACGGGCCTGCCCCTCCTCCGCTGCGACGCGGAGCTCTCCGGACCCGGGGGATTCTTCATGGCGCCCCGCGTCCGCGACAACCCCGGGGGGCGCTTCCGCATCGAGGGCGTCCCCGCGGGGACCTGGCGGCTCCAGGTCTTCGTCGAGGGCTACGCGCCCTTCGTCGAGGAGGGGATCGTGGTCGCGGCGGGGGCGTCCCCCGCTCCCGTGGCGGTGGCCGTTTCGCGGGGGGCGACGGTGACCGGGCGGCTGCAAGGGCCCGCGGGATTCCCCCTCGCCGGCTGCACGCTCTCCTTCAACCCTGCGGACCCGAAGTCCCCGTGGAGCGAAGGCGGCGCGCAGGCGAAGGTGGCGGAGGACGGCTCCTACCGGGTGGCGGGACTGCGCGCCGGCACCTACCGCGCGACGCTCTGGCGGGCGGGCGGCGCGGAGGAGGGGCGGCCGCCCCTCGCCCCGGCCGCGGGGGAGGCCCTGGTCGTCCCCCCGGGGGCGGGCGAGGTCCGCTTCGAACCCGCCCTCGCCCCCTGCGGGACGCTCACCGTGTCGGTCCGCGATCCGCGGTTCCCCCCGGGCGGGTTCGAGCTTGTGAAGCCGACGGAGGAGCAGGCCGCCTTCGGGAAGGGTTCCCGGCTCCTCCTCCTCGACGGCGCCGGACGGACCGTGAGGGAGGCCTCCCCCGTGTGGCAGGGGACCCTGAACCTCGGCTTCCTCGCGCTCCTCCCCGGCGAGTACGCGGTGCGCCTGGAGACCCCCGCCGGGGCGCGCGACGAGCGGGCGACGGTCGAGGCGGGGAAGGAGTCGTCGGCGGTGTTCCGGGGTGAGTAGAGTACCACAGTATCATACTAAGATACTTCAAGTGCCGCGGCGACGCTTCCTCCGGGTCACCGATCTCCAGAACATCCCGATCTCCGGCCTGTCCAGGGATTCCGCGAGCGCCGCGATGGTCCTGCCGAGTCCGCTCCTGTCCAGGCCGCTCCCCGCGGCCTTGACGATGGCCTTCACGTCCTCGGTGTCCTGGGGACGTCCCGCCAGCAGTTTGAGGAGGATGAGGTCCTCGGCCGTGCAGACCCTCACGCGGAGCGTCCCGATCGACTCCACCGTGGCCCGATCCACGGCCGCTCGCTCGAATCCGGTTCCGGCGAAGATGAAGTCCACGTGCGTCCCGCCGGGGCCCTCGGTGGGCAGGACGTAGTTCTTCGAGGCGAAAACGAGGGGTTTCGGGGGGATGGGACGGAAGTCCGGCCGAAGGACGGCCAGGAGTCGCCGCGCCGCCGAGGGGAGAGCCTGCAGGGTGATGTCCACGGCCCTGGTGAGGCGGGCGGGGGCCCTCACGAAGACCGCCATTCCGCCGACCACCATGTAGGGCATCCCCGCGGCATCCAGTCGCCGAACGGCCGCGGCGAGGGCCCGGTGCAGCCCCCGGGACCTACCCGAAGGCACGGGCCAGCCCATCACGCACCCGGCGCCTCATGGCGAGGAGTCCGGGGTCGTCGAATGCCGGGGGATCCCCGGCTCCACGCGCCCGGGCCTCCGCGAGGGCCCACTCGAGCCACTCGAGCCTCGTGCTCCGCTCCCGCTCGCTGAAGGGGCGCTCCCACTGCTCGAACCGCGCCCAGGCCGCGAGCCTCTCGCGGACTTCCGTCGCATCCCACTCGTTCACGGAGGGGATTCTAACCGGTCCTCCCCTCCCCCCTCCCCGCCACCGCCGGAAATCCCCCGCCCCCGCCCCCTGACGCTCCTCAAGGATCCGCGCCGGATTGACGCCCGTCCTCCACGTCGCCCCGCGTCCCCGCGATCCCCGTCACGGATTCCCGCCGCGGGAGGGGGCCTTGCACGGTGGACCCCGTCGAGGGACCCCGGCCGAGGAGAGCACCATGCCCGCCGCCGCCAAGCCCCGCATCCGCACCCTCATCGTCGGAGCCGCCGGAAGGGACTTCCACGACTTCAACGTCGTCTTCCGGAAGGACGCCCGCCACGAGGTCGTCGCCTTCACCGCCGCCCAGATCCCCAACATCGACGGGCGCCGCTACCCGCCCGCGCTGGCCGGCCCCCACTACCCCGACGGCATCCCCATCCACCCGGAGAAGGACCTCGAGGAGATCATCCGCAAGGAGAGGATCGATCTCGCCGTCTTCTCCTACAGCGACATCTCCCACGAGAACCTCATGCACCTCGCCTCCCGCGTCGTCGCCGCGGGGGCGGACTTCACCTTCCTCTCGGCGGACCGCACCATGGTCCGCTCGACGAAGCCCGTGGTGAGCGTGTGCGCCGTGCGCACCGGGTGCGGCAAGAGCCCGACCTCCCGCCGCGTCGCCGCCGTGCTCCGCGCCGCGGGGCTGCGCACGGGCATCGTGCGCCACCCCATGCCCTACGGGGACCTCGCCGCCCAGGCGGTGCAGCGCTTCGCCACCGTCGAGGACCTCGCGAAGCACCAGTGCACCATCGAGGAGATGGAGGAGTACGAGGGCCACATCCAGAACGGCCACGTCGTCTTCGCCGGCGTGGACTACGAGGCCATCCTCCGGCGGGTGGAGAAGGAGTGCGACGTCGTCCTCTGGGACGGCGGCAACAACGACACCCCCTTCTACAAGCCGGACCTCGAGATCGTTCTCGTGGATCCCCACCGCGCGGGCCACGAGCGCGCCTACTTCCCCGGCGAGGTGAACCTCCTCCGCGCCCAGGTGATCGTGCTCCCGAAGCTCGACTCCGCCGAGCCCGAGGCCGTGGAGCGCCTCCGCCGCACCATCCACGACCACAACCCCTCGGCCCGCGTCGTGGACGCCGCCATGCCGCTGGGCGTGGACCGCCCGGAACTCGTGCGCGGGAAGCGGGTGCTCGTCGTCGAGGACGGCCCGACCCTCACCCACGGGGAGATGCGGTACGGCGCCGGCGTGCTGGCGGCCCGCCGCCTCGGCGCCGCGGAGATCGTCGACCCGCGCCCCTTCGCCGTCGGCTCCATCCGCGAGACCTTCGCCAAGTACCCCCACGTCCGCGAGGTGCTGCCCGCCATGGGCTACGGGGACCAGCAGGTCCACGAGCTCGAGGAGACGATCCGGAAGGTCGCCTGCGACGCCGTCGTCGTCGCCACGCCCATCGACCTCGGGCGGATCCTCAAGGTCGGGCACCCGACCTGCCGCGTCCGCTACGAGCTGGAGGAGACGGGGGCGCTCCGCCTTGAGGACGTCCTCGCGGACGTCGTCCGCCGCGCGAGGGGGTAGGCGTGGGACCGGAGAGCGTGCTGGTCGCGCTGGGCGGACACGCCCTGGTGCGTCCCGACCGGGCCGTCTCCGTGGCCGAGGAGATGGAGGCCATCGGCGAGGCGGCGGCGTGCATCGTGGACCTCGTCCGCGAGGGGCGGCGCGTGGTCGTCACCCACGGGAACGGGCCCCAGGTCGGCCACGCCATGGTCCGCAGCGAGGCGGGGAGGGGGAGGGCCTACACCCTGCCCCTGGACGTCTGCGTGGCCCAGACGCAGGGGGAGATCGGCTACCTGCTGCAGCAGGGAATAGGGAACGGCCTGCGCGCCGCCGGACTGCGGCGCGAGGTCGTCGCGGTCCTGAGCCGCGTCGTCGTGGACGTCACCGCGCGATCCTCCTCCAAGCCCGTGGGCGCCACGCTCTCCTCCGAGGAGGCGGACCGTATGAGGTCCGGCGGGGTGTGCGTGGTGGCCGACCGCAAGCGGGGCCTCCGGCGGGCCGTGCCGTCGCCGGAGCCGCTGCGGATCCTCGAGGAGGACTCCCTCCGCCGGCTGTTCGAGGCGGGGGCCGTCGTCATCGCCGCCGGCGGGGGGGGGATCCCCGTCCGGGAGGAGAAGGACGGGTCGCTGCGCGGCGTCGAGGCCGTCGTGGACAAGGACCTCGCCTCGGGGCTCCTCGCCGCGGCGCTCGGCGTGGAGGTGATCCTCGACCTCACCAGCGTGGAGTGCGTGCGCCGCGACTTCGGCACCCTCCTCGAGAAGCCCCTCCGCTCCATGACGACGGCGGAGGCGCGGGCCCTGCTCCGGGAGGGCCAGTTCCCGGAGGGGACCATGGGCCCGAAGATCGAGGCCGCGGTCCGCTTCCTCGAGCGCGGCGGGCGCCGCGTCGTCATCACCGATCCCGCGCACGCGACGGCCGGGCTGCGCGGCGAGGCGGGGACGTGCATCCTCCCACCGGCCCCGGAGGCACGGCCATGATGCACCTTCTTTCGCTGGGCGACTGGACGCGGGAGCAGGTCGAGGACGCGGTGCGGCTCGCGGTGCTGCTCAAGGCGGGGCCCCGGGGCTACGGGACGGCGCTGCGCGGCCGCATCCTCCTCATGATGTTCGAGAAGCCCTCCCTGCGCACGCGGCTCTCCTTCGAGGCCGCCATGCTCCAGACCGGCGGGCACGCCATCTACTACGACCTCGCGGGCTCCCCCCTCGGGAAGGGGAAGGAGACCATTGCGGACACGGTGCGGGCCGCGTCGCGGTTCGTCGGCGCCATCATGGCGCGGCTCTACCGGCAGGCGGATCTCGAGGAGATGGCTCGGTGGTCCGGCGTCCCCGTCATCAACGGGCTGACGGACCTCGAGCACCCCTGCCAGATCCTCGGGGACCTGCTGACCCTCAAGGAGCGCCACGGGCACCTCGCGGGGCTCAAGATCGCCTTCCTCGGCGACGGGAACAACAACGTCACCCACTCCCTCATGGACGGGTGCGCGAAGACGGGGGTGAACTTCGCGCTGGCCTGCCCCGAGGCGCAGGAGTACCTGCCGCGGACCGCGGTGCTGGAGCGGGCGCGGCGGGCGGCGTCGGGGTCGGGGGCGAGGGTGGAGGTGCTGCACGACGCTCGGGAGGCCGTCGCCGGGGCCGACGCCGTCTACGCCGACACGTGGCTCAGCTACCACCTCGCCGCCGACCAGAGGGAGGAGCGGACCCGGCTGCTGGACCCCTTCCGGGTGACGGAGGGGGTCATGGCCGCGGCCCGGCCCGACGCGGTCTTCATGCACTGCCTGCCCGCGGAGCGCGGCGCCGAGGTGGAGGCGGCGGTCATCGACGGGCCGCGATCCATCGTGTTCGACCAGGCGGAGAACAGGCTGCACGCGCAGAAGGCGGTGCTCCTGCGCCTGCTCAATCCGCAGTACCAGGCCCCCCGCATGCCCGTGTAGCCCGGCGGGAAGAAGGTGCCAGGCACCTTTTTCCCGCCGTCCGCTACCCCCCCAACGCCGCGAGGATGTACGCGCGGAACGACAGCACCGCGAGCCCGCCGATGGCGACGAGGGCGCCGATCCACGCGCGGGGACTCGCCTTCTCCCCGTGCACCGCGCGGACGAGCGGGATGACGAAGACGGGGCTCGCCGCGAGGATGGTGGCCGCGACGGCGGTGTTGGCGAGGCTGACGGCGACGAGGCTGAGCCAGACGCCGAGGAAGGGGCCGCACACCGTCCCCCCCAGGGTCAGCCAGAGGGCCGGCCGGTCGGCCATCACCTCCCGCACGCGGCTCCGCTTCCGGTCCAGCATGGCCGCCACGGTCACCCACGCCAGCGCCGCGACCATCCGGAGGAGGGTCCCGAAGAGCGGGATCACGTGCTCGCCGGCGAGGACCGCCGTCCCCTCCTGGCGCGCCTCGAGGCCGACCCAGCGGACGAGGTCCCCCTCCGCTGGCGCCGCGCCGAGGCCGACCTTTGCGAGGATGTAGCCCCCGGCCTGCCCGAGAGCGCCGAGCACGCCGAACATCACCCCCCGCGCCACGGACCCCGCGACCTCCTTCCCCGCGGCCCGCTCCGCCTGCACCCACGCGACGCCGCCGAGGGTGAGGGCCATGCCGGCGATGCCGACGACCCCGATCCCCTCGCCGAGGAGGGGCACCATGAGGATCGCCGTGAACACCGGCGCCACGGACATGAGCAGCGACCCGCGCCGCGCGCCGAGGATCTCCAGGGAGCGGAAGTAGGCCGCGTCCCCGAGCGCGAGCCCGACGACGCCGCTGGCGAAGAGGAGGAGCATCTGCGCCGCGGGGAGGGGCGCCGCCGCCCCCGTGAAGAGCACCATGGCGCCGAGGAACCCGCAGGCCATGGCCAGCCGGATCCGGTTCACCCGGTCCGCCCCGATGCGCCGCGCCGCCGCCCCGAAGAGCAGCGCCGTCCCCGCCCAGAGCACGGACGTGACGAGGGCGGCGATCTCTCCGGGTCCTACGGCGGGGGCGGGGTCGGGCATGGGGAGCCGGGGAGTGTAACTCCGGGCAGGTGCGGGGTCGCGGAGAGGAAAGGAGAGGCAGGGAGAGGCAGGGACGTTCCTTACTAACTAACTAACTAACTAACTCCGTGGACCAGCCCCGGCATTCACGAGGGAGGGGAGGGAGTTAGTTAGTTAGTAAGGAACGTCCCTGCCTCTTCGCCGCCCGGGGGCGGGGGGGGCGCGGCGCGGCGCGGGCCCCGG
>CAYJMF010000002.1:171643-186699 GCA_964370855.1 uncultured Planctomycetota bacterium | reverse complement strand
CCCCCTCCCCCCCTCCCCGCCCTCCCCGCCCCACAGCCAGGCGGCGCCGCGGACGCCGCTGGCGTCGCCGTGCTTCGGCGGGACGAGCCGCGTGTCGACGCGGTCGGAGAAGACCCACCGCTCCCAGAGCCGGGGAATCTCCTCGTAGAGGTGGGCCAGGTTCGACACGCCGCCGCCCAGCACGATGACGTCGGGGTCGAGGAGGTTGATCACGCCGGCCAGCGCGCGGGCGAACCGCGCGGCGTGGCGGTCCATGGTCGCCGCGCAGGCGCCGTCCCCGGCCGCCGCCCGCCGCGCGATCTCCGCCGCCTCGATCTCCCCGCCGCCGCGGGCCGCGTGGTCCCGGTGGATGCCCGGCCCCGAGAGGAAGGTCTCGATGCAGCCCCGCTGCCCGCACCAGCACTCCGGCCCGGGGATCTCCTCCCCGCCCTCCGCCCAGGGGAGCGGGTTGTGGCCCCACTCCCCGGCCACGCCGTTCACGCCGTCGAGCACCCGCCCGTCCACCACGATGCCGCCCCCGACCCCCGTCCCCGCGATGACGCCGAACACCCCCCGCGCCCCCGCCGCCGCGCCGTCCGCCGCCTCGGAGCGCGCGAAGCAGTTCGCGGCGGCGCGCCCGGGGCTGGGGGCGGGGGGGGGGGGGCCCCGGGGCCCCCCGACGGCGGCGGCGAGGTCGGCCTCCAGCGGGCGGCCGATGAGGCAGCGGGAGTTGGCGTTCTTGACGAGCCCCGTCGCCCGGGAGGCGACCCCGGGGATGCCGACGCCGACGCTCCCCCGCGCGCCGAGCGCGCGGTCCGCCTCCGCCACGAGCCCGGCGATGGCGCGGACCGTCCCCTCGTAGTCCCCCTGCGGTGTAGGGATGCGCCGTCGGTATGCCTCGGCCCCGGAGGGGCCGAGGGCGACGGCCTCGATCTTCGTCCCCCCGAGATCGACGCCGATGCGGGCCACGGGCCCGGCTACTTCCCGAAGACCTTCTCCGCGTTGCCGCGGAGGATCCGGTCCTTCGCCGCGTCCGTGAGGGGCAGGGCGCGGAAGGCCGCCACGTTGTCCGCGGGGGAGGGGACCCCCGGCGCCGGCCAGTCCGTCCCCCACAGGCACTTCCCCGACAGCTCCTCGAGGCGCGGCAGGTAGTCGAGGAGCTTCGACGGGGGGATGGAGGAGAGATCGAGGAACACGTTGTGGAAGCGGCGCGTGAGGAACACCGCCTCGTTCATCCAGAGCGGGCGTCCCGCGTGGCAGAGCACGATCTTCAGCTTCGGGAAGTCGATGGCCACGTCCTCCACCAGCATCGGGTCGGAGAACTTGTTGCGGGCCCCCTGGAAGATGCTCGTGCCGGTGTGGAACATCACCGGGCGGCCCATCTTCTCCGCCACCTCGTAGATCTGCTGGAGCGCCGGCACCGTGCCGTCGGCGTGCCCGTTGGGCGCGATGAGCTGGTGGGAGGGGTGGATCTTGAGCGCCCGGATCCCGACCGCGGCGAAGAGCCGCTCCGTGTCCCCGTCGGGGTCGCGGCTCGTGCGCGCGTCGAGGGAGCCCACGGGGACGAGCCGGGAGGGGGCCTCGGAGCAGTACTTCGCGATCCAGGGGTTCACGGCCTCCGTGAAGCCCATGATCCCGCTCACGTAGTTCACGAGCACGGCGCGCTCGATGCCGTTCTCGTCCATGAACTTCAGGAACTCCTTCGGCGTCTCCATGATCGCCCGGATGCGGTCGAGGTCGGAGCGGCCCGCCTTCATCTTCTCGAGGATGGCGGGACGCATCATCTCCCAGGGCTGCACGTGGACGTGGGCGTCGACGACGGGCTTCGCATCGGGCACGGCATCCTCCCGGGGGCGCGGGCGCCCCCTACTTGTCGAGGGCCTGGTCGCCCTCCCAGCGGTAGAAGCCTTCGCCGGACTTCTTCCCGGTCTTCCCCTCCGCGACGAGGTCGCGCAGGACGGCGGGCGGCGCGAAGCGGTCGGTGCGGAGCTCCTTCGCGAGGTGCTCCGCGATGGCCAGCCGCACGTCGAGCCCGACGAGGTCCGTCAGCCGGAGCGGCCCCATGGGATGGCGGTAGCCGAGCTCCATGGCGCGGTCGATGTCCCGGGCCGAGGCGACCCCCTCCTCGAACATGCGCATGGCCTCGAGGCCGATGGCCAGGCCGAGGCGGCTCGTCGCGAAGCCGGGGCTGTCGCGGACGACGATGGTCTCCTTTCCCATGCGGGCGGCCAGGGAGAGGGTCGCGGCCAGGGTCTCCGCGGAGGTCTCCCCGGTGCGCACGATCTCGAGGAGCGGCATCACCGGCACCGGGTTGAAGAAGTGCATCCCGATCACCTTCCCCGGCCGCCCCGTCGCGGCGGCGATGCGGGTGAGGGGGAGCGAGGAGGTGTTGGAGGCGAGGATCGCGGCGGGGGGGGCGGCGCCGTCGAGGCGGCGGAAGATGCCCTCCTTCAGGGCGAGGTCCTCGTAGACCGCCTCGACGACGAGGTCCGCCGCGGCGGCGGCGCCCTCGAGGTCCGTGGAGGTGGAGAGGCGGGCCCGCGCCGCGTCGGCGGCCTCCCGCGTCGTCTTCCCCTTCTCGACGCCCTTGCCGATGGAGGCGGCGATGGAGGCCGACGCCTTCGCCAGCGCGTCGGCGGAGAGGTCGGTCAGCACCGTCGTGCAGCCCGACAGGGCCGCGACCTGGGCGATGCCGCGTCCCATGGTGCCCGCGCCCACGACGACGACGTTCCGGATGTCCAGCGCGGCCTCCCCTCGGAATCACTGCCCTGATCGGGATTGTGGAACGCGCGGCCCCCCGCCGCAACGGAATCCACCTCCCGGAGCGCCGACGGCTACCATCCCCACCATGACCACCGGGCCCCACGTCCACCGCGTCCGCTTCGGCGACGTCGACCGCGCCGGCATCGCCTACTACCCCCGCATCTTCCACTGGTTCCACGTGGCCTTCGAGGAGTGGTTCGAACGGGAGATCGGGATCCCCTACCGGGAGCTCATCGAGGACCGGAAGGTCGGCTTCCCCGCGGTGAAGGTGGAGACGGAGTTCACCTCCCCCATGCGCTTCGGCGACGACGTCGCCTTCGAGGTCTCCGTGGAGAGGGTGGGGGGCTCCTCCGTCGTCTTCGCCTACGCCGCCCGCAACCGCACCACGGGGAAGGACGCCGCCCGCGCCCGCGTCACCTGCGCCTGCGTGGACATGTCCACCTTCCGCCCGATCCCCGTCCCCGAGGATCTACGGAAGGCGTTTGCATAGGGGACGCACCCAACTTTCCAACTTTTCTGTGGATAACTCGACGCCGGTTGCGGGGGCGCTCGAGTTATCCACAGAAAAGTTGGAAAGTTGGGTGCGTCCCCTTTTCCGCTCCCCTTGCGGGGGGTTCGGGGGTATCCACGGGGTCCCGGGGAACCTGAGGACCGCCCCTGGCCGCCGTCCAAGGAGGCGCCTTGCAGGGGGAAGTGCTGGGCCCCTACCGGCTGCTCGCCGAACTGGGGGCGGGCGGCATGGGCTCCGTCTACCTGGCGGAGGTCGTCGCCCCCGTCCCCGACCTCGAGCCCGGGACGAAGGTGGCCGTCAAGGTGGTGCACCCCCGCCTCCTCGAGTCCCCGGAGGTGGTCCGCCGCTTCCTCCGGGAGGCCGAGGTGGGGCGCGCCGTCCGCCATCCCGGCGTGGTCCGGACCCTGGACGCGGGGATCGGGTCCGTGGAGGGCCGCGAGGTCCACTACCTCGTCATGGAGTACGTGCGCGGGCAGACGCTGCGCGCCCTCCTCCAGGAGGAGACGATCCTCTCCGAGGACCTCTGCCGCCACCTCGGCCGGGAGGTCGCGGCGGCGCTGGAGGCCGTCCACGCCGCCGGCGTGGTCCACCGGGATGTGAAGCCGGAGAACATCCTCGTGACCCGGGGGCAGGAGGTCCGCCTCATGGACCTCGGCGTGGCGCGCCTCCGGGACGAGGCCACGCGCCTCACCCGCACGGGAGCCTTCATCGGCTCCCTCGAGTACGCCTCGCCGGAGCAGCTGCGCGAGGGGGCCTCGGAGGTGGACGCCCGGAGCGACCTCTTCTCCCTCGGGGTCATCCTCTACGAGGCCGCCACGGGGGTCCGCCCCTTCGGGAAGGGGGACGTGGGGATGCTGCTGCGCCGCGTCCTCCTCGAGGAGCCCCGCCGGGCCTCCGAGGCGAACCCCCGTGTGACCCCCTTCTTCGAGGAGGTCGTCCACCGCCTGCTCGCGAAGGACCGGAAGGAGCGGTTCGGGTCGGCCCGCGATCTCCTGGACATCCTGGCGGAGGGGGAGGGGAGCACCTGGTGGCGCGGCCGCGCGCGGGACATCCAGCGGTCCACGAAGCGACCCCTGCGGCGCGTGCGCGTCCCCCGGGAGACCCCGCTCCTCGGGCGCGGGGAGGAGCTCGCCCGGCTCGCGGGAGTCTGGGCCCGCGCGAAGGAGGGGCGCGGCCAGGTCCTCCTCGTCGAGGGCGAGGCGGGCATCGGGAAGACCCGGTTCGTGGACGAGTTCGTCGGCGGCCTCGAGGAGGCGGGGGAGGACCTCGACTTCCTCTTCGGCGCCTATCCGCCCGTGGGCGCCGCCGCCGCGGCCGGGGCCTTCTCGACGGCCTACCGGGAGTTCCTGGGCGCGGGGAACGTGGACGAATCGCTCCGCGGCTACATGGAGGGGAGCACGGCCCTCGTGCCCGCCTTCGCGGCCCTCCTCCGGGGGGACCTGCCCCGCCGCGGCGACGAGCCGATCTCGCGGGAGTCCCTGGCCGCCGTCTTCACCCGCATCACCCGGCGCATCGCCGCCGCCCGCCCGGCCATCGTCCTCGTGGAGGACCTCCACTTCGCCCCCGACCAGGGGAGGGACCTCTTCGCGGCCCTCGCCCTCTCGCTGGCGGAGGACCGCGTGCTGCTCGTGGGGACCTTCCGCCCGGGGCTCCCGCGCGGCTGGATCGCCGCCATGGAGCGGGAGGAGAACGTCACGCGCATCCCGCTTCAGCGCCTCGCCGCCGCGGACATGGAGGCCCTCCTCCGGTCCGCCCTGGGGACCGCCCCCCTCGCGGGCGAGCTCGCCGCCGGGGTCCACCGCAAGTCCGACGGCAACCCGTTCTTCGCCCTGGAGATCCTGCGCGGCCTCCAGGAGGGGCGCTTCCTCACCCGCGTCGCCGACGGCACGTGGGTGAAGACGGGCGGGACGGCGGACCTCCGCATCCCCTCCTCCATCATGGACCTCATCCAGGCCCGCATCGCCGACCTCGACGAGGAGGAGAAGGACATCCTCGACGTGGCCTCCTGCTGCGGCTGGGAGTTCGATCCGCTGGTCGTGGGGAAGGTCCTGGGCATCCCCGCCATCCCGCTGCTCAAGCGCCTCGGGAGGCTCGAGCGCGAGCGCGCCCTCGTGCGATCCGTGGGCGTGCGCTGCGTCTTCGACCACCACCAGGTGCAGGAGGCGCTCTACGCGAGCCTCTCGGAGCTGCTTCGGCGCGAGTACCACGCCGCCGTCGCCCGCGCCGTCGAGGAGATGACGGGGGCCGACGGGAAGGACCCCGAGGACCTCGAGGGCTCCGTCGCCGTCCTCCTCGCCGACCACTTCCTCCGGGGCGGGCTCGCGGAGCGCGGACTGCGCTACTCCGAGCGGGCCCTGGACTACCTCGAGCAGAGCCACCTGAACGACGCCGCCGTGGACCTCGCCGCGCGCCTCGAGGCCGTGCCCGGCCTCATCTCCGGGGAGAAGAGGCTCGTCGTGCTGGTGCGCAGGGCGGAGCGCCTGGAGCTCCTCGGGCGCTGGGAGGAGGAGCGGGCCGCCCTGGAGGAGGCGCTGAAGGAGGCCGGCGCCGCGGGGCGGGAGGAGGAGCGGGGGCGGGTGCTCCGGCTCCTCGGTCGCCACCTCAGCCGCCACGCGGTCTACGACCGGGCCATCGGGATGCTCCGCGAGGCGCTCGAGATCGCGCGGCGGAGCGGGGACGGGCGGGAGGAGGCGCGGGTCCTCGGGAACCTCGGCACGGTCTGCTGGCACCTCGGCCACTACGAGGAGGCGCAGGAGTGCCACGACCGCCGCGGCGTCCTCGGCGAATCGCTCGGCGGGCTCGACCCGGACGCCAGCGCCACGGGGAACCTGACGGAGATCTACCTCAGCCTCGGCCTCCGCGACAGGGCGCAGGAGCACGGGCGCTCGCAGCTGGAGGCCGCCCGCGCCATGGGGGACCGGAGGGGGGAGGCGCTGGCCGCGGGGAACCTCGGCACGGTCCACTACGGGCGCGGCGAGTACGACCGGGCGCGGGAACTGTTCGAGGCGGCCCTCGTGCTCGCGCGCGAGGTGGGGGACCGCCGGGCCGAGGCGCGGGCGCTCGGGAACATCGGGCGGACGCTCCGCCACCTCGGGCGGTTCGCGGACGCCATGGAGAGGATCGAGGCCTCCATGGGGCTCGCCCGCGAGACCGGGTACCGCCGGGGGGAGGCGCGCGCCCTCGGGAGCCTCGGGCGGCTGGCGCGGGATCTCGGCCAGCGGGAGGAGGCGATGCGCCACGCCCGGCGCCACCTCCAGATCGCCCGCGACACGAAGGCCCGGGGCGAGGAGGCGGAGGCGCTGCGGGACATCGGCGTCCTGACGGCGGACGGCGGGGGGCCCGCCGCCGCCGGGGCGGAGGAGTGCCTCCTCCAGGCGCTGGCGCTCTGGGACGGCCACTCCCACCGCAGGGGGAAGGCGGCCACGCACCTCGCCCTCGGCCGGCTCCACCTGGCCGGCGGCCGGGGCGGGGAGGGGAGCCGCCATCTCGACGAGGCCCACTCCCTCGCCGCGGAGGAGGAGGCGGCGGACGAGATCGTGCTCTCCGCGGTCCTCAGGGCGACGCTCCCCGGCGGCGACCTGTGGAAGGCCCGGGAGACCCTCGGGAAGTACGCCGGGAGGATGCGCCGCCCCGAGGCCATGGAGGCCCGCCTCATCCTCGGCCGCGCGGCGGAGGACCCCGCCCTCCTGCGGGAGGCCCGCGGGATCCTCGCCGACCTCCTCGCCCACGCCCCCCCCGCCCTCCGCGGCCCCATGGCCATCGAAGTCCCCCTCTACCGCGCCGTCAGGGAGTCCTCCCCATGACCACCCGGACCAGGGTCGCCGTCGGCGTCGCCGTACTGGTCCTCCTCGGCGCCCTCCTCTGGTCGCGGTCCGGCGGGGAGGGGTCTTCCGCGGGGAGACCCCCCCGGACCACGGGGGCGGCCTCCGTCGTCCCGCCCCCCGTAGAGGGGCCGCCGCTGCCCGCGCCCGGGCCCGCGCCCGCGCCGGAACCGGCAGCACCCGCCGCCGCGGAGGAGGCCGCGCCCGCGACGCCCCCCCCGCCCGCCGTCCCGGGCTTCCTCCGGCTGGATCTCCGCCCGCTCCCTCCCCGCGATCCCGCGCCGCCTCCCTCCCCCGGGACGTCCGCCGGTGCGGGGGCGGGGGCCCGGGTCGGCCTCTCCGGCGGCGCCGGGGAGGGGGGCTTCACCATGCGCGCCGGGTCGAAGTGGGCGCCGGTGCCGGAGAAGGGGAGCGCGACCTTCCGCGGGAAGGTCCTCGACGCCGCCGGCCGCCCCCTCGCCGGCGCGGAGGTGGTGCGCGTGGACCCGAAGGGGGGTGGCGCCGACGGGGACGTCCTCTCCTTCGAGTTCGTCGCCGCCATCGCCACCACCGGCGCCGACGGCACCTTCGAGGCGGTCCGCCAGCCGGTGCGCCCCTTCCGGCTCGGGGCCAACTACCGGCGCGTGCAGAACCGCCCGCGGGGGTTTGAACTCCACGCCACCGTGCCCGTGGACCCCTCCGCGGACCAGGTGCTGGAGGGCATCGTCCTCTCCGTCCCCGTGGACGGGGCCGCCTTCGGAGTCGTCGAGGGGATCGTCGTGGACGAGGGGGGGCGGCCGCTGCCCGGCTGCCAGGTGATGGCAGGGTTCCAGGACGCGTGGACGAAGGCCGACGGGCGGTTCCGCTTCGAGGCCGTGCCCGCGGGGGAGGTGGCGGTGTCCGCCCGGAAGTTCGCCTGGGGCCGGTGGAGCCGGACGGAACCCCTGGAGGCCGGCGGCGCGGCCTCGCTCCGCATCGTGCTGGAGCCGGAGTCCCGCGGCCCGAACCGCCTCGAGGGCCGGGTCGTGGACGACGCCGGGGTCCCCGTGGCCGGCGTGAAGGTCTGGATGGGGGGGAGGCGGGACCTGGCGCGGGACACGGTCACCGGTGACGACGGCGGCTTCGCCTTCGAGGGACTGCCGGAGCTGGGCGACGCGACGGTCTCGGTATCCGTGATGCCGGACCCCGAGAACGGGGACGTCCTGCCGACGACGGTGCAGGGGGTGCGCATCCCCACGGCGGGGCTGGAACTGCGCGTCGAGCGGACCGTGCGGCTGCGCCTGCGGTTCTCGGACCGGATCACGGGGGAGCCGCTTCCCCGTTTCGCCTACGAAGTGATGCGGGAGAAGGTCGTCGACGGGGAGCGGAGGATGGTCCCCTTCCGGTCGGGATCCCCGTACCGCGAAGACGGCGCCGTCGAGATGCGGGTCCCCCGGGTGGAACTCCACTTCTTCGTCGAGGCCCCGGACCGCGATCCGGTCCACGCCGCCGTCACCATCCCCACCGAGGGGGACGGCCCCTTCGAGGTGGCCTTCGGGCTCTAGGGAGGGAGGGGGAGGACGTCCCCTTTCCCTCCGCGGGCGGTTCGGGGGTCGGGTAGAAATGGGGGTTTCCGGAACGGATTCTCCAGGAGAAACCCCCCATGTCCCTCGAGTCCTTCGGCCTCTCCCACGTCCGCTGCGGCCGCATGGAGGGGGGGCTCGCCGCCGCTCCCAACGGGGTGAAGCGCCCCTTCCCGCTCCCGGGCACGGACCGGAAGTGGTCCCGCGACCGCAAGGTGGACGTCCGGCACATCCGCCTCGAGGTCGCCCTCGACTTCCGCCGGAAGTCCATCGCCGGGACGGCCACCCACGTCTTCACGCCCATCCTCGGCGACCTCGCCACCCTGGAACTGGACTGCGTGGACCTCGAGGTCCGCCGCGTCCGCATGAAGGGCACCCGCCGGCCGCTGCGCTTCACCCTGGTCGAGAACGTCCTCTCCATCCGCTTCCCCCGCCCGCTCCCCGCGGGGCGGAAGGCGGAGGTTTCCGTCGAGTACTCCGGCGTCCCGCGCCGCGGCCTCTACTTCTGCGGCCCCGACGCCGACCGGCCGGACCAGCTCGTGCAGGCCTGGACCCAGGGGCAGGACCAGGACGCGCGCCACTGGTTCCCCTGCTACGACTACCCCAACCAGAAGGCCACGACGGAGGTGATCGCAACGGTCCCGTCGCACATGAAGGCGCTTTCCAACGGGAAGCTCGTCAGGCGCACGGTCGACGCCGCGCGGAAGACCGCGACCTTCCACTGGAGGCAGGCCATCCCCCACGTCACCTACCTGGTCACCCTCGTGGCCGGGGAGTTCGAGACGTACTCCGAGAAGTGGCGCGACGTCCCGATGACGGTCTGGGCGCCTCCCGGGCGGCTCGCCGACGCGAAGCGCGCCTGCGGGAAGACCCGGCGGATCATGGAGTTCTTCTCCCGCTCCACCGGCGCCCCCTACCCCTACGAGAAGTACGACCAGGTCTTCGTGCAGGACTTCATCTTCGGCGGGATGGAGAACACCACCGCCACGACGCTGACGGACTCCGCCCTGCTGGACCGCCGCTGCTTCCTCGACAACACCATGGACTCCCTGGTCGCCCACGAGCTCGCCCACCAGTGGTTCGGGGATCTCGTCACCTGCCGCGACTGGTCCCACGGCTGGCTCAACGAGGGCTTCGCGACCTTCTTCGACGCCCTCTTCCGGGAGCACGACCTCGGCCGCGACGAGTACCTGCTCAACATCCTCGCGCTCCGCGACAACTACCTCGCGGAGGACGGCGGCCACTACCGGCGCGCCATCGTCTGCAAGGACTACCGCGACCCGGTGGAGATCTTCGATCGCCACCTCTACGAGAAGGGCGCGCTGGTCCTCCACATGCTCCGGGACCTCCTCGGCGAGGATCTCTTCTGGCGCTGCATCCGCCGCTACGTCGCGAAGCACCGCGGCGGGAACGTCGAGACCATCGATCTGCGCCGCGCCGTGGAGGAGGAGACGGGCCGCAACCTCGAGTCCTTCTTCAGCCAGTGGGTCTTCCGCGCCGGGCATCCCGACCTCAAGGCGACCTACGCCTGGGACGAGAAGCGAAAGGCGGCGACGATCTCCGTGAAGCAGGTCCAGGGGACCGACGACGACACGCCCGAGCGGTTCCGGATGCCCCTCTCCATCGCCTTCGGGACCGGGGGCCGCCGCAGCGTGGTCCTCGAGGTCGAGCTGAAGGACCGCGAGCACTCCTTCGAGATGAAGCTGGCCGCCCGCCCGAAGTGGGTGAACATCGACCCGGGCTTCCGGATCCTGAAGACCCTCGACTTCACGCCCCCCCGCGACATGCTCGTCGCGCAGCTCGCCTCCGACCCCGACCTCTGCGGCCGCGTCCACGCGACGGTCTGCCTCGGGAAGGAGGCGGCGCCGGAGGGGGTCGACGCCCTCGTGAAGTGCATGGGGACGGAGAAGGAGTTCTGGGGGGTGCGCGCCGCGGCGGCGACGGCCCTCGGCAGGGCCCGGACGGGGCCCGCGAGGGACGCGCTCCTCGAGTCCCTCGGGACGAAGCACCCGAAGGTCCGGCGCGCCGTCGTGCGCGCGCTGGGCGAGTGGAAGGACGACGCCTCCGTCTCCGACGCCCTCCACGCCCTCCTCTCGAAGGGGGATCCCTCCTGCGTCGTCGAGGCGGAATCCGCCGCGGCCCTCGGCCGGACCCGCTCGCCGAAGGCCTACGACCTCCTGAAGAAGGTCTACGAGAAGCGGGATTCCTGGAACGAGGTCGTCCGCTCCGGGGCCCTCGGGGGGCTCGCCGCCCTGCGGGACGCCCGCGGCGTCGAGCAGGCGCGGGACGCCGTGAAGCTCTCCCGCCCGGGGAACCTCCGCGGCACCGGCACCGCCCTCCTCGGCAAGCTCGCCGACGTCAAGGACGTCCCGAAGGCGGAGATCGCCGAGGACCTCGTCCGGCTCGTCGGCGACTGGTGGCTCCGCGTCAAGCTCGTGGCCTGCGCCACCGTCGCCGAGCTCGGCGAGGAGAAGGCCCTGCCCGCGCTCGGGCGGCTCGTCGAGCACGATCTCGACGGCCGCGTGCGCCGCTCCGCCGCGGAGGCCGCGAAGAAGATCCGCGAGGGCAAGGACAAGGGCGAGGAGATCCGCAAGCTCCGCACCGACCTCGAGTCCCTGCACGAGGAGTTCCGCAGGCTCCGTGACGAGGTCCGGAAGTCGAAGAAGTAGATCCGCCCACGGACCCCGGGGAACGGCGTTCATCGTTCGTGCCTTGATGGCATCGGAATCCCGGGGGATGCCCGCCGTGCTCCAGGATCCAGTGTCCCGATCCCGGACCCATCCCCGCTGCGCCGGGGCGCGTCTCAACCCCGAGGTCTCTCCAGCGGTCCCGGGATGGAGGCGTCCCGTCGTTCAGGGACGCATCCATTCCGGGACCCGCGCACCGAAGGCGCGCAACGCCCGGGAGAGCGGGCACATCAGTCCCCTCTCCTCCGGCGGAGCTCCTCCCGGTAGATCCTCTCCACGTCGTCGCAGAGCCGGGAGACGGAGTAGCGGCGCAGCACCTCCGGGTCGGGGCGGCGCGCCCGGCCCCGGGAGGTGCGGATCGCGGCGGCGAGGCTCGCGGCGAAGCCCGCGGGGGGGGCCCCGGCGGGGACGAGGATGACGTCGGCGACGCCGCGGAGCGCGCTGGCGACGCCGCCCACGTCCCGGGAGACGACGGGGAGCCCCGCCGCCGCCGCCTCGATGAGGGCGACGGGGGTGCCCTCGTTGAGGCTCGTGAGGGCGGCGACGTCGAGGTCGGCGGTGAGCCGCGCCGTGTCCCGCCGCCAGCCGAGGAAGTGGACGCGCCCCTCGATGCCGAGGGCGCGGGCCCGCGCCCTCAGCTCCTCCTCGAGCGGCCCCGATCCGATGACGACGAGCCGGGCCCGCGGCTCCTCCCGGAGAAGCGCCGCGCCGGCCTCCAGGAAGAAGGCGTGGTCCTTCACGGGCACGAGCCGTCCCGTGATCCCGACGAGGGGCTCGTCCGCCGCAGCCCCGATCTCCGCGCGGAGCGCCCCCCGCCCCTCGCCCCGCCCCGCCGCCGCGAAGGCCTCGAGGTCGAGGCCGAGGGGGACCACCTCGATCTTCCCCGGCGGCACCACCCCGTACACCCCGGCGAGGTCGCGTCCCACCTCCTCGCTCACGGCAAGCACCCGGTGGGAGAGGAGCCCGAGGGTCCGCTCCGCCAGGAGCACGAGCTGCGTCGCCGCCGCCCCGAAGTAGCCGTGGAAGACGTGGCCGTGGAAGGTGTGGATGCGGACGCGGACCCCGCAGAGCGCCGCCGCCAGGCGGCCGAGGGCCCCGGCCTTGGCGGTGTGGGTGTGGACGACGTCGGGCCTCGCCCGGCGCACGAGGGAGAGCAGCTCCCCGAAGGAGCGGAGGTCCGCGAGGGGCGACACCGAACGCCCGAGGGCGCGCACCACCACGGGCGTCACGCCCCGCTCGAGCGCGTAGTCCGTCATGTCCGCCTCGCCGGCCTCGACCCTCCCGGTCACGAGGGTCGTGCGGAAGCCCCTCGCCTCGAGCCCCGCCGAGAGGAGCGAGACGTGCATCGCCGGGCCCCCCACGTTGAGCCGGGCGATGGCGCGGAGCACGCGCACGGGGCGGCGGGGGGGGGGGGGCGGCGGGGCCCGCCGCGGCCCGGGCCGGCGGGCCGTGTAGACCGTGTCCGAGGCGAGGCCCGGGGGGAGCCGCGCCGCCTCCGCCGCACGGGAGAGGATCACCGACGGGGTCTCCAGCAGGAGCCCGAGGGGGAAGAAGGTGAAGTTGTGCCCGCGGCGGCCGACGGGCTCGAGCCCCGCGGTGCGGATCGCCGCCTCGAAGTCGGCGGTCCCGTGGGCGTGGACGGGGACGCCGGAGGTGAGGACCCGATCCCCGCCGCGCCGCATGCGGGCGGCCGCCCCGCGGAGCCATCCCCTCACCAGCGTGTCCGGGGACCACGCGTTGGTGGCCGTCACCACGAGGATCCCCCCGGGCCGCAGCACCCGCCGCGCCTCCCGGAGGAGCGGGCCCGGGTCCGGCGCGTAGGTCGTCACCCCGAGGAGCACCATGGCGTCGGCCGAGCCGTCGGCGAGGGGAAGGGCGGCGGCGGAGCCGAGGACGGGAAGCGCCCCCGCGGCCCGCGCCGCCCGCAGCATCCCCGGGGCGAGGTCCACGCCGACCACGGAGATGCCGCGGGCCCGCAGGCCCGGCGCGAGAGGGGAGGGCCCGCATCCCACGTCCACGACGCGGGACCCCGCGGGCAGTTGCATCAGCGCCTCCGCCGCGAGGCGGAGGCGCGTCCCGAAGAAGGCGCGGTGGAAGGGCCTCGCCCGCGGGCCGTAGCGGGCGGCGGCGTAGCCCGGCGCGGTCCGGTCGAAGAACGCGGCGGCGGGCCGGGTTTCCACTCCCATGGTCCCGAGACTCCACGGCCGGGGGGAGGGCCGCAACGGATTTCCGGACGGGGGGGCTTGACGGGGCGCGGGGCCGCCCCTAGGCTCGACCCCGGAACGGAGGATCCCCCATGCGGGCGCAAAGCCTCGCCGCCGCCGGCCTGCTGCTCGCCGCCCTCGCCGCGCCGGCCCTTCCCGCCGGGGATCCCCCCGCCGTCGCCGGAACCGCCGCCCCCGCCGCTCCCCTCACCCCCGCGGAGCGGAAGAAGGTGGAGGCCTGGATCCGCAACCTCGATCACCAGGAGGCGGAGAAGAGGGTCGCCGCCACGGAGTCCCTGCGCGCCTTCGGACCCCGGGCCCTCGACCTCCTGCGCGAGGCATCCACGGACCGCGCCGAGGAGCGCCGCGCCCGCGCCCGCCTCCTCGTCACGGTGCTCGAGGCGGGTCTCCCCACCGGCGAGATCCGGGCCGACGACTGGCTCACCCTCAAGGGGGACATGGGGCGGACGAGCGCCCGGGGCGATCCGCCGGCGGGGGGGCCCGGCCTCGCCGTCCGGGCGGAGCGCAGCCTCCGCACGGCGCTCTCCGACGGCCTCGACGCGCCGGACGCGCCCGTGGCCTCCGCCGAGGGGGCCGTCGTCGTCGCCGCGGGGAACCGCGTCTCCGCCTACGGCTCGAAGGACCTCGGGCAGCGCTGGGCCGCGGGGATCCCGGGGCGGGTGCTCTCGGCCCCCGTCGTCGCCCGGGGCCTGGTCTACGTGGGCACCTCCCGCGGGCTCACGGCCTTCCGGCTCGAGGACGGCCGCGAATCATGGACCGTGGGCGCCTCCTACGGCGTCGGCGCCGCCCCCCTCGTGCTCGGGAACACGCTCTACGCCTGCCTCGTGGACGAGTCCGTGGTGGCCCTCGACCCCGTCACCGGGGCGACCCGCTGGGAGCATCGCTGCCGCGCGGGAAGCGCCGCCCCCGTCGTGGCCGGCGGACGGGTCGTCGTCGGGACGAAGGGGGCGGAGGTGATCGCGCTGGACGCCGCCACGGGGAAGGCCGCATGGACGCTGCCCGTGGACGGGATGATCTCCTTCGCCCCGGCCGCCGTGGGGTCCTCGGTGATCATCGGCGACGGGGGGCGGCGCCTGCGCTGCGTGGACGCGGAGACGGGGAGGGTGCTGTGGACCCGCTCCGTCAAGGGCCGCTTCCTCGGCGACGGCCCCGCCGCCGACGCGCGGGCCGTGGTCTTCGCGCTGGAGAGCATGGAGGTCGAGGCCTACGACCCGGCGACGGGGGCGCGCCTGTGGAACCGCTGGATGGGAACCCGCCACCTCTCGAGCCCCGCCATGGCCGGCGGGCTCGTGATCTTCGGATCGCGGAGCCGCCTCGTCGCCGTGGACGCCCGGAGCGGGGACGACGCCTGGTCCCTCGCCCTCGACGGGCCGGTCTCCTGCCCCGTCGTCGCCGACGGGACCCTCTACGTGGTGGCGGGGCAGCGGGTGCAGGCGATCCGGTAGGAGGGCGGGAGACCGCCATACTGAACCCGACCCAGATTGGCGGCGGGAGGGGGGCGAATCATCGTGGCCCGGGCGGGAGGGGCC
>CAYJMF010000002.1:103818-171633 GCA_964370855.1 uncultured Planctomycetota bacterium | reverse complement strand
GGTTCAGTATGGCGGTCCTCCCCCCCGTACCCGAACAGCCTCCGCACGAACCGGAACGGGACCGGCCCGCAGGAGAGGAGCCGGTCGTGGAACTCCCGCTCCGAGAACCGCTCCCCGAGGCGGGCCTCCTCGTCGGCGCGCAGGCGGAGGATCTCCCGCCAGCCCCAGGCGTAGGAGAAGGGCTGGGTGGGGGAGCCCATGTAGCGGCGCACTTCCGCCGTGGCGGCGTCGCGGGTGAGGCCGGCGCGGTCGACGAGGAAGTCGATGCCCTCCTCCGGCGTGCAGCCGCCGCAGTGCAGGCGCGCGTCGAGGATCACCCGGCAGGCGCGCCACGCGCGCATGGAGAGCAGGCAGAGCCTCTCCTCGGGGCGCGGGAAGAAGCCGTGGCGGTCGAGGAGCCACTCGCAGTAGAGGCCCCAGCCCTCGACGAACACCGAAGTCCCGGCCTCCCGGCGGAGGCGCGAGGCGCGGCGATCGGCGTACCAGAACTGGAGGTGGTGGCCGGGCCACATCTCGTGGGGGGCGACGACGCGGGTCCAGGGGCGGCAGGCGCCGCCGAGGCGCTCCTCGCGCTGCGCGTCGTCCATCCAGGTCGCGCCGGGGGAGACGAGGTAGCGGCCGCTCGACCCCTCCGCCGTCTCCTCGCGGAAGCCGAAGGCGGCGAAGGGGTAGGAGCGGGCCATGCCGTCCCCCACGATCTCCGGGTGGCCGAGGCGGGCCTCCGCGGGGATGGTGACGAGGCCGCGCTCGATGCAGAACTCCCTCGCCTCGACGGCGGCGGCCATGGCCTCCGCCGGGACCTCCGAGGGCGCGGGATGGTCCTTGCGGACCTCCGCCAGGGCCTCCTTCCAGGTGCGCCCGGGGAACCGCTCCGCGGCCAGGGCCTCGAGTTCCGCGGTGATCGACGCCAGGAGCTCCGCGCCGACGCGCTCGAGCTCCTCGGGCGCGGCGTCCACGCCGTGGCGGGTGCGGAGGGCCGCGACGAAGGCCGTGCGGCCGGCGGGCGCTTCGAAGGACTCGGGGCGCTTCTTCGCCTCCTCGTCGAGGGCCCCGGCGGCGGCCTCGGAGCGGTCGGCGGCGGCACGGGCGGCCTCCCGCACGGGGCCTCCGTCGGCGGGCCGGAGGACCTGCGCTTCGTCGCCGCGCCGGCGGAGGAGACCGGCAACCTGGCGCGCCCGCCGCGCGGCGGTCCGGAGATCGTCGGCGGAAGCCTCCGCGGCGCCCGCGGGCAGGGGGGCGCCGGGGGGGAACCAGGACGGCGCGCCGGCGGCGAGGCGGGCGACGAGGTCCGCCGAGGGGGCGCCGGGATCGGCGAGGAAGGCCGCCGCGGCGGCGTCCCCGGAGAGGGCGCGGAGGCGGTCCTCGTCGAGGTCCGCGAGGCGGACCCTCTCCATGGCCTCATCGAGCAGGAAGGAGCAGAGGTCGAGGTCCACCCGGCCCTCCCGGTCGAGCCGCAGGCGGTGGACGTCGGCCAGCTCCGCGCGGAGGGAGGCGGCGGCCCGGGCGGCGGCGGCGGCGCGGGCGGGCCGATCGACGCGGTCCCCGTCGGCGGCCTCCCGCAGGAGGCCCCCGCGGAAGGCGAGGACCCGGTCCGCGATCCCGTCCACGCGCCGCCGCTCCAGGGCGACGGCCAGCTCCCTCTCCAGGGTCGGCTGGGAGACGACGGTGGCGCAGGCGGGAAGGAGCCCGGCGAGGAGGAGGAGGAATCCCGCCAGTCCCCTCACGTACCCATCTCCTTCACGGAGCGGTCCTTGCCGATGACGCGATCGAGCACGGCGTTGGCGGACTCCTCGATGGACTTCTCCGTCGTGTCGAGCATCGTCCACCCCCTCTTCCGGAAGAGGGCGCGGCTCCACTGGATCTCCTCCTCGATGCGATCGGGATCGCCGTAGTCCGTGGGCTCCTGTCCGAGGGTCCTCAGGCGGGAGCGGCGGATGTCGGCGAGGCGCGAGGGTTCGCAGACGAGCCCGACGATCTTCTCGTGGGGGACCTTGTCGAGCTCCGGCGGGAGGGGGCGGTCCTTCACGAGTGCGACGTTGGCGACGCGCCAGCCCTCCAGCGCCAGGTAGACGGAGAGCGGGGTCTTCCCGGTGCGGGAGACGCCGACGAGGACGATGTCCGCGAAGGGCAGGCCCGCGGTCTGGCGGGAATCGTCGTGCATGACCGCGAACTCGACGGCGTCGATGCGCCGGAAGTAGGTCTCGTCCACCTGGTGGAGGAGGCCGCTGCGGGACTCGGGACGCATCTTCAGGAACTTGGAGAAGGAATCGATGAGGGGCCCGATCACGTCCGCCGTGGGGACCTCCTTCCCCCGGGCGCCGGCCTCGCAGGCCTTGCGCAGCTCGTTGGAGCCGAAGGTGTGGACGACGAAGGCGTCCTCCTCCTTCGCGCGGTCGAGGATGCGCTCCACGGCCCGCCGGGTCCGCGTGTTGGGGAAGCGGGTGATGGCCACCTCCCCGGCGAGCTCGCCGACGCCGCGGAACATCACGAGCCCCGCCTTGACGATGGCGGAGGCCGTGGCCCCGGTGCCGTCGGAGACGACGAAGATGTGGATGTTGTCGGGGGACATGGCCGGCCCATCCTACCGGGGGCCCCGGGCCGTCCCGCGGAGGAAGGCGGGGAACCGCCCCCCCCGGACCCATGGGTGATTCCCTCGACGGGGCCGAGGGGGAACCGTAGGATCGATCCTCCCATGAAAGATCCCGTGAAGGAGCTGAGGTCGGACGCGCTGAGCGGGGCCTCGGAACTCATCGTGCGCGGGGCCCGCGTCCTGCGCGATCACGCCGAGGGCAGCCGGGCGCGCACGCGCAAGTCCTTCACGGCCTCGCTGGCGAAGGTGGGGCTCATGGTGGCCGACGCCCAGCCCGCCATGGCCCCCTTCATCCACCTCGCCGACGCGGCCCTCAAGGCGTCGGACCCCGCCCCGGACCTCGCCACGGCCCGCGCGAAGGCCGTGGAGGCGCTGACCGCCTTCGTGGAGGCCGCCGCGAAGGACCGCGAACGCACCGCCCGCACCGCGGCGAAGCTCGTCCGGCGGAACTCCGTGGTGATGGTGTACTCGCGCTCCTCCACGGTGGAGCAGGCGCTGCTCCTCGCGGCGAAGGAGGGGCGGCGCTTCACGGTGCTCTGTCCCGAGGCGCGGCCCAACATGGAGGGCCGCATCCTCGCGCGGAAGCTGGCGGAGGCGGGGATCCAGGTGACGGCCTTCGTGGACGCCGCGGCCTTCTCCGTGTTCCCGACGGCGGACGTCGTCCTCCTCGGCGCCGACGCGCTCACGCCCGTGGGGCTCATCAACAAGGTGGGGACGAGCGGGCTCGCGCTCCTCGCGTCGGGGGCCGGCGTGCCGGTCTACTGCGTGGCGGGGCGGCTCAAGATGCTCCCCACGGCCTCCCTCATCGACCCGCACCGCGAGGGGGAGCACCTCGCCGACGTCTGGGGCGAGTGCCCGAAGGGGGTCCGGGTGATGGACCGCTACTACGACCTCACCCAGCTCGACGCCGTGAAGGGGTACGTCATCGAGGAGGCGATCCTGCCCCCCTCGGAACTGCGCTCGCGGCTCCGCTCCATCCGCCTGCACCCGGCGCTGCGCAAGCGGTAGCGGCGGAGCCGGTCCCGCCGCTCAGGCCCCCGAGTGATCCCCGCGCGGGTCCACGAGCTGGAACCAGTTCCCATCGGGGTCCCGGAAGCGGAAGCAGGGTGGCTTCCCCTCGAGCGCCAGCCCGCGCGAACGGAGCTCCGCGACCCGGGCATGCAGGTCCTCCGCGTAGAGCACGAGGTTGGGCGATTCGAGGAACCCCCTCCCGGGCGGAGCGTAGGACGGGTTGAGGAGGACCGTCCTCCCGTCGAGGGAGAGCCAGACGAACCTCCCGCCCTGGGTCTCCTCGTGGGTGAAGCCCAGCACGTCCACGTAGAAGTCGCGGGCCCGGAGCGGGTCCGACACGGGCAGCTCGACGTGGCCGATGCGCATGCGCCCTCCTCCTACCCCGCGCACTCCCGCGCGCTCCCGGGCTCCGCGTCCTCGGGGAGGCAGAGCACCTGCCCCTCCCGGCTGCCGTAGCGGTAGACGGTGATCCCCTTGCAGCCGCTCTCCCAGGCGAGGCGGTAGACGGCGGCCACATCGGCGGGGGTCGCCGCGCCCGGGAGGTTCACGGTCTTCGACACGGCGGAGTCGGTGCGGGCCTGGAAGGCCGCCTGGACGCGCACGTGGTGGGCCGGGGGGATCTCGAGGGCGGTCACGAAGAGGCGCGCGAGGCGCTCGGGAACCTCCCCGCCCGCCGCGCGCAGCGAACCGGCCCTCGCGATCCTCGGGATCCAGTCCGCCGCCGGGAGACCTGCGCGGTCGAGGGCCGGGAGGAGGGCCGGGTGGACCTCCTCGAGGATCTCCTCCCCGCCGAAGGCCCGGCGGCGGTGGAGAAGGGCGAAGACCGGCTCGATGCCCGAGGAGCAGCCGGCCACGAGCGCCACGGTGCCCGTCGGGGCCACCGTGGTCCGCGTGGCGTTGCGGACCGGCCGCCTCTCGCGCTCCGCGTCGCGGCTCCTGCGGAAGGCCGGGTAGGGTCCCCGCTCCCGCGCCAGCGCCTCCGACGCCCGCCGCGCCTCCCGGGAGAGGAACCCCATGAGGTCCGTCGCCGCGGACAGCGCCTCCGGGGCGTCGTAGGGGATGCCCATGGCGATGAGCGCGTCGGCGAAGCCCATGACGCCGAGGCCGATCTTCCGCGTCCTGCGGGTGCCGAGGCGCACGGCCTCCAGGGGGTGGCGGGTCGCCTCCAGCACGTCGTCGAGGAACCGGACGCCGAGGTCCACGGCCTCCCGCAGGCGGTCGTGGTCGAAGGCGCCGCCGAGGACGAAGCGCTGGACCGCGATGGACCCGAGGGTGCAGGTCTCGTGGGGGAGGAGGGGCTGCTCGCCGCAGGGGTTCGTGGCGGCGATGCGGCCGAGGGCGGGGACGGGGTTTCCGCGCGCGATGGCGTCCGTGAAGAGGAGGCCGGGGTCCCCGCACTCCCAGGCGGCGCGGGCGACGCGGTCGAGGAGCTCCGCGGCGTCGCGGGCGCCGGCGGGCTTCCCGGTGCGGGGGCTCCGCAGGGCGTAGCCCTTCCCGGCGAAGGCGGCGCGGAGCACGGCGTCGGGCATGGCGACGGAGACGTTGAAGTTGCGAAGCCGCTGGAGGTCCCGCTTGGCGTCCACGAACTCGAGGATGTCGGGGTGGCGGGCGTCGAGGACCCCCATGTTGGCGCCGCGGCGGCGGCCCCCCTGCTTGATGGCCTCCGTGGCGGCGTCGAACACGCCCATGAAGGAGACGGGGCCGGAGGCGACGCCGTGGGTGGACCGGACGAGGTCCCCGCGGGGGCGGATGGGGGTGAAGTCGAAGCCGACGCCGCCGCCGCTCTGGTGGATGAGGGCCATGTCGCGGACGGTGTCGAAGATGAGGGGGAGGGAATCGCCGACGGGGAGCACGAAGCAGGCGGCGAGCTGGCCGATGGGGGTCCCCGCGTTCATGAGGCAGGGGGAGTTGGGGAGGAACTCGAGGGAGGCCATGGCGTCCTCGAACCGCTCCGCCCAGAGGGCGGCGCGGCGGGCGCCGTCCTTCTTCGGCCCGAGGCGCCGCTCCGCCGCGGCGACGGCGCGGGCGACGCGGCGGAAGAGCCCCGCGGGATCCTCGGCCAGCGCCCCCTTCCCGTCCCGGAGGAGGTAGCGCCGCTCCAGCACGCGCATCGCGTTCGGGGTCAGGGGGGCGGCCATGGGGGAAAGGATAAGGGAAAGCCGGCCCGAACCCCGGGCATCGGGGCCGGGCGGGGGAGGGGGGGGGCGGGAAGCATCGCCGCCGGAGGCCTTCGCGATCCCAGAGACGGATCGGCGGCGCCAGCGGATCCGCCGCGACTCGGAGAGGAGTACCGGGTGGACCCCCGGAGTCGTGAGGTCGATTCGCGGCCAGTCGTTAACCAAAGGACTGCAGGTTCGAGTCTCGCTTGGGGAGCCAAGACGACGCGGCGCGAACCTACGGGGCGAACGGGTTAACAGCCCGGGGCAGGGCTCCCCCATTTCGACCCCTTCCGTATCTCCCGTGCTGGTCGTGAGTTCCGCGCACCCCCCGGATCGCCCCGCTCTCTGTTTTGAAGAGGGTTGCACTTGGGGTCCACCTGCAACCCCCCGGGAAGGGCCCGAATCGCTCTCGGACTCTCCCCGCTCTCGGTCCGCGGGGGGCACGGGTTAACACAGGAAGGCGACTTGGGGTACCAAGTGCAACCCTTCAAACCGGAACGGGTTGCCTACCAGGAGGCTCGGGGCGCGAAGGGGAATTCCTACTCCCGGAACCGCCCAATCTCGGCATCGGCGACGATCGTGATGCCCTTCGCGGCCCACCAGTTCTCCCATGCGCGGATGGCGGACGCACGGGACTCGACGGGGGCGGCGGCATCATACCCCTGGGTGAGACCCGTGGTGCGCTGGAGCGCGTCGATGGCCGCCCCACGAACGGTCGCATCCTCGTCATCAAGGCGAAGGATCAGCAGCGGCACCGCCCGCTTCCCCATCCGGACGAAGTCCTTCGCCCGCTCGATTCGGGTCCGCGCGGCGGCGGCGGCGTAGCCCTTGAACACGAAGTCGAAGAGGTCCCGGAACGGCTTCTCCCCCAGCGACCCCGCCCCGTCGAGGTCGAGCGCCTCCATTGCCGATACCGTGGGGGTGCCTGTCGCGAGAGCAAGGGTCGCGCGCCGGAGGAACAACAGGGCGAAGCAGGTGTCGACCATGGGGTTGCGCTTGAACCCCGTCCAGTCCCTGTCCGCGATGTCCCGTCCATCCACCCACCACCCACCAGAGGCCTGCTCCTCCACCAGTCGGGTCGCCCCTTCCCGGTACCACTCCCTTGACCCAAGGGTGCGGATCCCCGCGAGGTCCGCCGCCTTCTCGAGTCCGTAGAGGTAGTAGTGCTGGAACTCGGCCTCCTCCCGCCCCGGGGGTCCTGTCCAGCCTCCCGGATTCCCGGTGACGGAGAAGTGCACGGAGAGCCACCCGAGACCGTCCCGCACGGACGCCATGGACCGTACATCGAGGTCGGTGGGCAACTCACCCACGGCCGACAGCGCCTGGCGACAGATGACCACGGAGGAGACCCCGCCAGCCGTCATCGAGCCGGTCGCGATCGGGTAGTCCGTTCCCTCGGTGCCTCCCCGATAGGTCCACCCCCTGGCTCGAACCTTCGCGGGCGCGACGGATGAACCTCCATCCTCCCTGCTGTCGAAGGGGTCGTCGGTGAGCATCACCGGGTCCCCGTCCTCCTCCTGACACTCCATCCAGTGAAGAAGTGCCTTCTTCCAGACGTCCGTCCCCAGGTCGGCTCCGAGGAGGCGCGCGGCCCCCAAGCCAAGGAGGGCGTACTGGGAGTTCGAGTTGTCCCAGTAGGGCGCCCTTCCCGACTGACGAGGGTTCGAGTCCAGGGCGCAGTACCCGAAGCCCCCCGAGGGGCCCTGGGTACTGGCCAGGCAGCGGACGAGCCAGGCGATCCACTTCCTGTCCGCCTCGGGGATGTTCCTCTCCCCGGTGGCCCCCGGTGTGAAGATGCGTTCGAGTGCGAGGAGGGTGATCGACACCCCGTAGGTGTCGCCCTGCATGCTTGGCTCCTTCTGGGGGGGGTAGGCGCGTCGGAGATGGGCAAGCCCGTACTTGATGGAGCCGTCGTCCGCGGGGACTCCGCATGCCCGCAGCGAGAGGATGGCGAGCGCCGTTGGACCGTCGCCTCCATCCTGACCACGCGGATAGCCACCGCTGCCCTGCTGCCGCCCTTTGAGCCAGGCCACTCCCCGGACCACCGCAGCGTCCACCCTCTTCTGAAACTCCCGGGCCGGCAAGGGGACTTTCCGGGGAGGCGGGTCGCCTCCTCGGGCGGCGCTAGGAAGGGAGAAGAGCAGGCCGAACGCGACGAGGAGCCCGCATGTACCACGCATGGGGATCAGGATAGCCGAACTGCCCCCCTCCCGGGAGGCCCGGGGCGCGGGGGGGATGTTGAGAACGGCCTCGTCCCCCGCACCCAGTCGGTCCGCCCCTTGGTCCTGGGAGCCGAATCTACTTCGGCGCTCCCCCCATCGGCTTGCCGTCCTTGTCGAAGCCTCCGAAGAAGGGGGACGCGCCGTCGAACATGGCGGGGACCGGCACGGCGGCGAAGCTGCCCGGCAGGCCCGCGTCCCAGGAGATGGGGACGCCGAACTCCTTCTCGAGCACGCGCAGTCGCGCCTCGAGGGTCGCATCCCCCGACCACTCCTGCAGAGGGAGGACCGCCGCCTCGAGCCTCTTCACGACCGCGCGCTGGCTGGCGAGGAGCGAGATCCAGGGGGCTGCGGTGCCCGGCTGCCCGGCAGGTCCCGTCGCGGATTCGGAATCCGGGGTGGCGGCGACGGACGGAGGAGGCTCGAGTGTTCCGACGAACTTCGCGTCCGGGATGACCGGGGCCGGGGCGATGCCTGTGGTCCTCGCGGGCCGCCCGGGAGTTGCCGTACTCCTCCCCGTCCCCTGTCCGTCGCCTGCACCGGGAACCAGCCACCAGGCGAAGAGGCCCACGACGGCGATCGCCCCGGCCGCCACCGCCACCTTGGTCCCGGTCCCCATGAGGATGCCTCCCAGCGCCGCCGCTGCGCCCGACCCGACCGCCGCTTCGGTCCCGCCGGCACGGCGGGCGAGGGGAAGAAGCGCGGCGAGGTAGGCCGTCCTGTCGCCTCCCGCATCTCGCATGAGCTTCCCGCGGAGCCTCTCGATGGCGCGCCGGAGGCGCGTCCGCACCGTGTCGACCGGGATCCCCTGGCGTTTCGCGATGGCCGCCGGCTTCAGGTCCTCGAACCAGCGGAGGAGAACGGTGGTGCGATACGGCTCATCGAGTTCCACGACCGCCTGGACGACCCTGCGCTGGGCGTCGGCTTCCGCCACGAGGTCCCCCGCCGAGGGCGTGGCTTCGGGACGGGCCGCTGCCACCTCCCGGCGCAGGCGCCGCGCTTCCGACCGGCGCCGGTCGAGCATGTCCCTGCGAAGCGCCGTGGCCAGCCAGCCCCGGATCGACGTCCGGGGTTGCGGAGGGTCGTCCAGCACCTCGACCCAGAGATCCTGCTCGAGGTCGCCGGCCGCGTTCTCGTCGGCGGTGAGCACGAGGGCCATCCGGCGGACCCACTCGCGATGGGCCAGCAGCGCCTCGATCCGGGCCGAAGTGGGGTTCCCGTCCATGGGCTCCGATCTCAAGGCGCCGACGGAGTCTGGATCCGTTCAACCCTCCGTGCAAGGGCACGTCCGTCCACCCGGTGAGTCCGGGTCACACCCTCCCGGGAGGAGGGACCTGCCGCCCCGCCGAGCCCCGGCCCCGACGGGAGCCCGCCCCCAGGCCCTTCCACGGATGATGCACTCTGATGTATAGTGGTGCGATGTCCACCACCGACAGGGCCGTCCGCCTGAGCGTGACGCTCCCGCCGAAGACCGCCCGCCGCGTCAGATCCCTCGCGAAGGCCCGCCGGACGAGCGTCAGCCGGATCCTCGTGGACCTCGTCGAGGCCGGCCTCGCGGCGAAGGAAGCCGAGAAGCGGCGCTTCCTCGACCTGGCCGACAGGCTCGCCTGCTCCGACGACCCCGCGGAGCAGGCGCGCCTCAAGGAGGAGCTGGCCCGCCTGACCTTCGGGGACTGACCCGACGATCCAGTGGACCGACCTCCCGCCGGCCCTGCGGGATCACCTCTTCGACCGCGTGCGGGAACGCAGGATGGACGGCGAGGACCTCCGGCGGCTCAAGGCCTGGCGGGAGTCGGAGCCGGGCGCCCCCGACGGTCCGCGGTTGACGGCTATCATCCACCTCAGAAACCTCGTGCGGCCCACATCGCGTCCAACGGATCGCGACGGTGGTGTACACGGGAAGGCCTGCGGCGATGACGGGAGGCACGATGAGGATCGGCGGACGGTCTTCCCCCGGGCTTCTCCTTCTGTGCCTGTCTCTCGGGCTTCCGACGGGGATCGCCGGGGAGAGCCCCGCGTCCTCCCCGAAGCCGTTCGTTCTCGAAGGCAGCATTCGTGCGCCCGATGGAAGCGCTCTCGCCGGCGTGGTCGTGGAGTGCGGTGGGGCGTGCGCGGTGACGGGTGGGGATGGGCGCTATCGGCTCGAGGGCCTCCCGAGAAAGTCGCTCCACCTCTCGCTCCGCCGGGGTCGCGTTCTCTTCGGGTCGATGGCGATCCGGATGCCGGGGCCAGCCTCCCTCGACATCGAACTCCCGGGCGGGGCCGGAATCCGCGCCCGTGTCGTGGACGACGACTCGGGGGAGCCGGTCGCCGGAGCGCTGGTCCGGTTCGGGATCCGGCTGCCGGGCATGTTCCCCTCCGGTGCGAGCGTCGAGGCCACAAGCGGCACCGACGGCCGGATCGATCTCGACGACCTCCCGCCGGGCTTCCTCTTCGGCTCCGGCCTCGACTTCGGGAAGGTGGGGGTCGAGAGGGAGGGGTACCTGCGATCCCCGGTCCCCGACGGATACGAGTGGACGGGCGGTTCCCCTCCGCTGGCCGCCGGAGAGCCGGTTGAACGGGAGATCCGGATCACCCGGGGCCGGACGATCCGGGTGCGCGTCGCGGAGGAGGACGGCACGGCCATTTCCGGTGCGACGGTCTCCTTCCAACGGGACCTGGCCAATGCGATCGTGCCCGCCGAGATCGCAACCACCGCGGCGGATGGTTCCGTCGCACTCCAGGTCCAGCCGGGATGCCACGGAGACCTGACCGCGTGGGCCCCGGGGTTCGCGCCTCTCGGGGGATTCCGGAACCTGGCGGCGACGCGCGACAGGGGCTTCCCGCCCGCCCCCGGCGAGTGCGTCGTCTGGCAGGACGAGGGGAGGGAGGTCTCCCGCACCTTGGTCCTCCGCAAGTCACCTCCCGGGGAGGAAGAGCGGGATCGAAGGCTTTCCGAGCAGACACGGCTCGGGGAGGATCTGCGGCGATCCTCCCGCCTCCCCCGGACCTTCGAGCCCCCCGTCCCGGTGGCGGGCCCCGGCGCCGAGCCCGCTCCGTACGGGCCGTCTGCCGTCCTCCGTGGTGTCGTGATCTCGCCTTCAGGGAAGCCCGTGCCCGGCGCCTACGTTCTCCTCGGCCCCTCGGGAGAGGTGCGGCTGCGGGACTGGAACTACCAGGAGACTCCCGTCGCGGCCGTCACGGGGGAGAACGGGGAGTTCCGGATCCCCGAACTCCCCCCCGGCATGACCCTCGTCCGGGTCTTCGCCAGGGGCTTCGCGGACGCGACGGAGTCGGGAACGGCCGGCGGCGAGCCCGTCCACGTGACCCTGGGGCCTGCCTCGGCCATCTCGGGCCGAGTCCTCCGTGACGGCGGCTCCGCGGCCGGCCTCGTCGTCACGGCCTGGCCCGAACGGTGGGGGCGGGACCGGCCCTCCGTCGCGCGCGGCGCGCTCGCAACGACGGGTCCGGAAGGGGAGTTCCTCATCCCGGGCCTCGCCGAGGGCACATGGAGCCTCGAGACGGCGGAGCCGTGGAATGCCCGGCGCGGGGAGCAGGCACCCCGAGACGCCGGGAAGTGTCGTCCGGGGGCCTCCCCCGTGGTGATCCGGCTCCCCCGGGGATTCACTCTCTCGGGTCGGGTCGTCACGGACGAGGGCCTCCCCTTCCCGGGAAACGTGCCGGTCCACGCCGCGGGTCAGGGCAGGCGCGGTCGTTCCGTGACCCGGGTGGACGGGACCTTCGTCATCACGGGGCTCGAGGAGGGCGGGTACGAGGTCACGGCGGAGCCCCCTTCGCCGTGGCTGCCGGGCAAGTCCGGCGGGGTCCGAACCGGGAGCGCCGACCTTCGGATCCCGATATCGAGGGGGCTCGTGATCCACGGACGGGTTCTCGACGACGAGGGAAGATCCCACGGCTTCAGCGAAGTCCAGGGGTTCGAGATGCGGAGAGGTGGCGATTCTGGCGGGGAGAAGGAGATCGCCGTCCGCGAAGGCATGGTTCGAAACGACGGGACGTTCTCCACGCGGCCCCTTCCCCCGGGAACGAAGTGGGACCTGAGGATCAGGCAGGGAGAGGCGCACCTCGGCGAGTGGGTCCTGGGGGTCGAGGCCGGAGCCCGGGATGTCGTCCTGCCGCTCAGGAGGGGTGGCGCCCTTTCGGGACGGGTGCTGGACGCCGATTCGGGGCTCCCCGTCAGGGGGGCGGAGATCACCGCGACCGCCGCGGATTCCGGCGAGAGGGAGCCGGGTGCGCGGCGATACGCACGCACCGACGGCCAGGGCGAGTTCCGGGTCACCGGCCTCGGTCCCTGGAAGTACCGGGTGATAGCGTCGGGACCGGAAGGGGAGTACTACCCGGCGGATGCTCCCGAGCCGCTCGCCGCGGGGGCCCGCGTCGAGTTGAAGATCCGCAAGGGCCTCTCCCTCGGCGGGAGGCTCGTCGACCGCAGGGGGCTCCCCTGGACCGGCGAGGGGACCATCCGCCTGGTCCATGAGGCGACGGGCGAGACGAGGGAGTGCGGGCTAAGTGAAGGGGCCACCTTCTGGGAACGCCTGCTGCCGGCGGGGAAGTGGCGTCTGGACCTTCGGCCGCGGGGATCGGATCGGTCGCTCCCGCTGGGTGCGTTCGAGGCGGGAGCAGGGAAGGACCTCGTACTCGAGGTCCCCGAGGATTGAATCCCGCCGGTGTCGGCGGCGGAGGTGACGGGCTGGTTCGCGAAAGGGTTGCTGGCGGGCACCCACTCGCAACCCTACTGAACCTCATGCCACCGCACTTCGTGCTTTCGGAATTGACCTGCGGAGCGACTTTGACCTTCCCCCACCTTGAACTCGGCCCGGGCTCGCAGCGCGGAATGGCGGTCTACTGCGAGGCGTCCAGCCAGGTTTCGCTGGATCTCCTCGTGACGGGCACGATCCGCTGGAAGCGCCGGGTGGCTGTCGATCGTCGCCCGGCGCTCATGGAAGGCCGCCTCCCACCGCAACCAGATTCTCCAATCTTCCATGGCAAGCGCGAAGACGTCCTCGGCGACGGGGCTCAGCAGGTATGCCGGAACAGCACTATCGTCCTCATCGGGCTCTCGCTCGAAGACGTGAGGGCGACCGCCGAAGTCCGCCACCCCGAGGATGGCCCCGTCGTACCAGTCCAGGATGCAGTGGACCGCTTCGAACCCGCCGCTCGCGCTCATTCCCGAAAGGGTAGCACCCGCAGGGCAGGTCGCGACTGGGACCTCAGATCCAAGCCAGCATCTCTGCACTTGGTCTCGGACCCATTGCATCGGTATCCTGCCGGACGCCATGAGATCCAGCGATTCGCCGTTCCCCTGCCACTGGTGGGGCTTCGGGTTGGAGAACGCGGGACTCGGGGAGGTCAGGCCGGACGTTGCCACCTATGGCCGGTACAAGTTCGAAGACCTTCCCAAACTTCCCTTCGAACTCCGGGGTGACTTCGCATGGCTCGTGTCGGCACCCGAACAGGGAGAGAACATCGGGAAGGAGGGTGAAGCCGCCAACGCGAACTCTCTCCGTCGGCTGGAGGGCGCCGCGCATCGCCAGAACGTGTCGCTGCCCACCGCCTTCGTCGCTTTCATCTCGTCGCCCGCGCTCTGGTCTCGTGTCCGGTCGAATACGCTCTGCTACCTCTGGGTGTGCCCCGAGCCGGTCCCCTCACCCATCGGGACGGGCTTCCTCGTTCGCTTCCTGGCGGACTCCCAGGGGTGCTTGTTCTGGTACCTCTACCTCTCGCGCGACGGATCGGATCATGCCGTCGTGTCGTCCCCGTGCTTCTACGGCGCCGCGAATGAGCCGTGGGACGACGAGCCTCCTGATCCGAGCGAGATCATCTATTGCGCCGGGTCCTTCGAGGAGTTCATGGGCCGGTTCTGGGTGGAGAACGAGGTCTGGTTCTCCTGCTTCGAGAAGACACCCATGTCCGACGTTGCCCGGGAGTACGTCGCGAGGTACAGGCGGGCAGCCAGGCAAACACCCTAGCCGGCAGGTTCAGGAGGAAAGTCGCGTTCGGGCCCCAGGGAGGAGGACGGATGCTGCGCATCGGAACCGGTCTCCTGCTACTCCTGCCGATTCTCGCCGCCGGCTGCGCCTCCTCGGCCGACACCGCTCCGGCCCCCCCGACAGTCGAGGAAGTCCGGGAACTTCGCGGGCGGGTGGATCGCCTCGAGGGGGACCTCGCGTCCCGGCAGGCGGAGTTGAAATCCCTGAAGAAGGGCATGGCGGAGTTGCGTGGAGAGAACCAGTCTCTGCTCCTGGAGCTAGCCGGCCTTCGGGGGGAGCAGCTCGGGTTGAAGATCGAGGTGTCCCGCCTCCGCTCGCTCCTCGATGAGTCGAAGAAACCGGTCCCCGATCCCGCCCCCGTCCCGGAAGGGGACCCCACCCGCCTCCCCGTTGATGCGAAGGTCCTCGCGGTCGACGCCAGGATAGGCATCTACCTCGTCTCCGTCGGCTCCCGGCAGGGGGTGAAGACGGCCGACGAGCTGACCGTGTACCGGGGGGACCAGTTCGTCGCGGTGGTCGTCGTGGACAAGGTGTTCGAGGACAAGGCGTCGGCCGTGCTCAAGAGGGTGGACGGAAAGGCCTTCCGGAAGTCGGACATCAAGGTCGGCGACAGGGTGGCCCGGGTCGAGTAGGGGCGCCGGAAGCCTCGCGCCCCCCCTGCTTCCCCTCCGCATCGGCTCCGCCTGGCGGTGAGGAGCCGCTGGCACGTGTCCCGATCGAGGAGACTCCATCCGTGGCGGCGACGGCGCGGGCCACCCGGCGGAACGGTGCTCAGGCCCGTTCCCACTCCCTGCGGCCGACGCCGGCCTGTTTCAGGAGGCGCGCGAGGAGGCCGATCCCGATGTCCCCGCCGTGAGGGTTCGGGATCGTGAGGACGAGGTCTCCCCGGACCATGAACTCGTGCCTCCCGCCGGAGAACGGTCCCTCGAAGCCCGGTGTGCGCAGGGCCTTCACCAATCGGCGCCGGGGCAGGGGACCCCAGGGAGGCATCAGCGCCTGCCGGTGACCGCCACCTCGATGCCGCCGAGGGCGGGGACCTTGAGGCCCCGCGAAACGCGCACGAGCACCCACTCCTCGATGACGGCGCCGAGGTTCTCCCGGCACTCCTCGAGGCTCGCACCCGTCGATAGGACGCCGCGCAGCCCCGGGACCTCGGCGACGAAGGTCCCGTCCTCCAACTTGTCGTAGCGGGCCTTCCTGAGGCCGCACTGCACGTACTCGGTGATCATCGATCCTCCAGGTCAGGCGGGATTCTAGCATCGGGGCCCCGGGGGACCCCGGCGGCCATCCTACTTCGGCGTGCCTGCCCCGCACGCCTTCAGCGCCGCCAGCGCGCGCTTGCGCTCCCAGGAGAACTCCCCCCAGCGTCCGGCCATGGCGCGGAGCGGTTCCACGGCGTCGGCCCCGGGGTGGTCCACGAACCAGCCGGCGACCTTGCCGTCGATGGGGGTGCCCTTCCGGAGCATCCCGAGGAGCCGCTCCCGCAGGTCCGGCGGATCGATGGCGATCACCGCCTCCAGCGCCGACAGCGGCACGAAGTGGAACTCGTCCCGCTCCGGGTCGAATTCCCCGGCCGCCCTCCAGAGCGCGTCCAGCGCCTTCGGCGACGCGATGGAGGCGAGGGCGCCGGCCGCCCCCCCGCGGTAGTCGAGGTGCTGCTCCTTCTCCCCGACCATGGCCGCGAGGACCGGGACCGCCGCCTCCCCCACGTCGGCGAAGCCGGCCAGCGCCGGCCGCCACGCCTCGTCGGCCTCGCCGCGGAGCGCGTCGCGGAGCAGCGGGATCGCTCTCTCCCCCAGCACCTCCCCCATCCACCGCCAGGCGAAGACGCGGATCTCGAGGGGCTCCGTCCGCGGGGCCGCCGCGCGGAAGAGGTCCGCCGCCGGCGAGGGGAGCCCGGCGCGGTGGAGGAGGAGGGCCGCCCGCAGGCGGATGCCACGGGGCTCGGCGGCGTCCGGGGCCACCGCCTTCGCGTCCTCCTCGGCCCCCGCCGGCCGCAGGCGCGCCGCCAGATCCCACGCCTCGAGCCGGTCCCCCTCGGGGCCCGTCCGCAGGCGCGTCCGGAGGATGCCGGCGTCGGCGGCGCGCACCTTCCCGTTCCCGAGGTCCACCTCGCCGAACCGGTCCCCCTGCGTCACGAGCACGATGCGCCCCCGCGCCTCGTCCACCCACCAGGCCTGGAACCAGATCACGTCCCTCCCGTTGCGCGGGAACCCGGCGACGGCCTCCTCCTTGAAGAGGTCCGCGAGGCCGAGCCGCCAGGCCGGCTTCCCGTCGGGCCCGAGGAGGGAGAGGGCGTCGCCGGAGCCGAGGTGCCCGTAGCGCTCGAACAGCACCGCCCCCGGCCGCCCGTCGAGGACGCGCACCTGGAAGGGGGGCTGGGGCAGCGTGCCCGAGGAGAGGAGGGCGTCGGCGGGATCGCGGCCGATGTCCGGGGGCTTCTCCGCGGGGCTCGCCGTCACGGGGAGCGAGCGGGCCGGGGCGAGGAGGGCGGCGCCGTCCCGCCGGCGGCAGAGCTCGAAGGAGACGGTCCCCCCCTCGGCGGCGCGGAGGACCAGGTAGTGGCGCCCCCCGGGAGAGACCTCGCGGCGCGAGGGGAAGGGCTCCCAGCCCTGGGGCGCCGCCAGGAGGGCGAGGAGGAGGGCGAGGGCCCTCACCGGCGCCCCACGCCCTTCTCCACCACCTCCCACACCGCCACGGAGATGCCGCGGTCCACGCCGGTGATCTCGATGAACCCGTCGGGGAACCGGACCCCGGCCCCCACGGGCCGCGGCGTCAGGTCGCCGGTGATCCCGACCTCGAAGACCACCGTGCGCCCCCCCTCCTGCACCAGGGCCGCCATGGGAACCGCGAGGCACTCGTGGGTCCCCGCGAGGAGGAGGATCTCCGCCTTCGCCCCCGGCTCCGGCGCCTCCCCGGGGGGCTCCCCGGGCCGCACCGTCACGGCGACGGAGCCGTCGGCGGCGGGGGGCCCGGCGCGCTCGATGCGGCCCCGCCCGGGGAAGGGGCCGCCGACGGTGTAGAGCACCTCGGCGCCCTCGACGGCGAGGGAGGCCAGCGCCGCCGGGACGGTGGCCTCCAGCGCCATGGTCCTCCAGTCGTAGAGCACCGCCACGGGGCGGGGCCCCGAGGGCGACGGCGGGGGCGGCATGTCACCGAGGGAGACGTGGATCCGGTGGACGACCCCGTCCACGGGGGCGCGGATCTCCGCCTTGCCGAGGGCCGCGGCGAGGCGCGCCGCCTCCTTCGCGTCTCCCCGCTTCTCCGCCTCCGCCCGGGCCCGCTGCACGCCGGAGACGTCGGCGCGGGCGAGGAGATCGCCGCTCCGCACCGCCTGCCCCTCGCGCACGGGGATCTCCACGAAAGGGGCGCGGAGGTCGCTGAAGAGCGGGACCGGCGCGCCGCCGGAGACCGTGGCGGGCAGGGACTCGGTCCGCGGCACGGTCCGCACGTGGACGGGCTGCGGATGGTGGGGGGAATCCCGCGTCCCCGGCCGGGCAACGGGGCGGGGAGGCGGGTCCCCCGACGGGGCCTCGGGCCGGGGACCGCCCCGGCCCTCGAGGAGGACGAGGCCGCCGGCGGCGGCGAGCACGATCAGGGGGAGGACGACGGGACGGAGCCGCATCCCGCCACTCTACCTCAGGAATTCGGGGTCCTCGGCGATCACCATCTCGAGGATCCGCCACGCCTCGGTGACGGCGTCGAGGAAGTCGGGGCGGGAGAAGGCGACGCTGCGGGGGCCCGCGCGCTCCAGCAGGGGGCGCTTCATGGCGCGGTCCGCCATGCGGACGTCGTGGAAGCCGATGGAGACCACGACGGGGGTCTTCACCACGAAGGGTTTCGGCCGCCTCTTGCGCCGCAGGGCCTTCTCGGCGGCGGCCCTGATGGCCTTCCGCGTCCAGCCCGGCGTGCGGCAGATGGCCGAGGCCCGGCCCACGGCCTGCTTCGTGGAGACCATCTCCGCCTCGGGGAGGATCTCGCCGGCCTCGCGGACGACCGCCGCGTCCCCGGCCACCATCACCACGGGGACGCCGAAATGGCCGGCGATGGCGGCGTTGAGGGCGGTCTCGCCGAAGACCGTCCCGTTGACCGTGATCTCGTGGACGAGGGAGCCGACCCAGGTGTGGGGGAGGACGGCCCCGGGGGTGCCGTTGCGCGCGTGGTATCCGACGAACAGGACGGCGTCGAAGTCCTCGTCGAGACCCTCGCACTGGCAGAGCATGCGGGAGGAGGCGGGGCCGATCACGACCTCGACGGCCTCGGGGAGCTCCTCGATGAGGAGGTTCCGCATGGAGCCGTGCCCGTCGCAGACCACCACCCGGGTCGCCCCCGCGGCCAGGGCCCCCTCGCAGGCGGCGGCCACGTCGCCGGTCAGGAAGGTGCGCGCCCGCGCGTAGTCGTAGCCGCGGTTGAGGAGCTGGTCGGGGTGGACGATCCCCGTGGCCCCCTCCATGTCGCAGGAGATGAAGACGTGCATGCCGCCCTCCATCGCTCCCCTCACTTCCACGCGTCGAGGAGGTCCGTCTGCCGGTTGCGGAGCGGGACCTCGCGGCCGCGGATGAAGACGTGCTCGAGGCGGCTCTGGGGCTCCAGCGGCGAGCCCTGGAAGACGCAGAGCGTGGCCTCGCGGCCGGACTTGATGGTGCCGAGGAGGTCCCCCACGCCGAGCACGCGGGCCGCGTCCCTCGTGATGGCGCCGAGGGCGTCGGCCTCGGACAGCCCCCAGGAGGCGGCGATGCCGGCGTGGACGGGGAGGTTCCGGGAGTTGTGGGAATCCCCGGTCATGAGGCAGAAGAGGACCCCCGCGTCCTTGAGGATGCGGGGCGCGTCCATGCGGGAGCCGGGGGTCTCGGGGGAATCGGGCTGGCCCGTGGCGGGACCGAAGATCACGGGGATGTTCCGCTCCTTCAGCTCCGGGGCGATCTTCCACGCCTCGGCGGCGCCGACGAGGACGAGCCGGAGCTTGAACTCCTCGGCGATGCGGAGCGCCGTCCGGATGTCGTCCAGGCGTTCCGCCCGGGCGAACACGGGGATCTCCCGGTCGAGCGCGCGCACGAGCACGTCGAGGCCGCGGTCCCGTGCCGGGGGCGCGCCGGGGTCCTCCCCCTCCTTCGGGTTCTTCACCTTCTCCTCGTGGCGGAGGCGCTTCTCGCGGTGGTCCAGGGCGCGGGAGAACTCCCGGCGGAGCACGGCGGCGATGCCCATGCGCGTGCCCGGCATCTGGTCCTTCGCCCCGAAGCGCTCCTTCGGCGGTCCGCCGAAGGAGACGTGGAGCCCCGAGGGGGCCAGCACGGTCCGCCCGGCGACGGATGTCCCGTCGAGGCAGTGGACGAGGGCGCCGAGGCCGTTGATCACGTTGGTCTGCTGGGGGGCCACGAGCACCGTGGTGACGCCGCGGGACCGGGTGACCCCGAAGACGGGGGACTCCCCGTCGATGCCGTCGCGGACGTCCACGTCCGGCGTGGAGGGGACGATCCCCTCGTCGGAGTCGTTGACGGCCTTGACCATCCCGATCTCGACGAGGCCGACCTGGGTGCATGCGTCGATGAAGCCGGGCACGATGAACCGCCCCGTGCAGTCCACCACCGCCGCCCCCGCGGGGGCCGGAAGCTGGCGGCCGACGCCGGCGATGATCCCGCCGCGGATCAGCACGCCGCCCTCGGTGATCGGGTCCCCGTCCATGGTGAGGATCGTGGCGTTCCGGAGGAGGACGGAGGGTTCCGGGGCCGGGTCCTGCGCCCCGGCGCCGCCGGCGGCGAGGACGAGCCCGGCGAGGGAGGCCGCGGCGGCCCGGCGGATCGCGTTCGCCACGGTCACCTCCTCTCCCGCTCGAAGACCCTGCGGCCGTCGATCCAGGTCGCGTCCACGCGGGAGAAGACGCTGAAGGGATCGCCGGAGAAGAGCGCGAGGTCGGCGTCCTTGCCGGCCTCCAGGGAGCCGATGCGGGACTCCACCCCGATGACCGCCGCGGGGTTGAGGGTCAGGGCCTTCACGGCCTCGGCGCGGGGGAGGCCGGCGCCCATCATCTTCGCGGCCTCGATCCAGAGGCGCTGCACCTGCTCCGAGGAGTCGGAGTGGACGGAGACCCTCACGCCGGCCTCGGTGCAGAGGGCGGCGTTCTGGGGGATCCCGTCGCGGGCCTCCATCTTGAACCCCCACCAGTCGGCCCACGTGCAGACGGCGGCGCCGTGGGCGGCGATCTCCGCGCGGCACTTGTAGGCCTCCAGCGCGTGGTGGATCGCCGCCACCTTCACGCCCTCCTCGTCGGCGAAGGAGAGGAGCGAGAGGATGTCGCTGCGCGTGTAGCAGTGGACCTGCAGGCGGAACTTCCCGCGGAGCATGTCGAGGAGGGCGGCCTTGCGGAGATCCCTCTCCGGCGGCTCGGCCCCGGCCTCCCCCTTCGCGAGGGCCGCCTGGTACCGGTCGAGGGCCGCGCCGTAGTCCCGGGCCTCGTCGAAGGCGCGGCGGAGGACGGCGAGGCTCCCCATGCGGGTGGAGGGGCCGGTCTTCTCCCCGTAGACCCTCTTCGGGTTCTCGCCGAAGGCCATCTTCATGGAGGGGGGGGCGCCCTCGAAGCGCATCGCCTCCACGGTGCCGCCGGGGCGGAGCTTGAGGACGGCGGCCTGCCCGCCGACGAGGTTGGCGCTGCCGGGGAGGACCATGACCGTGGTGACGCCGCCGGCGCGGGCCAGGGCGAAGGCGGGATCCTCGGCGTTGACCGAGTCCATCGCCCGCACCTCGGGGCGGAGGGGATCCGTCGCCTCGTTGCCGTCGGAGTTCGCCTCCACCGAGGGCCAGGGGTAGACCCCCATGTGGGAATGGGGATCCACGAGGCCCGGCATGAGGGTGCGGCCCCGGCCGTCCACGACGGCCATCCCCTCGGGCACGGGGACCTCGGCGCGGGTCCCGACGGCGGCGATCTTCCCGGCGCGCACGAGGAGGACGCCGTCCTCGATGCGTCCCCTGGGGGAGGCGGTCTCGAGGGCCGCGCCGACGACGGCGAAGTCCGGGGGAGGGGGCGGCGCGGGCTCCTCGGCGGCGGCGGCCGGGGGCGCGGAAACCGCGAGGGCGAGGAGGATCGCGAGGGCGGCGGCGGCGGTTCTCATCGGCACCTCCCGACGGGCGCGTGCGCCCCCTTCGCGCCGGGTCCGCCCCGGCGCGGCCTCCTATCCGAGCAGCAGACCCTGCACCTGCCCCCGGCCCTTCTCGGTGACGGTGTAGGTCCCGCGGCGGCCGCCGGAATCGAGGAGTTCCTGGTTGCGCTTCATGATGCCGAGGGTGTTGGCGAGGCTCTTGGGGCGCTCGAGGCCGAGGAGGTCGAAGCAGAAGTTGATGTCCTCGGTCCCCACCTCGGCGCGGCCCTTGACCTCCGTGAGGTAGTAGATGAAGAGGAGGATGCGCTCCTGGAGGGCGCCGCGGCCGACGCGGGTGCGCACGCGCCGCATGAACTCCTCGAGGGCCGGGCGGGCGCCGCCCTCGTCGGAGCGGGGTGCGCCCACGGCGCCGGCGGCGCGGGGCGCGGGGGCGGGGACGGGCTCGGGGATGCCCAGGGCGCGGCGGATGGCCGGGCGGAAGAAGTCCACCTGGCCGTTGACGTACTCCGGCGTCCCGGCGAACTCGAGCCGCAGGTCCTTCGACACGAACTGGAACCGGGCGTCCGGCTCCGGCTCGACGGTGCGTCCCTCGGGTACCTTGGGCATGGCGTCTCCTGGTCCGGTGCCGGGCCGCGGCCCGGTCCTTCCTGTCCTAGTCCTTGAAGATGCTGAGCGCGTCGGGGAGTTTCCTCGCGGGAGGCGGGGCGAAGTCGATGGGGGGCGCGAAGGCGGTCCCCCCGGGGGAGGAGGGCCGCCGCTCCCCGATGACCTCGCGGGCCCGCGCGATGCCCGTGGTGTTCATCATGTACTCGCCGCGGCGGCCTGCGTTGAGCAGGAGGCCGTGCTCCCTGCGCAGGTTGCCGAGGATCTGGAGCAGGCTCCGCGGCTCCTCCATGCCCGAGGACCGTCCCATGATCTGGAAGCAGCGCCGGATGTCCTCGGAGAGGAAGACGGTCTTGCGGTAGGTGCGCATGAAGTAGGCGAAGAGCAGGATCGTGTCCTGGATGGAGGGCATCACGCCGTCGGGGATCGAGGCGTACCACCAGTGCGCGACCCCGTCGATGCCCGCGGAGGTCGGCGCCGCCGGCGCCCCCGCGGCGGTGGGGGCCGCCGCCGCCCCCGTGGTCCTTCGCACGAAGGGGGCGAGGAACTCGATGTGCCCGAGGAGGAACTCCTCGGACCCTTCGACTTCGATGCTTGTGGTGTCTGTGGAGAAGCGGAAGACGGAGGTCACTCGGTCTTCTCCCGTGACGGTGTTGTCGGGCCGGGAACGTCCCCGCTGGAGGGAGGCGTCCGGGGAAGATCTCATTCTATACGGCGCCGGGAGGGAGGGGAGGAAATACGGGAGGGGTGCCGTAGTCCCTCCCCGGCCTGTAGGGATCGAGGGGGAGCAGGCGGGGCGCGCCGAGGACCATCTCCTCGGCCAGGGCCAGGCAGAGGGACGGCCCGTGGGTGATGCCGTGGCCGCCGAAGCCGACGGCGAGCCAGAGGCCCGCGGCCTCCGCCGTCTCGCCGAGGACGGGGCGGTCGTCGGGGGTGAGGGTGCGGTGGCCGGACCATCCCCGCAGGAGGCGCGCCTCCCCGAGGAGGGGGCAGCGGTTCATGGCGCGCTCGGCGAGGCGGTCCGGGAGGGAGCCGTCGGCGGGCGCCGCCTTCTCGGCGCGGCCCCCCTCCTCCACCTCGGCGAGGGAGAGGAGCGCGCCCCCGGACTCGGGGCGGAAGTAGAAGGGGTGGTCGAGGTCGAGGACCAGGGGGAGGTCCCGGGGGAGGGCCGGGAGGGGATGGGTGAACCAGAGGCGGCGCACCGTCGGTCGGAGGGGGACGCGGACGCCGACGGACGCGAGGAGGGGCCCCGCGTCGGCCCCCGTCGCCACGGCCACGCGGGGCGCCGCGAGGAGGCCCGCCGCCGTGCGCACGCCGCGGACCCGTCCCCCCTCGACGACGAGGGCGAGGGCCTCCCGCGACGTCGCGACGACGGCGCCGTGGCGCCGGGCGAGGGCGCGGTACCCCTCCACGAGGCCGTGGGGGGAGAGGTAGCCGTCCGTCGCGCAGAAGTTGGCGCCGGCCACGTCCTCCACGGAGAGGCAGGGGAAGAGGCGCTTCACGCCGGAGGCGTCGAGGTGGACCACGTCGACCCCCAGCGCGCGTTGTGCCTCGGCCTCGCCCCGGAGCCTCAGGGCCCGCGCCTCCTCCGTGGCCACGAGGAGGTAGCCGTGGGCGCGGAACTCCGGGTCCACCCCGGTCTCCGCGGCGAAGCCCGCGAGCAGCGCCGTCGTCGCCCGCGCGGCGCGGACGAGGTCGGGGTCCGTGAACTGCTGGCGGATGCCACCCGCGGAGCGGGAGGTGGCCCCCTCCCCGAGGGCGGCCTCCCTCTCGAGGAGGACCACCCCCTCCATGCCGAGGCGTGCGAGGTGGGCCGCGAGGGCGGCGCCGGCGATGCCGCCGCCGACGACGACGCAGGGCGCGCTGCGGGGAAGGTCCATGGACCGATCCTACGCCCCCTCCCCCCCCGCCGGTACCATGGCCGGCTTCCCGGAGGTGACCGTGTCCGCCCCCACCGATCCCGCCGCACCCGCCCTCGACGCCGTCTTCCCCGTGGACCGCGCGCTCCTCGACCGGCTCCTCGGGGAGGCCATGTCCCGGGGCGCCGACTTCGCCGACCTCTACTTCGAGCACCGGGCCGAGGCCGGCCTCTCCATGGAGGAGGACCTCCTGCGCGAGGCCACCGCCGGGGTCGTCTCCGGCATGGGGGTGCGCGTGCTCGCCGGCGAGCGCACGGGCTACGCCTACACCGAGGACCTCTCGGCGGAGGCCATGACGCGGGCCGCCCGCACCGCCTCCCTCGTCGCCGCCGGCGCCGGGGCGGAGGCCTCCGTCAACGTCACCGAGCGGGCCGTGAAGGACCTCTACCCCGTGGCGCGCCCCGTGGAGGGGATGCCGCTGGCGGACCGCGTCGACTTCCTCCGCCGCGCCTCCGCCGCGGCGCGGGCCCGCGACCCCCGCGTCTCCCGGGTCATGGTCACCATGCGGGACGAGAGGAAGACCGTGGCCGTCGCCACCAGCGACGGGGGCCTCTTCAGGGACTTCCAGCCCATGCTCATGTTCCGCGTGGGGGTGGTGGCCGAGGAGGCCGGGAAGGGCCGGACCACGGCCGGCGACGGGGGCGGGGGGCGCGTGGGTCTGGAGTACTTCGACCGCCGCACGCCGGAGGCCATCGGCGCCGAGGCCGCCCGCAAGGCCGTCCTCGCGCTGGACGCCTCCGACGCCCCCTCGGGCCCCATGCCCGTGGTGCTCGGGCCCGGGTACTCCGGCATCCTCCTCCACGAGGCCGTGGGCCACCCCCTCGAGGCGGACTTCAACCGCAAGGGGCTCTCCCGCTATTCGAAGCAGCTCGGCCAGGTCGTGGCCTCCCCCCTCTGCACCGTGGTGGACGACGGGACCGTGGCCTCGAGCCGCGGCTCCCTCAACGTGGACGACGAGGGCAACCCCACGGCGCCGACGACGCTCATCGACAAGGGGGTCCTCGTCGGCTACATGCAGGACCGCCTCTCGGCGAAGGTCATGGGGGTGGAGGCCACGGGCAACGGGCGCCGCCAGTCCTACGCCCATCCCCCCATGCCCCGCATGACCAACACCTACCTCCCGGCGGGTCCCCACGACCCCGAGGAAATCGTGCGCAGCGTGAAGAGGGGGGTCTACGCGGCCTCCTTCTCCGGCGGCCAGGTGGACATCTCCAAGGGGGACTTCGTCTTCAGCGCCACGGAGGCCTACCTCATCGAGGGGGGCGTCATCACGAAGCCCCTGCGCGGCGTGACCCTCGTGGGCAACGGCCCCGACGTCATGGGGCGGATCGAGATGGTGGGGAAGGACTTCACCCAGTCCGACGGGATGTGGACCTGCGGCAAGAACGGGCAGTCGGTGCCCGTCGGCGTGGGGATGCCCACGGTGAAGATCTCCTCCATCACCGTCGGCGGGACCGGAGGCTGATCATGGAGCTGCTGTCGGCGGCGCGGGAGGCGGTGAAGGGGGCGATGGAGGGGGGCGCGTCGACGGCCGACGCCCTCGCCGTGGACCGGCGCGAGACGGTGCTCAAGGTGCGGCGCGGGGAGCTCGAGTCCTCCCAGGAGTCCGACACCCGCGGCGTCGGCGTGCGGGCCTTCCGGGGCGGGCGCACGGGCATCTCCTGGACCACGGACGTCACCGCGGAGGGGCTGCGGCGGGCGGGCCGCCAGGCGGCGGAGCTCGCGGCTCTCGCCGGCGAGGACCCCGCGGCGGGCCTCCCCGGGCCCGGCGACAGGGCCGGGGCCGCCGCCGTGGAGGGCATCGACGACCCGGGCTTCGACGCCTTCGATCCCGCGGCGGGCGTGGAGACCGCCCGGGCCGCGGAGGCCGCGGCCTTCGCCGCCGACCCGCGGGTCTCCAACTCCGAGGGCTCGTCCTTCCGCGCCGTCCGGGGGACCACGGCGCTGGCCGCCAGCGACGGCTTCGAGGGCGCGTCGCGGCGCACCCTCTTCGGCCTCTCCCTCTCCGTCCTCGCCGAGGAGGCCGGCGGCATCCTCCAGCGGGACGGCTGGTACACCGCCTCCAGCCGGCTCGACGGCCTCGAGGACCCGGCCTCCGTGGGCCGCGAGGCGGCGCGGCGCTGCGTGCGGCGCCTCGGCTGGAAGAAGGTGGGAACGCGGAAGGTCCCCGTCGTCCTCTGCCCCGAGGAGGCGGCCTCCTTCGCCGCGGAGATCGCCTCGGCCTGCACCGGCACGGCCCTCTACCGGCGGGCCTCCTTCCTCGCGGATTCCATCGGCCAGGCGGCGGCGTCCGGGAATTTCACCCTCGTGGACGATCCCCTCATGCCCGGCGGCCTCGGCTCGCGCCCCTTCGACGGGGAGGGGGCGCGCCCCTCGCGGAAGGCGATCTTCGAGAAGGGCGTCCTGCGCAACTTCCTCTTCGACTCCTACTCCCTGCGCAAGGTCGAGGCCGCCTCGCCGGGGAAGGCCGCCGGCGCCGTTCCGGGGAACGCCTCCCGCGGAATCGGGGGCTCCACGGCCGTCTCCACCTCGAACCTCTACATCGAGGCGGGGACGGAGACGCCGGAGGCGATCATCGCCGCCGTCCCCGACGGCCTCTACGTCACCGAGACCATGGGCTTCGGCGTGAACCCGGTGACGGGGGACTACTCCAAGGGGGCCGCCGGGTTCCTGATCCGGGACGGCCGCCTCGACCATCCCGTGCAGGAGGTGACCATCGCGGGCACCCTGCGGGAGATGCTGCTCGGCATCGAGGCCGTGGGCGACGACCTCGTCTTCCGCTCCGCCTGCGCGGCGCCCACCCTGCGCCTGCGGGAGATGACGATCTCCGGGAGCTGACGGCGGGGAGGGCGGCCGGCGGGAATCGAACGGGGGGATCCCGGCGACCGGGATCCCCCCGCCTTCCTTCCGCTTTCCGGGACTAGGAGGCCGCCACGGCCGCGGGTGCCTCGGCCGGAGGGGCCGCGGGGGCCGCGGCCTTGCGGCGGCCGGGCCTGCGGCCGCGGCGCGCCTTGCGGCCGCGCTTCCCCGCCTTGCGGCCGGGCTTCCCGCCGCCGGCGGCCTTCTGCTGCTCCACGAACCACTTCGGCGGGCGGCCGGGCCTGCCGGGGCGCCACTTGCCGCGCTTCGCCGCGCCCCTGCCGGCGGCCTTCGCCCTGCGGCCCGGCTTCGCCCTGCGGCCGGCCTTCCTGCGGCGGCCGGGGGCCGCGGGGGCGGCGCCCTTCAGGGCGCCGAGGATCTGCTCGAGGACGGCGAGCTCACTCTCGCAGCCGGCGACGGTCTTCTTCGCCGCGGCGAGTTCCGACTGGAGTTCGTTCTTCCTGGCGGCCGCGTCCTTCGCCATCTTCCCGTAGTTGGTCATGAAACCTCCCGTTGGTTGCCGCCCGCGGGAAATCGATTCCGCGGGAATTGGGTTTCTGGATGCGGGACGTCCTGCACGTGCCTGCATATTGAATGCGAAATGGGCGGGAATCCACGAAATTCCGTGAATTGATCGGGAAGCGGAATTCCCGCATCCCCGGATCCGGAATCCCGGGTAGCCGGACGATCAGGCGCGATCGGGAAGGGGGGGAAGGGCGGCCTCGACGTCGATCCCCTTCTCCCGGGCGGCGCCGGAGGAGAGGGCGGCCCGGGCCACGGCCCGCGCCACGGCGAGGTGGACGGCCTGGTCGAGGGGGGAGGGCACGATCTCGCCCTCCTCCGCGGCCTCCGCGATGGCGTGGGCGGCGGCGAGCTTCATGGGGCCGTTGATGCGCGTCGCCCGGACCGCCAGCGCGCCGCGGAAGATCCCCGGGTAGGCCAGCGCGTTGTTCACGCTGGTGCCGTCGGCGGCGAACCGGGCCCCCGCGGCGAGCGCCGCGTCGGGGTGGATCTCCGGAACGGGGTTGGACAGGGCGAGGATGACGGAGCCGGCCTTCACCATGGAGGGCTTGAGGAGGCCCGGGACGCCGGTGACGGCGACGACGACGTCGGCGCGGGCGAGGAGGGCGTCGAGGTCGGCCACGGGCTCCCCGCCGCGATCGGCCAGCATCCTGCGGGCCCCCTCGTCCCGGTCGCACCCGATCACCCTGCGGGCCCCCTGGAGCATGGCGAGGGTGGCGATCCCGGTGCCGGCGGCGCCGAGGCCGACGACGCCGACGACGGCCTCGCGGAGGGAGACCCCCGAGGAGCGGCAGGCGTTCATCACGGCGGCCAGGGCGACGACGGCGGTCCCGTGCTGGTCGTCGTGCATGACGGGGATCTCGAGGCGCTCCTCGAGCATGCGCTCCACGGCGAAGCAGTCCGGTGTGCGGATGTCCTCGAGGTGGATCCCGCCGAAGCCCGAGGAGATCTCCAGCACCGCCTGGACGATGGCGTCGGGGTCCTTGCTCCGGCAGAGGATGGGGACGCCGCTCAGGCCGGCGAACCGGTCGAAGAGGACCGCCTTCCCCTCCATGACGGGGAGGCCGGCCACGGGGCCGATGTCGCCGAGGCCGAGGACCCGCGTGCCGTTGGTCACGATGGCGACGGTGGTGCCGATGGAGGTGTACTTCCGGGCCAGCGTGGGGTCGTCCTTGATGGCGAGGCAGACCCGGGCCACCCCCGGGGTGTAGAGGTCGCGGAGGTCGGCGAGGGTCTCGCAGCGCACGCGGGACACGGTGCGGATCTTCCCGCCCTCGTGGCGGCGGAGCGCGCGGTCGTCGATGGAGGCGATCTCCACCCCGGCGAGGGAGCGGAGATTGGCGATCACCTCCGCCATCTGCGGGTCCCCCGAGACGACCACGGACATCTCGCGGATCGTGAAATCCCGCCCGATGCGGAGGGAGCGGATCTCCCCGATGAGGGCTCCGGCGCGGCCGATTTCCGCGGCGACGGTGCCGAGGGCGCCGGGCCGGCGCAGGATCTTCAGGCGGAGCAGGATGTCGCGTTCCATGGGCGGCATTGTAGGGCCCGCCCTCGCGCCGCCCCGTAATCCCTCGGCGCGCGGCCGCCGACGCGTATGATGGAGGATGCCGCATGCGCGGCGACCATGCTTACCTACGCCCTCGACGGCCGGACGCTCGTGCTGAACAAATCATGGACGGCGATCTCGACGACCTCCGTCCGGAACGCCCTCGGTCTGGTCTACCGCGGGGTGGCGCGAGCCGTCTGCACCGACACCTTCACCCCCCACGACTTCGAATCCTGGGCCCAGCTCTCCTCGGCCCGGACCGCGGGCGAGGCCAACGGGGTCGAGTACGTCGCCACCGTGTCGAGCCGCATCCGCGTGCCCGAGGTCGTGGTGCTCCGCTTCTACGCGGGCTACCCGCGGCGCACCGTCGCCTTCTCCCGGCGCAACCTCTACCGGCGGGACGGCTTCACCTGCCAGTACTGCGGCTCCCAACCCGGCACGGAACTCCTCTCCATCGACCACGTGACCCCGCGCTCCCGCGGCGGGCGCAGCACCTGGGAGAACTGCGTGCTCGCCTGCCTCGACTGCAACAAGCGCAAGGCCAACCGCACGCTGGAGGAGGCCGGGCTCCGCCTCGACCGCAGGCCCTACCGGCCCCCCGGGGGGCCGGCCTTCGAGGTCTCCCTCGGCACGCGGCGCGCCTCCTGGGAGCGCTTCGTGAGCGAGCGGTACTGGAACGTCGAACTGCAGGCATGACGGCGGATCACGGCAGGGGTATACGGAACCCGACCCGATTCATCGGGGTTGGGCGATGGGCTCCCGGCCTGGCTGGAAGTCGCGAGCCCAACCCCGATGAATCGGGTCGGGTTCCGTATACCCCTGCCTAGCGCCGGAGCACGACGCGGTCGGGGCGGATCTCCATGCGGAGGTTCCGCCCGACGGCGATCTGCATGAGCCGGTCGAAGGCGTCGGAACCGTTGAATTCGCCCTCCACGGGCTCGTCGGCGAGGTCCTCGCCGGAGAGTTCCACGGGGAGGCCGGCGGCCGCGGAGATCTCCTTCGCCAGGCTCTCCAGGGAGCGCCCGTGGTAGCGCGCCGCCTCGAGGGGGGTCGCGAGCATCTTCTCCCGGACGGCGGCCACGCCCCGCTCGTCGGCCTCGGAGAGCCCCTCCTGGATGAACTCCCCGGGGCTCACTCCCTCGGGCAGCGGCTTCGGGTCCCGGGGCGGGACGCCGTCCTTCTCCTGCTTCCACGCGTCGGGCCCGCGGAGGGGTTCGGGAACGCCGGGGGGGCGCCGGGGTCCGTTGCGCCGCGGGCCGGGGAGCGTCCCTGAGCCGGAGGGCGCGAGGGGAGGCCCCTCGAGAGGCGGCCCCTCGACGGGGTCCGTCCGCACGGTCGCGGGGCCCGGGGGCGCGCCGGGCCCCGGACCCGCGGGATCGCCGGCGGGGCGGAGGAGGACCCACCCCGCGGCGCCTGCGGCGGCGAGGGCGAGAAGGGCGAGGAGGAGGGGAGCGGTGCGCATGTTTCAATGATACGGCCGGGGGGAGCGGTCCCTACCCTTCGGATCCTCGCCACCCCGTGCGGGTTCCCGCGGGCGTTGGGGGGCCGCGGGGGCCCGCCGGCGGCGCCCGGGGGGGGGGCGGGGGGGGGGGGGGGCCCCGCGCGGGGGCGCCCCCCCCCCCCCGGGCGGCGCCGCCGGCGACCTGCTCGTGACGGTGCGCCCCGAGAAGGTCAAGTTCGAGGAGGTCGGGGAGCCGGCGTCCCGCCTGTCCGCGACCGTCACCGATGTCGTCTATGTCGGCTCGATGACCGCCTACATCGTCGAGCTGCCGATCGGGGGGCAGCTCACGATCCACCGCCTGAACGACGAGATCCGCGCCGGCCTCCGTTCGATCCGGGTCGGCGACCGCGTGACGCTGCACTGGGCCGCCGAGGCGAGCTTCGTGATCGGCCGGGCGGACGAGAACACCGAGCGCGCCCTCGACGAGGGGATCGAGGCGCAGATAGAGGACACGGGCATCGGGGCGGCGTCCTAGCCGCCCGCACGAGAGGAGGGCTACGGAATGGAATACAGCAGGCTCAACCGGCGCGGCTTTCTCGCCCTGACGGGCGCCGCGAGTCTCGGGGCGCTGTTCGCCGCCTGCGGCGGCGACGGCGAGGCCGGCGCTCCGGCGACCACGGAGGCGCCGCCCGAGACGGAGGCGCCGCCCGCCACCACCGAGGAGGCGCCGCCCGCCACGACCGAGGCGCCCGCCGGGCCGACGTTCGACCCCGCGTCGGAGCCAGACGGCCCGATCGAGGTATTCGAGTGGGTCGGCTACGACAACGCCGAGGAGACCGGCGCGTTCATGTGGAAGACCTACGACGAGGGCCCGTACGGGCAGTCGAGCCCGCTCAAGTTCACGTTCCTCGAAAACGACCAGCAGGCGCTCGCGAAGGTCGCCTCCGGCTACAGCCCCCAGCTGATCCACCCGTGCATCGCCTACTGGCCGGACTGGCACGCGGCCGGCCTGATCCAGCCCTTCGACACCGCGCTGCTCCCCGACTACGAGGGCATCCCCGAGGCGGTCCGGGCCGGCGGCGTCGACCCCGAGACGGGCCTCGTCTACCACGTCCCGTTCGACATCGGCTTCTCGACCCTCACCTACCGGGCCGACAAGATCCAGATCGCCCCGGAGGAGGAGACCTGGAGCATCCTCCTCAACCCGGAGTACGAGGGGAAGATCGGCATCTTCTCCGACGACGTGGCGATCATCAAGATCGGCGCGCTGATCAACGCGGGCGAGCCGATCAACCCGAACAAGCTCACGACCGAGCAGATCCAGGCGGCGAAGGAGACGATGATCAAGGCCAAGCCGCAGATCCGGACGTTCTGGGGCTCCCAGTCCGACACGGTCAACGACTTCGTCAACGGCAACCTGTGGGCGACCTACACGTGGCCGGACGGCTACTGGGGCATCAAGAACCACGAGAAGATGAAGGACGTCGACGTTCGCTACATGTCGCCGAAAGAGGGGCGGCTCGCCTGGGTGTGCGGGCTCGTGCTCCACGCGGAGGCGGCGCAGCCGGGACGCGCGACGCTGGCCGTCGCAGCGACGAACACGCCGGCCGCGGCCGCGGCGCTCACCGACATCTACCAGTACGGCGGGGCGCAGCAGGCGGGCGTCCAGGAGCTGATCCAGAACAAGGAGCTGATCTCAGCGTTCAGCCTCGACGACCCCGCGGCGTTCGCTCCGCCCAGGGCCTGGTTCGAGGAGTTCATCCCGAACCGCAAGGAGTACGTGGACGCGGCGGCCGAGGTGAAGGCAGCCTAGAGACGCGAGACGGGCCGCCCCCCTCGGGGGGCGGCTCCCTCTCCGGGCAGGACGCACGAGTGGCGACCAGGGCGACCACCGCGACACCCGCGATCGAAGGCCCGCGGCGGCGGGGGTGGAACCGCCGCGCACGCGACCAGGCCTCGAGCTACGCGCTGTCGGCCCCCGCCGTCGCCGTCCTCCTGGTCTTCTTCCTCCTCCCGATCTACTTCATCGTCCGCTACAGCATCGGCCTCGACCGGTTCGCGAAGACCGAAGCGGCGGCCGAGCTCACCGGCGAGCTGGCGGGCTTCTCGACGGAGCTCTGGAGGAACTTCCTCGGCGAGGGCGCGGAGATCGCGCTGCTCGGCAAGAGCTCGCTCGCGCTGCACCTGCCGATGTACGTCGTCGGGATCGTGTTCGTGCTGCTCGTCCTCGGCGCAGTGCTCGGTAGGCGGCTCTCGGCCCGCTTCGGCGGCTGGATCGTCGGCGGCTCGTTCTTCCTCCTGCTCGCGCCCTTCATGACGATCCCCGCCGGCAACAACCTGCTACGGCTCGCCGAGCTCGAGTCGGGCGGCGACTTCCTGCGCCTCTTCTTCCGCTCCGTCACGATGGCGACGACGTCGTCCGTCTTCGCGGTCGCGCTCGCGTTCCCGATCGCCTACTTCCTCGCGTTCGGGATCCGGAAGTCGAAGTACACGTGGCTGCTGATCGTGATCGCCCCGTTCCTGACGAGCTACCTCCTGCGCGTGTTCGCCTGGAAGCTGATCCTCGGCGACCAGGGCCTCGTCAACAGCGCGCTGTTCGAGCTCGGGCTGCGCGACCCGGACAACCCGCTCTCGTTTCTGATCTACAGCCAGTTCACCGTCATCCTCGTGCTCCTGTACGCGTGGGTGCCGTTCCTGATCCTCCCGATCTTCATCGCGCTCGAGAACATGGACCGGCGCCTGCTCGAGGCGGGCACCGATCTCGGCGCGAGCCGCCTGCAGACGTTCCGCAAGGTCACGCTCCCGGTCGCCGCTCCCGGCGTCGTCGCCGCGTTCCTGTTCGTCTTCATCCCGTCGATGGGCGAGTACATCACCCCGTCGCTCGTCGGCGGCAACACCGGCTACATGTTCGGGCAGGCGATCTGGGTGCAGTTCGTCGGCGGCACCCTGAACTGGCAGACCGGCTCCGTGCTCTCGATCTTCCTCCTCGGCGTCGTCCTCTTCCTCACGTTCACGACCTCGAGGTTCCTGCGCCAGGGCGGGGGAGCGACGGCGTGAGGCGCCGGATGAGGACCGACGTCACGATGTCGGCCGGCGGGCGACTGTCGCTGGCCGTGTTCTTCGTCGGGTTTCTCGTCTTCCTCTACCTGCCGACCGTGATCCTCGGCATCTTCTCGTTCAACACCTCGACGATCATCGCCTTCCCCCTCGAGGGCCTCACCCTCGACTGGTACGAGAAGGCCTGGGGCAACGAGGAGCTCAAGAAGGCCCTCGTCGCGAGCGTCTGGGTCGGGCTGGCTGTGTCGGTCGTCGCGACGCTGCTGGGCGTGTTCGTCTCCTACGCGCTGGCCCGGCGGTCGTTCCGGGGCAAGTCGGTCGTGTCGGCGCTCGTGCTCGTGCCGCTCGTCGTCCCCACCGTCGTGCTCGGCGTCGCCCTGCTCGTCCTCTTCCGGCCGAACGGGCCCGTGATCCCGGTTCCGCTCGGCCTCTGGGCCGTCCTGATCGGGCACGTCGTGATCGCGCTGCCGTTCGCGGTGCTGCTGCTCCTGCCGCGGATCGCGTCGATCGACCGGCGGCTCGAGGAGGCGGCCCAGGACCTCGGCGCTTCGTGGCTCCAGGGATTCCGCCGCGTGATCCTGCCGCTGATCACGCCGGCGCTCCTGTCCGCGCTGATCGTCTCGTTCGTGATCTCGATCGACGAGGTCGTGATCGCGAGCTTCCTCGTGCAGGACCAGGTGACGCTGCCGGTGTACGTCTACGGCGGCCTGCGCCTCAACGTCACGATCCCGCTGCTCATGCCGATCGCGACCGTCATGATCACGTTCAGCTTCCTGCTCGTGCTCGCGGCCGAGCTGATCCGCCGCTACGGCGAGCGGCGCCTGGGGGTGCGCCAGTGAGGCGACTGGCCGCGATCGCACTCGCCGCGCTCGCCGCCGCGGCCTGCGGCGGCGCGGGCGCAGATGATCGGGGCGCGCCGCCGCCGTCCACGGGGAGCGAGCCGACCGCAGCCCAGCTCGAGTTCCGCGAGCAGCTGCTCGAGCAGCTCGCGAACGGCACGTACGGCGACTGCGACTGCACCGGCGACGAGCGAGCGGCCGACCGCCAGGCCGCCGCCGAGCCCGCCGCACCGTAGCGCCCAGGTATGGGCGTTGTATGCTACGCCTATGCTGACAGTTCCCGAGGCTGCGTCGATCGCCGAGCGCGACCCCGAGACGATCCGGCGCTGGATCCGCGCGGGGAAGCTGCGCGCACGCAAGATCGGCACGCAGCATGTGATCGAGGAGGACGATCTCGACGCGGTCCTCGCCGCCGAGGAGCTTCCGGTACCGGCCGCCTGGGGCGAGCCCATCACCGGCCGCCCGCTCCCGAGCATCGCCGGGATCATCAACCGGCAGCGAGCAGCTCACTGACGGAGTGATCGTCGTCGACGCCAGTGCTGCGGTGCATCTCGTGCTGCGGCGCGCGGCGGGACGACTGGCCGCTCACGACGCGGTCGCACCCTCGCTGCTCTGGTCCGAAGTGACCTCGGCCCTCAGGCAACTCGCCTGGAGAGGGGACATCGAGGATCACCATGCCGAGGAGGCCCTCGCGCTCCTCGAGGCGGCGCCACTCCGGATCGAGCCGTCGCCGGCGCTGGCCGCCGACGCCTACCGGCTCGCCGCCCGTCTCGGCTGGGCCCGCACCTACGACGCCGAGTACCTTGCGCTCGCGACACGGCTCGACTGCCCACTGCTCACGCTGGACGCCCGGTTGGCGCGGACAGCTTCGCGGCTCGTCCGGGTTGTCTCCCCGGAGACGATCTGACTCAGCGGACGTCGTGGACGGCGCGCCCGCCGAGGAAGGTGGCGAGGGCGCGCACCTCGCGCAGCTCCTCGGGCGGGACGACGAGCGGATCGCGGTCGAGGACGACGAGGTCGGCGAGCTTGCCCGGCTCGAGCGAGCCGAGGCGGGCCTCGCGGCCGGTCGCGTAGGCGCCGCCGAGCGTGTAGGAGCGAAGGGCCTCGAGCGGCGTCAGTCGCTCGGACACGCCAAGCACCCGGCCGGTAACCGTCGTGCGCGTCGCGGCCGCGTACATCCCGACCCACGGGTTGAAATCGGTGATGAAGGAGTCCGAGGAGCCGGCGAGCGGGACACCCGCGTCGAGGTACGCCCGCATCGGCATCACGCGCGCGGCCCGCTCCTCCCCGACCGAGACGACGTAGCTCTCGCCGAGGTTCGTGATGAACGGGCTCGAGACGACGGCGGGGATACGGTGGCGCGCCATCAGCCGGAGCGCCTCCGCCGTCGGGAAGTAGGCGTGGTGGACCCGGTGGCGCAGCCACGGCTTCGGGCTCGCCTCCTGCGCCGTCGCGTAGGCGCGCACGACGAGCTCCTGACACTCGTCGCCGCAGGTGTGGCAGTCCACCGGGAAGCCGAGATCGTGGCAGAAGCGAATCAGCTCCGGCAGCTCGTCCGGGTCGACCACCCACTCGCCGCGGCTGCCGTCGAAGTAGGGCTCCAGCATCCGCGCGGTGCGGTCGCCGAGACCCCCGTCCGGCATCATCTTCACCCCCTCGAGCCTGAGCAGGTCGTCGCCGAAGCCGCCCGAGACGCCGAGACCCGCGACACGATCGCGGAGGCCCAGCTCGTCCTCCGGCTGCCCGAAGCCCCAGCCTCCGAGCTCGGCGTCGGTGCGCACGGTCAGGATTCCCTCACGCGCAGCGCGGTGGAGCGCCCGCAGCTCGTGCGGCCAGAGACCGGGCTCGCCGACCGCGGTCAGCCCGACCGCGTTGTAGGCGCGGCAGGCCGCCTCGACGTACGCGACGAGCTCGTCCTCGTCCGGCTCCGGCACGTGACGACGCACGAGCTCCTTGGCCCGGTCGGTGAAGAGCCCCGTCGGCTCCCCGTCCGCGTCCCGCTCGATCCGCCCGGCGTAGAGCACGCCGGCGGGCGGGTCGGGCGTCGAGCGGTCGATCCCGGCGACGCGCAGCGCCGCCGAGTTGCAGACGAGCTTGTTCCAGACCCGCTCGAGCAGGACCGGGTTGTCCGGCGAGACGGGGTCGAGGTCGCGACGGGTCGGGTGACGGCGCTCGACGAGCAGGCTCTCGTCCCAGCCACGGCCGAGGATCCACTCGCCCGGCCGGGCCGACCGGACGCGGGCTGCGACCCGGTCGACGACCTCGCCGAGCGTGCGGCAGTCGTAGAGCTGAACCTGGGAGAGGACGCCGCCCGTGTGCAGCAGGTGGTTGTGCGCGTCGACGAGACCCGGGACGGCGGTCGCGCCCCCGAGCTCCTCCACGACCGTGCCGGGGCCCGCCAGGTCGCGCAGCTCATCGCCGCCGACACAGACGACACGCCCGCCGGCGATCGCGACGGCCGACACGGTGCCGGCGGCCGCGAGCGTATGGATGCGGCCGCCGACGAGAATCAGGTCGGGACGGAGCCCCGTCACGCCGTCCCCTCCGCGAGCGCAGCGGCGATCGCGGCGGCGGCGGCAGGCGCCCGCACGATCCCCTCGAGCCCGTGCCCGCAGGCGAGCACGAGGCGCTCGATGCCCTCGAGCGGGCCCTCGAGCGGAGCCCCGGCCGCCGCGACGGGCGCGTGCAGCGTCCTGCGCTCGAGCACGGGCAGACTCGCAAGCTCGGGCAGGGCGTCCGCGACCCGCGCGGGATCGGTCGCGACGAGCCTCCCGCACGGGTCCTGCGCGACCCAGGCCCGATCGGCCACGATCGGCTGCTCGAGCTCGAACGGGGCCGGCTCCGTCACGAGCAGCTCGACCGGCTCCGCCCGCACCGGCACGTGCCGGCCGAGCGCGCGGCAGACCCGCCAGCACGCGACCCCGGCGGCGACCACCGTCGTTCCCGCCCGCAGCTCACCGTCGTCGGTCAGGATGCCGCGGACGATCCCGCGCCTGACGGCGAGCGACTTCGCCTCGCAGAACGTGCGCAGCTCGACGCGGTAGCCGCGCGCCTCCTCGACGAGCGCGGCGACGGCGGCGCGAGCGTCGATCCGCCGCGCCGGCCACCCGTCCGGGAGCGAGCGGTCGAGCAGGAACGAGCCGCCCGAGAAGTGGTGGAGATCGAGATAGGCGCTTGCGTCCGCCGCGGCCGGAAGGAGCGCCAGCTCGAGGCTCGAGGCCTCGCCGGCGATCGGCCCGCTCTCGACGAGGCACACGGCCATCCCCCGGCGGGCGCAATGCACGGCGACGGACACGCCGACGATCCCGCCACCGACGACGAGGACGTCGGTCATCGCGCGGGCCTCGCGAGCGCGCCCGCCGGCTCGCCCCCGGTCAGCGCGAGCGCGAGGTCGCGTGCCGCGAGCCGGTAGGCCAGCTCGTACGCCTCGGCGGAGTACCACGCGGCGTGCGGGTTGAGGATCGTGCGCGGCCAGCCGAGCGCCGGCTCGCCCGGAGGTGGCGGCTCGACCGGGAGCACGTCGAGCGCCGCGCCGCCGAGGTGCCCGGAGGCGAGCGCCTCGCCGAGGGCGTCCTGATCGACCAGCCCGGCCCGCGCGCAGTTGACGAGGAAGGCGCCGGGACGCATCGCCGCGAGCGCGGCCGCGTCGACGAGACGCTCGGTCTCCCGGGACAGGGGCAGGTGGAGCGTGACGCAGTCGGAGCGGGCGAGCAGCTCCGGGAGCGACGCGACGTGCTCCGCGCCGGCCGCCCGCACCGCCGCCGCCGGCACGAGCGGGTCGTAGGCGAGCACGACCAGCCCGAGCGCGCGGGTGCGCGACGCGACCGCCCGGCCGATCCGGCCGAAGCCCGCGACCCCGAGCACGGTGCCGGCGACCCGCCGCGGCGGCTGCGCCAGCACGTCCCACTCGCCTGCCCGCACCCGGCGGTCGAGCTCGACGACCCCGCGCAGGAGCGCGAGCACGAGCGCGACCGTGTGCTCCGCCACCTCGTCGGTGCAGTAGCCGGCGACGTTCGAGCACCAGACGCCGGCGGCCGCGAGCGCCTCGACGTCGAGGTTGTCGAAGCCGGTCGAGTTGGTTGCGACGGCTTCGAGCCGCGGCAGCCGCTCGAGCTCGGCGACGCCGACGGCGACGTCCGGGCAGACGAGCAGCCCGACCACGTCCTCGCCCTCCGGACGCTCCGCCCGCTCGATCGTGACGCCCGCCTCCCGCAGGTCCTCGGCCGCCCAGTCGAGCGGCCACGTCGGGTCGAGGACGAGGACGCGGCGACCGTCAGGCACGGGCGCGGGCGAGCGAGGGCTTCGACAGGAGCTCGCCGTAGTCGAGCTCCCGGTAGCCGGCCGCGCACGGAGGCCCGTCCGCGAGCCACATGCGCCGCGCGTCGACGTCGAAGACGACGGAGGCCACCGTGGCGGCGCGCTCCGCCTCGGGACTCCGATCGTCGGGATGGCAGCAGATGCCGCTCGGGTAGTTGGCGTGATCGGCCAGCGCCCCGGTCAGCACGTCGACCGTGAGCGTCCCGGCCGCCTCGACGCGGGCACGCAGCCGCTCGAGCCGGAACGGACTGTCGGGCATCACCCAGAGGCCCACGTCGCGGCGGTCGAACGCGGGCGAGACGAAGTGGTTCGTGTGCAGGAGCACGCCCCTCTCGGGGAAGACGAGAAACAGGCGTGAGAAGTCCCCGGGGGCCGCCTCCACCTCCACGGCCAGCCCGTCCTCATGAGCGATCAGGTAGCTCGCCGACGAGGAGCGCCGGCCCCGCTGGATCGCCGCGAGCGCGTCCGAGCACGTCTCCGCATCGAGGATCGCACGCAGGACGACGTGGTAGGGGACGCCCGGCTCGCCCCGGTCGTCGTCGGTGATGAGCGCGTTCGTGGCGAGCGCGAGCCCGCTCGAGTTGAGCCCTGCCTTCGCGAGCAGCCCCGCCTCGACCACGGTCACGTAGTCGGGCCCGTCCGGCTGCAGGGCCTCGAGCACGACCACGGTGTCGAACGAGTGGAGCAGCCAGTCCCAGTTCTGGCCGGCGAGCGTGTGCCCGCTCGCGCTCGCGTCCGGCAGCACCGCGAACGCGCTGCACCCGTCCCGGAGTTGCGGTGTCACGGCATCGGCCTGGCGGGCCTTCGCGGCGAACATGACCTCGGTGCGGACGTTGAGGGCGAGCACGTCCCCGAACGGCACCGCGGCCCCCTCGGCGATCCCGCGCAGCTCCTCGACGTACTTCTCCCCGAACGCGGCGATCGGGGCCTCGTAGGGCCCGGCCGCCTCGACGACCCGCTGCCAGCTCCAGCCCGCGTAGTGGGCGAACACCTGGCGGTAGGCCTCGAGCGAGCGGTGGACGCGCTCGCGCGCCTGCTCCCCGTAGGAGCGGCCGCGCTCCCGGGGCCCGCCCTCGACTCGCACGTGCGGGTAGGTCGCGCCCACGGGGGCACCGTACCATCACCGGCCGCACGGTTGAAGCCGCGCGCGAACTGTGGTTCACTCGGGATCGATCCGGTGATCTCGAGACTTGGAGGGGCCATGAGGCATCCACGTGAGCGACGGGGTCTCGACCGGCGCGACTTCCTGCGGGCGAGCGCCGCGACCGCGCTCGGCCTGGCCGGCTCGGGCTCGCTGCTCGCTGCCTGCGGCGACTCGGGCGGGAGCGCCACTCCGACGTCTACCACGCCGGCGACCGGCCCCGACACCACGCCGGCGACGACCGGCGGGGGTGACGCGCCGTTCCAGCTCGCCCGGCCGGACAACCCGGTCACACTGCCCCTCTTCGACGACAACCCGCCGCCCGAGTCGGGGCTCGAGCCCGAGGGTGGCCCGCTGCGCGTCTACAACTGGGTCGACTACCTCTGGAAGCGCAAGCTGAAGGAGTTCGGCGAGGAATACGGCGTCGAGGTCGAGCTCACGACCTTCTACACGATGGACGAGGCGATCACGAAGCTCGCCTCGGGCGCTGTCGAGTTCGACGTCTTCTTCCCGACCCCGGACCGGATCGGCAGGCTCGTCGCGGGCAAGCTGCTGCGCCCGCTCGATCTGGACTACATCCCGAACCTCGCGAATGTCTGGCCGCAGCTCCAGGACCCGTTCTACGACGCCGGCTCGCAGTACACGGTCCCCTACACCCTCTACACGACCGGGATCGGCTACCGCACCGACAAGCTCGCCGCTGACCCCGGCACGCTCGCGAACCCCTACGAGATCTACTGGGACGAGACGTACAAGGGGAAGACGTTCCTGCTCGACGACAGCCGCGAGGCGATCAGCATGGTGCTCCTGAAGAACGGGATCACCGACCTGAACACCGAGGACCCGGCGGCGATCGAGGCGGCGAAGGAGGAGCTGATCGCGCTGAGCGACCTCGTCAACGTCAAGGTCTCGATCGAGGACTACACGAAGATCCCCGAAGGCTCCGCCTGGATTCACCAGGCCTGGTCGGGCTCGATGATCGCGGCACCCTACTACCTCCCGGAGGGGACGGACGCGAGCGTGATCGGCTACTGGTACCCACCGGAGGGCGGCGGCGCGATCGGCAGCGACGCGATGGCGGTGCTGCGCAGCTCGCAGCGCCCCGTGCTCGCCCACCACTTCCTCAACTTCATGCTCGACGAGAAGCACGCGTACGAGAACTTCGCCGGCTACGTCGGCTACCAGCCGCCGCTCACCTCCATCGATCCGGACCGCCTGGTCGCGGACGAGGTCGTGCCCCCGCACCTGGCGACGGCGGTCGTGCGCCCGTCGGACTTCGACCGCGGCTACCAGGAGCTCGAGCTCAGCCCGGAGGGGCAGATCCTCTGGCAGAACGCCTGGGCCGAGTTCAAGGCCGGCGTCTAGCCCGCCTCCGGTGAGCTACCCGCGCTGGCTCTGGCCCGCCCTCTCGGCGCCGGCGCTCGTCTGGCTCGGCCTCTTCTTCTGCGTGCCGTTCTACGCGGTCCTCGCCGTCGCGATGGGCACGGTCGACCCGATCTTCCAGACGCCGAAGCCGACCTGGAACCCGCTCGACTGGGACACCTCCGCGTTCTCGTTCGTCTTCGACGGCCTGTTCACGAGCGGCGGGCCGTTCCAGACCGTGTTCCTGCGCACGATCGTCTACGTCGTCGTCGCGCTCGCGCTCTCGCTGCTCATCGCCTACCCCGTCGCCTACTTCGCCGCCCGCCGCGCCGGGCGCTTCAGGACGCTCCTCCTGGTCGGGCTGGTCGCGCCGTTCTTCATCAGCTACCTGATGCGGATGCTCGCCTGGATCAACCTGCTCCAGGAGGACGGCTGGGTCAACGACGCGCTGCTCTGGGCGCACGTGGTCGACCGACCGGTCGCCTGGCTCGACGGCCGCGCCTCCTCGGTGATCCTCGGGCTCGTCTACGGCTACGTGCCGTTCCTGATCCTGCCGCTGTACGCGTTCCTCGACCGGATCGACGAGCGTGTGCTCGAGGCCGCGCGCGACCTCGGTGCGGGGCCGTTCCAGACCTTCCGGCGCGTGACGCTGCCCCTGTCGGCGCCGGCGATCCTCGCCGGCAGCGTGATCATCGCCCTGCCGATGTTCGGCGACTACTACACGCCCGACCTCCTGTCGGGCTCGCCACGTACGAGCCTGATCGGGAACGAGATCAACCTCTACCTGCGCGGCGGCCAGCAGATCCCGGTGGGGGCTGCGCTCGTCGTCGTGCTGACCATGCTCCTGCTCGTCCTGATCGTCGCCTACCTCGTCTCGGCCGCGCGGGCCGCGCGGAGGCTGCGATGAGGACGAGGCTCGCGAAGCTGCGGCGGCGACCGAAGCTGCTCCTCCTGTTCACGCTCGCCTACCTCGCGTGGTCGCTCGTGCCCGTACTGCTCGCGGTGCGCTTCTCGTTCAACGAGGGCCGCTCGCGCAGCTCGGGCCAGGGCTGGTCGACCCGCTGGTACTGGGGCGACCCGGACCTGTCCGTCTGGCACGACCCCGACCTCCGCTCGGCGCTGTTCCAGAGCCTGCGCCTCGCCGGGCTCGCGATCGCGATCGCGGTACCGCTCGGGGTCGCGCTCGCGATCGGGATCACGCGCTGGCGCGGGCGGGTGGCGCGACCGGCGAACCTGCTCGCGCTCTCGACGCTCGTGACGCCCGAGATCGTGATGGGCTCGGCGCTCCTGCTCGTCTTCGTCAACCTGCTCACGTTCATGCCGCTCGGGACGCCCGCCCAGCTCGCCGGCCACGTCACGTTCTCGCTGGCGTTCGTGCTGCTCGTCGTACGCGGCCGTCTCGTCTCGATCGGCCAGGAGTACGAGGAGGCGGCGATGGACCTCGGCGCCTCGTCGCTCAGGACGCTTCGCTCGGTGCTCTTGCCTTTGCTCTCGCCCGCGATCGTGGCGAGCGCGATCGTCGTGTTCGCGCTCTCGATGGACGACTTCGTGGTCAGCGCGTTCCTCTCGGCCGGCTCGGGCACGGACACGGTTCCCGTCCGGATCTACTCCAACGCGCGGGGCTCGCCGACGCCCGCCCTGAACGCGCTCGCGAGCCTGACCCTGTTCCTCACGCTCGGGGCGGTGGCGCTCGCCTTCGGCATCTGGGAGGCGGTGCGACGCCGCGGCGGCGAGCGCGGCTCGGCGGTACGCGAGCTGGCACGCCTCGAGCTCTGAGCCTCTACACGAGCAGGTAGCGGCGCGACAGCGGCACCTCGGCGGCGGGCGGCGAGGAGATCGGCTTCCCGTCGAGCGTCACGGCGGAGCCGTCGGGCGTGACGCGGACAGAGCCGAGGCGGTCGTTTCGCACCATCGCGCGCTGCGAGACCGTGCGGCAGCCGCGCACCGCGCTGCGCCGCCTTGCCGAGCGGCCAGCGGGCCGGTCGAGCGCCGCCGCGGCCACGAACGTCACGGACAGCTCGGCCGCTGCCGGCCCGCAGGCCCCGAACTGCGCGACGATCCCGACCGGCTCGGCGAACAGGGTCGAGGCGTTCGGCTCGCCGACCGCACCGTAGGCGGGGAAGCCGCTCTTCAGGACGAGCTCCGGCTTGACGGCGAAGAACGCGGGCTGCCAGAGGACGACGTCGGCGAGCTTGCCGGGCTCGAGCGAGCCGACCTCGTGCGCGAGCCCGTGGGCGAGCGCCGGGTTGATCGTCAGCTTCGCGAGGTAGCGCAGCACGCGCTCGTTGTCGTTCTCCCCCTCGGCGCCGCGCTCGCCCTTCAGCTTGTGGGCGAGCTGGAACGTGCGGCGGACGGTCTCGCCGATCCGACCCATGCCCTGCGAGTCCGACGAGGTGATCGCGATCAGCCCGAGGTCGTGCAGCACGTCCTCGGCGCCCATGGTCGCAGGCCGCACGCGGCGGCCCGCAGCCTCCCGGTTCCCGGGCAGGAGGTCGCTCATGTAGTGGACGACCATGATCATCTCCTCGTGCTCGGCGGCCGCGCTCTCGCCGTAGGGGATGGTCGGGTTGGTCGACGAGCAGATCACGTTCGGCTCCCCGCAGAGGCGCAACAGGTCGGGGGCGTGGCCGCCGCCGCAGCCCTCGATGTGAAACGCGTGCACGGTGCGCCCCGCGAACGCCTCGAGCGTGTCCTCGACGGAGAGCGACTCGTTCAGCCCGTCCGTGTGGATCGCGAGCTGCACGTCGTGGGCGTCGCACAGGCGCAGCGCCTGCTCGATCGCGGTGCGCGTCGCGCCAACGTCCTCGTGGATCTTGAGGCCGGCCGCGCCGGCGAGCAGCGACTCCTCGATCGTCTCCGGGCGGCTCGCGGAGCCCCGGCAGAGCAGAGCCACGTTGAGCGGCCAGGCGTCGAGCGCGGCAAGTTGGCGCTCGAGCGCCCACGGCGGGTTGGCGCCGAGGTTCCAGATCGGGCCGTAGTCCTGGCCGACGACGGTGGTCACCCCCGACGCGAGCGCGGCCTCCGCCAGCGCCGGCGAGAGCAGGTGGACGTGCGAGTCGACGGCCCCCGGGGTCGCGATCAGGCCCTCGGCCGAGACGATCGCCGTGCCGGTGCCGATCGCGACGTCGATGCCGTCCTGGAGGTCCGGGTTGCCCGCGCGGCCGACGGCGACGACGCGGCCGTCGCGGATCCCGATCGACGCCTTGACGACTCCGAGAACGGGGTCGAGGAGGAGGCAGTTCGTGATCGCGAGGTCGCAGGAGCCCCGGGCGGCGGCGCGGGCGGCCAGCCCGTCGCGGATCGTGCCCGCCCAGCCGGCGATCGCCTCCTCGCCGTACTCCGTACGGTCGTCCGTGACCTCGACCCAGAGGTCGGTGTCGCCGAGGCGCACACGGTCGCCGAGCGCGGGACCGTAGACGGCTGCGTAGGCGTCTCGCTCCATCAGCGCTCGAGCGGCCCGTCGACGAGGCCGTTCATGCCGACGACGACGCGGCGCCCGCGATAGGGGACGAGCGCGACGGCCACGTCCTCCCCCGGCGGGAACCAGGCGATCGCGCCCGCCGGCACGGCCAGGCGCCGCCCGTAGGCGGCTTCGCGGTCGAAGCGCAGGGCCGGGTTGACCTCGTAGAAGTGGAAGTGGGAGGTGACACCGACGGCAACCGCGCCCTCGTTGCGCACGGTCACGCTGACGGCGTCCGCGAGGTCTGGCCCGCGCGGCGGGCCGCCGGTGACGATCTCGCCGGGAATCACGCGGGCGGCTCCACCAGGGCGATCGGGTCGCGCAGCACGACCAGCCTCGTCCCGTCGGCGAACAGCGGCTCGACCTCGACGTACGAGGCGAGCGCGGCCACCCCGTCGAGGACGTCCGCGGGCCCCAGCACCGAGTAGCCGTGCGCGACCACCTCCTCGTAGGAGACTCCGTCGCGGGCCTTCTCGAACACCTCGTCCGCGATCAGCGCCACCGCCTCCGGGTGGTTGAGCCGCAGCCCCCGCGAGCGCCTGCGCCGGGCGAGCTCGGCCGCGAGGAAGACGGTCAGGCGGTCGCGCTCCTTCGGCGTCAGGCGCACGGGCGCATGATAGGGCTGGATGATTGATCGATAATTGCCCAGCATCTAGGCTTGCGCCTCGATGGCGGACGGAGCGTGGGAGCGCGCATGGGTCTGAGCGGCGAGGTGGCGATCGTCGGGGCGTACGAGTCGCCGCGGCGCAAGGCGCCCGGCATGCACCCGTTCGAGCTCCAGGCGGAGTGCGTGCGGGGGGCGCTCGAGGACGCCGGGCTCTCGGTCGCCGACGTGGACGGCTTCTGCACGGCCGCCGGCTTTCCCGGCGAGGGAGGCGCCTGGATGGACACGTGCGAGGTGGCGGAGTGGCTGGGGATCCACCCGACCTTCCTCGACGGCACCGATACGGGCGGGGCGGCGCCGCTCTCGCAGGCGGGTCACGCCGCCGCCGCGATCGCGACCGGCCTCGCTGACGTCGTGGTCGTGAGCTATGCGGCCTGCTCCTACTCGGGCGCGGCCGACTTCGACACGCCTCCGCCGGGCTGGGGCCCCTACGGCTACGAGGCGCCCTACGGGCTGACGACGGTCGCGGCGTACGCGCTGGCCGCGCAGCGTCACCTGCACGAGCTCGGCACGACCCCGGAGCAGCTTGCGCTGGTCGCCGTGCAGTGCCGGGCGAACGCGGCCGCGAACCCGGACGCGCGCTACCGCGACCCCCTGACGGTCGAGGACGTGCTCGCGTCGCCCGTGATCGCCTCGCCGCTGCGGCGCCTCGACTGCTGCGTGGTCACGGACTCGGGCGGCGCGATCGTGCTGACGGGGCGCAGCAGGGCAGCGTCGTGCCGCAAGCGCCCGATCTGGCTGCTCGGGTTCGGCGAGGCGGCCGGCCAGGTGCAGATGAGCCAGATGTGGCCGTACACGGAGACGGTCGCGCGGCTCTCGGGGCCGCGCGCGCTCGCGATGGCGGGGGTCACGCTCGACGACCTCGACTGCGCGCAGATCTACGACAGCTTCACGATCACGGTCCTGCTCACGCTCGAGAGCCTCGGCTTCTGCGGGCGGGGCGAGGGCGGCGCATTCGTCGAGAGCGGCGCGCTCGCGCCCACCGGCTCACTCCCGATCAACACTGACGGCGGCGGCCTGTCGTCGAACCACCCGGGCCGGCGGGGGATCTTCACGCTGATCGAGGGCGCGCGGCAGCTCCGCGGCGAGAGCCCGGGCGTCCAGCTCGCCGACCCGAGGCTCGTTCTCTGCCACGGCACCGGCGGCTCGCTGTCGGCGACCGCGACGATCATCCTGGGGATCTGACGTGAGCGGCCGCCCGAAGCCCCTGCCCGTGCTCGGCGACGAGCTCTCCCGCACGTACTGGGAGGCCGCCGCGGAGGGCAGGCTGCTGCTCCAGCGCTGCCGCGCCTGCGGGGCGTACCAGCATTACCCACGCGGCCACTGCGTGCGCTGCTTCGCCCCGGACCCCGAGTGGGTCGAGGCGACGGGCAGCGGGCGTCTGCACACGTTCTCGGTCGTGCAGCGCACCTCGGATCCCTCGTTCGCGGACGACGTCCCCTACGCGTTCGGGATCGTCGAGCTCGACGAGGGGCCCCGCCTCGCCGTCAACGTCGTCGACACGCCGCTCGAGGTGCTCGCCTGCGACCTGCCGGTGCGAATCGTGCTCACGCCGGCGGCCGGCGGCATCGCCCTCCCCAACGCGACCCGGAAGGAGGCAGGATGATCCACCTCGAGGACCTGGAGCCGGGCCAGGAGCTCGTCACGGCGCGGCGGACCGTGACGGAGGCCGACATCGTCGCCTTCTGCGGCCTCTCCGGCGACTTCAACCCGCTCCACACCGACGACCTGTTCGTCCGGGAAGAGACGCCGTTTCGGGGCCGGATCGCGCACGGGCTGCTCGTGCTCGCGATCTCGAGCGGCCTGCGCTCGGAGCTCGACGGCCTCCACCTGATCGCGTACCTGGAGGAGCAGCGCCGCTTCACGGCCCCCGTCTACCCCGGCGACACGATCCAGGCTCGCTACCGGGTCGAGTCGGTGCGCCGCTCGAAGTCGCGGCCGGGCGCCGGCGTCGTGACCATGGCGATCGAGGTCGCGAACCAGGACGGCGAGATCGTCCAGACCGGTACCGACGTGCTCCTGGTCGGCGCCCGCACGGCGGAGGCGGAGGCGGCATGACGCGGCTCGCCGGACACGTCGCGCTCGTCACCGGCGCCGCCGGCGCGATCGGCTCGGCCACCGCCGAGCGCTTCGCCGCCGAGGGCGCCGCGGTCGCCTGCACGGACATCGACGGGCCGGGCGCGGAGGCCGTCGCGGCGCGGATCCGCACCAGCGGGGGCGAGGCGCTCGCGCTCGAGCACGACGTCGCGAGCCGCCCGGCCTGGGCGGCGGCCGTCGAGGCCGCGGTCGAGGCATTCGGGCACCTCGACGTGCTCGTCAACAACGCCGGCATCACGCGCGACCGGACGCTGCTCAAGATGGTCGACGAGGAGTGGGACGCCGTGATCGCGGTGCACCTGCGCGGCACGTACCTCGGCTGCCAGCACGGCCTGGCCGCGATGCGCGAGCGCGGCTGGGGCCGGATCGTCAACCTCTCCTCGATCTCCGCCTGGGGCACGGTCGGGCAGACGAACTACGCGGCCGCGAAGGCCGGGATCGTCGGGATCACCCGCACGGTCGCGCTCGAGGGCGCCCGCCACGGCGTGCTCGCGAACGCGATCGCCCCCGGCGGGATCGACACGCCGATGCTGCGCGCGATCCCGGAGGATCTGTTCGAGCGCGGCCGCGAGCTCGTACCGCTCGGCCGCTACGGGGAGCCGGGCGAGATCGCGGCGGTCGCGGCGTTCCTCGTCTCGGACGACGCGAGCTACCTGACCGGCCAGGTGATCCACGTCAACGGCGGCGCGCTCCTGCCCTGAGCCCACCGGAGGGGCCCGATGGACACGACACTCTCGAAGCTCGACCGCAAGCTCGTCGCCCACGCTCGCGAGTTCGCGGAGCGCGACATGCGCCCGGTCGCGGCCCACCACGACGAGACCGAGGAGTTCCCCTGGGATGCCCACTGGAAGGCGGCCGAGGCGGGCCTGGCCGCCTACGACCTGCCCGAGGAGTACGGCGGCGGCGGCGTCACGAGCCTGCTCACGAGCTGCCACATCGTCGAGGAGCTCGCGTGGGGCGACGGGCCGATCGCCGGCGCGTTCGGCGGCGGCAGCTTCTTCGCCGGCCCCGTTATCGCCCTCGGCACCGACGAGCAGAAGGCGCGCTGGCTCCCGCCGCTGTGCGGCCCCCGCCCGCCCGTCGCGGCGCTCGCGATCACGGAGCCGCACTGCGGCTCCGACGCGGCAGCGCTGAAGACGCACGCGCGCAAGGTCGACGGCGGCTACGTCCTCGACGGGCAGAAGACCTGGATCTCGAACGCCCCGATCGCCGACCTCTACCTCGTGTACGCGACCGTGGCGCCGGGGACGCGGTCGAAGGGCATCACCTCCTTCGTGGTCGAGAAAGGCGACGCCGGCTTCACGCCCGGCCGGGCGCTGCCGAAGATGGGGGCGCGCTGCTACCCGGCGGGCGAGCTCTTCTTCAAGGACTGCTTCGTCGCCGACGACCGTCGGATCGGCGACGAGGGTCAGGGCTTCTACGGGGTGATGCGCTGGTTCGACCGGTCGCGGGTGACGCTCGCGGCGAACTCGCTCGGGATGGGCCGGGCCGCGCTCGAGGTCGCGGTCGAGTACGCGAAGGAGCGGGAGACGTTCGGCAAGCGGATCCACGAGTACCAGGCGGTCAGCTTCCGCCTCGTCGATGCGAAGCTCCGCCTCGACCAGGCACGTCTCCTGACCCACCACGCGGCGCGGCTCGCGGACCACGGGGAGCCGTTCACGGTCGAGGCGTCGATGGCGAAGCTCGCCGCCTCCGAGGCGGCCTGGTACACGACCTGGGCGGCGGTGCAGACGCTCGGCTCGAACGGCTATTCGCGCGAGTACCCGGTCGAGCGCTGGCTTCGCAACGTCAAGCTCGAGGAGATCTACGAGGGCACGAGCGACATCCAGCGGCTCGTGATCGCCCGCAGCATGTTCGGGTCGTGACGCGGGCTAGCGGGCGGCGCGGGCTGCCGCCAGCTCCGCGGCGACTCGCTCCATCACGTCGAGCGGGCCGACGGTGATCCTCGCCGTCCCGGGCAGGCCGAACTCGCTGCCAGGGCGGATCAGGAGGCCCCGGCGGGCGAGGCTCCCGGCGGCCTCGACGTCGTCCATGCCGAGGCGCACGAGCAGGAAGTTCGCCTGCGAGGGCGTCGACTCGAGCCCGGCCTCCCCGAGCCTCGCAGCCAGGAGCGCCCGCGCCGCGGCGGCCAGAGTGCGGCGCTCCTCGACGAGCTCGGGCCGGCGCAGGCTCGCACGGCCGGCGGCGAGCGCGGCCCGGTTGACGTTGAACGGCTCCTGCACGACGTCCAGGAAGGACGCGAGCTCCTCGCCAGCGATCGCGTAGCCGAGCCGCAGCCCGGCGAGCCCGAAGATCTTCGAGAACGTCCGCAGCAGCAGCACGGGCCGCCCGGCGGCGACGTCCGCCTCGCGGTCGACCCGCAGCGCGGGCTCGACGTACTCGCGATAGGCCTCGTCGACCACGGCGACGGAGCCGTCCGGGAGCGCGTCCAGGAACGCGCGCCACTCGGTCGCGGTCACGATCCTGCCGGTCGGGTTGTTGGGATCGACGACCCAGACGAGCCGGGCCGACGCGCGCTCGGCCGCCGTGAGCATCGCCTCGAGGTCGATCCCGAGGTCGCCGCGGACCGGCACGCGCACGACCTCGGCGCCGTGGGCGGCGCAGATCTGCGCGTACAGCCCGTAGGTAGGGCTCGGGATCACGACCGTGTCGCCGGGGCGCAGGAACGCGGTGGCGACGATGGCCACGAGCGCCTGGATCCCGTGCGCCGGCACGACCCTGGCCGGGACCGTCCCCGTCCATGCGGCCACGGCGGCCCGGAAGTCCGCGTACGCCTGCTCCGGATACATCCACGCGTTCGGGAGCTCCCGCTCGACCTCCTCGAGCACGCCTTCGAGCGGCCCGGACAGATCCTCGTTCCAGTTCAGCTTCCAGACCTCGTCGAGCCCGTGGCGGGCCTTCAGCTCGGCCAGGCTCTCGCCGGGGTCGTAGGGGTCGACCCCGACGAGCGACGGCCTGACGAGACGGCTCCAGTCGGTCATGCGCGAAGGATCGCACGGGCGGGCGGGCGCCGGCGCCCGGAGCGGCGTAGGATCTCGCGACCGCTACGGGAGGTGCGCGCATGAGGCTCGACGGCAGGGTGGCGATCGTGACGGGCGGCGCGCGAGGTCTCGGCCGGGCGATCGCGCGCGCGCTCGCCGCGGAGGGCGGCGCGGTCGTCGTCGCCGATGTCGACGGCCCCGGCGCCGAGCGGGTCGCGGCGGAGCTCCCCGCGGGTCTCGCCGTTCGCACCGACGTCTCGCGGGAGGAGGACGCCGGCGCCATGGTCGAGGCGGCGCTCGAGCGGTTCGGGCGGCTCGACGTCCTCGTCAACAACGCCGCCCTGATCCCGTGGGCGCCGATCGACGAGATCGACCTCACCGAGTGGCGGCGGATCACGGCCGTCAACCTCGACGGGGTGTTCCTGGCCTGCAAGGCGGCGCTGGCGCCGATGCGAACCGCCGGCTACGGCCGCATCGTCAACATCTCCTCGACGGTGATCCTGACCGGCGTCCCGAACGTCGCCCACTACAGCGCGGCGAAGGGTGGCGTTCTGGCGCTGACCCGGGAGCTCGCGACGGAGGTGGGCGCGGACGGCATCACCGTCAACGCGGTCGCCCCCGGCCTGACGCGCACGGAGGGCACCCTCGAGACGCGCCACGCCGACTTCTACGACCTGGTCGTCGGATTGCAGGCGATCCCGCGCCTCGGCCAGCCCGAGGACATCGCCCCCGCGGTCGTCTTCCTCGCCTCCGAGGAGTCGCGCTGGGTGACGGGGCAGATGATCGTCGCCGACGGCGGCCTCGCCCGCCACTGACGGCCGAACTGGCCATGTCCCGGGGCCAGGCCCCCGGACATGGCCGAACCGGTCAGCTTGTCGCCTGCACCCAGCGCAGGCGCTCGCGCAGGACGAGCGCGGCCGGGCCGGCGGCCGCGAGCGCCCACTCGAGGTCGGCGGCGAGCGCGTCCGGCGACGTCTCCCGGACGGGGACGCCGAACGAGCCCGCGAGGCGCACGAAGTCGGGTTGCGCCAACTCGACGGCGATCGTCTCGCCGTACGCGTCGAGCTCGTACTCGCGCAGGATCCCGTAGCCGCCGTCGTCGACGAGCAGCAGGGCGGCCGCGATGCCGTGCTGGCGCGCGCTCGCGAGCTCGGCGAGGCCGTACTGGAAGCCGCCGTCACCGTGCACGGCCAGCGCCGGCGTGTCCGGCAGGGCGAGCTTGGCTCCGAGCGCCGCGGGCCACGCGTAGCCGAGCGTGCCCGACCCGAGCGGGTAGAGCCAGCGGCGTGGCGCGAGCACGGGGAAGTAGGAGGAGGCGCAGTAGGCGAGGATCGTCATGTCCCACGCGCTGATCGCGTCGGCCGGAAGCGCCTGGCGGATCGAGCGGAGCAGCCCCGTCTCCAGCTCCGCGCCCTGCGCGGCGAGGCCGTGCTCGATCGTCTCCCGCAACGCGGCGACGCGGGTCTCCGCGCGCCCGTCCGGCTCGCGGGCGGGCACGCGCGCCGCGAGCCCGGCGAGGACGTCGCGCGCGTCGCCGGCAATCCCGACCGCGGCGGGGTAGCTCGCGCCGATCCGGGCCGGGTCGACGTCGGCGTGGACGAGCGTGGAAGGTCGCAGCCGCCAGTCGCGCGTCGTCTCGGCTCCGAGCTCGGTGCCGACGGCGAAGAGCACGTCCGCGTCCTCGAGGAACGCCGCCAGCGCCCCGTCGTAGCAGGCTGAGCCGGCGGCGAGCGGGTGATCCTCCGGGAGTGCGCCCTTGCCCATGAACGTGGTCGCGACGGGAGCGCGCAGCCGCTCGGCGAGCGCTCGCAGCTCCTCCCAGGCGCCGGCCGCGAGCACGCCGCCGCCGGCCCAGATCGCGGGGCGCTCCGCCCCGGCGAGGAGACGAGCCGCCTCGTCGAGCGCGGCCGGGTCCGGCGGTGCGACCGGACCCGGGGCCCCGTCGAGGGATCCCACCGGCACGCCCGTCTCCCCTTTCAGCACGTCCCACGGCACCTCGATGTAGACGGGCCCGGCGGGCGGGGTCAGCGCCCGGCGCCAGGCCTCCGCGAGCAGCTCCGGAATCGCCTCCGCGCTCTCGGCCCGCGCGGCCGACTTGACGATCGGGGCGAACGACGCGAGCTGGTCGGGCAGCTCGTGCAGGTACCCGCGCCCCTTGCCGATCAGCTCGCCCGGGATCTGGGAGGAGATCGCGACCACCGGCACGTGGGAGCTCGCTGCCTCCATCAGCGCGGCGAGCGAGATCAGCGCCCCCGGCCCCGTCGAGAGGAGGAGGGGCGCCGGCCGGCGGCTCACGCGCGCGTAGCCGTCGGCGGCGAAGCCGGCGTTCAGCTCGGAGCGCAGCGCGACACCGCGAACGCCGCTCGTGCGCAACGCCTCCCACATCGGCAAGGCATGGATCCCGGGCAGCCCGAACGCGAGCCCCGCCCCGAGCGCCTCGAGCGACTCGACGACGACGTGCCCACCCATCCTGCCGGCCATTGCGGGAGCCTACCCTGGCTGGAGCGCTGCCATCAGCGCCCCCGGAAGCCGCGCGTACGTCTCGGCTGCAGCGCGGACGTCACTGAAGGCCACCCGGTCGCGCGGGGTGTGCGCGTCTCGCTCGTCGCCGGGGCCGAAACCGACGGTGGGGATGCCGGCCTCGCCAGCCCAGTAGACGCCGTTCGTCGAGAACTGCCAGACGCCGGTCTGCGCCGGGCGCCCGAGCGACGCCGACGCCGCGGCAAGAGCCGCACGCGCGAGCGGAGAGCCGGCGTCCGCGAGCCAGGGCGGGAAGACGAGCGGGAGCCCGTCGAGCGCGGGCAGCTCGGCTTCGCCCCCGTGGCGGCGAGCGATCGCGCGGAGCCGCTCCAGCTCGGCGGACGCGTCCTCGCCGAGCGTCAGGCGACGATCGACGTAGACGTCGCAGCGAGACGGAACGACGTTCTGCGACCCGCCCGCTGCCTGGATCCGGGTCACCGCGAGCGAGCCGCGGCCGAGCACCGGATGGTCGGCGTGCTCGAGGTCGTAGAGCTCCGTCACTGCCCGCGCGGCGCGGAGGATCGCCGAGCGCTCGGGATCGGCGTGAGCGCCGTGCTCCTGGGCTCCGGTGAATGCGAGCGCATACTCCGCGCGGCCCCGGTGGCCGAGGTTGATGCGAAGGTCGGTCGGCTCGCCGACGACGACGTAGTCCGGGCGCACGCCCTCCTGCTCGGCGAGGTGACGCCCGGAGCGGCCCTCCGCCCGCTCCTCCATGTTGCAGAAGACGACGAGCCGTAGCCCCTCCAGGCCACCGGTCTCGGCGAGCGCCGCGAGCGCGTGCAGCATCCCCGGTGTCGAGCCCTTCTCGTCGCAGGCGCCGAGCGCGTTCAGGACGCCGTCTTCCTCGCGGCCTTCCCAGGGATCGAAGCCCCAGACCGCCGGGTCGGCTCCGACGGTGTCCACGTGGGTGTCGTAGAGCAGGGTCAGGGGCCCGTCACCCGCCTCGACCACGAGGTTGCCCATCCGGTCGCGCCAGGTGCGCTCGAGCCCGAGCCGACGCGCCTCCGCCGCGATCAGGTCGCAGACGTCGCCGATCCTCGACTCGTCCGAGCGCACCCGGACGAGTCGCCGCAGCAGGTCGTCGATTGCCTCCCCGCGCGAGCGGACGAGCGCGGCCGCCCGCTCCGCCGCCTCACTCAGCCTGGATCCACCGACATGCGTGACCACGGGGCGTTCGGCTGGGCCGGCAGGACGTGGCGGGGTGACGGCGGGCGGGCGAGGCCCGGCCGGCGGCACCGCGACGCGAAACGCACCGGCCTGGTGGAGGCCCCGAAGGGGCCACACCCGGACGGGGAGCGGCCTGGCGAGCCCAGACGGGCGCACCGTCCGCGCAGATCGGTGGATCCAGGCTCAGTAGAGGTTGCGTGCGTAGTCGTCCTCGAGGTACTCCTGCACGACCTCGGTCGTGAACTCGGGCATCGCGATGTGGTCGCGCCAGATCTGGGCCGGCCGGGCGAGCCCCTCGAGGCTCGGCCAGCGCTCCTCCTCCCAGAGCCCGGAGCGCTTGAACGCCTTGGCGCAGTGGAGGTACGCCTCCTCGACCTCGACCCCGATCGCGATGGCAGGCGTCCAGCTCCCGACCGCGTGGCGCGCCAGCAGCTCGGCGTCGCGCGTCAGGCACGCCCGGCCGTTCACGCGCAGCGTCTCCTCGAAGCCCGGGATCAGGAACAGCAGGCCGACGCGGCCGTTCTGGGCGACGTTGCGCAGCGTGTCGATCAGGCGGTTGCCCTTCGCGTCGGGGATCGCCAGGCGGTGCTCGTCGAGGATCTCCACGAAGCCGGCTGGCCCGCCCTTCGGCGAGACGTCGCAGCGACCCTCGGAGTCGGCGGTGCCGACGAGCACGAACGGGGAGCGGGCGATGAAGTCGCGGCAGTGGCCATCCAGGTGGTCGATCACCTTGCGCTGGACCGGCTCGTCGGGCGGCCCGTAGACGGCGTTCGCCTCCTCCAGGGATTCGACGACGGCGTCGAAGCCGGGTGCGCGCTCGGTGGTGCTCACGTTGTCTCTCCTTCCATCGGGTCGGGCGGATTATCGCGCGGGCCGGCGCGAGGCCGCCAGAGCAAGGCGAAGCGTCGAGAACCGCTCCGCCGGAATCGCCGGGTCGTCGCCGACGGCGAGCGCGGCCAGGATCTCCCCCAGCAGCGGGCCGAACTTGAACCCGTGCCCGCTGCACGCGGACGCGACGACGACCGGGCCGACACGCTCGAGCACGAAGTCCTCGTCGGGCGTCATCGTGTACACGCAGGTCTCCGACTCGACCGGCGCGGGCTCGAACCCGGGCAGGCGGCGAGCGACCCAGGCCGCGTCCAGGGCCTCGCGCTCCGGGTCGACGTCGAACGGCGCGAGCGAGGGGTGAACGGCGCGGCCCGGGGTGCCGAGCCCGGCCTTGAGCCGGGCGCCCGCGACCCCGGGCACCCAGTAGCCGCCCGCGGCGACCCCGGGGCCGAGCTCGGCCTCGACGAAGCAGGGCGGCATCGGCGTCCCGGGCTCCCGCGGGTCGAAGTGGGTCACCTGCGCGAACGCGGGCCGCAGCGGCAGATCGATCCCGAGCTCGAACAGGAGATCGCCCGCCCACGGCCCGGCCGCGATCACCGCCACCGGCGCGTGCACCGTCTCCTCCCCGCTCGTGACCGAGATCCCGCGGTCGTCGACGGCGAAGCGCGTCACCTCCGCGGCCTCGCGCACCTCGACGCCTGCGGCGCGCGCGAGCCGAACCTGCGCCGCCACCGCCCGGTCCGCGAGGCAGACGCCCCCGTCGGCCTGGAAGAGCACCCGCTCGAGCCCGTCGAGCGCAATCCCCGGGAAGCGCTCCTCCGCCTCGGCCGCCGGCAGCCACTCGCGGGAGATCCCGCACGCGGCCAGGGCCGCTCCGCACGCCTCCGCCCAGCCGCCCGCGTAGAGGCCGCCGGTCGTGACGAGCAGCTCCTCCCCGGCCGTGCTCTCGAGCGCGCGCCAGCTCTCGAGCGCGCGGCGGGCGAGCCGCACGTGGTCAGGCGCCGGGTAGGCGAGGCGGAACATCCGCGTCGCCCCGTGCGAGGAGCCGCGCCGGTGGCCGACGACGTACTGCTCGAACAGCACGGTCTCGGCTCCCCGCTCGCCGAGGGCCCGGGCCGCCGCCGAGCCAGCGACCCCGGCCCCGACGACGATCGCGTCGAGCCGCCTCAACGAAGGGCGGCGCTCCCCGCCGGCACCGGGACAGCGAGCCCGGCGGCACCGCGCTCGGACGTCGTCGGCTCGAGCCCGGAGCGCTCGAGCAGCTCGAGCGCGAGCCGTGCCCGCCGCACCCGCTCGCGGCTGAGCGCGACCGCTGTCGCCTCGAGATGCGTGCCCGCGGGATAGAGGTTCGGCGCGTTCGCCAGGCCGAGCTTCACGTACACGGGCGCGGCGACGCGGATGATCTCGGCGACCTCGTAGAGGCGGAGGAAGCCGCCCATGCCGTCCGGGGCCTCCACGTACACGTCGAGCGGGACGTCGACGGCCGCGCGGATCGCCGCCATCTGCGCGAGCGTGAGGTCGGTCACGATGTTCAGGGTGTTCGCCCCCAGGGAGACGAGCACCCGCGCCGTCGCGGGGTTCGCGACCGGGAAGGCGACGGACATCTTCGCCTGCATGTCGGCGGGCAGGAAGCCAGCGGCGCGCGCCTCGCCGAAGCAGGCGAGCAGGCCGAGGTCCGCGATCAGGACGGAGCGGAACCCGTGCTCGGCGGCCCGCTGCACGTCCTCGAGGCCGAACACGATCCCCTCCTGGCCGTGGCTCGCGGCGCCGACGGCGGCGCCGCCGGGCGCGCGGGCGGTCGCCGAGTTGACCCACGCGGCGAACGGCTGCGCGAACAGACTGACCTCGACCCGGGCAGCCGCGGCCATCCGTGCCAGCTCGTCCAGCTCCGCGCTCGTGAGCAGGAAGCTGCCCGAGCCCTGGGAGACGCGCTGGACCGGGACATCCAGGCGGTCTGCCTCCTCGAGCACGGCCTCGAGGCAGCGCGGCCCCTCGGTGCTCGGGATCTCGATCCGGTACTGGGCCCCGTCCGGGAAGCGCTTGTCCGAGGAGGGCAGAGCGTTCAGGTCGCCCGGCGGCAGGCCGATCGACTCGAGGAAGGAGCGGGTCTCGTTCATTGCGGGCCTCCGGGTGTCGACGCGGTAAGCGTAGATGGAGGCGCGGATCGGCCGCCGGCCCCGCCCCGCGCTAGGCTCCCGCTCGGGAGGCGGCCGATGAAGCTCGTCCGGAGGGTCGGTTGGACGTATATGGCCGCTGCTGCCTGCCTCGCCGTCTTGGCCGCCGGCTGCAACGGAGACCTGCCATTCCGCGCCGCCGAGTCGCCCGGCGGGGCTGCGATCCGCCTCCTCTTCGCCGGCGACGTGATGCTCGGGCGCGGCATCGCGGCTGCGGGCGACCCGGACGGGCTCCTGGCGGGCGTCAGGCTCCAGGTGGCCGCGGCGGACGTCGCGGTCGCCAACCTCGAGTCGCCGCTCACCCTTCGGCCGCACGACCCCGCCGCGGGGCCGAACGCGCTCGAGGCAGAGCCCGCCTCGGCCCGCCTGCTCGCCGCGGCCGGCTTCGACGCGCTGGGCATCGCCAACAACCACGCGGGTGACGCCGGCGCCGCGACCGTCGGCGACACCGTGGCGGCGCTCGCTGGCGCCGGGCTCGGCGCGATCGGGGGCGGCCCATCGCGCGCCGCAGCGCTCGAGCCGCTGATCGTCGAGGCGGGCGGGCTCCGTGTGGCGCTGCTCGCATTCGACGCGACGGGGCAGGGTCCCCGGGCCGGCCCCGAGACGCCCGGGGTCGCCTGGTGGGACGAGCGGCTCGTGCGGGAGGCGGTCGCCCGGGCCCGCGAGACGGCCGACGTCGTCGCGGTCGGGATCCACGGCGGCGCCGAGTACGTGCGCACGACCGACCCCTACCTGCTGCGGCTCGCGACGCTGCTCGCCGGCCTCGGCGTCGACGTCGTCTGGGGCCACGGCCCCCACGTCGTCCAGCCGCTGCGAACGATCGACCCGGACGGGGACGGTCGCCCCACGGTCGTGGCGACGAGCCTCGGTAACCTCCTCTTCGACCAGCACCTCCCGGGCACCCGCGAGGGAGCGCTCCTCGAGGTGCTCGCCGGTGCCGACGGGGTACGAGCGTTCAGGGTCGGGGCTACCGAGCAGGAGACGGCCCCGGTCAGTTTCCGGGAGTGGCTGGCGCCCGGGGGCGACGCGGTCGCGCTCGGCGGCGCGTGGTGGTCGCTCGCCGCCCCCGTCGAGCCGGCCCCGCGCGTGGCCCCATCCGACCTCGACGGATTCGCCGGCGACGTGCTCGATACCGCGATCGGCGACCCGGACGGCGACGGGCGCCCCGACGTCGTCGTCGCGTTCAGGCGCCCGTACGAGCCGACCGCGGTCGGGGAGCTCGTTCCCCGCGAGCGGCTCGTCGACGCGAGCGGGCGCAGCGCCCACGTCGGCCTCTACCGGCCCGGCGACCTGCGCCCGCGCTGGGTCGCCGGGACGCTGCTGCGCCCGGTGGCGGCGCTCGCCCCCTGCGACGGGATGCTCGCGGTCGCCTACTCCACCCTCGACGACCCGGCGATCGACGCTACGGGTGCCTGGCGCTGGGCCGGTTTCGGCTTCCTGCCGCTCCCCGATCTCCCCGGCTCCGGCCGTCCCGCTTGCGCGGACGTGGACGGAGATGGCAAGCTCGACCCACTCGTTCTCGAAAGGAGTCCGTGATGCTCAGCAGGCGCGCGCTCGCTCTCGCCCTCCTGCTCGCGGCAGCCGCCGCGGCAGGCTGCACGTCCTCCGGGGAGGAAGCGCAGCCCACCGAGACGGCGCCGCCAACGACGGCGCCGACCACGACGGCGCCCACGACGACCGAGACGGCGCCCGAGACGGTCACCACCGAACGCGAGCCCGAGCCGGTCGCGCTCGCACTCCCCGTGTCCGCCCTGCAGTTCGCGGCCTACGCCGCGGTGCCCGCGCTCGACCCCGACGCACCGGCGTACGCCGGGCCGGCGACGCCCGGCTCGCTCGAAGGCGTGCGCGTGGCACCGGAGCTCGAGCGAGCGCTCGCGGCGCCGGGGGTGGCGGAGGCGCTCTCGGAGCACGGATTCGTGGTCGTCCCCTCCGACCTGCGGCTCTTCCACTTCGCCTACCAGGGCAACGTGTACCAGGGCTGGCCGGTATTCGTGACGACGGACGCCGCCTACCACGCGTGGCACCTCGTCTTCGACAAGCTGCTGCGCGACCTCGAGCAGCAGGTGCTGCTGCCGCGCCTCGAGACGCTCGTGACCGGTCTGCTCGAGGCGGCGCGCGCGCAGACGGCCGACCTCGCTGGCACGGGCGCCCAGGACGCGGCCGAGCGGGTCGAGCAGCTCCTCCAGCTGGCGGCGGCGGAGCTGGGTCTACCCGGCGAGCTCGGACCGCTCGCGCTGGCGGAGCGGGCGCTCGTCGAGGCGCACGCCGGCACCGAGACCTCCCCGCTCGTCGGCAAGGAGATCGACTACTCGCTGTTCACGCCACGCGGCCACTACACGCGCACGGACGACCTGACGCGCTTCTTCGTCGCGATGTCCGTGCTCGGCCAGCTCGACTTCTGCCTGCCGGGCACGATCGGCTGTCCCGACCTCGGGCCCGCCCGGATGGCTGTGCTCGCCTCGCGTCTCGTCGCGGGCGACCCCGCGCTTGCCGCGCTGTGGCGGGAGATCTACGAGCCGACCGCGTTCCTCGTCGGCCTCGCCGACGACTACACGCCGCTCGAGGTCGCGGCGGCCGCGGCCGAGGCGGCGCCGGACGCGCTCGCCGACCCGGCCGGGCTCGCCGACGACGCTGCCATCGAGGCCGTGCTGGCGGCACTCGTCGAGTCGCGGCCGGTGGCGATCAACCCGGAGCGCGCCTCGATCCGCCTGATGGGAACGCGGTTCGTCGTCGACTCCTACATCCTCGACCAGCTCCTCTACCCGAACGTCGGCACCGAGGACGAGCCGCGCCTGCTCCCCTCGGCCCTCGACGTCGCGGCCGCTCTCGGCTCCGACTTCGCCTACGCCGCGCTCGCGGAGACGGGCGGGACCGACTACGTGGGCTACGACGAGCAGCTCGCCGCGCTCGAGGCCGCGGTCGCCGCGCGACCGGCCGACGCCTGGGGCGGGACCGTCTACGACGCCTGGCTGTACGCGCTCACCCCGTCGTTCGCGGCTCGTGGCGAGGCCTACCCGGACTTCATGCGCAGCGAGGCCTGGACCGCGAAGGCCCTGCAGGCGGGCCTCGGCTCGTACGCGGAGCTGAAGCACGACACGATCCTCTACGCGAAGCAGGCGGTCGCGGAGGGGGGCGACGAGGTCAGCGGGCCACGGCGCAACTGGGTCGAGCCCGAGCCCGTCGCGTTCGCCCGCCTCGCAGCCGCGGCCGAGCTGACCCGCGGGGGGCTCGAGAGCCGCGGCCTGCTCGGCGAGGAGCAGGCCGAGTTGCTCGACCGCGCCGCAGAGCTGTTTGCCTTCCTCGAGCGGATCGCCCGCGACGAGCTGGCCGGCGCGCCCATCTCTCCGGAGGACAACGACCGGCTGACCTACGTCGGCGGCGAGCTCGAGGCTGTCTACTGGAACACGACCGACCGGCTCGCCTCGGGCGACATCACCGCCGACGAGGACGCGGCGATCGTGGCCGACATCGCGAGCGGCCCGCAGGGGGTCCTCGAGCTCGGCACCGGGCGGATCGACCGGATCTACGTCCTCGTCCCCGACGACGACGGCACCTTCCACGTCGCCGCCGGTGGCGTCTACTCGTTCTACGAGCTCGTCGGCGAGCCGGGGGAGCGGCTCACCGACGAGGCGTGGCGCGCCCGCCTCGACTCCGGCGACGCGCCGGCGCGTCCGGCTTGGGAGGCGGCTTTCCTCCCCGGCTGAGCGGTCGGCCTCTCAGCCGGCGCGCAGATCGAGCCAGGCGGCGCGGGCCTCGTCGACCGAGCCTTCGTCCTCGATCGTGGCGACGTCCCCCGGGTCCTGGCCGAGCACGACGGCCTTCAGCACGCGGCGCATGATCTTGCCGCTGCGCGTCTTCGGCAGCACGCCGACGAAGCGGATCTCCCCGATCACCGCGACCGGGCCGAGCTCGTGCCGGACGGTTTGCAGGAGCTCCTCGCGCAGGCGCTCGGACGGCTCGTGGCCGATCTTGAGGACGACGAACGCGGAGATCACCTCGCCGCGCAGCTCGTCCGGGCGACCGGTGACGCCCGCCTCCGCGACGGCCGCGTGCTTGAGGAACGCGGTCTCGACCTCGATCGTCCCGATCCGGTGCGCCGCGATCTTGATCACCTCGTCGGCCCGGCCCGCCACCCACACGTAGCCGTCCTCGTCGACGTGGGCCGAGTCGCCGGTGAAGTAGACGTTCTCGCCCGGGATCCGCTCCCAGTAGTCGGGCGCGTAGCGCTCCGGCTCGCCCCAGAGCTCGGCCGTCAGGCTCGGGAAGGGGCGGCGGATGACGAGGATCCCCTTCTCCCCCGTAGCGCACTCGCGCCCGTCCTGGGCCATCACGGCCACGTCCGTGCCGGGCAAGGGGATGCCCGCCGAGCCCGGCTTGATCGGCAGCATCGCGATCCCGTACGGGTTGCCGAGCACCGGCCCGCCGGTCTCGGTCTGCCACCAGTGGTCGATCACCGGGATCCGGTCCTCGAGCACGGTCTTCTGGAGCCACTCCCACGCGGGCGGGTTCAGAACCTCGCCCGCGCAGAACACCCGCTCGAGCGAGGAGAGGTCGCGTCCGCGGGTGGGTTCCTCCCCGTGGCGCATCAGCGAGCGCACCGCGGTCGGCGAGGTGAAGATCCCGGTCACGCCGAGCTCCTCGACGAGCCGCCAGAGCACGTCGGGGCCCGGGTGGTCGAGCGCGCCCTCGTAGGCGACAGTGGTGCAGCCGACGAGCAGGGGTGCGTAGAGGATGTAGCTGTGGCCGACCACCCAGCCGATGTCGGAGGTCGACCACCAGACGTCGCCGGGGCGCAGCCCGAAGCAGGCGCGCGCCATCGCGTGGATGCCGACCGCGTAGCCGCCGTGGCGCTGCACGGTCAGCTTCGGCCTCGCGGTCGTGCCGGAGGTGGCGAGGATCCAGGCGGGCTCGTTCGCCTCGAGCGCGACGTAGGAGCCGTCGCCGCCCTCGCCGGCGGCGAGGAAGTCCGCCCACGGAAGCCCGCGGCCGCCGGCCGCGCCACTCCGGGGCAGCACGACGACGTGCTCGACCCCGCCGCCGCCGAGCGCCAGAGCCTCCTCGACGATCCCTCCGAGCGGCACCTCGGCGCCCTTGCGGTACGTGACATCCGCGTAGACGACGAGCTTCGAGCCGGACGCCTCGATCCGGTCGGCGAGCGCGCCCGCGCCGAAGCCCGCGAAGACCACGGAGTGGATTGCGCCGATCCGCACGGTGGCGAGCATCAGCACGAGCGCCTCGGGGCAGACCGGCATCGAGAGCGTGACGCGGTCGCCGCGGCCGATCCCGAGCGCCCGCAGCGCCGCGGCTGCCCGCCTGACCTCGTGGCGGAGCTGCGCGTACGTGAGCACGCGGCGCTCCCCGCGCTCGTTCGCGTAGACGATCGCGGCGTGGCCGCCGCGGCCCGCCTCGACGTGGCGGTCGACGCACTGCCAGGCCAGGTTCGTCTCGGCGCCCGCGAACCAGCGGAAGCTCGGCGGGCCCGGCTCGAAGACCGAATCCCAGGGGCGCAGCCACGGTAGCTCGGCCGCGCGGCGGGCCCAGTAGCCCTCGCTGTCCTCCTGCGCCTCCCTCAGGATGGCGCCGACGATCGGGTTGACGAGCTCCACGGCTCTGTATTCTGCCCTGGGTCGCGCCGCCGTGTACGCTGCCGTGCATGACACGCTTCTGGCACCCCGTTGCGAACATGCAGGCCGTCGAACGAGACGGCGAGCTCGTCCTCGACCGTGCCGACGGCATCGAGGTGTGGGACGAGCAGGGCCGGCGCTACCTCGACGCGACCGCGAGCCTCTGGTACTGCAACGTCGGCTACGGCCGGCAGGAGATCGTGGACGCGGTAGCCGCGCAGATGCGCAAGCTGCCCGCGTACTCCGCCTACGACGACCTCGCCACACGCCCGACGATCGAGCTCGCGGAGCGGATCGCGCGGATCGCGCCGATGCCCGACGCCCGCGTCTTCTTCGCGAGTGGCGGCGCCGAGTCGATCGAGACGGCCGCGAAGCTCGCCCGCCGCTACTGGAGCCACGTCGGCCAGCCCGAGCGCAGGTTCGTGATCTCGCGCGAGCGCGCCTATCACGGCATGGCGGCCTACGGGACGAGCCTCGCGGGCGCGGAGGTGTTCAAGGCCGGCCTCGGTACGCTCGTCGCCGACGCCGCCCAGGTGCCCTGGGACTCGGCCGGCGCCCTGCGCGAGACGATCGGCCAGCTCGGCCCGGAGCGGGTCGCCGCCTTCGTGTGCGAGCCCGTGATCGGTGCCGGGGGCGCGCTCGCGCCACCGCCCGGGTACCTCGACGAGGTTCGCCAGATCTGCCGCGACGCCGATGTCTTCTTCATTGCGGACGAGGTGATCTGCGGCTACGGGCGCGTCGGCGACTGGTTCGCGTCGAGCCGCTTCGGCCTCGAGCCGGACATGGTCACGTTCGCGAAGGGGATCACGTCCGGCTATCTGCCGCTCGGCGGCCTGATCGTCGGGGCGAGGATCGCCGAGCCGTTCTGGAACGGCGAGGCCGGGATGTTCCGCCACGGCTACACCTACTCCGGTCACGCGAGCGCGACCGCGGCCGCCCATCCGAACCTCGACATCCTCGAGCGGGAGGGCCTGCCGGCCCGCGCGCTCGAGCTCGAGCGGGAACTGACGGACGCTCTCGCGCCCCTGGCCGAGCATCCGCTCGTGACCGAGGTCCGCTCCGGCGTCGGCGTGATCGCGGCCGTCCAGCCGGACCCGGCGCTCATCGCCACCGACCCCGGCCTCGCCGACCGGCTGCGGCTCGCCTGCCGCGCGAGCGGGATCCTGACCCGGACGCTCGTCGGCGGCGGCCTCCAGGTCTCGCCGGCGCTGATCGTCACGCGCGCCCAGCTCGACGAGATCGCCGCCGGGATCGCCGAGGCGCTCGACGCCGTCGCCGCGACCCTCCCCGCGGCCGCCGCCTCCTAGCGCTCCCGCGGCAAACGGACGCTACCGACCCGCAAGGAGCCCGGGCAGGCGCACCATGGCCATTTAGGACGTATACAGCGGTCACGATTTGATGTGTACTTCCCTGATGAAGAGGACGCAGATCTCCATCGACGACGATCTCGACGTTCGGCTCCGTGCAACGGCCGCGGCCGAGGGGCGATCCGCGGCGGCCCTGATTCGCGACGCGGTACGGCTGTACCTGGCCGGGCAGCGTGGCAGTCCGGCAACGAGCGACCCCTTTCTCGAGCTTGCCGGGGCGTTCGAGGGCGGCCCGCGCGACGCCGCCACAGACCACGATCGGTACCTCTACGGGGGCGACGAGCCCGGGGCTTGACTCCCCTCTTCGTCGACACCGGCGGCTGGATCGCGTTGCTGAGGCGCGACGACCGCCGCCTCAACGCGATTCCTCGATCCCCGTGCGGGGCAGCCAGGCGAGCCATGCGGGCAGGTACCAGTTCCAGCGGCCGAGCAGCTTCATCGACGCGGGCACGAGCACCGAGCGGATCACCGTCGCATCGAGGAAGAGGGCAACGGCGAGCCCGAAGCCCATCTGCTGGAACATGACGAGGTCGCCCAGCGCGAAGCCGGAGAAGACGGCCACCATGATCAGCGCGGCACCCGTGATCAGACGGGCTGTCGAGCCGATCCCGAACGCCACCGCCTCGGCGTTGTCGCCGCGCTCGTCGTAGCGCTCGCGGATCCGCGAGAGCAGGAACACGTGGTAGTCCATCGAGAGCCCGAACAGGACCGAGAACAGAAACAGCGGCAGCCACGCCTCGACCGACTCGACCTGCTGGAAGCCGAGCAGGTCGGCGAGGTAGCCCTTCTGGAAGACGAGCACGAGCAGCCCGTAGGCGGCGCCGACGGACAGCAGGTTGAGGGCGATCGCCTTGGCCGGCACGACGATCGAGCGGAACGCGACCGTGAGCAGCAGGAAGCTGAAGGCGAGCACGAACCCGAACACGATCGGCCGGTAGCGGTCGCTGACATCGAAGAAATCGCTGTTCTTCGCACTCACGCCGCCGACGAGGACGTCCGCGTCGACCCCCGAGAACGCGGACGGGATCGTCTCCTCGCGCAGTTCCCGCACGGCCTCCACGGCCGCGTCCGCGTTCGGGTCGCCCGCGAGCGGGATCGAGACGAGCGCGAGATCGCCGGCCTCGTTGACCTCGACCGCCGCCTCGCCGAAGGAGGGCTCATCGGCCAGCGCAGCCTCGAGCCGCCCGATCGCGGCCTCGACCTCGGTGGAGCCGGCGTCGCCGTCGACAACGACCTCGACGGGGGCGATCCGCCCCGCCTGGAACTCGCGGTCGAGCACATCGAACGCCTGCCGTGAGGGCAGATCGGCGGGCAGGGTGCTCACGCCGGCCGTGCCGGTCTCGAGCTGGAAGGCGGGGACGGCCGCCGCGAGCAGCACCCCGGCGGAGAGGAGCAGGCTGAGCGCGGGCCGGCGCATCACGGCTCCCGCGATCGCCGACCAGAAACGGCCCTCGGCGGCCTCTCCGCCCGCAAGGCGCCGCTGCACGAACGGGAGCCGCAGCGCGTTGACCCGGTCGCCGAGCAGCGCCAGCACCGCCGGGAGCAGCGTCAGGGCGACGATCACGGAGGCGATCCCGACGAGGATCGCACCGGCGGCGAGGCTGCGCATCACGGTCGTCGGCACGAGCAGCATCCCGAGCAGCGCGAGCACGAACGTCCCGCCGGAGAACAGGACCGCCCGGCTGGCGGTGGCGCCGGCGACCCGGATCGCCGCCAGCTTCTCGTCGCCACGCGCCCGCTCCTCGCGGAAGCGCGAGACGATGAAGAGCGAGTAGTCGATGCCGAGCGCGAGCCCCATCCCGACCGCCATGTTCACGACGAAGAACGAGAGGGGCGTGGCCTGCCCGATCAGAGCAACGGCGCCGAGCGCGACCGCGATCGCGACGAGCGCGAGCAGCACCGGCACGAGCGCAGAAACGAAGGCGCCGAACACGAGCACGAGGATCACGAGCGCGGCGACGAGGCCGTAGACCTCGCCCGTCTTCAGGTCGTTCTGTGACACCCGCTCGAAGTCCTTGCCGACGCTCGCGAGCCCGTTCTGGAGCACGTCGAAGCGCGGATCGGCGCCGGCGGCGCGGGTCACGTCGAGCACCGCGCCGACCGCGTCGGCCGCCTCCTCGTAGCCGCCGGCCATCACGAGCGGCACGAGCGTCGTGTGGCGGTCGGCCGAGACGAGCGACTCGTCCCCCGTGACGTAGTAGCTCGTGCCGCCCTCGAGCACGCCGGGGCCGAGCGCGCGCAGGTCCTCGCCCAGGTCGGCGACGAACGACACGAACTCCGGGTCGTCGACGGTCAGCGTCTCCGACCGGACGATCGCGACCTCGCGGATCGGGGTCTCGCCGCGCAGGCGCTCCTCGAGCAGCTGCTCGGCCCGGACCGACTCCGGCGTGCCGGTGAGGTCGGCGTTGGTGGTGAGCGCGTCGCCGAGGAAGCCCCCCACGAGCGCGAGCGCCCCGAGCAGCACGACCGCCCAGACGGCGACGACCCGCCACGGGCGCCGGCTGCAGGCGTCGGCAAGCGCGGCGGGCGAGAGGGCGAGGCGCACCGCCTGAGCCTACTATGCAGCCCATCTCGCGCGACCCCCGCCACGACGTCCTGTTCGAGCCTGTCCGGATCGGGCCGAAGACGCTGCGCAATCGCTTCTACCAGGTGCCGCACTGCACCGGGCTCGGGACGACGAAGCCGCTCTCGCAGGCGGCGCACCGGGCCGTCAAGGCGGAGGGCGGCTGGGCGGCCGTCTGCACCGAGTACGCGCCCGTCTCGGCCGACTCCGACGAGTCGCCGTACGTGTCGGCGCAGCTTCTCGACGAAGATGACCTGGCGAACCTGACGCTCCTGACCCGGGCGGCGCACGAGTACGGCGCGCTCGCCGGGATCGAACTGACGCACGTGGGCGGCCACGCCGGCGTGCGCGAGTCGCGCTGGCCCCCGATCGCCCCGTCCCAGCTCGCGAGCGACTACCACTCGTTCACGGTGCCGAAGGCGATGGAGCTCGCGGACATCCGCCGCGTCCAGGCCGACTGGGTGACCGCCGCGAGGCGCTCGCGGGAGGCCGGCTTCGACATCGTGTACGTCTACGGCGCCCACTCGTACCTGCCGCTCCAGTTCCTCTCGCCGTTCTACAACCAGCGCACGGACGAGTACGGCGGCTCGTTCGAGAACCGCGCCCGGTTCTGGCTCGAGACGATCGAGCTCGTGCGCGACGCCGTCGGCGCCGACTGCGCGATCGCGGTCCGCCACCAGCTCGACGGGCTCGGGCCCGCAGGCGTCGAGCTGCGAGAGGCGCTCGCGTTCGTCGAGCTCGCCGACCCGCTCGTCGACCTCTGGGACGTGAACATCGGCTCGATCGCCGAGTGGGGCGGCGACTCGGGGCCGTCGCGCTTCTTCGTGGAGGGCTACCAGCTCGAGTGGACCCGCCACGTGCGAGACCACACCGGCAAGCCGATCGTCGGTGTCGGGCGTTTCACGAGCCCGGATGCGATGGTCGAGGCTGTTCGCTCGGGCGCGCTCGACCTGATCGGCGCGGCCCGCCCCTCGATCGCCGACCCGTTCCTGCCCCGCAAGCTCGAGCAGGGCCGCTACGGCGAGATCCGCGAGTGCATCGGCTGCAACGTCTGCATCTCGAAGTCGGAGTCGGGTAACCACATCGGGTGCACGCAGAACGCGACCGCGGGCGAGGAGTACCGCCGCGGCTGGCACCCCGAGCGTTTCGCGCCCGTCGCCAGGCCGGAGCTCGACGCGCTCGTCGTCGGCGCCGGACCGGCCGGGCTCGAGTGCGCGATCGTGCTCGCGAAGCGGGGCCTGCGCCGCGTGCATCTCGTCGAGGCGGAGGAGGAGCTCGGCGGCGCGATGCGCTGGATCCCCCGGCTGCCCGGGCTCGGCGAGTGGGCGCGGGTGGTGAACTGGCGCCGCATCCAGCTCGACGGCCTGCGGAATATCGAGGTCATGACTGGCCTTCGCCTCGACGCCCGGGCCGTCCGGGAGTACGGCGCCGAGCTCGTCGTATGCGCGACGGGCGCGCGCTGGGCCGCTGACGGGCTGAACGCGTTCGCGCACGAGCCTGTCCCGGGAGCCGACGCGTCCCTGCCGCACGTGCTCACGCCGGAACAGGTGATGCTCGAGGGCAAGCGGCCGCCCGGCGAGCGCGTCATCGTCTACGACGCGGAGGGCTACTTCGTCGCGGCAGGGCTCGCGGAGCTGCTCGCGCTCGAGGGCTTCGCCGTCGAGCTCGTGACGCCACTCGAGCAGGTGGCGCCGATCTGCG
>CAYJMF010000002.1:96124-103718 GCA_964370855.1 uncultured Planctomycetota bacterium | reverse complement strand
GAGGGCTTCGCCGTCGAGCTCGTGACGCCACTCGAGCAGGTGGCGCCGATCTGCGACGAGACACTCGAGGGACCACGCCTGCGCAGGCGCCTGCACGAGGCCGGGGTCGGGATGCAGCGCGGCGTCACGATCGGCGGGATCGAGCCGGGCCTGGTCGCCTGCGCGACCGAGTTCGACGATCCGCTCGAGCTCGCTGCCGACGCCGTCGTGCTCGTGACCCAGCGCCTCTCGAACGAGCAGCTCTACCTCGAGCTCGCGGCCGACCCGGCCGCGCTGCGCGCCGAGGGAGTCGAGGCCGTCTACCGGGCCGGCGACTGCGTCGCCCCGCGCATGATCGCCGACGCGGTCTTCGACGGCCACCGCCTCGCGCGCGAGATCGACTCCGAGAACCCGGCCGTGCCCCGCCCGTACCTGCGCGAGCGGCTCGTCGTCGGCTAGCCGGAGGCTCGCTCCCGCCGCGCCGCGAGAGCCTGGTTCGCCTTCACGGCGAGCCACAGCTCCATGCGCTGCTCGGGGTCGTCCGGGTGGCGGCCCGTCTGCTCGCGCAGCCGATCCATCCGGTAGCGGAGCGTGTGGCGGTGAACGCCCAGCCGATCGGCAGCATCGCTCCAGCGACAGCCCGACGCGAGCAGCGCGCTCAGGGACTCGACGAGCCACGCGTTGGCGGCGGCCGGGCCGAGCACGCGGTCGACGAACGCCTCGAGCGCCGCGTCGGGCAGGCTCAGAAGCAGCTCCAGGGAGCCGAGCTCGTGGTAGGAGGCGACCGGCGTGGACGTCGCGTCGAGCGCCGCACGCGCCTCGAGCAGGCTGCGCCCCAGAGATCGCCCGTGGGCCGGGCGGCCGACGCCGACGCGGGCGTCGGGCTCGACGCTCACGACCCCCCGGGCGAGGCCGAGGATCGCCTCCTCGCTGCCCGCCTCGACGAGGAACACGGCCCGATCGCGCCGGGCGGTCGACAGGTAGCGCAGGGCACGACGGTCGAGCTCGCGTGCCACCGTCGAGCGCAGGCGCTCGCCGGTCAGCCCGTTGCGCGGCACGGCCAGCAGGGCGGCGTAGTCGCGCGCCGGCTCGAGCCCGAACGCTGCCATCCGCCGGGCGGTCTCCCGGTCGTCCAGGCGCTCCTGCTCGAGATCCTCGAGCAGGTCGCCGGCGAGGCGCAGCTCGGCCGCCGAGACCGCGTGGCGCCGGGACAGCTCGAACGCGAGCGCGGTCTGGCCGTGGTGGAGAACGAGCCGGTCGTACTCCGAGAACTCGCCGCGCTCGCGCCTCGCCTTCAGCGTCGCGATCTCCTCGTCCGCGACCACCGGCAGCTCGAGCGCGCCGTCGAACGGAAGCCTCTTTCCCGAGTGCCGCTCGGCGAGCACCCGCCCACCGTCGTCGACGAGCGCGAGACTGCAACCGAGGTGGTTGCAGAGCACCGCGAGCAGGGCCCGCAGCCCGCGTCCGTGGATCACCGCCTGGGCGAGGCGCTCGTGCACCTCGAGCGCCCGCGTGACCTGCTCGAGCTGCTCGCTCGCGAGGTGCGCGAAGACCGCCTTCGAGATCGCGATGAACGGCACCTCGTACGGGACCGCCAGCACGGGGAACCCGAGCCTGTCGCCCGCCCGCACGATCGTCTCAGGCACCGCGTCGTAGCCGAAGCCGGTGCCGAGCCCGAGCCCGGCGAGGCCGTGCTCGGCGAGGCGCCGCACGTAGGTGCGCTGCCCGGCCGCAGTCCGCGGGATTCCGAGCCCGGTGGTCAGCAGGAGCTCGCCGCCGGCGAGCCACGGCGTCGGGTCCGCCAGCTCAGAGGCGTGAAGCCAGCGGATCTCGTTCCCGAGACCCGGCGCGCCCGCCGCGACGCACAGCTCGAGAGCCGGCATCGCCACGATGTCCTGAACCCGCAGCATCTCGCGCCACCACATTGTACGTCGTGTCGAATCCGGCAGCACCTGCGGCTAGGATTGAGGCGGTGGTGGAGCCGAGCTACGAGGGCGCCGGCGTCTCGCTCGGCAAGGCCGGGGCCGTGGTCGAGCGGCTGCGCGCCGCCGTCGAATCGACGCGCACGCCGGGCGTCGTCGGAGCGTTCGGCGCGTTCGCCGGGCTCTTCGACCCGGGCGGCGGCCGGCTGCTCGCCGCCTCGACCGACGGCCTCGGCACGAAGCTCGTGCTCGCGCGCAGGGCCGGGCGCCTGCGCGAGGCGGGCGCGTGCCTCGCCGCGCACTGCATCAACGACGTCCTCACCACCGGCGCGCAGCCGCTCTTCTTCCTCGACTACGTGGCCGCGGGGGAGCTCGACCTCGAGCAGGTGGCGGAGCTCGTCGAGGGGGCGGCGGAGACGTGCCGCGCCGCGGGCTGCGCGATCCTGGGCGGGGAGACCGCCGAGATGCCCGGCGTCTACCGCGACGGGGAGCTCGACATCGCGGGCACCTGCGTCGGCGCCGTCGAGCGCGACCGGCTGATCGACGGCTCGCGGATCGAGCCCGGCGACGTCGTGCTCGGCCTGCCGTCCTCCGGCTTCCACTGCAACGGCTACACGCTCGTGCGCCGCCTGCTCCGCGATGACCCGTTCGACGCCGACCTGGTGCTCGCGCCGACGCGGCTGTACGTGGAGGACGTCGCGCGCCTGCGCGAGCGCTGCGACGTCCGCGCGCTCGCGAACGTCACCGGCGGCGGCATCCCCGGCAACCTGGCCCGCGTCCTCCCGACCGGGCTTCGAGCCGTGATCGACCCGCGTGGCTGGGAGCGGCCCGGGGTGTTCCGCTGGCTCGACGAGCGGGGCGTGCCCGAGGAGGAGCAGCGCCGCGTCTTCAACCTCGGGATCGGCTACTGCGCCGTCGTGCCCGCGGCCGACGCGGCCGGCAGCGACCTCGCCGTGATCGGGCGGGTCGAGCGCGGCGCCGGCGGCGTCCTGTTCTCGGACGCGTGATCGGCGTCCTCGTCTCCGGCTCGGGCACGAACCTCCAGGCCCTGATCGACGCGGGCCTACCGATCGCGGGCGTCGCGAGCAACGTCCCGGGCGCGTACGCGCTCGAGCGTGCGCAGCGGGCGGGGATCCCCGTGGCCGTCTTCGAGCTGCCCGACTTCGAGACGCGCGAGGCGCGGGACCTCGCGATGGCGAGCTGGCTCGCCGAGAGGGGCGCCGCGCTCGTCGTCTGCGCCGGCTATATGCACATCCTCACCACCGCGTTCCTCGACCGCTTCCCCGGGGCCGTTCTGAACGTCCACCCCTCCCTGCTTCCCGCGTTCCCCGGCACGTACGCGGTCCGCGACGCGCTCGCCGCCGGCGTGGCCGAGACCGGGGTCACGGTTCACCTCGTCGACGAGGGCGTGGACACCGGCCCGGTGCTTGTGCAGGAGCGTGTCCCCGTGCTCGCCGGGGACACCGAGGAGACGCTGCTCGAGCGTCTGCACGCCGTCGAGCATCGGCTCCTGCCCGCCACCACTCGAAACCTGCTCGAGAAGCGTTTACAGTCGCACGCGTGATCACGCGCGCAATCCTGTCGGTCTGGGACAAGACCGGCCTCGACGACTTCGCTCGCGGCCTCGCCGGCCTCGGGGTGGAGCTGATCGCGAGCGGCGGGACGTCCGCCCGGCTCGCCGAGCTCGGCCTCGCGCACACACGCGTGGACGACGTGACCGGGTTCCCGGAGCTCCTGGGCGGGCGGGTCAAGACGCTGCACCCGCGGATCCACGCGGGCATCCTCGCCCGACGCGACCTGGACGACGACCGCGACGCGCTCGCCGAGCACGGGATCGAGCCGATCGACCTCGTCTGCGTCAACCTCTACCCCTTCGACGAGGTCGCCTGGCGCAAGGACACGCGCGAGGAGGAGGCGGTCGAGATGATCGACGTCGGCGGCCCCACCCTCCTTCGCGCCGCGGCCAAGAACTTCACGCACGTCGCGCCGGTTTGCTCCCCGGCCCAGTACGGGCCCGTGCTCGCGGAGCTGCGGGAGACGGGCGCGCTGTCGGCCTCGACGAGGCGCAAGCTCGCGGCCGCGACGTTCGCGTACACCGCCGCCTACGAGGCGTCGATCGCGGCCTGGTTCGCCGACCGCGAGGCGTTCCCGGCCCGCTTCGTCGTCGCGCTCGAGAAGCGGCTCGACCTCCCGTACGGCGAGAACCCCCACCAGCGCGCGGCCTACTACAGCGAGGCGGGCGCCCCCCGCCACTTGCTCTCGCGCGTCGAGCAGCTATCCGGGCGCGAGCTCTCGTTCAACAACCTGAACGACCTCTGGGCGGCACGGTCGCTGCTCGAGGAGCTCTCCCTGCCGGCCTGCGTGATCGTCAAGCACGCGAACCCCTGCGGGTGCGCGCTCGCCGGCTCGATCGAGGAGGCGTACGCGAAGGCGCTCGCGTGCGACCCGGTGTCGGCCTACGGAGGCATCGTCGCGCTCAACCGGACGGTCGAGGCGGAGCTCGCCCGCCAGCTCGCCGGTCAGTTCGTCGAGGTCCTGGTCGCGCCGGACTACACGGCGGAGGCGCTCGCCGTGCTCGCCGCGAAGCCGGCGTCCCGGATCCTCGCGAGCGGCGAGCACCGGCTCGCGCCGGCCGGGGAGCGGGACTACCGGCGCGTGCTCGGCGGCTTCCTCGTCCAGGACGCAGACCTGGAGGTGGACGAGCGAGACGGCATGGAGGTCGTGACCGGTGCGCACCCCTGCGAGGACTCCTGGGGCGACCTGCTGCTCGCCTGGCGGGTGGCCAGGCACGTCGCCTCGAACGCGATCGTGATCGCCAAGAGCCTCGCGACGATCGGGATCGGAGGGGGCCAGACGAGCCGCGTCGACGCCGTGCGGATCGCGCTCGACAAGGCGCGCGCGCACGGCCACGACCCGGCGGGGGCCGCGCTCGCCTCGGATGCGTTCTTCCCCTTCGCCGACGGTGTCGAGCTCGCCCTCGACGCGGGCGTGACGGCGATCGTCCAGCCCGGCGGCTCCAAGCGTGACGACGAAGTGGCCCGGGCGGTGGCGGAGGCGGGCGCCGCGATGGTGTTCACCGGCCGCCGTCACTTCAAACATTGAAGTAGAGTTCTGGAGGATGCCCCGCGAATACCCCACGGTGCTCGAGCTCGTCGGGGGAACGCCGATCGTCCGGCTCGCGCGGCTCGGCCGCGACGGGGGCCCGCAGCTGCTGCTGAAGCTCGAGTACATGAACCCGGGCGGGAGCGTCAAGGATCGGATCGGGCTCGCGATGATCGAGCGAGCCGAGCGGGAGGGGAAGCTCCGGCCGGGCGGGACGATCGTCGAGCCGACGAGCGGTAACACCGGCGTCGCGCTCGCAATGGCCGCGGCGGTGCGGGGCTACCGCTGCATCTTCGTGATGCCCGACAAGATGAGCCAGGAGAAGATCTCGCTCCTGCGCGCCTACGGGGCCGAGGTCGTGATCTGCCCGACCGCCGTGCCGCCGGAGTCCCCCGAGAGCTACTACTCGGTCTCCGACCGGCTGGCCGAGGGGATCCAGGGCGGGTACAAGCCGGATCAGTACTCGAACCCGGCCAACCCGGAGGCCCACTACCGAACGACCGGGCCGGAGATCTGGGAGCAGACCGGAGGCGAGCTCGACGCGATCGTGCTCGGCGTCGGTACCGGCGGCACGATCAGCGGCAGCGCCCGCTACCTCAAGGAGCGCAAGCCCGACCTGCTCGTCGTGGGCGCCGACCCGGAGGGCTCGATCTACTCCTCCTCGACGGTTCACCCGTACCTGGTCGAGGGGATCGGCGAGGACTTCTGGCCCGAGACGTTCGACCGTGAGTTCGTGGACGAGTTCGTGACCGTCTCCGACCGTGACTGCTTCGTGACCGCGCGGCGGCTCGCGCGCGAGGAGGGCCTGCTCGTCGGCGGCTCGGGCGGGGCGGCCGTCGCCGCGCTGCTGGCGCTGGCCGGGCGGTTCGGCTCCGGCGCCTCGCTGCTCGCGCTCGTCCCGGACGGAGGCCGCGCCTACCTCTCCCGCTTCTACGACGACAACTGGATGCTCGAGCACGGCTTCCTCGAGCGGCGCGCCCCGGCGCCGACGATCGGGGAGGTGCTCGCGTTCAAGCGCGGCGAGGAGCACGCGCCCGAGCTGATCGTGGTCGAGTCGCACCGGGCGGGAACCCACGCGATCGAGCTGATGGAGCGCTACGGGATCTCGCAGATCCCGGTCGTGCGCCAGGGGTCGGCGGGCTCGCTCGCGGACGTGATCGGATCGATCCGCGAGCGCGGGCTGCTCGAACGCGTCTTCCGCGACCCGGGGGCGCTCGGCGACGACGTCGCCGGCCTGATGGAAGCGCCCCTGCCGGCGGTCGACATCGAGTCCTCCGCGGACTCGGTCTTTGCCGATCTGTCGGGCGAGAGCCGGGCGGTCGTGGTCGCCCAGGCGGGGCGCCCGGTCGGGGTGCTCACGCGCGCCGACCTGCTCGAGTACCTGGCCCACCAGGGCGCGACCACCGTCACCTGACCTGCCTGTACGATCGCGCCGGTGGAGTTCGAGACCCGCGCGATCCACACCGGCCAGGCGCCGGACCCGGAGACGGGCGCCGTCATCGTCCCGATCTACCAGACCTCGACGTTCGCGCAGGAGGCGGTGGGCCGCTTCCGGTACGACTACTCACGCACGGCGAACCCGACGCGCGAGGCGCTCGAGACGTGCCTCGCGTCGCTCGAGAGCGCGGAGCACGGGCTCGCGTTCGCGTCCGGGATGGCGGCGGCCACGACCGTGATGCACCTCGTCTCCCCGGGGGAGCGAGTGGTGTCGGTCAACGACGTCTACGGCGGCACCTACCGGCTGTTCGAGCGGGTCTATGCGCCGAAGGGGTACTCGTTCGACTACGTGACCGCCGAGGAGATGGGTGCCGGGCTGGCGGCGCGGCTCGACGAGCGCACGCGCCTCGTCTGGGTCGAGACTCCGACCAACCCGTTCCTGCGGGTCGTCGACCTCGCGGCGGCGGCCGAGGCGGCCCACGCGGTCGGCGCGCTGCTCGTCGTCGACAACACGTTCGCGACGCCGTACCTCCAGCGCCCGCTCGAGCTCGGCGCCGACCTCGTGCTGCACTCGACGACGAAGTACCTCGGCGGGCACTCGGACGTCGTCGGCGGCTTCGTCGCGACGGGCGACGGCGCGCTCGCGGAGCGCCTGGGCTTCCTTCAGAACTCGCTCGGGGCGGTGCCTGGCCCGTTCGACTCCTGGCTCGTCCTCCGCGGGCTCAAGACCCTGTCCCTGCGGATGCGCGAGCACTGCGCGAACGCCCGGCAGGTCGCCGCCTTCCTCGACGGGCACCCCGCGGTCGCCCGGGTGCACTACCCGGGCCTGGCCAGCCACCCTGGCCACCAGATCGCCGCGCGCCAGATGCGCGACTTCGGCGGGATGGTCTCCTTCGAGGCCGACGGCTCCCGCGAGGACGCGCTGCGCGTCGTCGAGCGCACGCGCCTGTTCACGCTCGCCGAGAGCCTCGGCGGCGTCGAGAGCCTGATCGAGCATCCGGGGCTGATGACGCACGCGAGCCTCGCCGGCTCCCCGTTCGAGCTTCCCGACACGCTGATCCGCCTCTCCGTGGGGATCGAGGCGGCCGCGGACCTCCTCGCCGACCTCGAGCAGGCCCTCGCCGGCACGGCCCCCCACGCGGGCGGGTCCTGAC
>CAYJMF010000002.1:53049-96024 GCA_964370855.1 uncultured Planctomycetota bacterium | reverse complement strand
CACGCCCGATCGGCCGTCAGACGGCGCCGGTCGAGCAGGCGAGCTCGTAGGCCGCGACGTAGTCCCGCACCATCCGGGCCGGGGCGAACCGCTCCTCGGCTGCGCGCCGGCACTCGCGGGGGTCGATCCGCCCGACTTCGAGGATCGCGCCGGCCAGCCCGGCTTCGTCGTCGACGATCAGGCCGCTGCGCCCGTGCTCGATCACCTCCGGCACCGCGCCGCGCCGGGTGGCGACGACGGGGGTGCCGCACGCCATCGACTCCACCATCACGAGGCCGAAGGGCTCCTCCCACGAGATCGGGAAGATCGTGGCTCGCGCGCCCTGGAGCAGCGCCACCTTCTCCTCGTGGGTGACCTCGCCGAGGTACTCGATCCCCCGGCCCAGGCTCGGGCGCACGTGCGCCTCGAAGTACTCCCGCTCCAGGGGCTCGCGCATCTTGCCCGCGAGCTTGAGCGGCAGGCCCACCCGCCGCGCGGCCTCGATCGCGCGGTGCGCGCCCTTCTCGGACGACAGGCGGCCCAGAAACAGCAGATAGTCGCCGCGGCCGGGGTCGAACGGATAGTGCTCGAGGTCGATCGCGTTCGGGCAGTTCGCGAGCCACGGCAGGTCCGGGCGCGGCCGTCGCTGGTTGAGCGAGAGCGAGATCAGACCGAGCCGCGGGGCAACACGGGCCACCTGCTCGTAAACGGCCCCGGCCTCCCCGTCGAGCGGCCCGTGCACCGTGTGCACCACAGGGGTCGCGACCGTCCCGGCGAGCGCGGCCGCGGGCAGGCCCGAGTGGTCGTTGACGAGATCGAACTCCTCGGCTCGCACGAAGCACGTGAGCGCGTGGCGCAGCTCGGTGAGCGAGGTGCCGATCCGCTCGGACTGCGCTCGCTCGTACACGGAGACGAGCCGCGCGGCCGTCCGCGAGTCGCCGGAGGCAAACAGGGTCACGTCGTGGCCCGCCTCGACGAGACCGTCGGCCAGAACGGCGACGACCCACTCGATCCCACCGTACCCGGTCGGGGGCACCGGGAACCAGACCGGCGCCAGGAGAGCCACCCTCACGCCGGCTCCACCGTCACCCTGCCCTCCTCGAGCCGCACGTCCCAGGCCCGATCGAACGCCCGCAGGCCCGAGAGACGCAGCGACCCGGCCCACGTGGGCAGCTTTTCCGGAGCGCGCGAGACGAGCACGTGGCGGCTGGGGTCGGGCTCGAGCCCGAGCAGCACCCGCAGGAGCAACACCGGCGTCCCGGCCGCCCACGCCTGCGGCCGCGTCGCGGTCGGGTAGGCGATCGGGAAAGGCGTCTCCGCCCGTGCGAAGCCGGCGAACACCTCCGGCAGCTCGTGGTCGAACCACGTGCTCGCGTCGATGATCCGGCGAACGATGCGCTGCGCCTCCTGCCAGCGCCCGTACCGCGCGAGCCCCCAGGCGATCAGCGAGTTGTCGTGCGGCCAGACGGTGCCGTTGTGGTAGGCAAGCGGGTTGTAGCCAGCGTCGGCGGTCGACATCGTTCGGACGCCCCAGCCCGACCACAGCTCGTCCCCCATCAGCCGGTCGACGATCGCGTCTGCACGCTCCGGCGGGACGATCCCGCTCCACAGGAGATGACCGATGTTCGAGCAGAGCGAGTCGACCGGTCGCTTGGCCCCGTCGAGCGCGAGCGCGTAGTAGCCACCGCGCCGATCGACCCAGAACGCCTCGTCGAACCGCCGCGCCAGCTCGGCCGCCTCCCGCTCGAGCCGCTCGGCGAGCTCGCGCTCCCGCCAGACCTCGCGCGCCAGCTCGGCGACGCGCAGCTTCGCGTCGTACACGTAGCCCTGGGCCTCCGCTGGCGCGATCGGCGCTTCCGCCAGACGCCCGTCGGCGAACCGCTGCGAGTTGCCGGAGTCCTTCCACGACTGGTTCTCGAGCCCCCTCGACGAGCGCCGCCGGTACTCGACGAGCCCGTCCCCGTCGAGGTCGGCGAAGTTCTCGATCCAGCCGAGCGCCCGCAGCGCCGGCTCTCGGAGGCTGTGGACGAGATCCGCATCGTCCGTCCAGCGCCAGACCTCCGAGAGCAGGATCAGGTAGAGCGGCGTCGCGTCGATCGTGCCGTAGTAGCGGGGAAACCAGGCCTCCGCCCCGCGACCGTGCCTGACCTCGTGGACGATCTTCCCCGGCTCGGCGTCGATCTCCGGGTCGTCTTCGAGCGCCTGCAGCCCCGCAAGCGTGTGCAGAGCGGCGACCGCAAGCTCGGGACCGAACAGGAGCGTCTGCAGGCACGTGATCACGGTGTCGCGCCCGAAGACGGCCATGAACCACGGCATCCCGGCGGCCGGCAGCTGGCCGGCGCCGTCCCCGCCCCGCATCCGCAGCGAGGCGAGGTCCGACACCGAGCGGTCGAACGCGTGCCCGAGATCGTCCCAGCTCCCGCGCAGCTGGGGCACGCGCAGGTGCCAGACGGCGAGCGACTCCTGGATCCGATCGAGCTCCTCGCCGAACCGGCGCTCGGCCGTCCGGGCCGGGACCCGCACCCCGTCGGTGGAGGCGATCACGTCGATCCGCAACCTCCAGCGGCCGCGCGGCTCGAGCGCCAGGCGGTAGCGAACGGTGCCGCCCTCGACCTCGCCCGGGTGCGAGAGCAGGACCTGGGTCTCGCCGCGAAAGCCGTCCCCGGTGGCGAAGACGAGGCGGTTCTCGGCCGGGTCGAAGCGTGGAGGAACGGGGGTGGCGGGCAGCGCTCGCCCGGGATCGCCGAGCGCGGCGTCGAATGCCTTGACGGCGAAGATGTCCGCGAAGTCGGCGCCGAACTCGAGCCCCACCTCGAGCTCGACCGGGTGGCCCGCGTGGTTCGTCAGGATCACATGCTCCTGCATGTCGCGGCCGACGAAGCGCCTCCGCTCGATCGAGACCTCGTCGCTCGCGAGCCCGCCCACGGGGGGGTTGCGTAGAAACCAGGCCGCCGAGTAGTACTCGACGCGGCCGTGGGAGAGCAGGAGCGGGCTGGCTCCGTTGACCGTGAGGACGAGCCGGGAGAGGAAGCGGGTGTCGGCCTCGAAGAAGCCGTCGGTCGGCTCGGCGATGTCCCCGCGCTCGTCGGAGATGCAGAACGTCGCGCCTTCGAGGATCGTGACCCGGGCCACTCGCGCGAGCTTAGCTTGCGAGGTCCGTGAGCACGCGCCGGGCCTCATCGACGAGGCCGCGAACCACCGCCGCGGCGGGGACGATATCCCGGACGAGCGCGACGCCCTGGCCCGCGTACGTCGCCATCCCCTCGATCTCTCCGGCCATCCCGGCCAACGGGTCGTCGGCGGCGTAGCGCACGACCTCGTAGCCCTCGCTGGCGCGCGCGACGACCTCGCCCTCGCCGGGGCGGCTCCCGCTCGGCGGGCAGCCCGCCTCCCGCCAGCGACGGACGGTCGAGTTGACGAGCGCCCTCGAAGGCGCGTCCCGCCAGCCGACGTCGAACAGGGTCGAGAGCAGCGTGTCGGTCTCGGCGGCATCGACGAGGCGGCGCTTGTAGTCCTCGTGAACCGGTGCCTCGACCGTCGCGACGAAGCGCGTGCCGACCCAGCCCGCCTGCGCCCCGAGGGCGAGCGCGGCAGCGAGGGTACGCCCGTCCGTGATCCCGCCGGCGGCGATCACCGGCACCGGCGAGACGGCGTCCACGACCGCGGGCACGAGCGGCAGCGTCGCGACCTCGCCCCGGACGTGGCCGCCCGCCTCCCAGCCCTGCGCGACGACGATGTCGACGCCGGCGGCTGCGGCTCGGCGGGCCTCCTCCGCGCTGCCCACCGCCGAGAGCACGAGCCCGCCCGCGCCGTGCACGGCCGGGACGTAGGGGGCCGGATCGCCCCAGTGGAGCGAGACGAGACGCACGTCCTCCTCGAGGAGGACGGCGAGCCGCTCGTGCTGCGGCCACTCGAGCACGAGGTTCACCGCGAAGGGTCGGGCGGTGAGAGCGCGCGTCTCGCGGATCGTCTCCTTCAGGCCGTCCGGCGAGAGCCAGCTTCCCTGGAACTGCCCGAGCCCGCCCGCGTTCGAGACCGCCGCGGTCAGCGCGGCCCCGCGGGAGATCGGCGCGAGAACCACGGGGACGTCGATCCCGAGCGTGTCGCAGAGCGGCGTGCGCAGGCTCAAGCGTCGGGGCCGGCCGCGACGTCGGCAAGCTCGCTGAGGCTGCGCGACGGGTGACGGCCGTGTGCGAGGCCTACCAGGTAGGTCGCCAGCGGCGCGTTCTGGCGCTCGCCGCTGCCGTGCGCGGCCGCCCGCGCCAGCTCGAGCAGGACGTCGATTTCGGCCTGCGCGAGGGTGTACCCGGCCGCGTCGTCGCCGACCGCCACGGCGAGGTCGGCGTGCGCGCGCTCGAGCCACTCGTGCATGGCTCGTAGCCTACCCGCGGCACCCCGGCACCGCGCCGGCCACCTGGTCAATTTTGCCCAGAGGCGCGGGCGCAGCTGGCCGTAATGTCCGCGGGGGAGGGTACGCGCGCGCGCGTAGTCCTATATCCCGCACCATATCTGGCACCGAGACGGAGGCAGCGCATGAGAGAGGCACTGACGGCGGCGATCGCCGACATCCGCGAGGAGGACGCCCTCGAGCTTGCCCAGCAGATGCTCGACGCGGGCGAGGATCCCCGCGAGGTCCTCGAAGCCTGCCGCGAGGGCATGGCGCTCGTCGGCAAGCGCTACGAGGAGAAGGACTACTTCCTGCCCGAGCTGATCGTCGCGGGCGACGTGCTGAAGTCGATCGCCGAGCTCGTGAAGCCGCTGCTCCAGGGCGACGGGGGGCCCGCGAGCACGCTCGGCACGATCGTGATCGGCACCGTCGAGGGCGACATCCACGACGTGGGGAAGGACATCGTCGCGTTCATGCTGGACTCGAACAACTTCGAGGTGATCGACCTCGGGGTCGATGTCCCGGCCTCGACGTTCATCGAGCAGATCAACGAGCACAACCCTGAGATCGTTGCCATGAGCGGGTTCCTGACGCTCGCCTTCGACCAGATGAGGAACACCGTCGCCGCCATCGACGAGGCCGGACTGCGCGACCGCGTCAAGATCATGATCGGCGGCGCCCCCATGGACGACACCGTCACGAAGTACATCGGCGCCGACGCCTACGGCACCGACGCCTCGGCAGCCGTGACGCTCGCGAAGAACTGGGTAGGAGGGAGCTAGCCATGACGGAGTTGGCAGACGTCGCGACGAAGTCGGCGGAGGATCTCTACCAGGAGCGGATCCAGCGCATCCTGGACTGCGTCGCCCTCAAAGAGCCCGACCGGGTCCCGATCATGGGCCCCTACGAGCTGTTCCCGTACCAGTACGCAGGAGTGACGTTCAAGGACGCCATGAACGACTACGCGCTCGCGCGGAAGGCCGCCCACACGTTCGTGGACGACTTCCAGCCCGACGCGGACTTCGGGCCGATTCTCGCCTACCCCGCGAAGGCGATGGCGATGCTCGACGTCAAGTGGTTCCGCTGGCCCGGAAACGGCCTCGACGACAACACCATGTACCAGTTCATCGAGGGCGAGTACATGACGGCTGACGAGTACGACGAGTTCGTCTACGACCCGTCGCACTTCATGGTCTCGAAGTGGCTGCCGCGCTCCTTCGGCTCGCTGGAAGGGCTCGCCGGCTGGCCGCCCGCCCGCCTGATGATGTGGTTCGGGTGGACGGGCCTGCTCGCCGGAATGGCCGACCCGGGGGTGCAGAAGGCGCTTCGAAACGCGCTCGACGCCGGCGAGGAGCTGGGCCGCTGGTTCGGCTCGATCGGCCAGTATGCGCAGGAGATCAAGGCCAAGGGCTTCCCGCAGGCGTTCGCCGCCTTCTCGTGGGCGCCCTTCGACATCGTCGGCGACACGTTGCGCGGGACGCGCGGGATCCTGTCCGACATCGTCCGGCGGCCGGATCAGCTGCTCGCGGCCACGAACAAGGCGACGCAGCTGTGCGTCGAGTACGCGGCCGGGGCGGCCGGAGCTGACCTGCCGCTGTGCTGGATCTGGCTGCACAAGGGCTCGGAGGGCTTCATCTCGGACGCGCAGTTCAAGAAGTTCTACTGGCCGTCGCTGCTCGAGGCGATCGAGGGGATGGTCGAGAAGGGCGTGATCCCGGTCGTCTACTGCGAGGGCGACGACACCTCGCGGCTCGAGTACTTCACGCAGGTGCCCGAGAAGAGCGTGATCTTCCACATGGCCGTGATGGACATGAAGAAGGCGAAGGAGATGCTCGGCGACATCGCGGCGATCTCCGGCAACGTCCCCAACCGCATGCTCCTGACCGCCACGCCCGACGACGTGCGCGACTACTGCAAGGGGCTGATCGACACGTGCGGCCAGGGCGGGGGCTACATCATGGACACCTCGGCCCTGCTCGACGAGGCGAAGGTGGAGAACGTGCGGGCCATGTTCGACGTGACCCGCGAGTACGGCGTGTACCGTTGACAGCGCTTGGCCCAGGCGGCCTGGCCGGGCCGCCCGGGCCAATGGTGTGATGACGACGTTCCAGGTCGACTTCCAGCCGATCGGCCGGCGCGGTCCCTGTCGGCCCGACGAGTCGTTCCTCGAGCTCGCCCGGGAGCTCGGCGTCGACCTGATCAGCCTCTGCGGGGGCCACGGGCTGTGCGCGCGCTGCCGCGTGCAGATCGTGGAAGGCGAGGTCAGCGACCCGACCGACGCGGACGAGGAGCACCTCACCGAGCACGAGCTGGCCGAGGGGTTCCGCCTCGCGTGCGGCTGCTTCCCACGCGGGGACTGCACGGTGGGCGTGCCGCCGGAGTCCCTGAGCACCGCGATGCGCTCGCAGATCGAGAGTCGCGAGACCGAGGTCGCGCTCGCGCCGCTCGTCGCGGCGGTCGAGCTGGCTCTGCCCCGCCCCTCGCTCGAGCACCCCGCAGCCGACGCGGACAGCCTGCTGGCCGCCCTGCGTGAGCGGCCCGGCCCGCAGGCGGACACCGTGGACGTCGATGTCCTGCGCCGGCTCTCCGACGACCTGCGGGCGTGGGAGTGGTGCTGCACGGCGCTCGTCCGCGGGCGCGAGGTGATCTCGGTCGCACCCCCCGGCTCGCGGCCCGTGGGCCTGGCCGTGGATCTCGGGACGACAGGAGTCGCCGGCTACCTGCTCGACCTGGGAAGCGGCGAGGTCGTCGCCAGCAAGGGCACCATGAACCCGCAGATTGCCTACGGCGAGGACATCGTCAGCAGGATCACCTATGCGAGGAGCTCGCCGGAGCAGAGAGAGCGGCTGCGGGAGGTCGCGATCGCCGGGCTGAACCAGCTCGCCGCCGAGCTGTGCGCCGAGGCGGGCCTGTCCGCGACCGACGTGGCGGAGGCGGTGGTCGTCGGCAACACGGCGATGCACCACCTGCTGGTCGGCCTGCCCACCGAGCAGCTCGCGCTCTCACCGTTCGTGCCGGCCGTCAGCGACGCGCTGGCAATCAAGGCCCGGGACGCCGGCCTCCGGCTCGCGCCGGGCGCCTACCTCTGCCTGCTGCCGAACATCGCCGGGTTCATCGGCGGCGACCACGTCGCGATGCTGCTCGCGACCGCCGGGGAGTGGCGCGGACGGCGCGCGATCGCGCTCGACATCGGGACGAACACCGAGATCTCGCTGATCACGCCGGACGGCGCGGTTCGCTCGCTCTCCTGCGCGTCGGGTCCGGCGTTCGAGGGCTACCACATCAAGGACGGGACGCGCGCGACGGCCGGAGCGATCGAGCGTGTCCAGGTCACGGACGAGTTGGTTCGCTTCCAGACGATCGGTGCCGCCGAGCCCTCCGGGATCTGCGGGTCCGGGATCCTGGACGCGATCGGCCAGCTCCACCTTGCCGGGGTGCTGAGCTCGAACGGGCGGATCCAGCTCGGCTCCCATCCGCGCGTCCGGGAGGCCGACGGAACGCGCGAGTTCGTGCTCGTCACGGAGGAGGAGCGCGGCGGCCGGAAAGCGATCACGGTCACGCAGGAGGACGTCCGGGAGATCCTGCTCGCCAAAGCGGCGATCCAGACCGGCATCGGAGTCCTGCTCGCCGAGAGCGCCCTTGCGGCCGAGGAGCTCGACGTGATCGTGATCGCCGGGGCGTTCGGAAGCTACATCGACGTCGAGAACGCGATCGCGATCGGGCTCTTCCCGCCGCTCCCGCTCGACCGCTTTCGCCAGGTCGGCAATGCGGCCGGGCTGGGCGCCAAGCTCGCCCTCGCCTCCTCGGCCGTGCGCGACGAGGCGCGGGAGCTCCTCGGCCGGGTGGACTACCTGGAGCTGGCGCGCTACCCCGGCTTCTCGCGCCTCTACGGCGAGAACTGCCGGCTCGCGACCATCGCGGAGCCGGCCCGGTGACCGTCCGCAGCGACTTCGAGCTCGCCTTCGACGACTCCTACTTCGTCCGGCTCCACGGCGACGGCTTCGCCCGGCTGCTCGAGCAGCCGTCGCGCCGGGCCCGCCTCGCCTCCGTGCTCGAGGAGGCGCGCGAGGTGATGGAGCCGGCCGCGTGCTACGACGCCTTCCCGATCGAGAAGGTCCTGCACGGCCAGTTCCGGCTGGCCGGAGGCACCCGGATCGGCGGTGGCCCGGTGGTCGAGGTGCTCGGCGGTGCCGAGGTCCTGTACGCGGCGATCTGCACGATCGGGCGCGCTCTCGACGAGCGCGTGCGCGCCCATCGCGAGGCGGGACGGCGCTTCGAGATGCTGATGCTCGACGAGCTCGGCTCGTGGGCGGTCGACCAGGTGCGCCAGCAGCTCTACGAGGGGCTCAGCTGCGAGCTCGCCGGGCGCGACTGGCGCACGAGCAGCCCCCTCTCTCCGGGCGAGGGTGTCTGGTCGATCCGCGAGCAGCGGACGATCTTCAAGCTGCTCGATGCCGACGAGATCGGGGTCAGGCTGCTGCCCTCCTACGTGATCGAGCCGATGAAGTCCCTGACCGTCGTGTTCGGGGCCGGTGCCAGCCCGATGGGCGTCGAGGGGCTCACGAACTGCGACTTCTGCTCGATCCAGGACCGCTGCCGCTACGCGGGAGCCCGCGTCGCGCACTAGCCGCTCCGCGCCAGCTGGGTGTGGAGCCCCACCGCGAGCAGGTAGAGCCCGGCGAAGACGGCACCGAGCGCCGGATAGCCGCCGAGATGGAGCGCGAGACCGCCGAGGCCGCTGCCGACGAGATAGCCGAGCTGCGTGGCGGAGGCGCGGATTCCCATCGCGGTCACGGCGCGTCCGGGCGCCACCTCCAGGCCGAGCGCGCTCCCCACGATCGTCCTGCCCGAGTTCAGGAGCACGAAGACGCCGAGCAACGGGACCGTCAGCCAGAGGCCAGGCCGGACCGCGCCGATCGCAGCAGCCGTGATCGCCGCGCCGAGCGCGAGCGTGACGAGGAGGCGCCGTGGCGATCGGTCGAGGGCGCGCCGTGCGAGCCAGCTTCCGGGTAGGTAGGCGAGAAAGACGACACCCAGAAGGAGCCCCGTCGTGCGCAGCGAGGCTCCATAGCTCTCGATCAGAAGCGCGCCGGAGTAGACGAGCCAGCCGGTCCAGGCCGAGAAGCAGAGGACCTCCCCGGCCGCCCAGCCTGCGATCGCCCGGTCGCGAACGAGCAGACCCAGGTCGGCGCGCAGGCTCGTCCGTTGCACCGGAACGGCAGGCAGCGTCGCGACGAGGACGAACGCGACCAGCGCCGCGGCGATGGGAAGCGCCACCCACGTCAGTCGCCAGCTGACCGCGCCCACGAGCCCGACCACCGGCATGCCGACGAGCCAGGCCAGCGCCTGGCCCGAGAACGTGACCGAGAGCGCGTCCGCCCGCCGCTCGGGCGCGATCCAGGCGATCGCACCCGCGACCGCGCCTGCGAGCAGAATCGCGAGCGCGCCCCCCAGCAGCGCCTGCGCGGCCGCAAGCACCGCGAACGCCGGCGCGGCCGCGCTGAGCCCGCACGCCACAGCGAGCAATCCGAGGCCGGCGAGCAGCATCCTGCGCAAGCCGAGCCTGCCGGCAAGGGGGCCCGCTGAGAGCGCTGTCACGGCGGCCACCGCCCCGGAGACCGAGCGCAGCTGGCCGGCGGTCGCGGTCGAGACCTCGAAGTCCCGTGCGACCTCGACCAGAATCGGCGAGAGCACGAGCGTCGCCGACTGGTTCGCGAACAGGGTCAGGGAGAGCGTCACCGCCGGCCTCAGCACCCGCGCACTGTACGCCCGGGGGCCGGGCACCGATCGATCCGCCGGCCGCCGGCCCGGCATCGTATGCTCCCGGTCGTGCCCGATCCCCTCGATCGCTTCCGCCTCGATGGCCGCGTCGCGCTCGTCTGCGGCGGTACCGGAGGCATCGGCCTGCCGGTCGCGCGGGCGCTTGCCGCGGCCGGTGCGAGCGTGGCCGTGGGCGGACGCGACGAGGCGCGCACGCGGGCAGCCGCCGCCGAGGTGGGGCCCCAGGCGCTCGCGGTCGCCGCCGACGTGGTCGTACGCGAGGAAGCCGACCGCGCGATCGCCGAGACGGTCGAGCGCTTCGGGCGCCTGGACGTGCTCGTAAACGGGGTCGGCGGCGGCGGCACCGGGATCCTCGCCCCCGCCGAGGACTATCCCGAGGAGAAGTGGAACTGGATCATGGGCCTCAACCTCACCTCGGCCCTGTGGACCTCGGCCGCGGCCGCGCGGCAGATGATCGCCCAGGGCGGCGGGGGCTCCATCCTCAACGTCTCCTCGGTGCGAGGCCAGCTCGCCCTGCGCGCCGGCTACTCGTCGTACGTGGCTGCCAAGGGCGCGCTCAACATGCTGACGAAACAGCACGCGACCGAGTGGGCTCCCCACGGGATCCGGGTCAACGCGATCTCGCCCACGTTCGTGCGCACCGCGCAGGTCGCGGACATGCTCGCGAACCGCGACTTCTACGACGGAATCGTCGCGCGCATCCCGCTCGGGCGGATCGCCGAGCCGGACGACATGGTCGGCGCCGCGCTCTACTTCTGCTCGGACGCCTCGGCGTTCGTCACCGGCCAGATCCTCACGCTCGACGGAGGTCTGACCGCGTGCCAGTAACCGGCGCGGGCCACCCACCGCTCCGAATATCCTTTCGCACGGCATGAAGGTCGGGATTCCGAAGGAGACGGCTGCCGGCGAGCGCCGTGTGGCCCTCACCCCGGATGCCCCGGCGAGGCTCTCCGCGGCGGGGATCGAGCTTCTGGTCGAGACCGGCGCCGGCGCATCGGCGGGTTTCCTCGATTCAGCGTTCGCGGAGGCGGGGGCGCGGATCGTGCCCGACGCCGCGACGCTGTACGCCGAGTCTGACCTCGTCGCCAAGGTGCAGCGGCCGTCCGACGGCGAGGTCGCGCTCCTGCGTGCCGGTCAGACGCTCGTCTGCTTCCTGCAGCCGCTCGTGAACACCGGGCTCGTCGCGGCGATCGCGGCACGCGGCACGGTCGCGTTCTCGATGGACGCGATCCCGCGGATCACCCGGGCCCAGACGATGGATGCCCTCTCGTCCCAGGCGACGGTCGCCGGCTACAAGGCGGTGCTGCTCGCCGCCGAGGCGCTGCCCAGGTTCTTCCCGATGCTGACCACCGCGGCCGGCACGATCCCGCCCGCCAGGGTGCTCGTCCTCGGCGCCGGCGTCGCGGGCCTCCAGGCGATCGCGACCGCCCGGCGGCTCGGCGCCGTCGTCTCAGCATTCGATACGCGCCCCGTCGTCAGGGAGCAGGTGGAGAGCCTCGGCGCGACGTTCCTCGAGATCGAGGTCTCCGGCGAGCAGACGGCGGGCGGCTACGCGGCCGAGCTCAGCGAGGAGCAGCACCGGCTCGAGCAGGAGCTGATCGCCACCCACGTCGCCGCCTCTGACGCGGTGATCACGACGGCTGCGATCCCCGGGAAGAAGGCGCCGGTGCTGATCACGCGGGCGGCGGTGCAGGCGATGAAGCCCGGCTCGGTGATCGTCGACCTCGCCGCCGAGACGGGCGGCAACTGCGAGCTGACGAGCCCTGGTGAGACGGTCGTGCGCGAGAACGTGACGATCGTCGGCACGGCGAACGTCCCGAGCACGATGCCGCTGCATGCGAGCCAGATGTACTCGCGCAACGTGCAGACGCTGCTGCTGCACCTCGTCAAGGACGGGCAGCTCGTGCTCGACTTCGACGACGAGATCACCCGCGAGACGTGCGTTGCCCGCGACGGGCGCCCGACGAAGGAGCCTGCATGAGCGCGACCCTGATCGCGTCCCTGACGATCTTCGCCGTGTCGGTCTTCCTCGGCGTCGAGCTGATCTCGCGCGTGCCGACGCTGCTGCACACCCCGCTCATGTCCGGGACGAACGCGATCCACGGGATCGTCCTGATCGGCGCGATGATCATCCTCGGCCACACCGACTCGAGCCTCGAGCGGGCGCTCGCCTTCGTCGGCGTCGTCTTCGGGACGATCAACATCGTCGGCGGCTTCCTCGTCACCGACCGCATGCTCGACATGTTCAAACGCAAGCCGAGCGATCCCGGGACCGGGGGGCCCGAGTGACCGCGCCGCTCGCGCTCTCCCAGAACGTCGTCAACCTCGTCTACGTGGTGGCGGCAATCGGGCTGATCCTCGGGATCAAGGGCCTGGCGCACCCTGCGACCGCCCGGCGCGGCAACTTCCTCGCGGCGGGCGGGATGGCGCTGGCCGTCGCGTTCACCTTCGCCGCCCCCGGGATGGGGAACTACTGGCTCGTCGTGCTCGGGATCGCGATCGGCACGGTCATCGGCGTCGTCTCAGCGCGCAAGGTGAAGATGACCGCGATGCCGCAGATGGTGGCGCTGTTCAACGGCGTCGGCGGCGGGGCTGCGGCGCTGATCGCCGCCGCGGAGTTCCACGCGCTGGCGCCGCTCTCGGGAGCCGTCCCCGGTGACACGCTCGCCGCGAGCATGTTCTCCGCCCTGGTCGGCTCGGTCAGCTTCTCGGGCAGCCTGGTCGCGTTCGCGAAGCTCCAGGAGCTCCTGAGCGGGCGGCCCCTGACGTTCCCGGGCCAGAATTTTTTCAACGCGGGCATCTTCGGCGCAGCCCTCGTGTTCGCGATCGTCGCCTCGGCGACCGAGGCCGGCGTCTGGATGGTGCTCCTGCTCGTCGTCGCGCTCGTCGTCGGCGTGCTGCTCGTGCTGCCGATCGGCGGGGCGGACATGCCGGTCGTGATCTCGTTCCTGAACGCGTTCACGGGCCTCGCGGCAGCCTCGGCCGGCTTCGTCCTCGACAACAACGCGCTGATCATCGGCGGCACGCTCGTCGGCGCTTCCGGAACCCTGCTCACGCTGATGATGGGCAAGGCGATGAACCGGTCGGTCTCGAACGTGCTCTTCGGCGCCTTCGGGGCCGCACCCGCGGCCACGGCCGCAACCGCCTCCGCCGACGGGCGCTCCGTTCGGGAAGTCACACCGGACGACCTCGCCGTCATGCTCGCCTACGCGAAGCAGGTGATGATCGTCCCCGGCTACGGGCTCGCGGTGGCGCAGGCCCAGCACGCCGTCCGTGAGCTGGCGGACATCCTCGAGCATCGGGGCGTCACCGTCCGCTACGCCATCCACCCTGTTGCGGGACGGATGCCCGGCCACATGAACGTGCTGCTCGCGGAGGCCGACGTGCCCTACCCGCAGCTGCTCGACATGGAGGAGGCGAACCCGCAGTTCCCGCGCACCGACGTCGCGCTCGTGATCGGCGCGAACGACGTCACGAACCCCGCGGCGCGCTCGAACCCCGAGAGCCCGCTCTACGGGATGCCGATCCTGGACGTCGACCGGGCCCAGCACGTCGTCGTGATGAAGCGGTCGATGGCGAGCGGCTTCGCCGGGGTCGACAACGAGCTCTACTTCGACCCGCGCACGGCGATGCTGTTCGGCGACGCGAAGTCCTCGCTCGAGAAGCTGATCCTCGCCGCGAAGTCGGTCTAGGAGCGCGGCGTCGGAGGCGTAGACCCGCCTCAGCGCTCGTAGGGCCCGATGTCGACGCCGGCGCCCTGCGGCCTGCGCGTACGGTCGAGCGCGAGCGCGGAGGCACCAGCGGCCGTGCCGCCGTCGACACCAGGGCTCGCTTCGAGCAGGCGGTAGTCGTCAGACCCGGCGAACAGGGGCCGGGCGGCGATCGTGCCCGCACCCAGGCCCGTCGCCGCCGCCCAGGCGCCGCTCGCAATGTCGTCCTGCTCGAACGCGCGGCCCGCGAGGTCGATCGCGGCGTTCCCGGGCGACCCCGTCCAGAAGAGGTCGTGATCCTCGCGCACGACGGCAACGGCCGGGCCGATGTAGAGCGCCGCTCCGTTGTTGCTCGCGAAGATCGTGTCGAAGAGCGCGCACGCGGTCTCCTCCCGCTCCCCGTAGCCGACCTCGAGCCCGTACGCGCGCGCGACTCGACCGTTGCCGGCGACGAGCGAGCCGCCGACGGTGAACGTCCCACCCGAGACGAGGACGACACCCGCGAGCCCGTTGCCCGCGGAGATCGAGTCCGCGAGCACCGAGCCGCCGCGCCACAGCTTGATCCCGTCGCGCGCGTTGTCGAGCGCCTGGGAGCGCAGGACGACCGTCGCCGGCGCCTTGGAGTCGAAGCCGTCGCCCGCGTTCGAGCGCGCCACGCTGTCCACGACCCTGATCCGGCGCCCGCTCTCGACCGCCAGCCCGTCGCTCCAGTCGTAGCCCGTGTGGCGCTCGAGCCGCGTTCCCCGCACGACGAGGTCGACGCATGGCCCGGGCGCGCAGTCGATCCCGACCTCCGAATTGTCGTGGAGCCACGAGTCGCGCACGGTCACCTTGCTCCCGCTCGTGACGCGGATCGCGGTGCCGCTGCCGGACACCTCGAGGCCGCGCAGGACGATGCGCCGGTGTTCCGGCACCTCCCCACAGCGGCGGCAGTCGAGCTGAACTGCATCGCCCGCGAAGCCGGCGAACGCGAGCCCGGCGATCACGACGTCCGAGACTCCAGGCGCGAGCCGGATCCCGTAGCGGTGCTCCTCCGCGCCGGCGAGAAGCGGCGTCTCGTCCGGCGCGGCTGCGACGGTCAGCGGCCGGCCTCGCGCGCCGCCGCGATCGATGTCGACGAGCGGGAAGCTCTCCGCCCTGTAGGTGCCCTCGTGAACGAGCACGGTGTCGCCCGCGCGGGCGATGTCCACGCCGCGCTGGATCGTCAGGAACGGCAGGGCCGCGGTACCGGGGCCCGCGTCGTCTCCCGCGGGCGACACGTGCAGCGTCCGCGCGTCCGCCGCCGCGGTGGGGCTGAGCGCCGCCGCAACCGCCACGGTGACCAGCCCAACCTTCATACTGCACATTGTGACCCGCTTCGCATGGGCCCGGCCCCTGGCCACGATCGGTCTTCTCGCGCTCGTTCTCGCTGCGGCCGCCTGCGGCGGCGACGAAGTCGCCGGGGACACCGCTCCCACGACGACCGCCGAGTTCACGACGACGACCGAGGCCCCGACGGAACCCGCCACGGAGCCGGTCGAGACCGGCGAGACGGAGACGGAGACGGAGGCGCCGGTCGAGACGATCAGCATCTCCGTCTACCTCCTGCGCGGCGAGAAGGTCGGCGTCGCGCACCGCACCGTCGACAAGCAGGAGACGGTCGGGACGGCCGCGCTCGAGGAGCTTCTGCGGGGCCCGACCCCCGAGGAGGCGGCCGCGGGACTCGGCACGTCGATCCCGGAGGGCACGATCCTGAACGGGCTCACGATCGAGGACGGCATCGCCACGGTCGACCTCTCGGGCGAGTACGACGATGGTGGCGGCTCGCTCGCGATGTTCACCCGACTCGCCCAGGTTGTGCACACGCTGACCCAGTTCCCGACCGTCCAGGGGGTCCTGCTCCAGCTCGACGGGGAGCCGGTCGAGACGTTCTCGTCGGAGGGCATCGTGCTCGACGGCCCGCAGACGCGGGAGGATTACGAGGATCAGGCGCCCCCGACGCTCGTCGAGACGCCGGCAGTGGGCGACGTCGTCGCGAGCCCGCTTCGCCTGAGTGGGACGTCCAACGTGTTCGAGGCGACCTCGAACTACGAGCTGCTGGACGCGGCCGGCGCCGTGATCGCCGAGGGCTTCGTCACCGCCACCTGCGGCACCGGCTGCCGCGGCACGTTCGACGTCGAGGTCCCGTTCGAGTGGTCGGGCGAGCCGGGGGGTACCCTGCTCGTGTTCGAGCTCTCCGCGCAGGACGGCTCGCGCGTGAACGTGGTCGAGATCCCGCTCGCGTTCGAGTAGCGGCTCGCCCGCTCAGTCTCCCAGGAACTGCTCGACCAGCTCGACCGCCCGCGTCTTGTCGGCGATCGTGTAGGCGAGCGCGGTCATCCGATAGGAGTCGGAGAGGTAGAAGCGCTCGTACAGCTCGCCGCGGCCACCGAGGTCCGAGCCGACGAAGTCCCACGCGAGCCGGAACAGCCGGATCCGCGATTCCGCGTCCGCGCCGGCGGCCTGGAAGTAGGTCGCGATCGCCTCGCCGAGCGGCCCGTTCACGTCGGCCTCGGAGGGCGTGCACATGAAGCCGCCGCCGCCGACCAGCTGGAGCAACTCGTTCACGCGCGGCATCCACTTCGGCATCTCCCCCCGCAGCGCGAGGAAGGGGCGGTCGTCCGGGGACCAGACGCCACCCTCGTCGAGGGCCGAGCCGGCCTCCGCGGCCACGATCGCCGAGCGGGTCAGCTCGACCATGTTCCAGATCTGGCCGAGCTTCTCCTGGATGTGGTCGAACCGCACGACGCCGGTCGTGTTCGCGAGCAGGTGGCCGATCCCGAAGGCGAACAGGAGCTTCACGTAGGCGCGCGTGAAGGCCTGGTGCATGATGTGGCCGCGCCAGCCGGTGTCGGTGATCACCTCCGAGTAGCCGACCGGGTCCCCACAGAGGAAGACGCGCTCCCAGGGAACGACGACGTCGTCGAAGATGGCAACCGCGTCCATCTCGTCGAAGCGCGACGAGAGCGGGTAGTCGAACGCGCTCCGGCCCTTCGCGAACGAGTCCCGGCAGACGAACTTCAGCCCCGGCGTCGCGATCGGGATGGCGAACGCGAGCGCGTAGTTGCCGTCCTGCGGGCGGATGTCGGAGCCCGGGTAGACGCTCAGCTCGTCGGCGAACGGCGCCAGCGTCGCCAGCATGCGGGCGCCGCGCACGAGGATCCCCTCGCTCGTCTCCCCCACCTTGTGCAGCGCCACCTCGCCCGCGGCCTGCTCCGCCTCGGGCTTCGAGCGGTCGACCTGCGGGTTGATGATCGAGTGCGTCGTCGAGAGGTCGCGGTCGCGCATCTCCTTCTGGTAGGTGACGATGTTTGCCGCCCCGCGCTCGTTGCCCCGTCGCGCCCACACGTCGGCGCGACCGGCGAAGCAGGCAAACGTCACGTTCAGGTAGTCCGGCGTGCGGCCCATCATCCCGGCGGTCGCGCCCGCGATCAGCTCGAACGCCCGTCGGCGGCGCTCGAGGTCGTCCCGCGAGCGCGGGATCACGTGGGTGACCGCGACGAGCGAGCCATCGTCGGGGGAGGGCATCAGAAGCTCGTCGGGGTGCTCGTGCTGGAGATCGAAGACGCGCGCGAGCGAGCGAGCGCCCTGCTCGAGCTTGGGGTGCTCGAGCGGATTGCCGATCCGCTCGCCCTCGAGCCAGACCTCGCGCTCGCCCTTCGCGAGCCCCTCGAGGAACTGCTGCCCGGTGCGGGCGCGCACCTTCGGGGTGGTCTCGGTTGTTGCCATGCGGCTCTCCTCAGGCGGGGGGCAAGGGGATGCCGAGCGTCTCGAGGCTCTGTCGCTCGGACTCGATCGCGGCGGCGTCGAAGCGGAAGTAGGAGCGGGGCGGCAGCGGGCCCCAGGTGTTGGACGAGTAACGGTCGTCCGGGTAGACGCGCGGGACGTGGCCATCCTGGAGCTGCTCCATGTCGCAGTAGAGCTCGACGAAGCACTTCTCCTCGACGATCCGCACGTAGCTCGCGATGTTGCCCGCGATGCCGTGCCGGGTCGGGCCCCAGCCGAGCCAGCGCCCGTGGCGGGCGACGTGGTCGAGCACATCGCGCTGCTTGCCGATGTCGACCGTCTCGAACGCGAGGTGGTGGAAGTGCGCGTAGCCCTTGTCGACGAGGGCCATCACGTGGTGATCCGTGTTGACGTGGAACCAGACGCCTCCGTCTCCCAGCCAGTCGGAGACCCGCATCCCGAGCACCTCGGTGTAGAAGCGCACGCCCGCCTCGATGTCGGCGGTAAGGCAGTTGACGTGGCCGAGCTTGCGAGGGCCGCCGACGTGCACCGTACGCGACGGACGCGCGTGCTGGGGCCAGCGCTCGACCTCCGAGGCCGCGGGGCGGTGGGGCATCAGCTCGATGCCCCGGCCGTCCGGGTCGCGAACGTGCAGGCCGCCGTCCCGCTCCTCCCAACCGACGCCGTGCCCGTCGAGGTGGGCGCGCGCGTCGTCGAGCGAACAGCCGCCGGCGAGCTCGAAGCCGGTGTGGTCGTGGCCCGGCGCGTCGCCCTCGGCGAGCTCGAGGCAGTACGGCTCGTCGTTGCAGGCGAGCAGGGAGCGGCCGCCTTCGCAGGCGCGCTCGACCAGCCCGAACTGGAGCGCCCACCGCGGCGCGGCCTCCGCGAGGTCCGCGACCCGCAGGCAGACGTGGTCGATCCGGGAGAGCCGGATCACGGCCCGATCCTCCCCTCCCGGACGCGACGCTCCGCCTCCTCCTCGGGGATCGCGAGCGCGACGTGCAGCGTGGCCGCGGAGACCTCCGGCTGCTCGCCCGGGCCGGCGAGATCGACGTCCCACTCGACGACCGTGCTCTCGAGCCGCCCGAGCCCCGTCACCTCGACCTCGACCACGTCTCCCGGCTGCATCGGCCGCGAGTGCGCGGGCGTCCCGGTCAGGACGACGTCACCTGGCTCGAGCCTGATCAGCCGGGAGAGGTCCGCGAGCTGGTAGGTGACGGGCCAGATCAGGTCATCCGCCGTCGCCTCCTGGACGACGGTCCCGTTCAGGTAGGTGCGCAGCGTATAGGAGGACGGGTCCCACTCGCTCGCCGGGACGAGCTCCGGGCCGAGCGGCAGGAAGCCGTCCTGGCCCTTCACGCGCAGCATCGAGCCGCGGTCGGCGTGGCGGAAGTCATGCAGGCCGACGTCGTTCGCACACGCGAACCCGGCCAGGTGCTCGAGCACCCGGCCCTCGGGGACGCCCTTCATCCGCTTGCCGACCACGGCCGCGACCTCGCCCTCGTAGTTCAGGAAGCTCGTCCCCGCGGGCCGGCGGATCTCGCCGCGGTGGCCGTTCAGGGTCGAGGGCGGCTTCAGGAAGTACGAAGGCTCCGCCGGCGTGCGGGCCCCGTACTCCTCGAGCCTCGAGCGGTAGGTGAGATGGACGGCGATCACCTTGGTGGGTTCCGCCGGGGCCAGGTAGACGGACGTCGCCTCGGGAACCTGCCCGCCGGAGTCGAGGATGATCTCCGAGCCTTCCCGCCTGCCCCAGCGCGCCTCGCCGCCGACCTCGATGCGTACGCGGCCGCTCACCACCCGATCCCCTCGCCGAGGAACGCGTCGAAGCCGGCGGGCGCTCCGGCGTCGGCGGCGACGTGGCCGAAGCGGCCGGCATGGAAGACCAGCGGCTCGCCGTCGCCGCCCGAGAAGCTGCCGACCACGCCGAGGACGACGTCGTGGTCGCCGGCCGTGACGATCCCCTGCACCGAGCAGCAAAGCTCGGCGAGCGCGTGGCGCACGACCAGCTGCCCGGCCTCCGCCGGGCGAACATGGCCGGCCGGGAACGGCGTCCCCCGCTCGGCGAAGTCGAGGGCAACCTGGCGCTGGCCGCGGTGCAGCACGCTGATCGAGAACCGCCCGGAACGACGTACCGCGTCGAGCGTTCGTGCGCCGTGGCCGAGGGAGACGAGCACGATCAGCGGGTCGAGCGAGACCGACGTGAAGCTGTTCAGGGTCATGCCCGCCGGCCGCCCCGCGTGTTCGGCGACGACGACGCAGACGCCCGTCGGGAACGCTCCGACACAGCGGCGGAACGCCTGCTTCGCGCCCGCACGGGCCGCCGTCGCCTCCGCGGCCGGAAGAAGATCGAAAGCATCTTTCTCTGCGCTCCGCAAGGTCAATCCTGACTAGAACTCTAGCCAGAGGCAGCGCGACCGGAGCGGGCGCCGCTTCGAGCTCAGGCGTACGTGGGCCCGGCCGCGCAGACGTTGCGCAGCGAGCCGACGCCCTCGATCTCCGACTCGACCACGTTGCCCGGCGCCAGGAACCGCCGCGGATCACGGCCGAACCCGACACCGGACGGGGTTCCGGTGAAGATCAGGTCGCCGGGCTCGAGCGTGCAGATCCGGGACATCCACGCGAGCAGCGCCGCCACCGGGAAGATCAGGTCGCCGGTGCGGCTCGACTGCATCACCTCGCCGTCGACCCGGCAGATCAGCCCGATGTCGTCGGGGTCAGCGAGCTCGTCCGGCGTGACGAGCACCGGGCCGAGCGGCGCGTACGTGTCGAACGACTTGGCCATCGCGAACTGCCTGAGCGCGCGGAACTGCTCCTCGCGGTCGGAGACGTCCTGCCCGCCGGTGACCCCCGCGACGTACGACCAGGCGTCCGCCTCGGCGATCCGCTTGCCGCGGCGGCCGATCACGACGACGAGCTCGACCTCCCAGTCGACCTGGGTGCGGCCCGCGGGGATCACGATGTCGTCGGCGCAGCCGACGAGCGCGCTCGGGAGCTTCGTGAACACGACCGGCTCCGTCGGGATCTCGAGCCCCGACTCCTCGGCGTGGCCGCGGTAGTTGAGCCCGATCGCGAGGATCTTGGACGGGCGCGGCACGGGCGGCCCGAGCGCGGCTCCCTCGAGCGCGGGAGCGTCGTCGGGCACGGGAAGGTCGCCAATCTCCGCAAGCGCCGGGATCAGCGCCATCGGGTCGGCGGGCAGCCGCCCGCCACTCGCCCGCTCGACATCGACGAGGCGACCGTCGACGACCAGCTGAGCCCTGCCGGAGAGGTTCGCGATTCGCATGCGCCAACCCTAACGCAGGTGGCGCGGGCCCGGCGTGACGAGCCGCCTACCCGGGAGCGCCGAGGTAGGCGACCTGGACGGCAGGATCGGCCTGGATCTCCGCCGGCGTCCCCTCCGCGATCACGCGGCCCTGGTCGAGCACGTAGATTCGATCGCAGATGGTCGTGATGAAGTGGAGGTCGTGGTCTATCACGAGCACGCCCGCGCCGATCGCCGCAGCCGTCGCGCGAACGTGGTCGATCATCGCGGCCGACTCCGCCTCGCCGAGCCCGGACGTCGGCTCGTCGAGCAAGAGAAACGCGGGCGCGGCTGCCGCGGCGCGCGCCAACTCGAGCGTGCGGGCGGCACCGTAGTCGAGCTCCCGCGCCCGCCGGTCGCGCTGTTCCCACAGTCCCGCTGCGACGAGCAGCTCATCCGGATCGGGGAGCAGGCGATCCGAGCGGTGCCGGGCCGCGACGAGCGCGGCCACCGAGACATTCTCGCGCACGGACAGGGCGGGAAACAGGCGCAGGTTCTGGAACGTTCGGGCCAATCCGGCCCGGGCGATCACGTGCGGCTGCTCGCCCGTGAGCACCCGCTCGTCGAGGGAGAACCGCCCTCCCGCGGGAGTGACGATGCCCGTGACGACGTTCAGGAGCGTCGTCTTGCCCGCTCCGTTCGGGCCGATCAGACCGACGATCTCGTCGGCCCGGGCCTCGATCGAGCTCCCGTCGAGCGCGCGGAAACCGCCGAACAGCACGGTCACCTCGCTGGCCGAGAGCCGCGACGGTTCCGGCCTGGCGGCGGCGGGCACGGGACTCGCCCGCTTCGCCCCTCCGGGCAGCGGGAGGCGCTGCAGGAGACGTCTGAGCGGGAAGTCGATCTCCCAGTCGCCGAGCAGGCCCTCCGGGCGAAGGATCATGAACAGGAGCATGGCGCCGCCGAGGAAGATGTCCGAGAGGCCCTCCTGGAGCAGCCAGTTCAGGCCGGGCACGGAGACATCGCCGCCGGCGAGGTGCCGTGTGAACTCGTTGCCGGCCGTGATCACGATGACGCCGAGCACCGCCCCGGTGACGCCGTTGCGCCCGCCCACGATCAGCATCACGAGCGTGAGCAGCGTGTAGCTGAAGAAGAAGAACTCGGGCGTCATCGAGCCGAGCACGTGCGTCCGCAGCGACGCTCCCACGGCGATCAAGACGACGCTCAGGAGCAGAGCCGCGAGCTGCGGGTAGGCCGGGTTGACGCCCATGGCCCGGGCTGCGAGATCGTCCTCGCGGGCAGCCTGTGCGAGACGGCCCGTCTCGGTCTCGCGGAAGAGACGCGCGATCAGGATCGCGACGAAGAGGATCACGTAGATCCAGGTGCGGTCGCTGAGGGAGTTCCCGGGCCCGAACGTCAGCCCGACGCGGCCGTTCGTGAGGTCGGGGTAGTTGCGCGCGACCTCGTAGACGACAAAGAGCAGGGCCAGCGTGATCATGGTCGCCGCGATCGCCCCGGACTTCGCGCCCGAGCGGATCAGACCGAGCCCGACGATCAGCCCCAGGGCGAGAGTCACGGCGACCGCGATGACCATCGCCGGGGCGATCCCGAGCTGGACGTCGGCAAGCCCGAACGGAGCGTCCGGCACGGAGCGCTCCTTGAACCGCGGCGCGATCGCGAGCAGGGCGAACGTGTAGCCGGCCACGGCAGCGAAGCCCATGTGGCCGAAGGAGAGGATGCCGGTGTTGCCGATGAAGACCTGCAGCCCGATCACCAGCACCGCGTTGACGAGCATCTGCGTCACCAGCGTGTCCCGCGCCGCACCTCCGCCCGACGCGTACAGGAGGCCCCCACCGACGAGCAGGCCGAAGACGGCGAGCGAGCCTGCACCCGGCAGGAGCAGCCGCCCGACGAGGTTCCCGCGCAGCATCGTCCGCGCCCGGCCCGCTAGACGCGCTCCGCCCGGCGCACGGTCACGAACCCCTGCGGGCGGACGATGAACAGCAGCGCGATCAGGAGGAACACGGCGCCCTCGGTCAGACCGGCGAGATCACCCGGCAGCCAGGCCCGGAGGTACACCTCCGCGAGCCCGAGCGCGAAGCCGCCGAGCACGGCGCCGGTCAGGCTTCCGAGCCCGCCGATGATCGCCGCGATCACGCCCTTCAGCAACGGCACGAGACCCGCTCCCGGCTCGGCCTCGCCCGTCCGCATCAGCCAGAAGACGGCGGCGACTCCGGCGAGGAAGCCGGCCAGCGCGAACGCGCTGCGGATCACGCGGTTTGAGCGCACGCCCATCAGCCGGGCAGCGTCGAAGTCCTCGGCGGCGGCGCGGATCGCGATCCCGAACAGCGTCTTGCGCAGGATCGACACCGTCAGCACGAGCGTGGCGAGGGTGACGCCGATCGTGACGAGGTCGACGATCTCGAACGAGACCCCGCCGACCCTGACCGTGTTGAAGATCCAGCCCGGCTTCTCGAAGTTCTTCGCCTTCGGCGAGACGGCCATCACGAAGACCGCGACCACGACGAAGTGCACGCCGAAGGAGGTGAGCAGCATCGTGAAGTCGCTCGAGCCCCGCACCCAGCGGAACGCCACGAACTCGGTCGCGACCGAGACGAGGATCGCGGCGACGATCACGGCGGGCACGATCACCCACCAGTTGCCTCCGACGGCGAGGGAGATCCCGAAGGCCACGTATGCGGGCACGGTGATCGTCTCGCCGTGGGCGAAGTTGACGAGGTGCATGACGCCGAAGATCAGGGCCAGCCCGAGCGCGAGCAGGGCGTAGATGCCCCCGCGACCGAGGCCGTCCACGAGCTGCTGGACGAACTCGGTCACGTCCCGGGCACCTCCCCCCCGGCGCCGGCCCCGACGTAGGCCTCGAACAGCCCGGGCCGGGCCAGCAGCTCGTCGCCGGCTCCCTCCGCCACGATGCTGCCCGTGCGCAGGACGTAGGCGCGGTCGGCGGCCCGCAGCAGGCGGCGAGCGTTCTGCTCGACCACGAGCAGCGTACGGCCCTGCTCCCGGAGACGGCCGATCAACTCGAAGACGACGTCGACGAGGACCGGTGCGAGCCCGAGCGTGGGCTCGTCCATCAGGATCAGCCGCGGGTTGCTCATCAGCGCGCGGGCGATCGCGAGCTGCTGCGCCTCGCCGCCGGACAGGTAGCCAGCCTGGGCGCCCCACTTCTGACCGAGCACGGGGAACAGCTCCACCACCTCTCCGAGCCGCTCTCGCCGCTCGCCGGCCGTGGCCGTGATCCCGGCCACGAGCAGGTTCTCCTGCACGGTCAGGTCCGCGAACAGGCGCCGCCGTTCCGGCACGAGGGCGACCCCGCGGCGAAGCATCCGGTCGGGCGGCGCCCCGGTGACATCTCGGCCGTCGAGCTCGACCCGACCGGCGGCCGGGTCGAGGAGCCCGGCCACGGTCGCGAGCAACGTCGTCTTGCCGGCCCCGTTGGGGCCGATGAGGCCAACGACCTCACCGGCCCCCACCCGGAGCGAGACCTCGCGAATGGCCGTGATCGAGCCATAGCGTGTGGTCAGTCCCTCGACGCCCAGCACGGGCCTTGCTCGCTAGTCGAACGTCGCCGCCAGCTGGATCTCACCGCCGACGATCTGGTGCATGTACACCGGCTTCTCCGGGACGCCGTTGGTGCCCGCGTACGTCACGGTTCCCGTGATCACCGGAACCCCCTGCGCCTGCGTCAGGGCCTCCGCGATCGCGAGCGGGTCGAGCGAGCCGGCGCGCGCGTACGCGTCCGCGGCGAGCAGAACCGCGTCGCCCGCCAGCGCGCCGAACGAGACCGTCTCGAGAGGTCGCCCGTTGGCCTCCTCGAACCTGTCGAGGAAGGCCTTCATGGCGGTGCCCTCGCCGGGGAACCCGTGCGTCGTGTAGTAGACGCCGTCGGATGCGACGGGATCGTCGATGATGCGGGTGGCATCGAAGGCGTCGGCTCCGATCACGGCCATGTCCTCCGGCACCTGGATGCCCGCTCCCTCGATCTGCCCGATCAAGGTCGCGATCAGCGGCATGATCATGGCGGTGTAGAGGACGTCCGGGGTCTCGGGCAGGTTGGCGAGCTCGTTGACCTGCGTGGAGAAATCCGTGTCAGCCAGGTCGTACGTGTAGTCGGCCAGCACGCTGCCGCCCGCGTCCTCGAAGACGTCCGCGAAGACCTCGGTCGTGTAGCCGAAGTACGGGCCGGGGAACGTGAACGTGACGGCGGTCTCGTGGCCCTGCTCGCGGGCGAACTCGGCCGCGACCGTGGCCTGCTTCGTGTCGTCGAAGGCCACGATGAACGAGAGGCTTTCGGGATCGGGAAGCGTGGGCTCGGTGGACGCCACGAACAGCACGGGAACCGTGCCGGCGGTGACCTGGAGCAGCGGCGCGCCGAAGTCCGCGAAGGGCGGGCCGAGGATCACCTGCGCGCCCGCATCGAGCAGCTCCTGGGCCGCCCGCTGCGTGACCTCCGGGTCGCCCTGGATGTCCTTGACGATCACCTCGACCGGCGTCCCGCCGACCCCGCCGGCGCAGTTCAGGAGCTCGGCCATGAATGCGGCCGCCTCGCTTCCCGGCACATCCGCGAAGCCGCCCACCTCCGAGAAGTCAGCCGCGTAGCCGATCACGAGCGGATCCCCCGCGGGCGTCTCGCAGGCCGCGAGATCGACCGCCAGGACCGCGTCGAGGTCAACGCCCGTGGCCGGGGCCGGCTCGGTCGTCTCCGCCGGGGCCGGCTCGGTCGTCTCGGGCGGAGCCGGCTCGGTCGTCTCCGCCGGGGCCGGCTCGGTCGTCTCCGGCGGGGCCGGCTCGGCACTGTCGTCGCCGCCGCAGGCGGTCAGGCCGGCGCCGAGCGCCAACACCAAGATCAAGGCCAGTGCCATCCGTCGTGCCATCTCGTCTCTCACCCCCGCTTTCGCAATCTCGAGCACGTCGCTCCCGCTCCACCCTACGCCCCCGTCGCGGCGAGCGCAACGCTCGTGGGCCGGTTCGGGCTTGAGCCGGGAGACCCGTTGGCCTCATACTTGGCGTCTCGCCCGCCGTCGCGGGCGGGCACCCGGCCAGCGACGCGAGGGGACGACGAGATCGAATGACAGCCCGCATCGATGAGCTCCGCGCCGCCGGCGTCACGCGCGTGCGCGTCCACTACGGCGATCTGCTCGGGACGACCCGGGCCAAGGTGATCCCGCTCGACCTGCTCGAGGAGACAGCGCAGGACGGTGTCAACTTCTGCGTCTCGGTCTTCGCGGTCGACCACCAGGGCGTGATGCCCGACGAGACCGGGTTGCGCGACGAGGTGCTCCTGCGCGACATGCAGGTGCGTCCGGATCTGGCCACGCTCAGGCTGCTGCCCTGGGAGGCGAACACGGCGATCTGCCTCGCCGACTGCTGGTTCGACGGCGAGCCGCTTCCGACCTCACCGCGGGGCATCCTGCGACGCGCGATCGCGAGCGCCGAGGAACGCGGCTACCGCGTCGCCTGCGGGCACGAGCTCGAGTTCTTCCTGCTCCGGCGCGGCGCGGACGGCGGGCTCGAGCGCTACGCGCCCGTGCCCGGGCTCGTCTACCGGATGGACCCCCGCGTCGACGCGGGCGGCGTGATCCGCCAGATGGAGGACGGCGTGCGCGCGCTCGGGCTCCCGTTCGTCTGCGTGAACCAGGAGTACGACCCGTCGCAGTGGGAGATCAACTGCCGCTACGACGAGGCTCTGAAGGCGGCCGACGACGCCCACCTCCTGAAGCTCGCGATCAAGGAGATCGCGGCGATGAACGGCTGGGTGGCGACGTTCATGGGCGTGCCCTTCGACGGCGGCGGCACGTCCGGCTACCACCTGCACCTGTCGTTCTGGGACGCGGATGGTGGCAACCTGTTCGCCGACCCGGCCGGGCCGCAGGGGCTCTCCGACCTCGCGCGCTGGTTCATCGGAGGCCAGCTCGAGCATGCCCGCGGGATCACCGCGGTGATGGCTCCGACCGTCAACGCCTACAAGCGCTTCATCTCCCAGGCGCTCGCCCCCTACTGGATCGACTGGGGCGAGGACAACCGGACGACCTACATCCGGCTGCCCGGGGAGCGCGGCCGCGGCGCCCGGGTCGAGCTTCGCTGCGGCGACGGCACCGCCAGCTCCTACCTGGCCGCGGCGGCCGCGATCCATGCCGGTCTCGACGGTATCGACCGCAAGCTCGACCCGGGGCCGCCGAGCGTCGGCGTCTACGAGCCGCCGGTCGAGCGCCAGCTGATGCCGTTCTCGCTCTCGGACGCGCTCGACGCGCTCGAGAGCGACACGGTCATCCGCGACCAGCTCGGCGAGCAGTTCATGAAGGTGTTCGTCACGCTCAAGCGCAACGAGGCCCGTCGCTTCTCCCTCGCGGTCACGGACTGGGAGCTGCGCGAGTACCTCGACGCGCTCTGACCGGCGCCGGCCGGCCTACGGCTCGTACTCGAACGTCTCCTCGGGGCCGAACACGCGCTCCTTCAGCCAGCGGCGCGTCTCGGGCCCGGTCGCCGGGTTGTAGAGGACCCCGAGGACGAGCCCGGCGAGCAGGACCGTGTTGCGGCCCTTGCGGGACGCGGGCGGCTGCTTCGCCTTCCTCACGTGCGTGCCCGCCTCGCGCAGCTCCTGCATGACGGCCTTCAACTCGTCCTGGAGGTCCGAGTCCGTCGCAAACCGCCCCGCGAGCGCCCGTGCGGAGCGCTCGTCCGCGAACAGCTCGTCGTACATGTGCCTCGCGGACTCGTAGGCAGCCTTGACGTGCTTCTGAAACTCGTCGTCCTTCGCCAGTCGCTGCACGACCGGCTTCGCGGTCGCGACCGCGGTCTTGACCTTCCCGCTGTCAGGCATTCGCGTCCTTTCGTCGTTCCGTGACCGATTGTAGCCGGCCCCGCACGGGACTCAGCCGGGGAGCGCGGCGGCGATCACGTCGTCGATCGTGTCGGCGAGGACGAAGCGGGTGCGCTCGCGCACGTCCCTGGGAACCTCCTCGAGATCCGGCTCGTTCTCACGCGGCAGGATCACCGTGCCGATCCCGGCGCGCTCGGCGGCGAGCACCTTCTCCTTCACGCCGCCGATCGGGAGCACGTGCCCGGTGAGCGTGATCTCGCCCGTGAGCGCGACGTCCTCCGACACCGCGCGCCCGGTGACGAGCGAGGCGAGCGCCGTGGCGATCGTGATTCCCGCGGACGGCCCGTCCTTCGGGACCGCGCCCGCCGGCACGTGGATGTGCAGGTCGTGCTCGGCGAACCAGTCCGCGTCACCGAGGCCGAGGTCGGCGGCGTGGGAGCGGACCCAGGACAGGGCCGCCTGGGCGGACTCGCGCATCACGTCGCCGAGCTGGCCGGTAATCGTCAGCGTGCCCTTCCCGGGCATCGCGGTCGCCTCGACGAACAGGACGTCGCCCCCCGCGGCCGTGACGGCGAGCCCCGTCGCGACGCCCGCGGCGGCGGCCCGCCGCCGCACTTCGTCGGGGAAGCGCCTCGGCCCGAGCCCGGCGCGGACACGCTTCTCGTCGACCCGGGCCCGCTTCAGCTTGCCCTCCGCCACCTGCGCCGCGACCTTGCGGCAGAGCGCGGCGATCTGCCGCTCGAGCCCCCGCACACCCGCCTCGCGCGTGTAGGCGCGCACGACGAGCCGCAGCGCGCGATCGGTGAACGTGACCTGCCCCGGCCGGAGCCCGTTCGCCTCGAGCTGCTTCGGGATCAGGTAGCGGCGGGCGATCGCAACCTTCTCGTCCTCCGTGTAGCCGGAGAGCTGGATCACCTCCATCCGGTCGCGAAGCGGCGCCGGGATCGGCTCGAGCTGGTTCGCGGTGCAGATGAAGAGCACGCGCGAGAGGTCGAACGGCAGGTCGAGGTAGTGGTCGCGAAACGTCGAGTGCTGCTCGGGGTCGAGCACCTCGAGCATCGCGCTCGCCGGGTCGCCCCGCCAGTCCGAGCCGAGCTTGTCGATCTCGTCGATCATGAACACCGGGTTGCGCGACTCCGCATCGCGCAGCGCGCGGACGATCGTCCCCGGCATCGCGCCGATGTAGGTGCGCCGGTGACCACGAACCTCGGCCTCGTCCCGGACGCCGCCGACCGAGATGCGCACGAACTTCCGCCCGAGCGTGCGCGCGATCGACTGGCCGAGCGAGGTCTTGCCGACCCCCGGCGGGCCGACGAAGCAGAGGATCGGGCCCGTCAGGTCGGCCTTCAGCTTCGAGACGGCGAGGTACTCGACGATCCGCTCCTTCACCTTCTCGAGGTCGTAGTGGTCCTCGTCGAGCACACGCCGGGCGCGACGCAGGTCGAGGTCGTCGTCCGTCGTCGCGTGCCAGGGCAGCGACACGATCCACTCGAGGTAGGTGCGGATGACGCCGTGCTCGGCCGAGGCGGCGGGAAGCTTCGAAAGCCGGTCGAGCTCGCGGCGTGCCTGGCGGTCTGCCTGCTCGGGCAGACTCGCCTCGTCGACGCGTCGGCGCAGCTCGGCCAGCTCGGCCTGCTCCGGATCGCCCTCGCCGAGCTCCTCCTGGATCGCCTTCAGCTGCTGGCGCAGGTAGTACTCGCGCTGGGACTTCTCCATCTCCGACTGGACCTGTGACTGGATCTTCGCGCCGAGCTCGAATGACTCGAGCTCGCGGCTGAGGATCGCGGTCAGGCGGCGAAGGCGCTCCTCGACGTCCGCCTCCTCGAGCAGCTCCTGCTTCTCCGGCGTCTTCAGGCGCATGGTGGAGGCGACCAGATACGTCAGCGCGCTCGGGCTCTCGACGTTCGCCACCGCCAACTCGAGCTCGGCCGGCAGGTAGGGGGCGAGGTCGATGATCCGCGAGAACAGGCCCTGGACGTTCTTGGAGAGCGCCTCGACCTCTTTCGTCTCGGGGACGACGTCGGGCACCTCCTCGAACTCGCCGAGGAGGTAGGGCTCCTCGGAGACCCACCGGGCGAGCCGGACGCGGCGCACCCCCTGCACGAGCACCCGGAGCGTCCCGTCGGGGATTCGCAGCATCCGGTGGATCACGGCCACGGTGCCGACCGTGTGCACGTCGCCGGCGCCCGGCGACTCGATCTCGGGGCTTCGGGAGGCAACGAGCGCGACGAGGCGGTTGCCGGCCACCGCCTCGTCCACGAGGCGAATCGAGCGCTCCTGGCCGATCGCGAGCGGGCTCATCGACTCCGGGAAGACGACCGTGTCGCGGAGAGGCAGGACGGGGAGGATCGGCGGGATCTCGAGCTCCGCCGCGCCCTCCTGCTCGAGGACGCCGGCCTCGCTCATGATCGCCGGACGATCCTGATCGGAACCGCAGGCGGCCGCTCCGACTCCTGGCGGAGCGGCAGGCGAACCACGAGGAGGCCCCGATCGAACGCCGCCTCGGCCTCGTCCGCACGCGCATCCTCGCCGACCGGCACGTGGCGCTCGAACGGGCCGTGGTCGAGCTCGATCTGGTGGTAGACGACGCGCTCTGCCGACTGCCTGCGCCGCACGCCCGTGATCGAGAGGACGCCGTCGGAGACGCTCAGCTCGACGTCGCCGGCGTCGACGCCGGCGAGATCGCAGACGACGGTGACCGCGGGCGGGACGTCCGTCCGGTAGACGTCGACGGCGGGGCGGAAGGCGCGGCGAACGCCCGCGAGGCGCCTGCCTTGCCAGAGGTCGGAAAACAGCTCCTCCATCTCGCTGCGCAGCCGATCGAGATCGTGCAACGACACCGGCTCATCGTAGCGCGAGCCGGACGCCCTACAATCGTCCCGTGGGCACGATCGTGAGGCGCGCGCTGCTCGCGCTCGGCGCGCTCCTCTACCTGTGGTTCGCGGCCGTCCGCCACGCGGGGGCCGTGCGGGCGCGCAAGGCCGCTCGGAGGACCGCACGTGCCGCTCGAGCCTAGCGTCGTCGAGGGCGACATCGCCCGCCTCGATGTCGATGCGATCGCCAACGCGGCGAACGACCGCCTCCGGATGGGCTCGGGCGTGGCGGGAGCGATCATGCGGGCAGGCGGCGAGGAGATCGAGCGGGAGGCGGTCGCGAAGGGGCCCATCCCACTTGGCGACGCCGTCGCGACCGGGGCGGGGCGACTGCCCGCGCGCTACGTGATCCACGGGGCGGTCATGGGCCAGGACCTGCGCACGTCGGCGGAGCTCGTCCGGCGGGCGACCGAGAGCTGCCTCGAGGTGGCGGACGAGCTCGGGCTCGGCTCGCTCGCGTTGCCGGCCTTCGGGACCGGCGTCGGCGGCTTCCCGCTCGCCGAGTGCGCCCGGATCATGATCGACGCCGTCAGAGGCCACGAGCCGCGGACGCTCGAGCGGGTTGTCCTCTGCGTCTTCGGGCCGGAGGCCGAGCGGGCCTTCAGCGAGGCCCTGGCCCGGTAGGGCCGCTCGCCTTAGACTGCGCCCGTGACGAGCCTCCGGGGCCTCATCTGCGCGGGCGGCGAGGCGACGCGTCTCGGGGAGCTGACGCGCGTCGCCAACAAGCACCTGCTTCCGGTCGGCCGCTGGCCGATGATCTACTACCCGCTCCAGCTGCTCCAGCTCGCCGGCGTGCGCGAGGTGCTGGTCGTCACCGGCCAGGGCCACGCGGGCCAGCTGATCGACCTGCTCGGCGACGGCAGGCTCGACGAGCGCGGCGGCGGCGGGCCGCTGTTCGAGCTCGACCTCACCTACAAGGTGCAGACGCGGCCGGGCGGGATCGCCCAGGTCCTCGGCATGGCCGAGGGCTTCGCGGCGGGCGGGCGACTCGTCGTCTGCCTCGGCGACAACATCTTCGAGTACGCCGAGGTGGCCGCGATCCGGGAGTTCGCGGAGAGCGACGGCGGGGCGCTGATCTTCGTCAAGGAGGTGCCCGACCCGGAGCGTTTCGGCGTCGTCGCCTACGGCGAGGACGGTGGCGTCGTCGACGTGGTCGAGAAGGCGGGGGTGGTCGACACGCGCTACCTCTCGCCGCCGACCCGCGACGCGGTCGTCGGCCTCTACTGCTACGACGCCGCGGTCTTCGACCTCGTCCGCGGCCTCGAGCCGTCGAGCCGCGGCGAGCTCGAGATCACCGACGTCAACCGCGCCTACGCCGCCCGGGGCGGGCTCACCGCGCGCCGCACGAGCGGCTGGTGGCACGACGCGGGCACGCACGAGGCGATCGCGGAGATCGGCGCGCTGGTGGAGCGGACCGGCGCGAACAAGGTCGCGTGATCGAGGGGCTGCTGCTCTTGCCGCTCGTGCGGCACGAGGACGGGCGGGGCTGGTTCTGCGAGCTGCGCCGCGACAGCCTGCTGCCGCGCCGGACGGTGCAGACGAACCTCTCCTATTCCCGGCGGGGCGTGATCCGCGGCCTCCACTACCACGAGCGCGGCCAGGACGACCTGTTCGCGTGCCTCGCCGGGATGGCCCGCGTGGTCGTGCTCGACCGTGCGAGCGGCGAGGCGTTCTCGATTGACATCGGCGACGAGAATCCGCTCGCCGTCTACGTCCCGGGGCACCACGCGCACGGCTTCGAGGCGTTGACCGACTGCCTGTTCTCCTACCACGTCACCGAGGAGTACGACCCGGCGAGCCCGGACGAGCGAACGCTCCCGTGGGACGACCCGCGGGTCAGGCACCTGTGGAGCACGACGACCCCGATCCTGTCAGAGCGCGATTCCCGAGCGTCCTCCTGACGGGGGCGCGCGGGCAGCTCGGGGCGGCGCTCGCCGAGGCGTTCCCCTGGGCGGACGCGCGCGATCGCAGCGGCTTCGACGTGACCGGGCCCGCGCCGCCGGGGCTGACGCCGCCCGATCTCGTCCTCCAATGCGCGGCCTGGACCGATGTGGACGGCGCCGAGCGCGACCCGGACGGCGCGTTCGCAGCGAACGTGCTCGGCACGCGGCGTGTCGTCGGGCTGGGCGCCCCCGTCGTCTACTACTCGACCGACTACGTGTTCGACGGGACGAAGGGGAGCCCGTACGTCGAGTCGGACGCGCCGAATCCGCTCTCCGTGTACGGGCGGACGAAGCTCGACGGCGAGCTCGAGGTGCGGGACGGCTGGGTCGTGCGCAGCTCGTGGCTGTTCGGGCCGACCGGGCACAACTTCGTCCGCACGATGCTCCGGCTCGGCGCGGAGCGCGAGAGCGTCCGCATCGTCGCCGACCAGCGGGGCTCACCCACCTACGTGGGCCACCTGGCCGGGGCGACCCGCGAGCTCGTCTCGCTCCCCTACGGTCTCTACCACCTCGCCGCGGGCGGCGACTGCACCTGGGCCGACTTCGCCGAGGCGATCTTCGAGCAGGCGGGTCTCCCCTGCCGGGTCGAGCGGATCTCGACCGCGGAGCTCGGCCGCCCGGCACCGCGCCCGGCCTGCTCCGTGCTGCGCAGCGAGCGCCCGGGCACGCCCCGACTGCCGCACTGGCGTGACGGCCTCGCGGCCTGCCTGGCCCGGCTCGACGCCCGGTAGCATCCCCCACCGTGCGCGTACTCGTCACCGGCGGCCTCGGCTTCATCGGCAGCCACTTCGCTCGCCGGCTCGCAGCGAGCGGCGACGAGGTCGTCGTCCTCGACAAGCTGACCTACGCCGGGAACCCGAAGAACCTCGAGGGCGTCCCGCACGAGTTCCACCACGGCGACATCGCGAGCCCGGCGGACGTGGAACGCGCCGCGGCCGGGTGCGACGCGATCGTCAACTTCGCGGCGGAGACGCACGTCGACCGCTCGCTGCTCGGCGCGGCGGAGTTCATCCACACCGACGTGCACGGGACCTACGTGCTGCTCGAGCATGCCCGCGCGGCCGGTGTGCGGCTCGTCCAGGTCTCGACCGACGAGGTCTACGGCGACGTCTCTCCGGGAGCGTCGTCGGTCGAGTCCGATCCGCTCCGGCCCTCGAGCCCGTACGCGGCCTCGAAGGCGGGCGGCGATCTGCTCGTGCTGGCCCACGTGCGCACGTTCGGCGTCGACGCCGCGATCACGCGCGGCTCGAACACGTACGGGCCGAACCAGTACCCGGAGAAGCTGATCCCGCTGTTCGTCACGAACGCGCTCGACGGCGAGCCGCTGCCACTCTACGGCGACGGCCACCAGACCCGCGACTGGCTCCACGTCGGGGATCACTGCGCCGCGATCGAGCTCGTCCTGCGCCGCGGCGAGCCGGGCGGCGTCTACAACGTCGGCGGGGGCTGCGAGCTCGCGAACCTCGACGTCGCGCGGCGGATCCTCGCGCTGACGCGCGCCCCGGGCGAGCTCCTTCGCCACGTGGAGGATCGCCCGGGGCACGACCGGCGCTACTCGCTCGACTCGGCCCGCCTCCATGCGCTCGGGTGGCGGCCGGAGCGGACGTTCGAGGACGGGCTCGCGGAGACCGTCGAGTGGTACCGCACGCGTCGCGACTGGTGGGAGCCCCTGCGCTCCGGGGAGCACTTCCGTGCCTACGCCGAGCGCCAGTACGGGCGGCGCCTGGCGCAGGGATAGCCCGGTCGCCCGGCGAACCAGGGATCAAGAATCCCTAACGAGCTTGCGCTACCCTCCGTCCGAGGTACCCGGGCCGAAACGCCTCGATATGCGCCGCCTGCTGACCCTCGCCGCCCTCGCCACCGCCTTCGCCGCCTCCGGCGCGGCTGCCGCCGCGACGTTCACGTTCACCGGCCAGGGGTGGGGACACGGTGTCGGCATGGCCCAGTACGGCGCCCGCGGCTTTGCCGAGCACGGCTGGACGCACGCGCAGATCCTCGCCCACTACTACCCGGGGACGGAGCTCGGACTGACCGGCAAGGCCAGGATCCGGGTGCTGCTCGCCTCGGGGAAGCAGTCGCTCGACATCGGCTCGCAGGCCCCGTTCCGGGTCACGGATGCGAACGGCACGGTCGACGTTCCGGCCGGGACGTACACGATCGACTCCCGGCTCGTCATGACGGGGAACGGCGGGCCTCGCCAGCTCGCCTCGCCGGTCCGCTTCCTGCCGGGCAAGAGCCCGCTTCGCCTGGTGCGCGCCTACGGCGGCGCGCTGGTCGTGAGCGTCTCGGATAGCGGCCTCATGGCCGTCAACGACCTCGGCCTCGAGAAGTACGTGAAGGGCGTGATCGCCGGCGAGATGCCGGCGGAGTGGCACCCGGAGGCGCTCGCGGTGCAGGCGATCGCGGCGCGCACCTACGCGCTCGCCAGCCGCAGGACGGACGGCGCGTTCGACGTGTACTCGGACACGCGCAGCCAGGTCTACGGCGGCATCGTCGCAGAGGACCCGCGCACGAACGCGGCAGTGGCCGCCACGAAGCGCATCGTCGTGCGCTACGAGGGGAAGATCGCCTGGACGTTCTTCTCCGCCAGCTCGGGCGGGCGGACGGCCGCGATCGAGGACGCCTGGGCGGGCTCGGAGCCCGTTCCCTACCTCGTGTCGGTCGAGGATCCCTACGACGCGGAGGTTTCGCCCTTCCACCGCTGGGGGCCCGTCACCTTCACGGAGGCCGAGCTGCGGGCGAAGCTCGGCTCGAAGCTCCCCGATGCGCTCACGGGGCTGACCGTGGAGCTGAACGCATCCGGTAGGGTCGCGTCGGTGATCGCGACCGGCACCGGCGGCACGACCGAGGTCTCCGGCTCGGCGATGCGCACCGCGCTCGGGTTGCGCTCGACGTGGTTCGCGATCGAGACGCAAGGCGCCCTGACGGCCTCCGCACGCCGGGTCGTCTACGGTCAGAGGGTGAAGCTCCGGGGCCAGCTGGCCGGGGCCGGGAGCGCCGTTCTCGAGGCGAAGCCGGCCGGCGGCGCCTGGGCGGCCCTGCGCACGGTGGCGGCGGCCGCGGGCGGGCGGGTCGCCCTGACTGTGAAACCGGCGGTCACAACCGCCTACCGCCTCCGGCTCCCCTCCGGGAAGGGTGCGCCGGTCACGGTGTACGTCGAGCCGCGGGTGAGCCTGACCGCGGCGCGCCGCGCCTTCGAGGGCTCGGTCGAGCCAGGCTTGACGGGGGCTTCCGTCACGATCCAGCGGCGTGACGGCGAGGCCTGGCGCGGCGTCGCCTCGGCCGAGGTGAGGGCTGACGGGCGCTTCTCCGTGAAGCTTCGCCCCGCGCCCGGGACCTACCGCGCCCGCGTCGGTGCCACGGCCGGTCTCGCCGCCGGGGCCAGCCCCGCGCTAACCGTGAACGCCACGTGAGGCTCGCGTATCTCGCCCCGCTGCTCGCGGCGCTCGCGCTCGCGGCACCTGCCGTCGCCTCACCCGGTCGTGTGGCGATCGGCGTCGCCGAGGGCGCGTCGCTCGAGGAGGTCGCCGCCCTGGTCGAGGAGCTCACCGGCCAGCCGGTCGACCAGAGCCTCTGGGCTCTCGACGCGATCGTCGTCGCCGTCCCCGACCGGGACGCGGCGGTGTCGGCGCTCGCGGGGCTCCCCGGCATCGAGTACGTCGAGGCGATCCGCCGTTCCCGCTCGATCACGTTCACCCCGACCGACCCGCTGATCGTCTTCCAGTGGTACCTGAGCGCGATCCGCGCGCTCGACTACTGGCCCGAGCGCCCCGAGCTCCCGCCCGTGCGGGTCGCCGTCGTCGACTCCGGGATCGACGGGTCGCACCCGGAGTTCGCCGGTCGGATCGTCGCGTCCCGCAGCTTCGTGCGCGGCAAGGCGACGGAGGACACGATCGGGCACGGGACGCTCGTCGCGGGCGAGATCGCGGCGAGGATGGACAACGGGCTCGGGATCGCCGGGGCCGGCTTCCCGGTCGAGCTCGTCGTGGCGAAGGTGGTCGACCAGGACGGGCGGATCTCGATCGAGGCCGAGGCGGAGGCGATCCGCTGGGCCGCCGACCAGGGCGCCCGGGTGATCAACCTGAGCCTCGGGGGCCGCCGCGACCCGAAGACGCCCGCGAACGACACGTACTCGGCGCTCGAGCACGCCGCGATCGAGTACGCGGTCGGCAAGGGGGCCGTGATCGTGGCCGCAACGGGGAACTGCGACGTGGTCTGCCCGTACCCGTACGCGAGCTACCCGGCCGCGCTGCCGCACGTGGTCGGCGTGAGCGCGCTCACGCAGGACGGGAAGACGCCCGCGTTCTCGAACCGGGACCCGGTCTTCAACGACGTCGCGGCGCCGGGGTCGGGAATCATCTCGACGTTCCCGTTCGACCTGACGGACCCAGCGTGCGCGCAGCCCGGCTACTCGATGTGCGCGCTCAACCACCTTCGCTCCGGTCAGGGGACGTCGTTCGCGGCACCGCTCGTGTCGGCGGCGGCCGCGCTCCTCCTGGCCGAGCGCCCCGGGCTCCACGCCAGCCAGGTGGCGGCGCTGCTCGAGTCGTACGCAGACGACATCGGCGCGGCCGGACGGGACGCCGCCACGGGCAACGGGCGGTTGGACGTCCAGCGAGCGCTGAGCGCGCTCGGCGCGCCGCTCCCGCGTGCCGACCGCCTCGAGCCGAACGACGACGCCGGCTCGAAGGCGCGCACCCTCTACGGGACGAAGCACACGATCGCCGCCACGATCGACTACTTCGACGACCGGAGCGACGTGTACCGCACGTACCTTCGTGCGGGCCAGGGCGTCGAAGTGAAGCTGGCCGGCCCGTCCGGCAAGAAGACCACGATCGCGCTCTGGCGCCCGGGCACGGTACGGGTCACGGAGATCACCGCGCTCGCGGTCCGCGCCGGCTCGGTCGTCGCCTACGCGCGGGGCGCCTCCACATCGTTCAAGCAGCGGATCCGCAAGACCGGCTGGTACTACGTCGAGGTGAAGGCCCCGGGCCGTTCCGGCGGCCCCTACCGACTCACGCTCCGCAAGACTCCGTAGCGCCTACAGCAGCTCGTCGTCGGGGACGTCCCGGATCCGCCTGGCGGGGTTGCCGACGACGACGGCGCGCGCGGGGACGTCCGCGAGCACGACCGCACCGGCGCCGACGAACGCCTCCTCGCCGATCTCGATCCCGGGCAGGAGCACGGCGCCGCCGCCGATGCGGGCCCCCCGGCGGATCGTGGGGCCGCGACGCAGCGCGTGGCGGCGCTCGGTGCGGCCCATGAAGTTGTCGTTCGTGGTCACGACGCAGGGCGCGACGAAGACGTCCTCCTCGAGCACGGAGTAGGCGGTGATGTAGGCGTTTGCCTGGATCCGGCAGCGCGCGCCGATCGTGACGTCGTTCTCGACGAGCGCGCCCCGCCCGACGACGACGTCGTCGCCGAGCTCGCAGCGCTCGCGCACGCACGCCTGGTCGCCGACGACGACGCGGCTGCCGATCCGGCTGCCGGCGAAGACGACGGCGCCGGCGAGCACGCGGCAGCCGTCGCCGACGACGAGCGGCGGCAGCGGCTCCCTGGGCGCGGTCGAACGGGCCGCGAGCGTCGGCTGTTTACCGACGACGGCGAAGTCTCCGAGCTCGACGTCCGCGCCGAGGACGGTGCCGGGGTAGACGACGGCATCGCCGCTCACGAGGCTCCCCGCTCGAGCGACGCCTGGAGGCGCTCGAGCACGCGCACGACCGCGAGGCCGTCCCGGGCGGCCTGCCCCGGGTCGCCCTCGCCGCGCACGAGCGCGAGGAAGTGGGCGCACTCGAGCCGCAGCGGCTCGTCGTTCGCGACGCGGGGGCTGCGGATGTCCCCGGTGCGCGTACGCCATTCGCCGTACGTGCCGAGCGCCTGCTCGGCCGCCTTGTCGTAGACGGTGATCTTCCGCTCCAGCTCCATGTCGTCGAAGACCGCCATTCGCTGGCTGCCGACGACGGTCATCCGCCGCATCTTGTGCGGGTCGAGCCAGGACAGGTGCATGTGCGCGACCTGGCCGGAGGCAAAGCGCAGGTAGGAGAAGACGACGTCCTCGACTCCTTGCTTGAGGTACGACTCGCCGCGCGCCCACACCTCGGCGGGCTCCTCGGCGAGCAGGTGCAGGATCACGGAGAGGTCGTGGACGCCGAGGCTCCAGAGCGCGTTCTCGTCGCGGCGGATCGTGCCGAGGTTCTGGCGGTTTCCGTAGACGTAGAGGACGTCGCCGAGCTCGCCCGTGTCGACGAGCTCCTTCAGCATCCGCACGCCGGGGTGGTAGAGCAGCAGGTGCCCGGGCATCAGCACGAGGCCTCGCGCAGCCGCGAGCTCGACGAGGCCGGCGGCGTCGGCGGCGGTCAACGCCATCGGCTTCTCGACGAAGACGTGCTTGCCGGCCTCGAGCGCCTGGCGGGCCAGCTCCGCGTGGGTCGGGACGGGTGTGGCGACGACGACCGCGTCCACCTCCGGATCATCGAGCAGGTCCTCGTAGCGGCCGGTGAACGCGGTCGCCGGGAAGCGCCCGGCGCGGCCGTCGAGGATCCCCGCGTCGAGGTCGCACAGCCACTTGAGCCGCGCCAGCTCGTTGAAGTTCCGCGCCAGGTTCGAGCCCCACGGGCCGAGCCCGACCTGCCCGAGCGTCAGAGCTTCCACACCGCGTCCCCCGTCACGCCGGCGCGGCCCGTCGCGTTGCGGAAGTCGACGACGAGCCGGGCCCGGGCGGCCACGCGCGCGTAGTCGATGCCGGAGTGGGCGGTCACGATCACGACGCAGTCGGCGGCTTCGAGCGCCCCGTCGAGCTCGGTCGAAACGAGCGCGTGCTCGGGCAGCTCGGGGACGTGCGCGTCGGTGTAGGAGACCTCGCCGCCGCCGTCGCGCAGGAGCTCGACGAGCCGAAGCGCGGGCGACTCGCGCAGGTCGCCGACGTCCTCCTTGTAGGAGAGGCCGAGCAGGTGCACGCGGCTGCCCTTGAGCGGCCGCTCGCGCGAGTTGAGCGCCCGCACGATCTTCTGGAAGCAGAACACGGGCATGTTCTCGTTGACCTTGCCGGCGAGCTCGATGAACTCCGTGTAGAAGTCGTACTCGCGCGCCTTCCAGGAGAGGTAGAAGGGGTCGACGGGAAGGCAGTGCCCGCCCAGGCCGGGGCCCGGCTTGAAGCTCATGAACCCGAACGGCTTCGTGGCGGCCGCGTCGACGACCTCCCAGACGTCGATCCCGATCCGGTCGCAGAGCTGGGCGAGCTCGTTGACGAGCGCGATGTTGACCGAGCGGAAGATGTTCTCGAGCAGCTTCACGAGCTCGGCCGCGTCGGGGGAGGAGACGGTGACGACGGTGTCGAGCGCGCGCCGGTAGAAGGCGGCGGCACGCTCCGTGCAGGCGGGGGTGACGCCCCCGACCACCTTCGGCGTGTTCCTCGTCGTCCAGTCGAGCCGGCCGGGGTCGACACGCTCGGGGCTGAAGGCGAGGTGGAAGTCCGAGCCGGCCTCGAGGCCGCCGGCCGCGAGCACGGGCAGGAGCTCCTCCCGGGTGGTGCCGGGGTAGGTGGTCGACTCGAGCACGACGAGCTGCCCGGGGCGGAGCCGGCGGGCGACCTCTCGGGTCGCTGCCAGCACGATCGAGAGGTCGGGCTCGCGGTTTCGCGTCAGCGGCGTGGGGACGGCGATCAGGATCACGTCGGTGTCGCGGACGGCGTCGTAGTCGGTGGTTGCCGAGAGCGCCCCGGAATCGACGAGCCGGGCGACCTGCTCGCCGGGGACGTCCTCGATGTGGCTCTCGCCGCGCGAGATGCCCGCGACCTTCCCCTCGTCGACGTCGACGAGAACGACGGGGACGCCGGCCTCCGCGAACACCGTGGCGAGCGGCAGGCCGACGTAGCCCGCCCCGATGACGGCCAGCTCCGGCTTCACTGGCCGGTCATCGTACAGAGGAGGTCAGCGATCCGGTCCGAGGCGTGCCCGTCCCCGTAGAGGGGCGGGCGCTCCCCGGCCGGCTGCACCTGCGCCACCGCCTCGGCGATCCGCGCCGGATCGTCGCCGGCGAGGCGGTTCCAGCCGCTCTCGACCGTCTCGACCCACTCGGTCGAGCTGCGGAGCGTCACGCACGGGACGCCGTACCAGTAGGCCTCCTTCTGGACGCCGCCCGAGTCGGTCAGAACGACACGGGCCTGGGAGGCGAGCGCGGCGAAATCGAGGTAGCCGGCGGGCGGCAGCACCCGGACGTGCGGGCCGAGCTCGATGCCCCCGTAGCCGAGCGCGGCCGCGGTGCGCGGGTGGGCCGGGAACACGACCGGCTCGGCGAGCGCGTTCAGCGCCTGCGCGATCCGCGCGAGCGCTTCCGAGCGGACGTTCGCCTCGCGGTGGAGCGTCAGGAGCAGGTAGCCGCCCGGCTCGACGCCCGCCCGCTCGAGCGCGCCCGAGCGCTCGCGGGCGCGCGGCGCGAGGCGCTGGCTCGCGTCGAGCATCACGTCGCCGACGACGTGGACGCCCTCCGTGATCGCCTCGGCGGCGAGATTGCGCTCGGCCACGTCGGTGGGGCAGAGAAGCAGCGTCGAGACCCGGTCGACGAGGATCCGGTTCCACTCCTCGGGCATCGTCCGGTCGAAGGAGCGAAGCCCCGCCTCGACGTGCGCGATCGGCACGCCGAGCTTGACCGCCACGAGCGCGCCCGCGAGCGTCGAGTTGGTGTCGCCGTAGACGAGCACGCAGGCCGGCTCCTCGGCGAGGATCGCCCCCTCGATCCCCGGCAGCATCCGCGCCGTCTGCTCGGCGTGGCTGCCCGAGCCCGCCTCGAGCCTGTAGACGGGCTCGCCGAGCCCGAGCTCGTCGAAGAACACCTGCGACAGCTCCGGGTCGTAGTGCTGCCCGGTGTGCACGACGACCTCGTCGACCCCGCGGGCCGCGAGCGCGGCCGAGAGCGGCCCGGACTTGATGAACTGGGGCCGGTTGCCGACGACGGAGAGGAGGCGCACCGGAGGGAGGTTAGGCGACCGGGAGGCCGGCGCGGCGAGTCTATACTGGCCGCCCGGGGCCGTTAGCTCAGCTGGTAGAGCAGGGGACTCTTAATCCCAAGGTCGCAGGTTCGAATCCTGCACGGCCCATGCGGGAGAGTGGATCGCCACCGGGCAGGCGCGGGGTCACTCCGCCCCGGCCCGGCGCAGCAGCCCAGGCGAAGCCGGACGAGACCTGACATCACGGGAGCCGCCCGTGCCCGTGGCTTCAGCGGACGCTCGGCGCCCACGTGCCGCAGGGATAGTAATGGATACGTCGTATCCTTTACTAAGGTTCTCGGGAAAGGAAAGGCTGGAAAGGATGCCTCGGGTGCGTGGTCGCTTCGTCCGAAGAACCTGGCGAGCTGAGCCCGGCCTGTATGCGCCCGCGCGCTATCGGCGTCCCTGCTCGTACGACGCGTTCGTGCCCGACCCCATCGCTGAGTTCTCTCCATCCCTGGGGGGAGCGGTGGCTGGCGTCGTGTCCGACGCGGAGGCGCGAATCGTCGCGCTCAACGCATCCGCGCAGCCGGCTCTCGCCCCGCTCGCGAGACTCTTGCTGCGTACCGAGTCGATCGCCTCGTCGAAGGTCGAGGGCCTGCAGGTCGACGCTCGAGCCCTGGCCCGTGCCGAGGCGCGCCACGAGGCTGGCGAGCAGGTAGGACGGGAGGTGATCGAGATCCTGGCGAACGTCGACGCGATGCAGCTCGCGGTCGAAGAGGCGACGGCGGGAGTGACGCTTGCCGTGGAGCACGTCCTGGCGATCCATCGGACGCTGCTCGAGCGAACCAGCCCGACGATCGCCGGCCGCCTGCGGAGCGAGCAGAACTGGATCGGCGGCAACGACTACAACCCGTGCGGAGCCGACTTCGTGCCCCCACCCGCGGAGGAGGTGCCGGCGCTCCTCGCCGACCTCACGGCGTTCTGCGCAGACGAGTCGCTCCCGCCTCTCGTCCAGGCCGCCCTCGCCCACGCGCAGTTCGAGACGATTCATCCCTTCGCCGACGGCAACGGGCGCACGGGGCGCGCACTCGTCCAGGTGCTCCTGCGCCGGCGCCGCCTCGCTCCGTCGTACGTCCCGCCGATCAGCGTTGTCCTCGCAGCGACCCGCGACACCTACGTCAACGGGCTCACGGCGTTTCGAGAGGGACGAGAGCTCGACTGGATCGAGGCGTTCGCGGCCGCCGCGGCGCAGGCGGCCGCGCTTGCCTCGCACTACCTGGAGGAGGCTCTCCGGCTACAGGAGCGCTGGCGCGAGCGACTTCGGGACGGGGTTTCTCCCAGAAGGGACGCTGCCGCGTGGGCGCTGATCGACTGCCTGCCCGCCCATCCGGTGATCACCGTGCCGGTCGGCGTGGCCGCGACGAGGAGGAGCAAGCCGGCCGTGACGATGGCGGTCGAGCAACTCGTCGCCTCGGGCGTGCTCGAGCCGCCCTCGGCGGGTCGCCGCAACCGCTCGTGGGAGGCCGTCGGGCTCCTCGACCTCCTTGCCG
>CAYJMF010000002.1:0-52949 GCA_964370855.1 uncultured Planctomycetota bacterium | reverse complement strand
GCGGGTCGCCGCAACCGCTCGTGGGAGGCCGTCGGGCTCCTCGACCTCCTTGCCGACCTCGAGAGCGGCCGCCCGATCGCTTCCCGGTAGGTCGCCGGACCCCGAGACGGGACCGTGACCGTGTCCCCGGAGATCACAGTGCCCACGGAATCGCGGGCAGGATGAGCTCGGGAGAAGCGCCGGGCGGCCGCGTCTCACGGGGCGAGTGCGAGCCCGAGTAGGTCGCCGTCCTCGCTCTCCCCGGGCACGTCCTCCGTGCTCAGCTCCCCCTGCACCCAGAGCCGGGCCGACAGGCCGTCCGGGCCGAAGCCGGCGACGCCCGGGAGCTCGATCGCGGCGCCCGCGTCCTCGGCCCGCAGGAGCCCGTGCTTGAGCGGCACGTCGTAGCCGGGAGCCCCGACGAGCAGGTCGGCGACCCAGTCGCCGTCGACGTCGGGCATGGAGAGCGCGTCGCCGTAGAGCGAGTCCGCCTGCACGAACGGGCTCGGAACGTCGCGGGCGCGCTCCGCGTCGAGGCCGGCGGCGGCTCCGAAAGCGACGTGCACCATGCCGAAGGCGTCGCCCGACTCGGTTCTCCACCCGGGCGCCCCGATCGCGAGATCCGCGTAGCGGTCCCCGTCGAGGTCGCCGATCGCGAGCGCGGCCGCGAAGCGAAACCACTCGGGACGCCAGTCCCAGGGCGGGTGCAGCGTCCGGGCGCCCGAGCGCGACACCCCGGCATCGCTGCCGAAGAGGACGTGCGCGATCCCGGAATCCGGGCACGGGGTCGCGCAGCGGTCGTCCTGCTCCGCCGGTGCGCCGACCGCAAGGTCGTCATAGACGTCCGCGTCGAGGTCGCCGGCCGCGAGCACCGCGCCGAAGCCGTCGCCCGTCTCGGGATCGCTCGCCACGCCGCGGCTGCGCTGGCTCCAGGCCTGGTCGCGAGCGGCGTTCACCCCGCCGTCCGTGCCGTAGAGCACGTGGACGAGCCCCGCCGCGCCCGTCCCGCGGATGCCCTCGCCCGGCACGCCGACCGCGAGGTCGTCCCGCCCGTCCCAGTCGAAGTCGCCGGCGGCGAGCGCCGCGCCGAAGTGATCGCCCGCTCCCGGGGTCTGCGGGATCCCGCGCATGCCCTGCCACAGCCACTGCCGGCGAGAGCCGAACCTCGACTGGTAGAAGACCTGCACCATCCCGGCCTCGCGCGCGCTGCCGGCCGGCGGCGTCCAGCCGGGCGCGCCGACGGCGAGGTCGTCCCCGACGCGGTTGTCGAAGGCCCCGGCAACAAGAGCCGAGCCGAAGCGGGCGCCGCGCGCGAACTCGAACATCCACGCGCTCTCCCTGGGCGCGAGCCCATCCGGGGAGCCGTAGAGAACGACGACGAGACCGGCGTCGCGCAGCCCGGCCACCTCGTCCCAGTAGGGCGCACCGATCGCGAGGTCGTCGTAGAAGTCGCCGTCGAAGTCGCCGACGGCAAGCGCCTTCCCGAACATCGCGCCGATCTGCGGCTCCCCGTAGACGTCCCCCCTCTGGTCGATCAGCTGGCTCCCCGCCGCCGTGAGGCCGCCCTCTCCCCCGTAGAGGACGACGACCGCGCCCGCGTACTCGGCGCCATCGACCTCCTCGGACGGGATGCCGATCGCGACGTCGGAGTAGTAGTCGCCGTTGAAGTCGGCGATCGGGTGCTCCGGCGGCACCTCCTGACCCGCCGCGGGGGCGGCTACCGAGAGCGCGACGGCGAGGCAGAGGACGAGCGGGCAGGTGCGCACGCGTCTCCCTTCGAAGGAGCGCGGATGATAACAACGTGTCGCCCGCTACGAGCGGCGCGCGCGCCAGGCCTCGTACTCGGCCCGGCGCTCCTCCGGCAGCGGGTAGAGGCCGCGGATCGGCTCGCCCGCGCGCACCCGCTCGAGCGCGAACTCCTCCACGAGCTCCTGCTCGACCGCGTCGAGGGCGACCCCCTCCGCCAGCGCGGCCGGGATCACCACGACGCCCTCGGCGTCCCCGCAGACCACGTCGCCGGGCACGACGAGCACCCCGGCGCAGCCGACCGGCACGTTCATGTCGACCGGGTGGTGGCGGATCGAGGAGGCACTCGCGTGCGGCGCCCGGTAGTAGGCGGGCAGGTCGAGCGCGGCGAAGCCCGGCGTGTCGCGCAGACAGCCGTCCGTGACCACCCCGGCGGCGCCCCGCATCCGGATCCTCGTCGCGAGGATGTCCCCGAGCGTCGCCGCGCCGAGCTCGCCGCGCGCGTCGATCACGAGCACGTCGCCGGGCCCGACGCTCTCGACGGCGAGTCGCTGGACGTTCGTCTCGTTGTCGTAGTCGACCTGGAAGCCGACGTCCTCGCGGGCCGGAACGTAGCGGAGCGTGAACGCGTAGCCGAGCAGGCGTAGATCGGGGCGAGTCGGGCGCAGGCCGGCGAGGAACGTCGAGCGGTAGCCCCGCCGCAGGAGTTGCGAGGTGAGCGTCGCCGTCGAGACACGCCCGAGAGCGCGGACGGCCTCCGGGCCGAGCTCGACGGCGCGGTGGGTCACGCGGGGAACTTTACGCGCGCAGCGAGCGGGCGATCCCGCGCAGCATCCCCGAGAAGACGAGCTGGTGGAGCGGGTAGAGCGCGTACCAGTACAGGCGTCCGGCCAGCCCGACCGGGTCGTAGATCGCGGTCTGGCGGATCATCGAGCCGGCCCCGCTCGGGTCGACCTCGAACTGGAGCCACGCCCGGCCCGGCAGCTTCATCTCGGCGACGAGGCGGAGCAGCCGGGGCGGCTCGACCGCCTCGACCCGCCAGAAGTCGACCGTGTCCCCGGGGACGAGCCGCTCGGGGTCGCGGCGGCCGCGGCGCAGGCCCGCGCCGCCGGCGAGAAGGTCGAGAAACCCCCTCAGGCGCCAGAGCCGATCCGCGAAGTACCAGCCGGTCTCGCCCCCGATCCGCTGGATCGGTGCGAACGCCTGCTCGGGCGGGAACGGCACCTCGCGCACGCGCGAGTCGACGAGGCGCGAGCCGAGCTGCAGGTCGGACGGAAGCTTGCCGCCGCTCGAGGAGAGCGCATCCGACCAGCGCGTCTCCGCGAGCTCGCGCTCCTCGTTGACGAGCGCCCGCTCGATCGCCTCCGCGATCCCGCGCGGGCGGATCGACGGGAAGTCGGCGAGCGCCCGGGGGTCGTTGACGACGGTCGGGTTGCGCAGGCTGTCGATCAGCTTGCGCCCGATCCGGGCGTAGACGGGGGTGACGAGGCCGAGCCAGAGGCTCGAGAGGCGCGGCGTCAGGACGGGCAGGGAGACGACGAGTCGCCGCAGGTCCCGCTGGCGCCAGTACTCGCGCATGATCCCGAGGTAGGAGACGCGGTCGCTCCCGCCAATCTCGTACACCGCGCCGGCCGGCGACTCGAGGTCGAGTGCAGCGACGAGGTAGGCGATCACGTCCTCGATCGCGATCGGTTGGGCGAGCACCTTCACCCAGCGGGGCGTCACCATCACGGGCAGGCGGTCGGAGAGGCCCCGCACGAGCTCGAACGAGAGGCTGCCGGAGCCGATCACGATCGACGCCCTCAGCTCGACGACGGGGACGCCCGTGGACGCCAGCACGCGGCCGACCTCCTGCCGGCTCGCCAGGTGGGGCGACAGCTCGCTGCCCTCGCCGAGGCCGCCGAGGTAGACGATCCGCCGCACGCCCGCCCCGGCGGCGGCCCGGGCGAAGATCTCCGCGGCGAGCCGGTCCTCCCGCTCGAACTCGCCCCTCGAGCCCATCGAGTGGACGAGGTAGTAGGCGGTGTCCATGCCGGCCATGGCCGCCTGGACCGACGCCTCGTCGAGCACGTCGCCGCGAGCGGCCTCCGTGGTCGCGGCGATCCGGGCGGCGAGCGCCTCCGGCCGGCGCGTCAGGCAGCGGACGCGCTCGCCCCGCTCCTCGAGCGCGTGCAGGAGCCGGCCGCCGACGTAGCCGGTCGCGCCGGTGAGGAGGACGAGGCGGCCGGCGCTCAGCGCGCGAGCTCCTCGGCAACGGCGCGGGCGGCCCGCCGGCCGGAGGCAAGCGCGCCCTGGATCGACGCCGTCTCCCGGTGGTCGCCGCAGACGTAGAGGCCCGACCCGAGCCTGACGACCCTGTCACGCGGCTCGAGCGACGGCGGCTCGCGAACCGGCAGCGCGTGCTCGATCCGGTACGTACGCAGGTGCCGCCAGTCCTCGACGGCGGCGCCGAACCAGCCGCGCAGCTGCCGGCGAACGGCCGCCCCGAGCTCCGCATCGGGCAGGACGGGGCTTCCGATCACGCTCGCCGAGACGAGCGCGCGCCCCGCCGGCGCGTAGCCGGGCGCGACCGAGCTCGGAACGCAGAGGTTGTTGACCGGCCCCTCGCCGTCACCGTCGAGGACGAGGATCGCGCCTTCGACGGGCGGCTCCGGCGCGTCGAAGTACAGGCATGCGGTCGAGCGCCAGCGCGGGGCCTCGACGCCGGCGAGCAGGCCGGCCGCACCGGCCCCGTCGGCCGCGACGACGACGGCGCGAACGTCGATCCGCTCCCCGTCGGCGGTCACGACAGCCCCCGCCTCGACCCTCTCGACCGGGGTCGCGGTCCGGAGCGTTCCGGGCGGAAGCGCGTCCGCGAGCTGGGCGGGCAGCGCGCCCATCCCGGCCGCCGGCAGGGCCGCGTAGCCGAGCGAGAACATCCGCGTGACGAAGTCGAGCATCCGGCTCGACGTCGTCAGCTCGCGGTCGAGGAAGACGCCGCCGAGGAACGGGCGGAAGAAGCGCTCGACGATGCGCGGGGACAGCTCGAGCGCCCGCAGCGCCTCGAGCGTCGTCGTCTCGCGGCGGGCGAAGAGGCCCTCGAGCGATCCCGCCCGTGCCCGCGCGCGCAGCCGGGCGAGCCGGGGCAGGTCACGGAGCGCCCCGACCGGCGAGCGGATCGATCCGAGCGCGTCGAGCGGGCGGCGGAACGGGTCGGCGACGCGATGGAAGCCGCCCTGCGCCCGCACGAGCGCGCCCGGGTAGAACTCGCGCAGGTCGAGGCGCTCGTAATCGAAGACGCGCTGCGCCTCGGGGTAGGCGGTCAAGAGCACCTGGAAGCCACGATCAAGCAGGAATCCGTCGACGGCGTCGGTGCGCACGCGCCCGCCGACAGCATCCGAGGCCTCGAGCACGACCGTCGAGAGCCCGGCCTCCTCGAGCCGAAGCGCGCACGCGAGCCCGGCAAGGCCGGCCCCGACGACGACCGCGTCGGCGCTCATCGACCGAGCTCTCGGCGCAGCGCCGCCTCGAGCTCGGGCTGAACGAACGAAAAGCCGCTCCCCTCGAGCCGGGCGGAAAGCGCGCGCTGGCTCGCGAGCAGGAGCCCGTCCGCGAGCTCCCCGAACGCGATCCGCAGGGCCGGCGCCGGAACCGGCAGCACGGCCGGGCGCCGCAGCACGCGGCCGAGCGTGCGCGTGAACTGCGCGTTCGTGACGAGCCCGGGCGCGCAGACGTTGACGGGCCCCGCGAGCGACTCGGTCGCGATCGCGTGGTGGAAGGCGCCGACGGCGTCGTCGAGGGAAAGCCAGCTCCACCACTGGCGACCGCTGCCGAGCCGCCCGCCGAGGCCGGCCCTGAAGGGCAGGAGCAGCCGCGGCAGCACGGCCGAGAGGACGACGCCCATGCGCAGGTTGACGACCCGGATCCCGGCCGCGGCGGCTGGCTCGGCAGCACCCTCCCAGGCGCGGCAGACGGCGGCCACGAAATCGTCGCCGGAGGCGCTCGCCTCGGTCAGGGTCTCGTCGCCGCGGCTGCCGTAGTAGCCGATCCCGGAGGCGCAGACGAGCACGCGCGGGGGGCGCTCGAGCCCGGCGAGCGCCTCGGCGAGCACGCCCGTTCCCCGGCTTCGGCTCTCGAGGATCTCGCGCTTGCGCTCACGCGTCCAGCGCTTCGAGATCGTCGCTGCGGCGAGGTGTACGAGCGCGTCGACACCCTCGAGCCCGGCGGCGTCGACCTCGCCGGCGGCGGGATCCCAGCGAGCCTCCCCGGGCCCGGCCCGGCCGCGCACGAGACGAACGACCTCGTGCCCGCCGGTCGAGAGGAACGCGCCGAGCGCGGTTCCGATCAGGCCGGACGCGCCGGTGATCGCGACTCGAAGCGGCGGCAGGCCCGCGGCCTCATGTCTGGCAAGATCGTCGGCGAGTCGCCGGTGGCGAAACTCGAACATCCGCTCGAGCGTGCGGCGCGCGAGCGGCCCCCCGAGCAGCTCGCCGAACGCCCCGCCCGGCAGGCGGTAGTCGACCTCGTCGACGACCCGCGTCGCCCCCTCCCCGTCCGGCTCGAAGCCGTGCACGTGGTGCCAGTGGGCGAACGGCCCGGACTCCTGGCGATCGGCGAAGCGGCGCCCCTCCTCGTAGTCTTCGTGGACGGCGACCCAGCGGCGGCGAAACGGCCCCTTGCGCAGCTCGAGCACCGCACGATCGCCGTCGCGGATCCCCTCGTGGCTGAGCAGGCGGACGCGCTCCCAGGGCGGGGTCAGGCGCTCGAACGCGCCCGGACGCTCGTGCCAGGCAAACACCCGCTCGGCGGGAGCGGGAACCCGGCTCTCCTTGCTGAACACGGCGTTCGCCATCTTCGATCCGTACGGCGCGGGTGCGGCGTACGGATGCATGATGACGCACGTGCAGGCCCCCACGGTCGTCTGGCTCCGGCACGACCTGCGCCTCGAGGACAACCCGGCGCTCGCGGCCGCCGCCGCCCGGGGCCCGGTCGTGCCCGTGTTCGTCTGGGCCCCGGAGGAGGAGGCCCCCTGGCAGCCGGGCACCGCCTCCCGCTGGTGGCTCCACCGCTCGCTCGCGAGACTCGGCAGCTCGCTCGAGCGAGCGGGCTCGCGGCTCGTCCTGCGCCGCGGGCCGACGCTCGAGGCCCTGCGAGCGGTCGCCGCCGAGACCGGTGCCAACCGGGTCGTCTGGAGCCGGCGCTACGAGCCGGCCGCACCGCGTTCGCGACGCTCAGGGCTCGGTAGGTGACGCGCGCCGGCAGGCGACGCGGCAGCACGTCGTTGCCGGCGTGGCCGGGCTGCCCCGGCTAGAAGACCTTCTTGTCGGGCTTCTTGCCCCAGCTGCCGAGACGGTGCCAGTTGATCTTGCTCGGGCGCCATTCGGTCGCGAATTGCGAGTAGACACGGGTCGCACCGGACGCGCCGCACCCGGGGCACGGGGGCGCCGGGTCGGTCGACTGCCAGAGCCAGTCCTCGAAGCGGGCGTCGCAGCTCCCGCAGAGGTACTCGTAGATCGGCATCGCCGCGAAGTCTACTGCGCTAGAGTCGCGCCCAACCGTGGACGCCGCGCCGTCGATCCAGCTGCTGCGCGAGCTGGCAGCGCGGCAGGGCGTCGAGCCCACGGACGACGACCTCGAGCGCGTCCGGGGCTTCCTCGCTGTCCTGCTGCCCGAGCTCGAGAAGCTCGAACGCCGCGTCCCGCCCGGGATCGTCCCGGCCGGCCGCTTCGCCCCCGAGGAGGAGCCGTGACGCTCGCCGCGCTCGTTCGCCGCCTCGCGGCGGGCGAGCTGGCACCCGTCGAGGCGGTGCGCGCGACGCTCGAGCGGATCGAGGCGCTCGACGGCACGCTCAACGCCTACATCGCCGTACGAGGAGAGGAGGCGCTCGCCGAGGCGGAGGCGCTCGCCGGGGCGGGCGGCCCGCGAGGGCCGCTCTGGGGCGCGCCGGTGGCCGTCAAGGACGTGATCGACGTGGCCGGGACGCGTACCACCGCGGGCTCGCGGGTGCTCGCCGCAAGCGAGCCGGCCGCACGGGACGCCGCGGTCGTCGAGCGCCTGCGCGCGGCGGGCGCGATCGTGATCGGCAAGCTGAACACGCACGAGTTCGCCTACGGCGCCCTGACCACGAGCACCGCGTTCGGCCCGGCGCGGAATCCGTGGAGCCCCGACCGGGTCTGCGGCGGCTCGAGCGGCGGCAGCGGCGCCGCCATGGCGGCCGGGCTGGCCGCCGGCACGCTCGGCACCGACACCGCCGGCTCGATCCGCATCCCGGCTGCCTTCTGCGGCGTTACGGGCCTGCGCCCGAGCACCGGGCGGGTCTCGAACCGCGGGGTCCTCCCGGTCGCGCGGAGCTTCGACGTGGTCGGGCCGATCGCGCGGACGGCCGAGGACTGTGCGCTCCTGCTCGAGGCGATCGCGGGCGCCGACCCGGGCGATCCGGCCACGGTCTCGGCGCCCGTGCCGCCCTACCGGCAGCACCTGACCGGAGATCTGCGCGGTTTGCGCGTCGGGGTCGTCGCCGAGCTGTTCGAGGGGCCGATCGACCCTCGCGTCGCCGCCGCCGTGCGCGACTCGCTCGCAGCCCTGCGCGGGGCGGGCGCGACGCTCGTGGACGTCGAGATTCCCGGGCTCGCCCTGCTCGGCACGATCCAGCAGGCGATCCAGTTCCCGGAGGCAACGGAGGCGCATCTCGGGTGGCTGCGCACGCGGCTAGGCGACTACGACCCGGACGTCCGAGCCCGCCTGCTGACGGGCCTGTTCGTTCCTCCGACGGCCTACGTGCTCGGCCAGCGTGCCCGCCGGCTCGCGCACGAGCAGCACCGGCGCGTGCTCGAGCGTGTCGACCTGCTCGCTGCGCCGGCAATGCCCGTGCTGCCGCCGCGGATCGGCGAGGACACCGTCACGATCGGCGACGAGCCCGTCCCCTACCGCCTCTCGATCATCCCCTATAACTCGCCCTGGAGTTGCGTCGGCGCGCCTGCCGCGAGCGTGCCGTGCGGGCTCGTCGACGGGCTCCCCGTCGGGCTCGCGCTCGCCGGCCGCCGCCTCGACGAGGCGACCGTGCTGCGCGCCGCCCACGCGTTCCAGGCCGTCACCAACTGGCACGAGCGTCGCCCGGCGCTCGCGTCCCCGGAGGGAGCCACACCATGAGAGCAGCCGTCGTCACGGAGCTTGCGAAGCCCCCGGTCGTCCGGGACGTCCCCGAACCCGTCCGGGGCGGGGGCGGGGTCCTGCTCGAGATGCTCGCCGCGTCGATCAACCCGGTCGACCTGTCGGTCGCGTCCGGAGGCTTCTTCGCCGGCCACCCGCCGCTCCCGTACGTGGCGGGCGCCGAGGGCGTGGGGAGGGTGCTCGAGGGCGAGCGGCTCGAGCCGGGAACAATCGTCTGGACCGGGCAGCACGGGCTCGGCATCGCGCGCGACGGGGTGATGGCCGAGCGAGCCGTCGCAACCGAGAGCCTCGTCGTGCCGGTGCCCGAGGGCGCAGACCCCGCGGTCGCGGCCGCGCTCGGGATCGCGGGCCTCGCCGGCTGGCTGCCGGTCGCCTGGCGGGCGCCGGTGCGGGCGGGCGAGACCGTGCTCGTGCTGGGCGCGACCGGAGTGGTCGGGGTCGTCGCGGTCCAGGCGGCGAAGCTGCTCGGCGCCGGCCGGGTCGTCGCAGCCGGACGGCGGCCCGAGGGACTCGTACGTTGCCGGGAGCTCGGCGCGGATGCCACCGTCGAGCTGCGTGGTCAGGAGAACCTCGCGGCGGAGCTCGCGGAGGCCTGCGGCGAGAGCGCGCCGACCCTGATCGTCGATCCGCTCTGGGGCGAGCCGCTGGTCGCGGCGCTCCAGGCGGCCGGCCAGCGCGCCCGGATCGTCCAGCTCGGGCAGTCCGCCGGGGCGGCCGCGGCGATCCCCTCCGCCGCCGTTCGCGGGAAGGAGCTCGAGCTGCTCGGCTACACGAACCTGCGCGTCCCCTTCGACGTCCTCGCTGACGCCTACCGTACCCTCGTCGGCCACGCGATCGCGGGCCGCATCCACGTCGACGTCGAGCGGATCCCGCTCGAGCAAGCGGCGGAGGCGTGGCGCCGCCAGGCCGCGGGGACGCCGGCCAAGCTCGTCGTGATGCCTTGAGCCGGCCGGCGACCGCCGGGGGCTGCGCGCTCGGCTTCGCGATCGGCTGGAACATCGGCAGCGTCGGTGCGGTCGCGGACACGATCGACGACGACTACGGCGTCTCGCTCGCGACCGCCGGTCTGTTCACGACCGCCCTGTTCGTCACGCACACGGCCCTCCAGATCCCCGCGGGACGCTCCGTCGACAGGCTCGGCGCCCGGCGCGTCGGCCTGGTCGCGCTCGCGGTGCTCGCCGCGGCGAACGGCCTCGCGCTGCTCGCCCCGGAGCCCGCGCTCGTGATCGCGCTGCGGGCGCTCGCTGGCATCGGCACCGCTCTCGGCTTCGTGGCTGGAAGCGACTACGTGCGCGCCCAGGGCGGCTCCTCCCTGGCGCAGGGGCTGTACGGGGGCTTCGCGCTCGGCTCGGGCGGCTTCGCGCTCGCGCTCGTGCCCCAGCTCGAGCACTGGATCGGCTGGCGGGCCCCGTTCTGGAGCGGGCTCGCGCTCGCGGGCGCGGCGGCGATCACGCTCGCGGCGGGGCCCGAGGACGGTCCGCGTGGGATGCAGCGCCTTGTGTCGCGTGCCGCGCCCCAGGTGACCGGGCTCCTGCGCGACACGAGGCTCCTGCGCCTGGGCGTGATCTACATGACCTCATTCGGGCTCGCGGTCGTCCTCGGCAACTGGGTGGTGCCGCTGCTCACCCGGGCGGGCGGCTACTCGACGGGCCTGGCCGGGGGAATCGGCGCGCTCGTGCTCGCGGCCGGAGTGGTGAGCCGCCCGCTCGGCGGCTGGGTCGGCCGGGAGCACCCCGATCGGGTTCCGACCGTGCTCGCCTGGAGCTGCCTGACCTGCGCCGGTGGGGCCGTCCTGCTCGGGCTCGCGGGACCCCCCGCCCTCTCGGCGTTCGGGGCGCTCGTCGTCGGCTTCGCCTCGGGGATCCCGTTCGCCCTCAGCTTCGGCGCAGCTGCCAGGGTGCGCCCGGACGCGCCTGCCGCCGCCGTCGGCGTGGTCAACATGGCGGCCAACCTCCTCGTCGTCGCCTGCACGCCGCTCGTCGGTCTCTCCTTCTCGCTACCGGGCGACGGGCGAATCGGGTTTCTCGCGGCCGCGGCGCTCCCGCTCGTCGCGCTCGCGTTCGTCGGCGCCGCGCGCGTCGAGCCGGCGCGGAGACGGCCCGTGCCATGAGCCGGATCGACGAGAATGGAGGCAGGAGCTGACGGAGCGCCCGGACATCGCGGCGGTGCCGAAGCCCATCGACGTCGGGCCGGAGCTGGAGGCGCTCCGGCGCTTCTTCGGCGACGTCACCTGGGAGGGCACGATCCACGAGGGCGGGTAGGCGCCCGCCGGCCCGCGGCTCGAATAAGCAGTTGATTTTTGCCATCGACCCGGCGGGCGCAGTACGCTAGCGCGAAGCCGCGAGGCGGCACCGGGAGGGAGGAAGTGCGTAGGGGCACGATCACCAGGCTCGTCGGTCTGAGCGCCGTACTCGGCGGGGTCGCATTCGTGGTCGCGTACTTCATCCCGTGGATGCCGGAGGTCGGCTCGCGCGAAGGAGGACGGATCGACGATCTCTACTGGCTCGCGTCGATCATCTCGCTCGCGATCTTCGTGATCGTGACCGCGGCGCTCCTCTACGCGATCGTCCGGTTCCGCGCCCGCCCGGGCGACGAGGAGGACGGGAAGCCGATCCACGGCCATACCAGGCTCGAGATGGTGTGGACCGCGATTCCCGCGGCGCTCGTGACCGCGATCGCCGTCTTCAGCGCCGTCGTGCTCGTCAAGAACGAGGACCTCGAGTCCGGCCATCGCGTCGTCGAGGTGAGGGCGGCGCAGTTCGCCTGGAGCTTCACCTACCCCGACCTCGGCATCACGACCGGCGAGCTGCGGCTGCCGGTGGGCGAGCAGGTCGAGCTCGAGCTCGAGTCCGACGACGTGATCCACTCGTTCTGGGTTCCGGAGTGGCGGGTCAAGCAGGACGTCGTGCCCGGCACGCTCCAGCGCCTGATCGTCACGCCGACGAAGACCGGCAGCTTCGCCCTGATCTGCACGGAGCTCTGCGGGCTCGGGCACGCGGTCATGCGCGCGCACGCGATCGTGATGGCGCCCGAGGAGTACGACGCCTGGGCGGCGGAAGCGGCGGCGGGATAAGCCTCGATGGCGGTTGAGGCCCTGGAGCACGGACACGGCACGGCGCAGCGGCCGGCGGCGCCCCGCGGCCTGCGCCGCCTGACCCGCGGCGGCTGGCTGCGGGCGCTGTGGACGACACCGCTCGGCTTCGGGCTCGCGACCGCGCTCGTCTGCGGGATCCGTTGGGCGGCCGGCTGGGAGCCCATCTGGGAGCTCCAGGTGCTGCTGACGGCCTGGACGATCATCACCCCGCTCGCGTTCCTGGCCGGGATGGGCGCGTTCGACTACTGGGCCTACTGGGTCTCGGGGCGCAGGACGCGGCCGGAGGATCACAGCGGGCACGGAGCCGACTCGTGGCGGGACTACCTCCGGGTCAACACCGACCACAAGGTGATCGGCGTCCAGTACGTCGTGACGACGTTCGGCTTCTTCCTGATCGCCGGCCTGCTCGCTCTGTTCGTGCGGGCCGAGCTCGCCCAGCCCGGCTCCCAGTTCGTCGACACGCAGGGCTACAACGGCCTCGTCTCGGCGCACGCCGCGTTGATGATCTTCCTGTTCATCGTTCCCGTGTTCGCGGGCTTCGGCAACTACGTGATCCCGCTCATGATCGGGGCCCCGGACATGGCGTTCCCGCGCCTGAACGCGCTGTCGTTCTGGCTTCTGCCGATCGCCGGGGGAACGATGCTCGCCGGCTTTCTGCTCCCGGGCGGCCAGTTCGCGGCCGGCTGGACGAACTACCCGCCGCTCGCCGAGGTGAACCCGGTCGGGAACCTGATGTTCCAGATGGGCGTGCAGTTCGCGGGGGCTTCGTCGATCCTGACCGCGCTCAACTTCCTGGTCACGATCATCACGATGCGGGCGCCGGGGATGACGTTCTGGCGGATGCCGCTGCTCGTCTGGGCGAACTTCACGACCTCGCTGCTCGTCGTGCTCGCGACGCCGTTCATCGCCGGCTCGCAGTTCATGCTCCTGCTCGACCGGGTACTGCACACGAACTTCTTCGTGCCCGACGCCGCCGGCTACGCGATCGGTTACCAGCACATCTTCTGGTTCTACTCGCACCCGGCCGTCTACATCATGATCCTGCCCGGGTTCGGGATCATCTCCGAGGTGATCTCGACGTTCGCGCGCAAGCCGATCTTCGGCTACCGGCTGATGGCGCTGTCGCTGGTTGCGATCCTGATCCTCGGCTTCGCCGTCTGGGCCCACCACATGTTCGTGGCCGGGATGGCGCCGTGGCTGCGGATCCCGATGATGGTCACGACGCTGCTGATCGCCGTGCCGACCGGGATCAAGGTGTTCAGCTGGCTCGCGACCCTCTGGGAGGGGAAGCTCCACCTGAAGACGCCGATGTTATGGGCGCTCGGCTTCATCCTCATGTTCGTGATCGGGGGCCTGTCCGGGGTCTACCTCGGCTCCGTAACGATCGACCAGCACGCCTCGGACACGTACTTCGTCGTCGCCCACATCCACTACGTGCTGTTCGGCGGCTCCGTGTTCACGATCTTCGCGGCCGCCTACTACTGGTTCCCGAAGATGACCGGTCGCATGTACGACGAGCGGCTCGGCTACGTCCACTTCTGGCTGACGCTGATCGGCTTCAACCTGACCTTCTTCGTGCAGCACTACGTCGGCCTGCGGGGCATGCCGCGACGTGTCGCCGACTACGACCCCGCGTTCGCGAGCTGGAACATGCTGAGCACGATCGGCGCGTTCGCGCTGGGGGCGGGAACGCTCGTGTTCGTCTACAACATGCTCGTCAGCTGGCTGCGCGGGGGCCCCGCCTCCGCCAACCCGTGGCGCGCGCGGACGCTCGAGTGGCTGGTCTCCTCCCCGCCCCCGAAATTCAACTTCGACGAGATCCCGACCATCGTCGGCGGCCCCTACGGGTACGGCGTCCCCGGCGCGCGCCACGCGGTCTTCAACGGCGATCGAGCAGGCGTCGCGGAGCCCGAAGAGGTGGGCACGCGATGAGGCAACCGCGGCACGTCCTCGTCGTCGCGAACGAGACCGTCGCCGGGCGCGCGCTCATCGACGCGCTCCGAGAGCGGGTCGCGGACGGCCCGATCAGAGTCACGGTCATCTGCCCGCAGAACGCGCCGCGGGCCGGGCTGGTCGTGTACGACGAGAGCCGCGCCTCCTCGGCCGGGAGACGCCTGCAGCGCACGCTCGACCTGCTTCACCGGGAGGGGATCGCGGCGCGGGGCGCTGTCGTCGACCCTGACCCGTTGGAGGCGCTGCGCGACGCCCTGCACGAGCTTCGGCCCGACGAGGTGATCGTCTCGACCCACCCGCAGACCCGCTCCGGCTGGCTGCGGCGCGACCTCGTCGAGCGGGCCAGGGAGCTGGCCGATGTACCCGTGGAGCACGTCGTCGTCGACCTCGACTCCCCGCAGGAGCGAGCGCACATCCTCGTCCTCGCGAACCAGACGATGCTCGGCGACGTTCTGCTCGACACGCTGCGGGAACGCGCCGCGCATGGGGCCGCCGACTTCACGCTCGTCGCGCCCGCCGACGTGCCGGGGGCGCACGAGCGCCTGGAGGCCGCCCTCGAGCGGTTGCACGACGAGGGGCTCGAGGCTTCGGGGCGGATCGGCGACCCCGACCCGTTCACGGCCGTGCTGAACCTGGTCGGCGACGAGCGGGTGGACGAGATCGTCGTATCCACGCTGCCCCGCGCGACCTCCGGCTGGCTCCGCCGCGATCTGGTTGTCCGGCTCGAGCGCGCGACGGGGCTGCCGGTACGCCACGTCGTCGCCGAGCCCGTGGAGGCTCGCCCATGAGCGCCCTCGCCCACACCGAGGGCCACGGGCACGGCGGCGATCACCCCCCGGCCGCCCACGCGAGCTCGCGCGTCCCGCCGGTCCTCGTCGGCATGTACCTCTTCATCGCCTCCGAGGCGATGCTGTTCGGGTCGTTCTTCGCCGCCTACTTCTTCGCCCGGGTCTCCGTCGGCGCCGAGACCTGGCCACCCGAGCCCTTCGAGCTGCCGGTCTTCCTCGCGCTACTGAACACGATCATCCTCGTCACGTCGAGCTTCACGATCCACTGGGCGCTCCAGTCGATCAAGCGCGACGACCGCGCCGGGCTGATCGCCGGCCTCGGGCTGACGTTCCTGCTCGGGCTCGCGTTCCTGCTGATCCAGGCACGCGAGTACACGCGGGTCGGCTTCAGCCCCCGCGACCTCGGGTTCGGGTCGACGTTCTACGGCCTGACGGGCCTCCACGGGCTGCACGTACTGATCGGGCTGACCTTGCTCGGGATCGCCTTCGTGCGGGCCGTCCGCGGCCACTACTCCGCACGCAACCACCACGGCGTCGAGCTTCCCGGGATCTACTGGCACTTCGTGGACGTGATGTGGATCGTCGTCTACATGACGGTGTACGTGATCTAGTGCGAGCGCTGCGGCTCATCGTGCTGCCCGCGCTGTTGGCGATCGGCCTGTTCGCAGGGTGCAGCGGCGGGGTCAGCGAGGGCACCGACCTCGGCAACGGCCGTCGCCTGTTCGTCGAGGGCGACAGCGGCAAGCCCAGCTGCGGCTCGTGCCACACGCTCGAGGCGGCCGGGACGGCCGGCGCCGTCGGCCCGGACCTCGACGACGCGTTCGGCGCCGCCCGCGACCAGGGCTTCGAGCCTTCCACCTTCGAGCAGGTGGTGCGTGAGCAGATCGCCTACCCCGGCATCGGCCTCGGCATGCCCGCCGACCTCGTCTCCGGGAGCGGTGCGGACGACGTCGCCTACTTCGTTGCCGCATGCGCGGGCAACGCCGGCGACCCCCGCTGCGCCCCGCCCGCGGACAGCGGCGGCGGCGGGAGCGAGGAGACGGACGGGGAGGCGATCTTCGCCCAGACCTGCGGCTCGTGCCATACCCTCGCCGCGGCCGGCGCGAGCGGCGCCGTCGGCCCGAGCCTCGACGACTCGCTGCCGAGCACCGAGCTCGTCATCGACCGGGTCACGAACGGTCAGGGCGCCATGCCCTCCTTCGCGGATCAGCTCACCGAGGAGCAGATCCAGGCGGTAGCCGACTACGTCGCCGCCAACGCCGGCGGGTAGGCCGCTACGACGGGCACGTCGTCGACCCGTCCCCCGGGTCGACGACGTGCGTCACGGGGAGGTGGCACGCCGCCCGGATGCGAGCGACGACGGCCCGCCCCGACCAGGCCGGGCCGTCGGGGGCACCGGTGCACACGAGCACCTCGTCCGCCTCGAACGTCGAGAGCGCGCCCGCGAGCGCGCCCGGCGGGTCGGGCTCGCCGACCTCCCCGCGAGCGGCGATCCCGGCCGCTGCCAGGGACGCGACCAGCGCGTCGAGCAGCGGCTGCGCGGCCGGGCCGGCGGGCACGACGACCAGCGCCTCGGGCGTGCGGCCGCGCGCCCGGTAGCTCACCTCCTCGAGCACGAGCTGGCCCGAGCCCGCCCCGACCACCAGCACGAGCACGCGCCAGCGCGCCTCCCCGGCCTGCTCCCAGACCGGCGGCTCGCCCGACGGAGCCCCGGACCTGAGGTACAGGCCGACCGAAACGCCGACCGCGGCTCCGAGCAGCACGCCGAGGCCGGCCCCTGTGCCCGCGGCCCATGCCATCACGCCGACCGCGACCGCGATCACTCCGGTGACGACGACGTATCCGAACGCGTCCGCCTCGCTGCGCAGCGGGTTGCGCATGGCCGGTGTGCTCCCGAGGCGCCCGTCTGGGCCGGCCGCGGGCTCCTAGCCCTGCGCGAGCTGGGTCTTCACGGCCTCCGCGTACGGTCCTTCGGGCTCGAGCTCGAGGTACTTGCGATACGCGGCCTGGGACTTCGCGCCCTCTCCGGCGTTGTCGGCGGCCTCTCCGAGCTGGACGTACAGGAACGCCTCGGCGGGGGCCAGCTCGATCAGCCGTTCGTACACCGGGATCTGCTTCGCGTAGAGCTCCGACGCCTCGTCGAGCGCCTCCTCGGCCCGGGCGGCGACCCGGTTCGACACGGCCTGCTCGATCGGATCCTCGCCGAGGGCGCCGATGAAGCCGTTCGACCCGGGGAACGTGTAGACGTTCGCCTGGAACGACCCGGTCAGGGCCTCGAGCTGAAGCTCGCCCCGAAGGCTGCGGGCCTCCTGTGCCTCCTGCGCGTAGATCGAGGCGAGGAGCTGCAACGCGTCGGCGTCGTCCGGCGCGAGCTCGACGTACTGCTCCAGCGCCGCTGCCGCCTCGAGCGGCTCGGCGGCCGCGAGGTGCGCCTCCGCGAGCGCCTCCAGAGCGGCCGGGTCGCCGGGATTCTCCGCGACCTCGCGCTTCGCGTCGTCCACCGACTCGATCGCCGAATCACCGCCGCCGCTGCCCTGGAAGATGTCTCCGAGAAAGCCGTTTCCGGAGCCCACGCCGAGGATGATGAAGCTGAGCGCGAACGCGACCGCGAGAAACAGGAAGATCGGCTTCTGGTGGCGGCGAAGCCTCATGAAGAAGAGCTCGTCCTCGTAGGTCTTCTGCTTCGCCTTCGGCTTCGGCTTCGACGCTGGAGCTACCTCCGGCTTCCGGGCGCGAGCATCCGGCCGCGGGCGGCGGCCGCCTTTGCTCGTAGCTCGTGCCACTGGGTACCTCCTCGGTCGTACCTGTCGACGCCATCCACGATGGTACGGGAGACGCGCTCGGGCGTGCCGCCGTACACGACCGCGGCCACCGGGTCCTCCCAGGGCAGGTAGGGAGAGGCGAGCAGCGAGACCACCGCGAGGTCGGCCCGCTTACCCGCCTCGAGCGAGCCGATCTCCCCGGAGAGGCCGAGCGACTCCGCCGATCCGAGCGTCGCGAGGCGCAGCGCGTCCGCGGCGCTGAGCGCGCCCGCGCTGGCCGAGCCCGCCCGGGCGACGAGGATCGCCGCGCGCATCTCCTCGAAGACGTCGAAGGACGGCGTCGAGGCGGGGCTGTCCGTGCCGAGCCCCACCCGCAGCCCGGCGTCCCGCAGCCGCCCGAGCGGCGCGATCCCGCAGCCGAGCAGGGCGTTCGAGCGGGGGCAGTGGACGACGGAGACGTCGTGGGTGGCAAGGAGCTCGATCTCCTCTTCGTCGACGTGCACGCAGTGGACGGCGGAGACAGCCGGTGACAGCGCTCCCGCCCGCGCGAGGGCGCGGACGCCGGTCTCGCCCGGCGGGGGCGGGAGCAGGTCGCCGAACGCGGCCCACGGGCCGGTACCGTGCACCAGCCACTCGCGCTCCGCGGCGCTCTCCGCGACGTGGGTGGCGACGGGCAGCCCGAGCGCCAGGGACGCTCGGTAGAGCTCGGCCGAGGCCGTGGCGGGGGAATGCGGAGAGACGCCGAGTCGCACCCGCGCGGACAGGGATCTCTCGATCCGCTCGCGGTTCGGCTCGAAGCGGGTCGTGAGCTCGCCCGCTCCGGCGCCGAAGACCTCGAGGTGGATGATCGCGCGGAGCCCGAGCTCGTCCGCGGCGACGGCCGCCGCTCCGTTGAAGCTGGCGTCTGCGACGGTGGTCATCCCGCCGGCGACGCAGGCCGCCGCCCCCGCGCGGGCGATCGCCACGGTGGCGTCCCAGTCGAGCAGCCGCTTGCGCTCGACGTGCACGCGGAGCCAGTCGGCGAACTCGAGCCCGTCTCCGAAGCCCGCGTAGACCGCGTACTCGAGGTGGGTGTGGGCGTTCACGAACCCCGGGACGATCACGCCGCCCTCCTCGTGGCAACGCTCGCCGTCGAGCTCGCCGGCGGGAGCGACGGCGACGATCCGCCCGCCCTCGACGGCGACGCCGCCGCCCGCGATCGGCGGCCCGCTGACCGGCAGCACCCAGTCCGCCGAGTAGACGCGTGTCACTGGCCGTTCGGGCCGGCTACGGGCTCGAGCCGGTGAGGCCCTCCGCCTCGGCCTCCGCCGTAGCTGCCTCCTCGGCCGCCGTCTCCTGAGCGGCCCAACGCCGCTCGAACAGGCCGGAGAGCCAGATCGAGGCCTCGAAGAGCACGAGCAGCGGCACCGCCTGCAGCGTGGTCGTGACCGGGTCGATGCCGGGCAGGGCGACCGCGACCGCGAAGCAGAGGACGATCCCGACCCGCCGGTTGCGCCGCAGGCGCGCCGCGGTCAGCACTTTCAGTCGCACGAGCCCGAGCACGATGATCGGCAGCTCGAACAGGAAGCCGATCGCGATCGAGGTCAGCGAGACGAACGAGTAGTAGTCGCGGGCGCGGATCTGGATGTCGTAGAGATCGGAGTCGAAGCCGAGCAGGAACGGCGTCGCCGCGGGCAGCACGACGAAGTACGAGAACATGATCCCGCCGACGAAGAGGAAGGTCGCGAACAGGACGAGCCGCGACACGAGCCGCTGGTCCTTCACGTCGAACGCGGGGGCGAGGAAGGCCCAGAGTTGGTAGACGATCACGGGGATCGCGACCGCGAGCGCGGCGTAGAGGCTCACGGTGAACGAGGTCATGAACGGCTCCGCCACCCCGAGCGTGGTCGGGATCTTCCCCTCGAGCGGCTCGTTCAGCGCATCGAGGATCTGCGCGCGGAAGCCGTAGGCGAAGCCGAACGCGAGCGCCACCGCGGCCAGCGAGACGATCAGACGCGCGCGCAGCTCGTCGAGGTGCTCGACGAGCGAGACGCGGTCGCCGTAGGCGAGGCGACGCGGCAGGCGCAAGGCCGCTCCCCTAGCTGGAGGGGGACGTGCTCTCGGTCTCGGGCGAGGGAGCCGCCGAGGCCTCGACGGGAGCCGCCGCGACCGGAGCCGTCGCCACGACCGGAGCCGCGGCCGGGGCTGCCGTCGCCGGCGTGAGCGTCGGCTGCGCGACCCGCCTGTCCTCGTCCTCGTCCTCGTCCTCGTCCTTGTTCTTGCCCGTGACCGAGTCCTTGAACTCGCGCATGCCCCGGCCGAGCGAGCGACCCATCTCGGGCAGCCGCTTGGGCCCGAACACGAGGAGGAGCACGAGGAGGAGCAGGAGGATCTCCCAGATGCTGATGTTTCCCATGCGAGCGAGGATAGCAGCGGTTTTCCACAGCGACCGGGGGACCCGTCGCCCGCAACGTTAAGCGCGTGTTAAGCGAGCGCTCGGGGCGAGCGTCAGCGGGCCGCGGGGGTCTCCTCGAGCGTCGCGGCGCAGACGCCCGGCTCCACGAACGGCTCGATCGCCTCGGTCTCGACGTGGGCACCGAGCTCCGAGAGCGCCCCCTGGATCAGGCCGAGGTGCACGGAGCAGACGATCGTCCGGTACGAGTCGGCGACCTCCCCGAACGGGCAGTGCTGCATCAGCACGCGATGGCCGTGCTCGGCGGACTCGAGCCGCGGGTCGAATCCGAACTCCTCGAGCAGGCGGACGACGGCCCCGACGTCCTCCTCGGCGGACGAGGACGCGAACGGCGGCCGGCGGTCGACGAGGTAGCGACCCCACGCCTGACCGGCCTGCTCGGCGCGCTCGGCGGAATCCTCGCCGGAGCCCGCGAGGTAGCTCGCGAGGATCTCGGCGAGCAGCCGGTAGCCGGCTGGCTGCCCGACCGCCGCTTTCTCCGGGGTGGCCTCGTAGACGAGCCGAGGGCGACCCGGGCGGTGGCGCTCCTCCCTCGCGCCCGACACGAGGCGTGCCTCCTCGAGCACGCGCAGATGAGAGCGAACCGTGTTCGCGTGCAGGCCGACGCGGGCGGCGATCTGCGCAGCGTCGAGCGGTTCCGCCGTCACCCGCAGGCACTCGAGCACGCGCACGCGGCTCGGGTCGCCGAGCGCACGATGCAGCGTCCGCTCCCGGTCGATGGTGCTCTGGCGGTCGGTCGCGAGGGCCTGCATGGATTTGATTTTATCCATTCCTGATGGTAAAAAACAAGTGCTAGCCCGCGAAGCCGTGAAAGGAGCTGTCAGCCTACCGTGGCGATCTTCGAGATCAAGAACCTCCACGTGGCCCTCGAGGACGGAACCGAGATCGTCCGGGGCGTCGATCTCGCGATCGACACGAACGAGGTCCACGCCGTGATGGGGCCGAACGGCTCCGGCAAGAGCACGCTCGCCTACGCCCTCATGGGGCACCCCGCCTACACGATCACGGACGGGGAGATCCTGCTGGACGGCGAGGACATCGCCGAGCTCGGCGCGGACGAGCGGGCCCAGCGCGGGCTCTTCCTCGCGTTCCAGTATCCCCACGCCGTCCCCGGCGTGACGGTGACGAACTTCCTCCGCTCGGCGCTGAACGCCGTCCGCAAGGCGAAGAACGACGGCGAGGACGACCCGATCTCCGTCGCCGAGTTCCGCAAGCTGCTCGCGGGCGCCATGGACCGGCTCAGGGTGCCGCGGGAGATGATGGGCCGCTACCTCAACGAGGGCTTCTCCGGGGGCGAGAAGAAGCGCGTCGAGATCCTCCAGATGGCGATGCTGAGGCCGCGCATGGCCGTACTCGACGAGACCGACTCGGGACTCGACATCGACGCGCTGAAGATCGTCGCCGGGGGCGTGCGCGAGCTCGTCGGCCCCGACATGGGCGCCCTCGTGATCACGCATTACCAGCGCATCCTCGACTACATCGATCCCGACCACGTCCACGTGTTCGTGGACGGGCGGATCGTCGCCAGCGGCGGGCCGGAGCTCGCCCACACGCTCGAGGCCGAGGGCTACGACGCATTCCTTCCCGAGACAGTCGCGGGAGGCGAGCGATGAGCGCGGGCGAGACCGAGATCGTCGCCGGGATCGGCTCCGACTACGAGGAGAAGTACGGCTTCCACGACCCGGAGAGCTACATCTTCAAGTCCGGGCGGGGCCTGTCGGCGGAGGTGGTCGAGGCGATCTCGGCACACAAGAACGAGCCGGACTGGATGCGGAAGTTCCGCCTCAAGTCGCTCGAGTACTTCCTGGCCCGGCCGATGCCCGGCTGGGGCGCCGACCTCACCGGCATCGACTTCGACAACATCTTCTACTACCTGAAGCCGACCGAGGGGCAGGCGGACTCCTGGGAGGACCTGCCGGCCGACATCAAGAACACCTGGGATCGGCTGGGCATCCCGGAGGCGGAGAAGAAGTACCTCGCCGGGGTCGGAGCCCAGTACGAGTCCGAGGTCGTCTACCACAAGCTCCAGGAGGAGCTCGAGCGCCAGGGCGTCCTCTTCCTCGACATGGACTCCGGGCTGCGCGAACACGAGGAGATCGTGCGGGAGCACATCGGGACGATCATCCCGCAGAACGACAACAAGTTCGCGGCGCTGAACTCGGCGGTCTGGTCGGGCGGCTCGTTCATCTACGTCCCGCCCGGAGTGCGCATCGAGATGCCGCTTCAGGCCTACTTCCGCATCAACGCGGAGAACATGGGCCAGTTCGAGCGGACGCTGATCATCGTCGACGAGGGTGCCTACGTGCACTACGTCGAGGGCTGCGGCCTGGCCGGGTCGATGGTGCGCGTGCGCGACGGCGAGAAGCCGATCGAGGAGACCGAGATCGGGGACGAGGTCCTCACCCACCGGGGCCGCTTCCGGCGGGTCCGCGACACCATGCAACGGCGCTTCGAGGGCCCGATCTTCCGGATCACCTTCGCGGGCGAGGGCTACCGCTCGCTCGCCGTCACGCCTCGCCACCCCCTGCTCGTCGCTCGGCGCGAGCGGCCCAATGAGCACAACCGCGCGTTCGCGCCCGAGTGGAAGGAGGCCTGGGAGGTCCGCGAAGGCGACTACCTGGCCGTGCCGGCCGCGATCGACCCGGGCATCGCCCCACCGTCGTGGGGCGAGGATGTGACAGTCGGCCGCGGACGTCACGCCGCCGTGGCCGAGCGTGTCGAGGTCGCGCTCACGCCCGCGATGTGCCGGGTCATGGGTCTCTACGTCGCCGAAGGGACGGTCAGCGCCAACACCTCGTACCTCACCTTCGACAGCGCAGGTGAGGAGCGGGAGCAGCGGGAGCTCGTGCGCACGGTCATCGGCGAGGCCTTCGGCATCGAGCCGTGGGAGTACGCCTATGCCGAGCGCGATGGCCGCTCGCTTCGCTTCTCGTCGGTCCGTGCTGCGCGTTTCTTCGCGCAGGCGTTCGGGCGCACCACCCCGGAGCTCCGCATTCCCGACTGGGTGTTCTCGCTCGACGACGACTGTCGTGCCGCGTTCGTCCGCGGGCTCTACGAAGGCGAGGGTCACTACAACGCCTCGGCTCGCCGCTACCGGATCAACCAGACGAACCAGGACGTCGCGCAGCGGCTCCGAGAGCTTCTGCTCTCGCTCGGGATCCGCGCAACGCTCAGTCGAAGCGGCCGCCAGGAACCTCGCCGGCCCATGTGGCAGCTCGTGGTCTGCTCGGCCGACAACGATCTCTTCGAGACGGATGTGCTCGAGCGCGCCGCCGATCCTCCGACGGCCCGCAAGGCCGATGTCGTTCTCAGCGGCGGCTACTGCTGGATGCCGATCCGCTCGATCGAGGAGATCCAGGCCAACTGCACCGTCTACAACCTGAGCGTCGAGGACGACGAAAGCTACGTGATGGAGGGCGTCGTCTCGCACAACTGCACCGCTCCCATCTACTCGAGCGACTCGCTCCACTCGGCAGTCGTCGAGATCATCGTCAGGAAGGGCGGCCGCTGCCGCTACACGACGATCCAGAACTGGTCGACGAACGTCTACAACCTCGTCACCAAGCGGGCCGTCGCCCACGAGGACGCCACGATGGAGTGGGTGGACGGGAACCTGGGCTCCAAGGTGACGATGAAGTACCCCGCGATCTGGCTGATGGGCCCGCGGGCGCACGGCGAGGTGCTCTCGATCGCGTTCGCCGGAAAGGGGCAGCACCAGGACGCCGGCGGCAAGTGCGTCCACGTCGCGCCCGACACGACTTCGGTGATCACGTCGAAGTCGATCTCGAAGGACGGCGGGCGCGCCGGCTACCGCGGCCTGCTCGAGGTCGCGAAGGGGGCGACCGGCGCGAAGTCGAAGGTCGTCTGCGACGCCCTCATCCTCGACGAGGAGTCGCGGTCGGACACCTACCCGTACATCCGCGTCGACGAGAGCCGCGACGTGTTCACGGAGCACGAGGCGACCGTCTCGAAGATCGGCGAGGAGCAGCTCTTCTACCTGATGAGCCGCGGCCTCTCCGAGCCCGAGGCGAGCGCCATGATCGTGTCGGGCTTCGTCGAGCCGATCACGAGGGAGCTGCCGCTCGAGTACGCGGTCGAGCTCAACCGGCTGATTCAGCTGCAGATGGAGGGCTCCGTTGGCTAGCGGCACGCTCGCCCGCCACGAGGCCCGCTCCCGCTACGAGGGCCTCCAGCTCCCGACCACGAGGGAGGAGCACTGGCGGTTCACCGACCTCGCCGGCTTCGATCCGGACGGGTTCGACGCCGGCGCGGCCGGCAGCGGCGCCCGCCCCACCTCGATGCTCGAGCTCCCCACCGCCGGAGCCGCGTTCGCGAGCGAGGCCGGCATCGAGATCGTGGGGGCCCCGGCCGGGATCACGTTTGCCCCGCTCGGCGACCACGAGCTGCTCGGCAGCCTCGTCGGAGCCGACGACAAGCTGACGGCACAGAACGCCGCACTCTGGAAGCACGGGCTACTCGTCCACGTCCCACGGGGCGTCGTCCTCGAGCGCCCGCTGTACGTGCGCCTCTCGAGCTCGGCGCCCGGAGGCGCTCTGTTCTGGCGGCTGCTCGTCGTCGCCGAGGCCGAGAGCCGCTTCTCCCTGGTCGAGGAGTACGTCTCCGAGTCGCCCGACCTGCCCGCGTACACGAACGCCGCGGTCGAGCTCATCGTCGGCCCGGCGGCCAAGCTCGAGTACGTGTCGATCCAGAACCTCTCGCGGGAGACGTGGCACTTCGCTTCGCACCACGCGCGCGTCGAGCGCGACGCGGAGCTCGACTGGGTCGCCGGTGGCTTCGGGTCGAAGAAGGGCAAGACCCGCATCCAGAACGACCTGGTGGGGCCGGGCGCAACGTCGCGCGTCACGGGCGCCTACTTCGCGGACGGCACCCAGCACCTCGACTACGACACGTTCCAGGAGCACGCGGCGCCGAACACGACGTCCGACTTCGCGTTCAAGGGCGCGTTGCGCGACTCGGCGACCGCGGTCTGGCGCGGCATGATCCGGGTCGAGCCCGAGGCGCAGAGGACGAACGCATACCAGGAGAACCGCAATCTGATCCTCTCCCAGCGGGCCCACGCGGACTCGATCCCCGGCCTCGAGATCCTGGCCAACGACGTACGCTGCACGCACGGCGCCACCTCGAGCCCGGTCAACCGCGACGAGCTCTTCTACTGCATGGCCCGCGGCCTCTCCCGCGGTGAGGCCGAGCGGCTGATCGTGCGCGGCTTCTTCCAGAACGTGCTCGACCGGATCGAGCTCGAGCCCGTCCGCGAAGCCGTCGCGCAGGCGCTCGAGAGCCGGATCCCGCGGGGATAGCGAGGTCGGCCCGGAGCGCGCCGGGGGCCCGCCGGCCCCGCCCGGTACGATCGCGCCGATGACCGGCACCGCCGAGCCGCGGCTCGCGTTCGCTTCCCACCGCACCGGCCTCACGGCGGCGGAGGCTGCCCGACTGCTCGAGGAGCGCGGCCCGATCGAGCCGCCCGCGTCGAGCCGCTCCTACGGGAGCATCGTACGGGCGAACACGCTCACGGTCTTCAACGCGATCCTGCTCGGCCTCGGCGTGATCACGCTCGCGTTCGGCAACTGGCGAGACGCCCTCTTCCTCTCGATCCTCGTCGCCAACACGGGGATCGGGATCATCCAGGAGACCCGGGCGAAGAGGGCGCTCGACCGGCTGGCCGCGCTCGTCTCCCCGAACGCGACCGTGATCCGCGACGGGCAGCCGCTCCAGGCGCACGCATACGAGCTCGTCCCGGGCGACCTCGTCTCCGCCCAGGCCGGCGACCAGATCGTCGCCGACGGCACGCTCGTCGAGTCCAGGGGCCTGCGGCTCGACGAGTCGATCCTCACCGGCGAGTCGCGCTCGACCGCCCGCGCCCCCGGCCAGGAGCTGCGCTGGGGCTCGTGCGTCGTCGAGGGCAGCTGCCTCTACGTGGTCACCGCGGTCGGGCCCGACAGCTACGCCGAGCGCCTGGCCGGCCTGGCGCGCGAGTTCCGCCACCCGCGCTCCCCGCTCGAGCGGGCCATGAACCGCCTCCTGCTCGTCCTCGTCGGCGTCATGGTGCCGCTCGGCACGATCCTCGGCTACGCGCTGTACGAGCGTGAGACGCCCCGGCGCGAGGCGGTCGAGACGTCGGTAGCGGCGGTGTCCGCCCTGGTTCCGGAGGGGCTGATCTTGCTGATGAGCCTCACCTACGCCGTGGCGGCCCTGCGGATGGCGCGGCGCGGCGCCCTCGCGCAGCAGCTGAACGCGATCGAGTCGCTCGCCTCCGTCCAGGTGATCTGCCTCGACAAGACCGGGACGCTGACCGAGGGGACGCTGCGCGTGGTCGAGGCCGTCGCCACCCCGGACGCGAGCCAGGCGAGCCTCGAGTCGGCGCTCGGGCGCTACGCCGCGTCGTCGCCGGGCCGCAACGCGACGCTCGAGGCGATCGCCGAGGCGTTCCCGGCCCCCGCCGCCGTCGCGGTCGCCGGCGTTCCGTTCTCCTCGGCGCGCCGCTGGAGCGCCCTGCGCCTCGGCGGCGAGGCCCACGTGCTCGGAGCCCCGGAGCTGTTCGAGCTCGGCGAGCTCGAGGAGCGTGTCCGCCGGGAGCAGGCGGCCGGTCGCCGGGTGCTCGCGCTCGGCCGCACGGACGCCGCGCTCGACGGGGTCGCAGACAGCGACGCCACTGCGACGAGCCTTCCCGGCAGCGTGACCCCGCTCGGGATTGCGATCCTCGCCGAGCGACTGCGCCCGCAGGCGCGCGAGACGGTCGCCTTCCTCTGCGCCGAGGGCGTCGAGCTGAAGGTGATCTCGGGCGACGCGCCCGAGACGGTCGCGGCCATCGCCGCCGATGCGGGCATCCCGATGAACGGCCCGCCCCTGGACGGCGACGCGCTGCCCGCCGACCCCGCCGAGCTCAGACGGGTCGCTCTCGAGGCGACGGTGATCGGCCGCATCTCGCCCGAGAACAAGCGGCGGTTCGTGGAGGCGCTCCGCGACGCCGGCCGCTACGTGGCGATGGTCGGAGACGGCGTCAACGACGTGCCGGCCCTGAAGGCGGCCCGGCTCGCGATCGCGCAGGGCGGAGGCACCCAGATGGCGAAGAGCGTCGCCGATGTCGTGCTCGTAAACGGCGAGTTCGGGGCGGTGCCGCCGATGGTTGCGGAGGGACGCAAGCTGCTCCGCAACCTCCAGCGGGTGACGAAGCTGTTCGTCACGAAGTCCTCGTTCGCGGCCGTGCTCGTCCTGACGATCGGGATCGCCCCCACCACCTACCCCCTGCTGCCCCGCCACCTGACGCTCGCCGCATCGCTGACGGTCGGGATCCCCGCGTTCTTCCTCGCGCTCGCGCCGAGCGACGGCACGTGGCGCTCCGCCGGCTTCCTGCGCGACGTCACGCGCTTCGCCCTGCCCGCCGGCACCGCCGCGGCGCTCGGGCTCGTCTCGAGCTACCTGTTCGCCTACGAGGTGCTGAACCTCCCGCGCATCGAGGCGCGCACGGTCGCCGTGACCGTGATGGTGATCGTCGGCCTCTACTTCATCCTCGTGCTCGAGGCCTCCGGTCGCGCGCGCGCCGCGGCGGTCGGCGGGCTGTGCGCGCTCCTGTTCGCGCTTTACTGGCTCGTGCTCGCGTTCGCCGGGTCACGAGACTTCTTCGAGCTGGCATCGCCGAACGCGGCGATCGTGCTCTGCTCGCTCGGCGGCGCGGCCCTCGCGATCTCCGGCCTGTGGCTGACCGACGACCGCTTCGCGCTCCACCTGCTGCGCTCGCAGCCGCGGTCGGACACACGGGTACCATGAGAACGTGAGCGAGATCGCCGTCACGCCCGCCCTGGATGCACGCCGGCTGCGGGAGGACTTCCCGGTGTTCGATCGGACGTTCTGCGGCAAGTCGCTCGCCTACCTCGACTCCGCGAACTCGTCGCAGAAGCCCCGGCAGGTGCTGGACGCGATGCGCCGGTTCTACGAGAGCTCGTACGCGAACGTCCACCGGGCCGTCTACGAGCTCGGCGAGCGCTCCACGGCCGGCTACGAGGGCGCGCGCGAGAAGATCTGCGAGCTCGTCAACGCCGCCTCGACGCGCGAGGTGATCTTCACGCGGAACGGCACCGAGGCCCTGAACCTGGTCGCGTACGCGTGGGGGCTCGACAACCTGGGACCCGGCGACGTCGCCGTGTCGACCGCCCTCGAGCACCACTCGAACTTCGTCCCGTGGCAGTACATCGCGAAGCGCTGCGGCGCCGAGTTCGCGGTCGTCCCCATCGACGGCCAGGGCGAGCTCGCGCTCGAGTCGCTCGCGGAGATCGAGAAGCGGGGGCGGGTCAAGGTGCTCGCCTGCGCGCTCGTCTCCAACACGCTCGGCACCATCTGCCCGGTCGCGGAGCTGGCCGCGTGGGCGCACGAGCGCGACGCGATCCTGGTCGCGGACGCCTGCCAGGCGGTGCCGAACCGCCCGGTCGACGTCCAGGAGCTCGGCTGCGACTTCGTCGCCTTCACGGGCCACAAGATGCTTGCCCCGAGCGGGATCGGCGTCCTCTGGGGGCGGGAAGAGCTGCTCCGCCGGATGGCTCCGTACGAGCTCGGCGGCTCGATGATCCGCAAGGTCACGGCGGAGACGTCGACCTGGGCCGACCTCCCGTACAAGTACGAGGCGGGAACACCGCCGATCGCGGAGGCGTTCGGGCTCGGACACGCGGCCGACTACCTGAGAGCCGTCGGGCTCGACGCGATCGAGCGCTACGAGCGAGAGCTCACCGGCTACGCGCTCGAGCGCCTGGCCGAGCTCCCGTACGTGACGGTGCTCGGGCCGCCGCTCGAGCGACGCGGCGGGATCGTGTCGTTCGACGTCGCCGGGGTGCACCCGCACGACGTGGCGCAGCTCCTCGACTACGCGGGCATCGCCGTGCGGGCCGGTCACCACTGCGCGCAGCCGGTGATGGATCACTTCGGCCTCGGCGCCACGACCCGCGCGAGCTTCTACCTGTACAACCTCCCCGAGGAGGTCGACCGGCTCGTCGACGCCCTCGTCGACGTCCACTCTCGCTTCGCCTGATGGACGACCTCTACCGGGAGCTGATCCTGGATCACTACAAGAGCCCCCGCAACCACGGGCGGCTCGACCCGGCCGACGCGAGCGCGGAGGGGCAGAACCCGCTGTGCGGCGACGAGATCGCGATCACGGTCAACTTCGACGGGGGCGACACGATCGAGGAGATCCGCTTCGACGGCCGCGGCTGCGCGATCAGCCAGGCGGCCGCGTCGATGCTCACCGAGCTCGTCTCCGGCCGCGCTGCCGCGGAGGTGGCGGCGATGCCGAAGGAGGACCTGCTCGAGGAGCTCGGCATTCCGCTGACCCCGGCACGGCTCAAGTGCGCGCTGCTCGGCTTCGGCGTGCTGAAGGTCGCGCTGCACCGGGCGAAGGGCACGCCGCTGCCGCCCGAGTGGGCCGGGCTCGAGGAGCTGGAGATCAGCTAGCCCGATGCGGGAGCTCGACGTGTGCCCGATCGAGGAGCTGCCCCCGGGCGGGGTCAGGATCGTCCGCGAGGGCGAGCTCGCGATCGGCGTCTTCAACCTCGGCGGCCGCCTCTGCGCGATCGAGGATCGCTGCTCCCACGACGACGGCCCGCTCGCGGAGGGCGACTTCGACCCGGACGAGGGCATCGTCACCTGCCCCCGCCACGGCTCCGAGTTCGAGATCTGCACCGGCCGCCCGCGCACCCTGCCCGCCTACCAGCCGGTCGAGACCTTCCGCGTCTGGGTCGTCGACGGGATCGTCAGGCTCGAGCTTCCGTAGACGCGGGCCCTGACCTGCCCCGCGTGACACCCCGCCGGGCTTTGCTGATCCGACCCGGCTGTCTATGATGGCCGTACCACGGAAAGGAGGTGATCCGGACTTGAGCGAATGCGAAAGTACGGGCAGTGGAGGTGCTCGCTCGTAGGGGCGTGTCCCCGAGACCTACGGGGAATCGCCTAGCCAGCGTGGGGGGCTCCGACGCTCCTACGAAATCCAGGCGAGTTTCCGCGCGAGGGGGCCGGGTCACCGGCCCCCTCCCCGTTTCAGGAATCGCCGAAGTTCTGCCAGTAGCGGCTCGGGGTCGGGCCCGTCTGGCCCCGGTACTTCGAGCCGAGGCCGCTCGAGCCGTACGGGAACTCGGCCGGCTCGGTCATCTGCATGAACGAGACCTGGCCTATCTTCATGCCGTAGTAGATCGTGATCGGGAGGTTCGCGACGTTCGACAGCTCGAGCGTGACGTGACCGTCCCAGCCGGGATCGATGAAGCCGGCGGTCGAGTGGATGAGGAGCCCCAGGCGACCCAGGGAGCTCTTGCCCTCGAGCCGGGCGACGAGATCGTCGGGTAACGTGACCCGCTCGAGCGTGGAGCCGAGCACGAACTCTCCCGGGTGGAGGATGAACGGCTCCGAGTCGGCGATCTCGACCAGCTCCGTCAGATCCTCCATCGGCTGCTTGACGTCGATGAACGGGTAGCGCGAGTTGCGAAACACGCGGAAGTAGCGGTCGACGCGCACGTCCACGCTCGACGGCTGGATCAGGGCGTCCTCGCACGGATCGATCCCGATCCGCCCCTCGGCGATCAGGCGGCGGATCGTGCGGTCGGAGAGGACCATCGCCGGGGACTGTATAAGCTCAGGCGCATGGTCAGGCAGCGTGTGATCTCGCTCCGCACCGCGATCCCCGGGCCGCTATCGCAGGCGATTCTCGAGCGCAAGGAGCGGGTCGTCGCGGCCCCGCTCTCCGTCCTCCTGCCGATCGTCGCCGCCGAGGGCCGCGGGGCGACGCTCACCGACGTCGACGGCAACGTGTTCATCGACTTCACGGGCGGTGTCGGCTGCCTCAACGTCGGGCACGCCGCGCCGCGCGTCGTCGCCGCCGCCCGCGAGCAGCTCGAGCGCTTCACCCATACGGACTTCACGGTCGTGCCGTACGAGAGCTATATCGAGCTCGCCGAGCGGATCGTCAGATTGGTGCCGATCTCGGGGCAGGTGCGCGCCGCCTTCTTCAACTCGGGTGCCGAGGCGGTCGAGAACGCCGTCAAGATCGCCCGGGCCGCGACCCGACGCCCGGCGATCGTGTGCTTCGACGGCGCGTTCCACGGGCGCACGCTGATGGCGATGACGCTGACCTCGAAGACGCAGCCGTACAAGGCTGGCTTCGGGCCCTACGCGCCGGAGGTCTACCGGGTGCCGTTCGCCGACCCCTACCGCGGGCCGGGCGCGGCGGAGGCGCTGGCGGCGCTCGAGCGGGCCTTCACGACCAGGATCCACGCCGAGCAGGTCGCGGCGATCGTGATCGAGCCGGTGCAGGGCGAAGGGGGCTTCATCGTGCCCCCGCAGGAGTTCGTCAGGGGGATCCGCCGCATCTGCGACCAGCACGGGATCGTGATGGTCGCCGACGAGGTGCAGACCGGCTTCGGCCGCACCGGGAAGCTGTTCGCGATGGAGCACTTCGGCGTCGAGCCGGACCTGATCACGATGGCCAAGTCGATCGCGGGCGGCCTGCCGCTCTCCGGCGTCGCGGGGCGAGCCGAGCTGATGAACGCCCCCGTCGACGGGGGCATCGGCGGGACGTTCGTCGGCAACCCGGTCGCCTGCGCCGCGGCACTCGGCGTCCTCGACACGTTCGAGGAGGACGGGCTGCTCGAGCGCGGGCAGGCCGTCGGCGACGAGATCCGCGCGCGGATGGAGACCTGGCGCGGACGCCACGAGGCGATCGGGGACGTGCGCGGCCTCGGCCCGATGCTGGCGCTCGAGCTCGTCCGCGACCGGGAGACGAAGGAGCCGGCGCCCGCGCTCGCGACAGCCGTCACGGAGGCGGCCACGGCCCGCGGCCTGCTCCTGCTCAAGGCGGGCGTCTACGGGAACTGCATCCGCGTGCTCGTCCCGCTCTCGATACCCGACGGCGAGCTCCAGGAGGCGCTCGACGTCTGGGAGGAGAGCCTCGGGGACGCGCTCGGAACCCCTTAATACCGCAGCCGCCGGCGCCGCTCGTGGCGCTCGACGGCGAGCTCGACGAGCCGGCCCAGCAGCTCCACGTAGGGAACGCCCGAGGCCTCGAACAGGCGCGCGTAGACCGACGTCGCCGTGAAGCCCGGGATCGTGTTCAGCTCGTTGACGAGCACCTCGCCGTCCTCGCGCAGGAACATATCCACCCGGGCCATGCCCTCTCCGTCACAGGCGCGGAACGCGCGCACGGCCAGGTCGCGCGCGCGCTCCACCCGCCCGTCGGGGATGCGCGCCGGGACGACCAGCTCCATGCCGCCCTCCTCGTACTTGGAGGCGAAGTCGTACCAGTCCGCCAGCCTCGGCACGATCTCCCCGACCGCCGAGGCGACCGGCGCCTCGTTCCCGAGCACCCCGCACTCGATCTCGAGGCCGCGCACGTACTCCTCCACGAGCACCTTGTCGTCGTGGCGGAACGCGAGCTCGAGCGCGGGCCGAAGCTCCGACTCCGCACGGACGATCGAGATCCCGACGCTCGAGCCCAGCCGCGCTGGCTTCACGACGACCGGGTAGCCGAACGGGCTTCCCGCGAGCGCGGGGGCATGCGTGCGAAGCGTGACGCTGGAGGCGACGGGAACGTCGTTTGCGCGCATCACGGCCTTGAACAGGTCCTTGTCCATCGCCACCGCGGAGGCGGCCACGCCCGGGCCCACGTACGGCACGTCGGCGAGCTCGAGCAGCCCCTGGACGGTGCCGTCCTCGCCGAACGGCCCGTGCAGGACCGGGAAGACGACGTCGACCGCCGAGAGCAGCGCGGGCCGTGCCGCCGGGGCGGGCACCGGGACCGCCGAGGGCCCGGCCCCCTCCGGGGGTGGCGCCGCCGGGCTCCCCGCGGCGAGCTGCCACCGGCCGTCGCGCGAGATCTCGATCGGCACCGGCTCGAACCCCGCCTCGCGCAGGCCGGCCACGACCGCCCTGGCGGAGGCGACGGAGATGTCGTGCTCGCTCGAGCGGCCGCCCGAGAGGACGGCCACCCGCAACCCGCGCACGCTAGAAGGGGGCACGGGCGATGACGATCGTGACCGTCGAGCCCAGCTCGAGCTCGGTGTCGCCCGCCGGGTTCTGCTCGAGCACCAGGTTGTCCTGATCCTGGTCGAGCGTCGGCTGGTCGACCACGTCCGGCACGAAGCCGGCGTCCGTGAGCATCTGGATCGCGGTGGCCTCGTCCAGCCCGAGCACGCTCGGGACGAAGCCGAGCTCGGGCTCCGGCTCGGGCGGCGGCCCCTCCGAGATCGAGATCGTGACCGCCGAGCCCTTCGGCGCCTCGCCACTCGACGGGCTCTGGTCGACGACGAGGCCGGCCGGGTCGGTCGACGCCACGATCACCGGATCGACGGCGAACCCGGCATCGTCGAGCGTCGCCGTCGCCTCGTCCTGGTACATGCCGATCACGTACGGCACCGCCAGCGACTGCACGCCCTTCGAGACCCGCAGGGTCACGACCGATCCCTTCGGCGCCTGCTCGCCGGGCTTCGGATCCTGGGACATCACCGTGCCGTCCTCGAAGCGGTCCGAGAACGCGTACTTCACGTCCCACTTGAGGTCCGCATCGGCGAGGATCGCGGTTGCCTGCTCGAGCGTGGCCCCCGCGACCTTCGGCACCTCGACGAGCGGCACCCCGGTCGAGACCACGATCGTCACGGTCTCGCCCTTCGAGATCCTCGTGCCGGCGCCGGGGCTCTGCTCCGCGACGAACCCGGCCTTGACCTTCTCGTCGGCGCGCCGCTCGACCTTCGCCCGCAGCCCTTCGTCCTCGATCAGCTGCACCGCGAGCTCGCGCTTGATGCCGACCAGGTTGGGGACGGGGACGGGTTTCGACTCCTGGAGCCGGTCGGAGACCTCGCGGTAGACGTACCAGCCGGCGACGCTCGCGGCGGCGAGCAGGAGCGCGACGATCAGCCAGGGCAGGATCGAGCGCTTCCGCCGCGGCGGCCGGCCGCTGCCGTAGGGATCGTAGGGAGGCGGCGGCCGCCTCGGCGGCTGCGGCGGGGTCGTCTCCACCGGGCGCAGCTGCTCCGTTGGCGCGGCCGCGGGTCCGCGGGCGAGGATCTGGGTCACGGACTCCGCCGTCTCGCGGGCTACCGGCAGCCCCGCCTCGACGCGCGCGAGGTCCGAGTCCATCTCCTCCGCGGTCGCGTACCGCTGCGCGGGATCCTTCGCGAGCGCTCTCAGCACGATGCGGTCGAGGTCGGCGGGAATCCCGGGCGCGACCGCGGACGGCGCCTTCGGCTGCGCGTTCAGGTGCTTCATCGCGATCTCGACCGGCGTGTCGCCGGTGAACGGGACGTCGCCCGTCAGCATCTCGTACAGCACCACCCCGACCGAGTAGATGTCCGCGGTGGCGGTCACGTGGCCGCCGCGCGCCTGCTCGGGCGAGAGATACTGCGCCGTCCCCATGATCGAGCCGGCCTCCGTCATCTGCGACGCGCCCGCGCGGGCGATCCCGAAGTCCGCCACCTTCAGGCGCTCCTCGTGCCCGATCAGGATGTTGTGCGGCTTGATGTCGCGATGGACGATCCCGTTTCTGTGCGCGAATCGAAGCGCGGCCAGGATCTGGCGGGTGTGGGCGATCGCCTGCGCCGGGCGCAGCCGGCCGCTCGCGCGGATCAGCTCCTTCAGGTTCCGCCCCTCGATCAGCTCCATCGCGATGTAGTACGTGCCCTCCGCCTCACCCCGGTCGTAGATCGACACGATGTTGGGGTGGGAGAGGCCGGCCGCCGCCGTGGCCTCGCGGCGGAAGCGCTCCACGAACGCCTCGTCGTGCGCGTAGCGGTCGTTGAGGATCTTGATCGCCACGCGGCGGCCCAGCTCGATGTCCTCGGCCAGGTAGACGTTCGCCATGCCGCCGGCCCCGAGCCTCTCGAGGATCCGGTAGCGGCTGTCGAAGACCGTGTCGATGAGCATGTCCGACCTGGCCATCGGCCCTCTAGGCTACGTGTTTCCCGCCAGCAGCGTCTCCATGATCGCCCTCGCGATCGGCGCTGCGACGGCCCCGCCCGTCCCCGTCTGACCGGAGAGGGCGACCGCGATCGCGACCCTCGGCGCGTCGGCCGGTGCGAAGCCGACGAACCACACGTCGTTCTCTCCCTCCCGTCCGGTTTCGGCCGTGCCGGTCTTCCCCGCGACCTGCACGCCCGGGATCCCGGCGGCGGTGCCCGTTCCCGACTCCACCGCCAGCGTCATCATCGCGGTCAGCTGGGCGGCCGTGAGTGGCTCGATCGCCGTACGCTCGATCTCGGGCCCGATTGCCGTGAGCACGCTCCCGTCCGGCTTCAGGATCCGGTCGACGACGGTCGGCCGCATCACGACGCCGCCGTTGCCGATCGCAGAGGCGACCATCGCCATCTGGAGCGGGGTCGCGAGCAGCCGTTCCTGTCCGAACGCGAGCCGGCCCGGGTCGACCGCATTCGGGTCGCTGGGCAGGTAGAGGTCGCCGCCCCGGTAGAGGCCGCTCGCGCTGCGCTCGTCCGCGGGCGTCTCGAGCGGAGGCAGGTCGTAGAAGCCGAACCGCTTCGCGTAGTCGAGCACGGTCAGGGCGCCGAGCTCCTTGCCGACGTCGCAGAAGACGGCGTTGACCGAGTGCGCGAGCGCCTCGGCGAACGTGACCCGGCCGAACACCTCCGGGCCGCTCTGGTCGGCGAAGTTGTAGACCTTCTTGCCGTAGACGGTGCAGAAGCCCCGGTCGACGAACTCGCTTTCCGGCTCGTAGCGGCCGGACTCGAGCGCTGCCGCGGCCGTGACGAGCTTGAACGTCGAGCCGGGGATGAAGAGCCCCGCCGTGCCGCGGTTGAGGAGCGGCGCGGGATCCGCGCACGGTCCCCGGGTGGACAGGATCTGCTCGAAGTCGTCCTCGACGAGGTTCGGGTCGTACCCCGGGGAGGAGGCGAGGACGAGCACGCGCCCCGTGGCGGGCTCGAGCGCTACCACCGCGCCGCAGTAGGGCTCGAGCAGCTCGTTCGCACGCGCCTGGGCGGCCGCGTCGATCGTCAGCACGAGCGAGTTGCCCTGCCGGGTGAGGCCGCGCACCCGGTCGAGCGCCCCTTCGACGATCGTGCCGAGGTCGGAGTTCGAGCCGGTCAGGTAGTCGTTCAGCGACTTCTCGATTCCCGCGCGCGACCGGACGACCGTCGAGTAGCCGACCGTGTGCGCGGCGAGGCCCCCCTCCGGGTACACGCGCAGGTACCAGGTCTTGCCCTGCACCTCGCTCTTGCGGTTCCGGGCCAGCACCGTCGTCCCGTCGGAGGCGTAGATCAAGCCGCGCTCGATCGTGAGCTGGCGGACGACGAGGTTCGGGTTGCCGCGACGCGCCTCGAGGTCCGGCGCCCTCCACAGCCAGTACGTCGACATCGCGACGAGCGCGACGAACAGGAGCGCGAGCAGCTGGAACAGCCTGCGAATCTGGGCGTTCATCGGCCGGCCAGCCTCGCGTTGACGCGATTCGACACGGCGAGCAGGGCCCAGAGCACGAGGAAGTTCGCGACGATGCTCGAGCCGCCGTAGGAGACGAACGGCAGCGTGATCCCGGTCAGCGGGATCAGGCCGGTGACGCCGCCGAGGATGATGAACGCCTGGATACCGACGGCGACCGTGAGCCCGGTGGCGAGGAGCTTCGAGAAGCCGTCGTCGGCGAGCATCGCGATCCGCAGCCCCCGGTACGCGAGCACCACGTAGAGCAGCACGATTGCCGCGCCGCCGGCCAGCCCGAGCTCCTGCGCGAGCGCCGAGTAGATGAAGTCGGTCTCGAGGTACGGGATGTACGGGTCACCGCCCGGCGAGAGCAGCACCCCCTGGCCCAGGCCAGTCCCGAACAGCCCCCCCGCAGCGAGCGAATAGATCGACTGGACGAGCTGGTAGCCGCTCCCCTGCGGGTCGCTCCACGGGTCGAGCCAGATCGACACCCGTTCCTCCACGCGCGGGATGACGTGGTACAGGCCGTAGGCGCCGGCCGAGAAGAGGCCGAGCCCGACGGCGACGTACGGCCAGCGGCCGGTGGCGACGTAGAGCATCGCGAGGAAGACGGAGAAGTAGAGGAGCCCGCCGCCGAGATCGTTCGTCTGGAACAGCACGAGCATCGCGCCCCCCCAGATCGCGAGCAGCGGCCCCGCATGCTTCGGCGAGGGGATCCCGACCCGGCCGACCCCGCGGGACAGGACCTCCCGCTTGTCCCGCAGGTAGCCGGCGAGGAACACGACCAGCAGCACCTTCGCGAGCTCGCCGGGCTGGAACGCGATCGGGCCGAGCCGTACCCAGAGCGTCGCGCCGTTGATGGTGGCCCCGACGCCCGGGATCGCGGGCAGAACGAGCAGCACGACCGCCGCCACCCCGAGGGTGTACTTGAAGCCGTCGAGCACCCGGTAGTCGCGCACCGCCACGGCCAGCGCCGCGTAGAGGGCGAGCCCGACGACGACCCAGAGCCCCTGGCGCAGGGCCAGGTCGGGATCGATCCGGTAGATCATGGTCAGGCCGAGGCCGGTCAGGAGCGCGGCCAGCGGCAGCAGGTAGGGGTCGGCGTACGGCAGGAAGATCCGCGCCACGACGTGCGCGGCGAGGTACAGGCCGAGAAACAGGCCCGCGTACGACAGCGACGCGGTCGAGATCTCCGACTGGCGCGCGATGTAGACGCTCGCGAACCCGATCCCGGTGAGGGCTCCCGCCGCGAGCAGCGTCACGAGCTCGCGATTGCGCAGGCTCATGGCCCCTCGGGGCTCGCCTCCAGCTCGTACGCGCGGATGCGCGCGAGCGCGGCAGCCTCGCTCTTCAGGTCGTGGTCGAACAGGCCGGCGCGCTCCTCGGGCGAGAGCTGGACCGCGAGCAGCCGGCTCACGTACACCTCCCGGAACAGGTCGACGCCGGCGACGTGCCAGGGCACGCCCTGGTAGACGGCGACGCGCCCACCCTCGGCCGCGCCGACGAAGTGCGCGCGCGAGAGCCCCCAAAGAGCCAGCGCGGCGAGGCCCGCGAACAGGAGGAGCACGAGCGCTACGAGCAGGAACGCCTTGCTGACACGACGGCCGGATCCCTCGTGCCCGCGCACGGTCGGGACGGCCGCCGCGGGCGGCGCCGCCGTCGCCTCCGGGGGCAGGCGCAGCCCCGAGAGCGTGTCCTCGTCGTCGGCGTCCCCCTCCTCGACCGCGAACAGGACGGCGGTGACGTTGTCCTCGCCCCCCGCCTCGTTCGCCGCCTGAACGAGCGACCTCGCCGCGGCGGCGACGTCGGAGGCGGCGGCGATCGTTCGGCCGACCGTCTCGTCGCCCACCATCGTCGTCAGCCCGTCCGAGCAGAGCAGGAAGACGTCTCCCGGACGGAGGTCCGCCGAGAAGCTGTCGACCTTCACCGCAGCGTCGGTGCCGAGCGCCCGCGTGATCACCGAGCGCTGCGGGTGGATCTCCGCCTCCTCCCGCGTGAGGCGCCCGGAGCGGACGAGGTCGGCTACGAGCGAATGATCCTGCGTGAGCTGCTCGAGCGCACCGTCCCGCAGGCGGTAGGCCCGTGAGTCACCGACGTGGGCGATCGCGGCGCGGCCCCCCGCGACGAGCACGGCCGTCACGGTCGTGCCCATCCCCGACGCCCGCGGATCGCTGGACGCGCGGGCGTGGATACGACGGTTGGCCTCCTGCACCACGGCGCGCAGCCGCGCCTCGGGCTCGAGCCCGTCGGCGGCGTGGTACTCGCGAAACGCGGTGACCGCGAGTCGGGACGCGATCTCCCCGGCCTGCGCGCCTCCCATCCCGTCGGCGACGACGAACAGGGGCGGCGCGACCACGAACGCGTCCTCGTTGCGCCGGCGCACGCGACCCGGGTCGCTCAGACCGGCGCTGTCGCCGACCTTCACCGCGCCACCCTCAGATCGGTCTCCCCGATGCGCACCACGTCCCCTTCAAAGAGCCGCAGCCGGCCGTTCACCTGCTCGCCGTTGACGTACGTGCCGTTCGTGGACTCGAGGTCGGCGATCCAGACCCCGTCCCGGAGCGGCTCGATCCGCGCGTGTCGGGCGGAAGCGTAGTCGTCGGCGGCGAGAGCGACCGAGCACTCCGTGGACCTCCCGACGGTGAGCGGCGCGGTTCCGATCTGGAACGTCGTCCCCGGCTGGATCGACGGGCTCGACTCGACGACGAGCCGCAGGCTCGGCTCGGGTGCCCCCCCGCCGTGGGCCTGCGGCGGCGCCAGGAAGAAGCTCTCCTGCGGCAGGCGCAGGTCGCGGCTCGCGGTCCTGACGACGCGCCAGACGAACAGGTAGAGGAGGACGAGGAAGAGCGCCTGGAGGAGGAGCAGGACCTGCTCGACCATCACCCGCCGGGAGCATGCTCGAACCGGAGCACCGTCTGGCCGAGCGTGACGACGTCGCCGGGCTCGAGCCGGACGCGGTCGACGCGCTTCCCGTTCACCTCCGTCCCGTTCGTCGAGCCGAGGTCCACGATCCAGTACCCGTCCGGACCGGCGCGCACCTCGGCATGCCGCCGCGAGACGCTCGGGTCTTCGACGGCGAGATCGCACTCCTTCGAGCGCCCGATCACGGCGATGGCGCCGCGGATCTCGTACCGCACCCCGCCGCCGACGAGGAACACCTGCTCGGCCGCCGCAGGCGGCAACGCGGGGGCGGGCGGCGGCGCCTCCGGCTCGTAGACCCGTGTCTGGCCACCGTCATCGGTCACCGGTGCCGGCGGCGGCGAGACGGGTGAAGGCACGACGGGCGAAACAGCGGGGGCGCGCACGGGCATCGTCGGCGGGGGCGGGGTGGGCGGCCAGGCGGCCGGCGGCGGCGGGGCGGCCACGGGCTGGGGCGGAGCCTGCACGAGCCGGGTCGCGATGCCGAACTCCCCGACCGCGAGGTCCGCGTCCTCCTCGAGGAGAACGCGCGGGGGCGACACGAGCGAGTAGCCCTCGCGGCGGGCGTGCTCCGCGAGATAGCCCGCCAGCTCGTCGAGCAGCGAGCGTTCGTAGCCCACGAACTGGGCCCGATCCCGCTGGGAGAGGTAGAGAACGTACTCGTTGGGGACGTAGACGCGCGAGACGGACACCGTCTTGTGGTCGTCCATCTCCTTCGCGAGCTTCCTGGCCAGCTCGACCGGCTGAACGTGCGAGCGAAACGCACGGCCGAAGACGCCCTCGAAGAGGGACTCGATCCGATTCTCGATGCCGCGAAAGAGGCCCAGGCGGGTCATTGTAGGCGCGGGGCCTGCCCGGCCCGGCACCGCAGCCGCGCGAGCAGCGCGGGCGCCGCGACAGCCGCGATCAGCGCGGCGACACCGCCGAGCAGCACCGGGGCCGCCACGCCGCCTCCACCGAGCACGGGCGGGCCGAGCAGCATCCCCACCGGAAGCGCGCACGCGAGCGCGGTGACACCGGTGAGCCCGCTGCCCCTCAGCAGCGGCAGGGCGACGGCCGTGGCAGCCAGCAGCGCCGCCTCGACGCCGATGGCAGGGTGCGCGGCGAGCGCACGCCACAGGGTCCCCGCAACGGCCACCGGGCTGTCCGAGCCGGCGATCCCGAGGCCGAGCGGCGGCTGCTCGCCCGTGAACGGAAGCGGAGCCCCGCGGAGGCCGGCGACGAGGGCCGCGACCAGCACGGCCGCTCCCGCCTGCGCAGCGCGCCGGGAGGCTCCCGCAGCCCAGGCCCCGACGAGCGCCACGAGCGGGAGCAGGCCGGCGAGGGCGAGCAGCGGCCCGGCCGCGAACAGGAGGCCGCGCCGCGCGTCGTTCCAGAAGAGAGCCAGCCAGCCGAGCGCTGCGACGGCGTAGACCGCGGCGAGGCCGAACGAGACGTCGCCGAGCGGCAGGAGGGCGAGCGCGAGGGCGAGCGCGAAGCCCGCACGCGGCGCTGCGAGACACGCCGCCGCCGCGGCAGCCGCGAGCGGCAGCACCGAGCCGGCCGGGTAGAACGGAAACAGCGTCGTCACGCCCGCGGTGAAGGCGGCGGCCAGCCCGGCGTGGGGCGCCCGCCCGACCAGGGCACGACGGGACACGGCGTGGCTGCGCCGCCGGCGCTCGATGCGCTCGTCGAGACCCGCCCTGAGCTCGGCCGCGAGGCGCTTCGGGCCCGGTCGACGGCGCGGATCGACGGCGACCGCGCGGTCGACCGCGGCTGCCAGCCGGCGCGGCAGGTCCGGGCGCAGCTTCGCCAGCGGGGGCGGGCCCGCGGCGATCAGCCGGGCTGTCTCGACCGGCGAGCCCGACCAGAACGGGTGGTAGCCGGCCAGCATCTCCCACAGGATCACGCCGGCCGCCCAGACGTCGGCGGCCCCGGTCGCCTGCTCGCCGGACAGGCGCTCCGGCGCGATGTACGCGAGCGTGCCGGGCACGTCACCGGTTGCCGTGAGCGCGTCCCCGTCGCCGAGCTGGGCTAGCCCGAAGTCGAGCAGCCGCAGCGAGATGTCGGGGCCCTCGACGAGCAGGATGTTGGCCGGCTTGACGTCCCGGTGGACGATCCCGCGGTGGTGGGCGTGGGCGAGCGCGTCGAGGAGCTGGGCGGCCGCCTCCAGCGCCGCTGCGTCGTTCAGGTCGCCCGCCCTGATCGCCTCGCGCAGGGTCTTCCCCGGGAGGTACTCGTAGGCGACATACACGTGCCGGTCGTCCCGCTCCACCGCGTACACCCGGGCGCAGTAGCGGCTCCGCAGCCGCGCCACCGCGAGCGCCTCGCGCTCCGCGCGGGTTCCCGCCTTGCCCTCGCGCGGCACGACCTTGAGCGCCACGTCGCGGCCGCTGCGCTCGTCGCGAGCGAGCCACACGGATCCGTGGCCGCCGCTGCCGAGCGGGCGCAGCGCCCGGTAGCGGCCGAGGATGAGGCCGTCCGAGTACGCGAGAGCCGCCGGCTGTCCCATGAGCCGCCCATGACCTTGGCGGCCGGGTAGCGGACTCCTGCACGCGAAACACGAGCGCGATCGTTTGCAGGGTTTGCTGCTATGCTCGGCGAACCTCTAGGGCGGCCGCCCGGCCGATCATCGTTCCCCCACGACCGCTTCCGCTGTGGCCGATCGGGACAGAACCGACGCCGATTCCGACATCGAGTTCGACTTCTTCGACGAGCCTCCGACGATCGAGCGCTCGCCGGTCGAGCCCGTGCCCAGGCCCCGCGAGGGCGGGGGCGGCGGCGGCACGCCCCCGATCCGGCCGCGGTCACCAGGAGCGTCGACGCCGCTCGTCCGCCTCGCACTCCTGATCGGAGGCGCGATCGTGCTCGCGGTCGTGCTCGTGTTCTGGGTCAACAGCTGCCGCGGCGGCCAGAAGAAGGGCTCCTACGAGGACTACCTGCAGGCCGTCGCGGCGGTCGTGCGCGAGTCCGACTCGGTCGGGACGCAGCTCGGGGAGCTCCTGACGACGCCGGGCGTGACGCTCGGCGACCTCGAGACCGGCCTCGCGGGCCTCGCGAAGCAGCAGGCGCAGGTCGTGGCTCGAGCCGACGAGCTGACGCCGCCCGGGCCGCTCGTCAGCGAGCAGGAGAGCCTCGTCGAGGCGATGCAGCTCCGCCAGAGCGGGCTCGCGGGGCTCGAGCGCGCGTTCGCCCAGCTCCAGCCCGCGACGGATCCGGAGACCGCGGGCACGACGCTCGCCGAGCAGGCCTTCCGCATCGTCGCGGGAAGTGTCGTGTACGACGACCTGTTCAAGGCCCGTTCCGAGCAGGTGATGAAGCAGGAGGAGATCTCGGGGGTCGCGGTTCCCGCGTCGACGTTCCTGGCGAGCCCGGAGCTCCTGAGCCAGAACTCCCTCGCCGAGCTCGTCAAGCGCACGCAGGGCGGCGGCGGCGGCACCGACGACGGGCTCCACGGCAACCAGATCGAGGGCGTGCTCGTCCAGCCGGACGGCCAGGCGCTCTCGCCGGATCAGGAGACGACGATCATCGCCTCCGACCAGCTCGCGTTCGAGGTGCAGGTGAAGAACTCCGGCGACTTCCAGGAGACCAAGGTGAAAGTGACGCTGACGATCACGTCCCCCGAGCCGATCAAGCGTCAGGCCACGATCGATCTGGTCAACGCCGGCGAGACGAAATCGGTCACGTTCCGGGACTTCTCGAACATCGACTTCAGCCGCCCCTACACCCTGAAGGTGGCCGTGAAGCCCGTGGAGGGCGAGCAGAACACGGGGAACAACACGGCCGAGTACCCGGTCATCTTCTCCCTCGAGTAGCCGCGGGCGCTCGTGAACGTCTCGGGCACGACCGCCGCGTGGATTGCCATCGCGGCAGCAGCGGTCGCGACTCTCGCGCTCGGCCTCGCGTTCCTCTACTGGCGGACGCTGCGCGGGGTGCGGCGGGCCCAGTCGGTCGTGCTCGGCTCCGGCCGCGAGGACCTCGTGAACTTCGCCGTCTCGCTGCAAACCCGCATCGACGAGCTCCACGGAGCCGTGGACGAGCTGGCTGCCGCGCTCGTGCGGGTCGACAAGCGGGTGGACGGGACGCTGTCGAGGACCGCGATCGTGCGCTACGACGCCTACGAGGACGTGGGCGGCCAGCAGTCCGCGTCGCTCGCGTTCCTCGACGCATCCCGCTCAGGAATCGTGATCACGGCGATCCAGGGCCGCGACTACGCGCGCATCTACGTCAAGGAGCTCGAGCGCGGCCGGGCTCCAGCGCCGCTCTCGCCCGAAGAGCAGGCCGCGGTCGAGCGCGCCATGTCGTCCTGAGGGGATCCGCGGCCCCGGGAGCGCGGGGGCGATCCGTAGAATTCTCGGTGTGCAGCAGGTTCTCGTTCTCAACTCGAGCTACGAGCCCCTGAACGTCTGCTCCGTGCGACGCGCGCACGTGCTCGTGATCAAGGGGAAGGCGGAGGTGCTCGAGCAGGTCGACCGCCCGCTGCGCTCGGCCGCCCGTGCCTACACCTGGCCCCACGTGATCAGGCTCGTCGCGTACGTCCGGGTGCCGCGGGTGATCCAGAGGCGCATCTCGAGGCGGGCCCTGTTCGCGCGCGACGGCTGGCGCTGCCAGTACTGCGGGACGACCGGCCGGCTCACGCTCGACCACGTCGTGCCTCGCAGCCGCGGCGGCGACTCCGTGTGGGAGAACGTGGTCGCCTCCTGCGCCCCGTGCAACCTGCGCAAGGGCGACCGGCTACCAGAGGAGGCCCAGATGCACCCGCAGGTGAAGCCGCGCCCGCCCGCGCCGGCCCTATTCGTCACGCTCGCCGCGTCCCACATCCCCGAGCGCTGGCAGCAGTACCTGGGAGCGACGGCCGCGCCGGCGTACGCCACGACCGGCTGACGCCGGGAACAATTCCGCCCGCCGGCCCGTCCAAGGGTCATGAACGACGAACAGCGGAGGAGGCTGGAATGAACCACATCGGCAGGAAGGTCGCCGCCGTTGCAGCGCTGGCAGCGCTCGGCGTCGGCATCGCGGCGTTCGCGGGCGTTGGCCGCCCGGACGAGGCGAACGGCCAGGCCGCGGCAGGCACGGCGCCGACCGGGATCACGGTGACCGGGATGGGCTCGGTCGAGGCGGCGCCCGACCGGGCTGAGTTCTCGTTCGGCGTCGAGTCCCAGGGCGAGACCGCCGGCGCGGCGCTCGACGCGAACAACGCTGCGGTGCAGAAGGTGATCGACGCGGTCAAGGCCGCCGGTGTCCCGTCCGCGGACATCCAGACGCAGCAGGTCTCGGTGTACCCGCGCTACTCCGACGACGGCCAGGCGATCGTCGGCTACTCGGCGGTCAACACGATCACCGCGAAGATCGCGGATCTGGCGAACGTCGGCCCCGTCGTGGACGCGGCGGCCGCTGCCGGAGCGAACCAGGTGTACGGGCCGATGCTGTCGATCGACGATCAGAGCGGCCTCTACCGGGACGCCCTGAAGGTGGCGCTCGAGGACGCGCGCGCCAAGGCGAAGGCGATCGCGGCGGCCGCCGGCGTCTCGCTCGGCGCGGTGCTGAACATCGTCGAGGGCGGCGGCTCCGTCCCCGTCTACGCGGAAGCGGCGCAGGACTCGGCGGGCGGCGGCGTCCCGATCGAGCCGGGCCTCCAGGAGATCCAGGCGAACCTGACCGTGACCTTCGCGATCTCGTAGGCACGGCGGAGACGATCGGGGGGCGCGCCGGCCCCCCGATCGTCTATACTGCCTCCCGTTCGAGGCGACGATGCCTCAGGCGCAAGCCGATTGCGCCTGGGGCTTTTTTCATTTCAGGAGGTGTCGATGGGAAGGGCAACGAGCGATCCGGCGGATCGCAAGCGCGTTCTCGAGCGCATCGCGGGGGAAGGGGTGGACTTCGTCCTCCTCTGGTTCACCGACATCCTGGGCCAGCTGAAGAGCTTCGCCGTCACGGTCCAGGAGATCGAGGCGGCGCTCGACGACGGGATGGGCTTCGACGGCTCGTCGATCACGGGCTTCAACCCGATCGAGGAGTCGGACATGATCGCGATCCCCGACCCCGTGACGTTCCAGGTGCTCCCCTGGCGCACCGGCGAGTACAAGGTCGGCCGCATGATCTGCGATGTCGTCACTCCCGACGGCAAGCCGTACGAGGGCGACCCGCGCCACGTGCTGCGCCGAGCGCTCGAGCGGATGCGCGCCATGGGCTTCGAGACCTTCAACGTCGGGCCCGAGCTCGAGTACTTCTACTTCGCGGACGACAGCGGCACGCGCGTGCTCGACCACGGCGGCTACTTCGACCTCGCGACGCTCGACGTGGCCTCCGAGTGGCGCAAGGAGACGATCAAGGCGCTCGAGTCGATGGGCATCCCGGTCGAGTACGCCCACCACGAGGTGGCGCCGTCCCAGCACGAGATCGACATGCGCTACTCCGAGGCGCTCGGCATGGCCGACCACACGGTCACCTACCGGCTGATCGTCAAGGAGATCGCGACGAAGTACGGGATCTACGCAACGTTCATGCCGAAGCCCCTGTTCGGCCAGAACGGCTCCGGGATGCACACCCACCAGTCCCTGTTCACGAACGGCAAGAACGCGTTCTATGACCCGAGCGACGAGTGGCACCTGTCCCCCACGGCCAAGGCCTTCATCGCGGGGCAACTCCACCACGCGCGCGAGATCTGCGCGATCTTCGCCCAGTGGGTCAACTCCTACAAGCGCCTCGTCCCCGGCTATGAGGCGCCCGTCTACGTCGCCTGGTCGCAGCGCAACCGCTCCGCGCTGATCCGGATTCCCCTCTACCACCCGGGCAAGGAGCAGGCCACCCGCGCCGAGATCCGCTGCCCCGACCCCGCCTGCAACCCGTACCTGACTTTCGCGGCGCTTCTCCAGGCGGGCCTGGAGGGAATCGAGAAGGGCTACGAGCTGCCGCCGCCGATGGAGGAGAACCTGTTCGAGCTGACCCACGAGGAGCGGCGCGAGCGGGGCATCATCAGCCTCCCCGAGTCGCTCGGCGAGGCGATCGACGAGCTCGCCCAGTCGGAGCTCTGCGAGCGGATCCTCGGCCCGCACATCTTCCAGCGCTACGTGCAGATCAAGGAGAAGGAGTGGGACGAGTACCGCCTGCAGGTCACGCCCTGGGAGCTCGAGCGCTACCTGTCCGTCCTGTAGGGGCGCGCCATTCCGTAGGGGCGGGCCACGGCCCGCCCCTACGGGGTGCGCAGGGCGTCCCGCTCGACGCGCAGGGCGATGACGCCGCTCGTCTGGTCGACGTCGTCGATCTCGGTCGCGAGCACGACCCTGCGGCGGCGCAGCGGCAGCCCTCCGCGCACGGTCAGGCGGCTGGCGCTCGCCGCCTCGACGCGGCCGATCACGCGCCCGCGCACGTCGGCGACGAGGTAGCCGGCGACGCTGCGCAGGACGTTCGGGTCGAGCGGGGAGATGCTCACGCCCTGGAGCCTAGCTCACGACCCGGGCCGCCAGACCATGAGCACGAGCACCGCCAGCATGAGCGCGGTCGAGACGTGGTTCAGCACCTCGGAGGGCCGGTCGTGAAGGAGCCGTCGCAGCTCGTCGGTCGCCCGGTCGCCCTCCGCGGCGAGCCGCTCGGCGAGCAGGCGCGCGCGCTTCGGAGCGCGTCCGGTCGCCGCGCCGAGCAGGTTCGAGACCCCGAACAGCACGTACGTCGCGACGAGCCAGTCCGCCCCGTACCCGAACCCGCCGAGGTTGACGAGCCAGAGACCGAAGCCGGTCACGATCAGGAACCCGACCGCGCCCGTGAGAACGCCCCAGCGCGACAGGGACAGGATCGCCGCGATCTCGCTCGGGCGCTCGCGCGCTCGGGCCGCGTAGAACGCGAGCCCGGCCGTGAGGATCCCGCCGAGCATCACGATCGCCCCGAACACGTGCAGCACGAGGGCGATCTGGAACGGGGACACGGCCCCTATGATCGCAGAGGCGTGAATCGCTCCGAACGGCACCTCGGGCTCGTCACGGAGACCATCGAGGCCGTCAACTCGACCCTCGACCTCGACGAGCTCTTCGAGTTGATCGCGGCCAAGGTCGCGAAGGCGCTCGAGGCCGACGCCTGCTTCGTCTACCTCTACGACGAGATGGCGGACGAGCTGGTGCTGAAGGCCTCGGTCGGCTCCCGGGTCGACGAGCTGACGCGCGTGCCCAAGATGCGCCCGGGCGAGGGGATCACCGGGGCCGCCGCCGCGGCGCGGGCGCCCATCATGATCCCGCGGGCCGCTCACCTCGACCCGCGCTTCAAGCGCTTCCCGAACCTCCACGAGGAGCAGTACGAGTCGATCCTGGCGGTTCCGATCCTCGCCAAGGAGCGGCTCGAGGGCGCGCTCAACGTGCGCACGGTCGCACCCCGCGGCTACGACGACGGGGAGATCGACCTGCTGATGGCGATCGCCGGCCAGGTCGCGCAGGCGATCGAGAACGCGAAGCTCTACGACCACGCGCAGCGCCGCGTCGCCGAGCTCGAGGCGCTCGCGCGGATCTCGGAGGCGGTCTCGGAGTCGCTGTACCTCGAGGAGTCGCTCGAGGCGATCGTGAAGACCACGATGTCCGCCGTCGCCGCCACGGGCGCCGCCGTCGTGCTCGAGGACGGGCGGACGGCGTGGCCCGAGGGCCGGCCAGGGATTCACGTGGAGCGGTTGCCGCTGCGCTGGAAGGGCCGCCACCTCGGCGAGCTCGTCTGCGAGCGGGACACGCCGTTCACCGACGAGGAGCGGACCCTCCTCACGTCGATCGCCCACCACGCCGCTGTCGCCCTCGTCCACGGCCGCGCGGTCCTGCGCGGGGTGCTCGCCCAGGAGATCCACCACCGCGTCAAGAACAACCTGCAGACCGTCGCGTCGATGTTGCGCCTCCAGGCGCGCTCCACGGACGTCGACCCGCGGCGCGCCCTCGAGGACTCCGTCAACCGGATCCTCGCGATCGCCGCCGTGCACGAGGTGCTGACGGAGCAACGGGAGGACGACGTCGAGCTGGGCGAGCTGATCGAGCGGCTGCGGCGGATGATCGTCCAGGGCCTCGGCGCCGGCAAGCGGGTCGAGGCAAGGCTCGAGCCGGTGTCGCTCGCGGGCAACCGGGCCACCGCGCTCGCGCTCGTGTTCTCCGAGCTGCTCCAGAACGCGCTCGAGCATGGCGGCGACGACGTCGTGATCGAGCTGACGGGCACGGACGGCGGCGCGGTGCTGGCGATCACCGACAACGGCGCCGGCGTCGGCGCGGCCAAGCCGGGAACCGGCCTGTCGATCGTGCAGGCGCTCGTCCGCGACGAGCTGAAGGGGACGCTGACGCTAGGCGGCGAGGGCGGCCTGCGCGCGGAGGTCGCGTTCCCGCTGTGAGCGCGCCGGCCCCGCTGAGGATCCTGCTCGCCGAGGACGAGACGATCATCCGCCTCGACCTGAGAGACCTGCTCGAGCGCGCCGGCTTCGAGGTCTGCGCGGAGGCGCACGACGGCGAGGAGGCGGTCGAGCTCGCACGGGATACTGCGCCCGACCTCGCCATCCTGGACGTCAAGATGCCGCGGCTCGACGGGATCGAGGCGGCGCGCCGGATCCTCGAGGAGCGACCGATCCCGATCGTGATGCTGACCGCCTACAGCCAGGAGGAGCTCGTGTCGCGAGCCGTCGAGGCGGGCGTGTTCGGGTACCTCGTGAAGCCGTTCCGCGAGGCCGACCTCCTGCCTGCGATCCATGCCGCGAGCGCCCGCCACGAAGAGCTCACGGCGCTGCGCGAGGAGGCGGAGTCGCTCTCGGAGGCGCTCGCGACCCGCAAGCTGGTCGAGCGGGCGAAGGGGCTCCTCATGGAGCGCGAGAGCCTGACCGAGCGTGAGGCGTTCGGCCGCCTGCGCCGCGCGAGCCAGGTGTCGGGCCGCCCGATGCGGGTGGTGGCCGAGGCCCTGATCGCGACCTTCCAGGACGCCTGACCCGGCCACCGTAACGCTCTATCGAAGCGGTGCGACGGTTCGAGTTTCGTCTATCGTTTCCCCGTGGCGGTCACCGTCACCCAGCTCCAGGCGTTCCTGGCCGTCGCGGACACGGGCAGCGTTCAGGCGGCCGCCCGGCGCCTGCACGTGACCCAGCCGTCCGTCTCGGCCGCCGTCGCCGCACTCGAGCGCGAGCTCGGCGCCGACCTGCTGGAACGCCAGGGGCGAGGGATCCGCCTAACGCCGGCCGGCCGGGCCTACGCACCGTACGCAGCCCGGGTGCTCGGCCTGCTCGAGCAGGGCCGGCTCGCCGGGCAGGAGGCGGCCCGCGGCGAGCTCGCCCTGGTGCGAGTGGCGTGCGTCAACACGGCCGGCGAGTACCTGCTGCCGGCGGTGCTCGAGGCCTACCGGCGGCTCGAGCCGGGGGCGGAGGTGCGGCTCGAGATCGGAAACCGGGACGGGGTGCTCGCGCGGGTGGCGGCGCTCGAGGCCGACGTCGGAGTCGGAGGGCGCCCACTCGCGCCCGGCGTGGCCGGGCGGCGACTGCTCGACAACGAGCTCGCGGTCGTCGGGCGCGAGCCGATCGGCGACCTGCACGGCGCGACCTGGCTCCTGCGGGAGGAGGGCTCTGGGACCCGCGCCGCCGCGGAGCGCTACCTCGCCGAGCAGGGCATCAGCCCGCGCGCGGTGCTGACGCTCGGCTCGAACGGCGCCGTCAAACGCGGCGCGCTGCTCGGGCTAGGCTTGACCCTGATCTCGACCTACGCGGTCGCGCGCGAGCTCCGCGAGGGCTCGCTCGTCCGCGTGCCCGCCCCCGGGACGCCGCTCCACCGCCCCTGGTACTCCCTCGTGCCGCGCGACGTGCCGCCGAGGCCGGCCGTCCAGCGCTTCCTCGCCTTCCTCCACTCGCGGGAGGCGCGCGCAGCGATAGAGCAGGGCCTATGAATCGAACGGGAATTCCGCTTCCCCGGCGCGAGACCACCCGCTACGGTCAGGGCACGATGTTCGAGGCCGGGGTCAAGGCGTATCGCGACGAGTACTGGGATCCGGGTTACGAGCCGGGGAGCACCGACGTCCTGGCCGCGTTCCGGATCACCCCGCAGGACGGCGTGCCCGCGGAGGAGGCGGCGGCGGCGGTCGCGGCGGAGTCCTCGACCGGCACCTGGACGAGCGTCTGGACCGACCACCTGACCACGCTCGATCGCTACCGGGCCCGCGTCTATCACCTCGAGCCGGTCCCGGGACGCGACGACCAGCAGATCGCCCTCGTCGCGTACCCGCTCGACCTGTTCGAGGAGGGCTCGGTCGCGAGCATGATGGCGTCGATCGCCGGCAACGTGTTCGGGTTCAAGGCGATCCGGGCGCTGCGGCTCGAGGACCTGCGAATACCGGTCGCCTACGTGAAGACGTTCCAGGGACCGCCGAACGGGCTCCAGGCGGAGCGCGACCTGCTCGGGAAGTACGGGCGGCCGCTGCTCGGCGCGACGCTGAAGCCGAAGCTCGGGCTGTCCGCGAAGAACTACGGCCGCGCCTGCCTGGAGATCCTGCGCGGCGGCAGCGACTTCACGAAGGACGACGAGAACATCACCTCGCAGCCGTTCATGCGCTGGCGCGACCGCTTCCTCTACGTGACCGAAGCCGTGCGCCAGGCGGAGGAGGAGACGGGCGAGCGCAAGGGCCACTACCTGAACGTGACCGCCCCCGACTGCGAGCAGATGCTCGAGCGCGCCGAGACGGCGCGGGAGCTCGGCTCGCCGATCGTGATGCACGACTTCCTCGTCGGCGGGCTCAGCGCCCACCAGACCCTGTCGCGCTGGTGCCGCCGCCACGGGATGCTCCTGCACGTCCACCGCGCCCTCCACGCCGTGCTCGACCGCCAGAAGGATCACGGCATCCACTACCGCGTGCTCGCCAAGTGGCTGCGCCTGGCCGGCGGCGACCATCTCCACTCCGGCACGATCGTCGGCAAGCTCGAGGGCGACCGCGAGTCCACGCTCGGCATCGTCGACCTCATGCGCGACGACCACGTGAGCGAGGACCGCAGCCGGGGCCTCTTCTTCGAGCAGGAGTGGGCATCCCTGCCCGCCATGCTGCCGGCGGCGTCAGGCGGGATCCACGTCTGGCACATCCCCGCGCTGCTCGACCTGTTCGGCGACGACGTCGTGCTCCAGTTCGGCGGCGGCACGGCCGGGCACCCGCGCGGCTCGAGCGCGGGAGCCCACGCGAACCGCGTCGCCCTCGAGGCGTGCGTTCAGGCCCGCAACGAGGGGCGCAGCCTCGCCGCCGAGGGGCCCGAGATCCTGCGAGCAGCGGCGCGTCGCTCTTCCGAGCTCGGGTCCGCGCTCGACACCTGGCGGGAGGTACGGTTCGACTTCCCGACCGTCGACACCCTCGACGCGGTGGTCGCATGAGGCTCGAGACGTTCTCGTACCTGCCCCCGCTCGACGAGCGCGCGTCCGCAGCCCAGATCGAGAGCATCCTCGACCGCGGGCTCGTCGTGGCGATCGAGCACGCCCCCGCCCCCGGGCCCCGTCTCCACTACTGGTCGCTCTGGGAGCTGCCGCTGTTCGGGGTGCACGACGCGGGGCGGGTGCTGGCGGCGATCGACGACTGCCGGCGCGCGCACCCGGGCTCGTACATCCGGGTCAACGGCTACGACGCTCGCCGGCAGGGGCAGGTCGCATCCTTCGTCGTCCACCGCCCCGGCGCGGAGGCGGCCTGATGCCGCGGCCGATCGTGCTCGGGATCGTCGGCGACTCCGGCTCCGGGAAGACGACCGTGACCCGCGGCCTCGTCCGCGTGCTCGGCGAGGACCAGGTCACGCACCTGTGCACCGACGACTACCACCGCTATGACCGCCGCCAGCGGGCCGAACGGGACATCACGCCGCTGCACCCGGAGTGCAACCACCTCGACATCCTCGAGCAGCACCTGGGGCACCTGCGGGCGAACGAGGCGATTCTGAAGCCCGTCTACCGCCACACGGACGGGACGTTCGGACCGCCCGCCTACCTCGCCCCGGCCCGCTTCGTCGTCGCCGAGGGCCTGCTCGGCTACTACACGCCCCAGCTGCGGGGCATGTTCGACGTGCGCGTCTACCTCGACCCGCCCGAGGAGCTGCGCCGGCGCTGGAAGGTTCAGCGGGACTGCTCGCGGCGCGGCTACACGACCGACGAGGTGCTCGGCGAGCTCGACCGCCGCGAGCCCGACTCGGCCGCGTTCATCCGGCCGCAGCGCCGTCACGCCGACATCGTGGTCTCCTTCCAGCCGGGCGAGACGGAGGACCAGGAGCACCTCGACGCCGTGCTCCACCTGCGCGAGACGCTGCCCCACCCGGATCTCTCCGAGGTCGTCTCCCCGGACGGGGAGGACGGGCTGCGCCTGCTCGAGCAGAAGAGCGAGTGGGAGCTGCACGTGCCGGGCGCGATCGAACCGGCTCGGGCCCACCAGATCGAGGAGGTGATCTGGGAACGGCTGCACTTCGCGAGCCACCTGCGCGAGCAGCGGCTCGGGGAGTTCACGATCGGGACCGAGCTGCACCGCTCGGACTCGCTCGCGCTCGTCCAGTTGCTCGTCCTCTACCACCTCGTGACGGCACGCGCTGTGGTCGCCCTCGGCGGCGAGAGCGCCCGCTCGAAGGCGGGCGACCCGGGCTCCCTGGCGGTCGCGGAGCACTGAGACGGCGCCGCGGGCCCTCGCGATATGGTTCTCGACGTACCCGTGCCCGACCCCGGACGACGCCCGTGACGCAGGATTCCCGCCAGCTCTCGATCGACACGATCAGGGTG
>CAYJMF010000001.1:197656-240598 GCA_964370855.1 uncultured Planctomycetota bacterium | reverse complement strand
ACATGATCGTGGCGCTGCCAAAGAAAGTTTGATTCGCGGCGGCGCGGCATCCTCACTTTCCCTCTCCCCTTGCGGGAGAGGGTGCCCGAGCGGAGGCGAAGCCGAGCGAGGGCGGGAGAGGGGTCTGCGTTTCTATGAGGCGCCGCCCCCGCGCCCCGGGGGGGGGGGGGGGGGGCGGCGCCGCGGGGCCCGACGGGGGGCGTCCGCCGCCGCCTCCCCCTCCCCCGCACCCACCCTCCCTCCCAGCGGCCCCCGGTCGGTCCCGGGGACGCTCCCGCCCTCCCGCGCGTGCCACTCGGCGCCGCGGAGGAACCCCTCGACCCAGTCGGCGTGGGGGTCCACCCTCCGGAGCAGCGCCTGGAACCTCGGACCGTGGGTGCGCCAGCGGGCGTGGCAGAGCTCGTGGGCGACGACCCCCTCGAGGACCCGGGCGGGCATGTGGAGGAGCGCCGCGGAGAGCTTCATCGTGCGCGCCGCCGGGTGCCACGTGCCCCAGCGGGAGGGGCGGCCGGGGACCCACTCCACGCGGTCCACCCTGGGGGGATCGGGGAACCGGGCGGCCACGCGGCGGGCGAGGGCGAGGGCGGCGCCGTCGCGGTTGAGGTCCTTCCGGCGGCCGCGCCGCAGCAGGCGCCGGGCGAGGACGGGGAGGTTCCCGTCGATCCAGGCCCGCGGGGCGCGCAGCGGCGCGCTCACCCGCAGCGTCCCCTCGGCGAGGCGCGCCGTGAGGTGCTTCACCCGCTTCCGCTCGACGCGGAGCGGGAGGACCGTTCCGTCCACCTCGATGCGGTCGGGGAAGGGGGGCTCCTCCACGGGGTTCAGGGGCTCCACCCCAGGGAGATCATGAAGGTCGTGTAGCTGTGGTACCGCCGGTCCTCGCGGAAGGTGGGCCCTGTGAAGTTCTGCGTCCACTGGATCTGGAGCGGCCCCCACCCGACGGCGAGGCCGAGGGAGGTTTCCACGACGAGGTTCGTGTTCGTGACCCGCGGGCCGTCGCGGAAGGTCCCGCCGTGGAGGAAGACGTCGTGGAGGACCCCCCGCGCCCCGAGGGACCCCGCGACGGCGAACCAGGGCGGGGCCTCCGGGGCCCCCTTCTCCAGCCCCGTCCCGTCCACCGGCATGGGCCCGAAGTCCCGGGGGAGGTTCCAGCCGACCCGCCCGAGGGCCTCCACGGTGCCGTCCACGTGGATGGTGCCCGCCCGGGCGCGGAAGCCCGGGAGGAGGTCCGCCCCCCAGCGGGAGCCGAGGTCCCCGGAGAGCGCGCGCCAGCGCCGCGTCCACGAGGCCTGGATCCCGGGCTCGTCCTTCAACTGGTGCTCCCAGCCCTCGGCCTCGTCGAGGCCGAGGACACGGTGGGTCGTGTTCTGGGCGAACTCCCCCAGGGCCGAGGGGCCGACCACCCCGAGATCGACCTCGAGGAGGTCCATGCGGTCCCGGCGGCGGAGGGGGTCCCCGTCGAACCGCCGGCCCTCGAGCGCCATGCCCGCGTAGAGCCACCCGGCGTAGGGGCGGTCCCCCGGGTCCGGCGGGTCGGCGAAGATGTCCACGGGGGTGTGGAGTTCCTGGCCGAGGAGGATCCCGAGGTTCACCCGGGCGTCGTCGGCGAAGAGGGGGAGGGCCTTCGCCGCGTCCCGGGCCCACTCCGGCGTGTCCTCGTCGGAGAGGGTCGCCGCGAGCACGCTCCCCTGGGTGTAGTCCTGGTCGGTGTCGAAGCCCCGGCCGAGGTTGAAGACGTCGTTGTCCTCGACGAGGGCGATGCGGCCCCCCTCGAGGGCGCAGCCCCCGGCGAGGAGGGCGGCGGCGAGCAGGGGGAGGGCGGCGCGCCGGGACATGGGGTTCCTCCGGGGACCGGGGAAGGGTAGGGTTCGGGGGGAGCGGAGGACCCCGGGAATCGAAGGGCCCCGGGGGGGCGCCCCCCCCCGGGCCCGGGGGGGGGAGGGGTGGGGGGGGGGGGGGGGGGCGCCCCCGGGCACTCCCCGGCCCCGGGGGGCGCGCGCCCCCGGGGCCCCGGGTGTCGATCGTGGTGCTAGTCGATCGGGACGACGTTGGCGGCCCGCAACCCCTTCTCGCCCTGCTGGACTTCGAAGGTGACCTTCTGGCCGTCGCGGAGGGTCTTGAAGCCCTCCGACTGGATGGCGGAGAAGTGGCAGAAGACGTCCTTGCCGTCATCCCCGCTGATGAACCCGAAGCCCTTCTGATCCGAGAACCACTTCACGGTGCCCGTCGCCATCTTCTTCCTCCGAAACTCCCGCTCGTGGCGGGTGAAAAAAGAAAGGAGCACCGCGCCCCCCGCGCGGGGGACTTCGGTGCTCCTTTACCGTCCGATCGCTGTCGTCGAAATCATCAGGCATCGACAGGGTATTCCCCGCCCCGGGTGCGACTCAAGGGGAATTTCCGACCCGGCGGGGGGGGTGGTGCCCCCCCGAGCCTCCCCTTGCGGGAGGGCGTCGGGGGGGCCTTGCCGCGGTCGAACTAGTCGAGCGGGACGACGTTCGCGGCGCGAAGGCCCTTGTCGCCCTTCGTCACCTCGAAAGTGACCTTCTGCCCGTCGCGGAGGGTCTTGAAGCCCTCCGTCTGGATGGCGGAGAAGTGGCAGAACACGTCCTGCCCGTCATCCCCGGTGATGAAGCCGAAACCCTTCTGATCAGAGAACCACTTCACGGTGCCCGTCGCCATCGATGAGACCTCCTGGAAATCGCGCCCCGCCCTCGACCACCGCGGCCGCCGGCGGGCCGTTCACTCGAATGAGGATCCGCGTCCCCTCGAGGGGGAGCGCGGCGCGTGCTCCGGTGCGTCGCGCTTCCCGGGCCGCAAGGGGGATCAGACTAGCCCCGCCCGCGAAGGGCTCCCAAGGAATGCCGGGGAGGGGAAAGGGGGGATTCGGGGGGGGCCGTGACGGGGGGGCGGGAGGGGGGGGCGGGCCGGCGAGGGGAGAGCGTGACCCCCGTTCCCGCTTCGGGCGATTTCGACCCCGCCTCCCGCAGGATGCGCTAGAATCCGGTCATCAGCGGAAAAGGCGGGGGGTTGCCTCCCAAGGCGTAAAACTTCCACCTCATCCCTATTCTCCTAGAAGTCACCCTCCGCCAACCGCCGCTTCCCCCGCCCCCGCCCCCCCCGCCTACCCGTCGGCGTTGATGGCGGCGATGAGCTCCTTGAGGATGCCCGGGGCGTCCTCGTTGGGGACCTGGCAGGTGCCCGCCGCCTCGTGGCCTCCCCCCCCGTACTTGAGGCAGAGGGCGCCCACGTCGGTCTTCGACGAGCGGTCGAGGATGGACTTCCCCACGGCGAAGACGGTGTTCTGCTTCTTGAGGCCCCACATCTCGTGGATCGACACGTTGCACTTCGGGAAGAGGGCGTAGATCATGAACCGGTTGCCCGCGTAGATCGGGTCCTCGTCCCTGAGGTGGAGGACGACGAGGTTCCCGTGGACCTTCGAGCACTTCTCCACCTGCGCCCGGTGGAGCTTCTCCTGCTCCTGGAAGAGCGCCACCCGCTCCTTCACGTCGGGCAGGTCGAGGATCTGCTGGATGGTGTGGTTGCGGCAGTAGTCGATGAGGTCCATCATCAGCTGGTAGTTGGAGACGCGGAACTCGCGGAAGCGGCCGAGCCCCGTGCGCGGGTCCATGAGGAAGGAGAGGAGTTCCCATCCCGCCGGGTGGAGGATGTCCTCCTTCGTGAAGCGGGCGGAGTCGGCCTTGTCCACGGCGGACATCATGTCGAGGCCGATGCGGGGGAAGGCGTTGCGGCCGCCGTAGTGGTCGTAGACCACGCGGGCCGCGGAGGGGGCGTCGGGGTCGAGGACGAGGTTCGCCGGCTTCTTCGCGGAGCGCTGGTCCTCGCTGGAGTGGTGGTCGAAGGAGAGGTGCACGCCGGGGACGTAGGGGAGGTTGGTGGTGATGTCCCGGGAGGTGATCTCCACCTTTCCGTCCTGCATGTCCTTCGGATGGACGAACTTGATCTCGTCGATGAGCTGCATCTCCTTCAGCAGTACCGCGCAGACCAGCCCGTCGAAGTCGCTCCGCGTGACGAGGCGGCACTTCCCCTTGCTCTCGGCCATGGCTTCCTCCTTCGTTCGATGCCCGGACCCTTCAGGTTACCGGGGAGGGGGGGAAAGGGGTATACGGTACCCGACCCGATGAATCGGGTCGGGTACCGTATACCCCCGGGAGGCATCACCATGGAACGGCGGCGGCTGGGGCAGGGGCTCGAGGTCTCGGCGGAGGGGCTCGGGTGCATGGGCATGAGCGACTTCTACGTGCCCGGCACGGAGGCCGATTGCGTGAAGGTGATCCACCGTGCCGTCGATCTCGGGGTGGACCTCCTCGACACCTCCGACGCCTACGGCCCGTACACCAACGAGGTGCTCGTGGGCAAGGCCGTCCGCGGGATGCGCGACCGCGTGGTGATCGCGACCAAGTTCGGGTACGTGCGGGACGAGCAGGGGGCGTGGAAGGGGGTCTGCGGGCGGCCCGACTTCGTGCGGGAGCGCTGCGAGGCCTCCCTGCGGCGGCTCGGCACCGACCGCATCGACCTCTACTACCAGCACCGCGTGGACCCGGAGGTCCCCATCGAGGAGACCGTGGGGGCGATGTCGGACCTCGTGCGCGCGGGCAAGGTGCGGCGCATCGGGCTGTCCGAGGCGGGGCCGGACACCATCCGGCGGGCCCACGCCGTCCACCCCGTGGCGGCGCTCCAGACGGAGTACTCGCTCTGGACCCGGGACGTGGAGGCGGAGATCCTCCCCCTCTGCCGGGAGCTCGGGATCGGGTTCGTCGCCTACAGCCCCCTCGGCCGGGCCTTCCTCGCCGGCACGTGGCGGACCCCGGAGGCCGTCCCCGAGAACGACGTGCGGCGCCTCCACCCGCGGTTCCAGGGGGAGAACTTCGTCCGCAACCTCCGCCTCGCCGACGGCATCGCGGAGCTGGCGAGGGAGCGGCGGATCACGGCGGCCCAGCTGGCCATCGCCTGGGTCCTCGGGCGGGGGAAGGACGTCGTCCCCATCCCCGGCACGAAGACCCTCCGCTACGTCGAGGAGAACGCCGCCGCCGTCGAGGTGCGCCTCCGCCCCGACGACCTCGCCCGCCTCGACGAGATCGCCCCCCCCGGCGCCGCCTCCGGCACCAGGTACCCCGACCGCGGCATGAAGATGGTGGGCCTGTAGGGGGACGTTCCTCACTTCGTCACTTACTTGTGGATAACTCCCGGTCTATTCCCCTTGGCGCGGGAGTTATCCACAAGTAAGTGACGAAGTGAGGAACGTCCCCCTCACTCCCAGCGGTCGCCGTCGCGGCCGTGGGTGCCGGCGGCGGGGCGGGAGGTGATGCCGGCGCCGAGGAGGGCGCTCGAGGGCTTCGGGGCGCGGGCGGTGCCGCTCCAGCGGGCGGCCTCGTTGGGGGAGCGGAGCACGTTCCCCTCCGCGCCGACGAAGAAGGCGGCGGTCCCCGTCTTCCCGCGCTCCTTCGGCCACGCGTAGGCCATCCAGACCGTCTCCGCGAGGTCGACGCCGACGCGCAGCGAATCCCCGGCGATGCCCGGCGCGTCGGCGGGTCCCGTCTCGTGCACGAACCCCGCCTCCGCGGCCCGGTCGTCGGGCAGGAAGATGCGGAAGAGGTAGCCCTCCCGCTCGAGGGTCCCGTCCCCGTCCACGGCGCCGAAGGCCGCGTCGAGGGCAGGCTTCCCCCTCGCGCTCCCGGGCCCGGAGAAGTCGGACCCCGCGGCCCGCTCCCCGGAGGCGGGGGAGAAGCCGCCGCGGGGCACCGCGACCCCCGCCAGCTCCATCCACGTCCCGGCCTCCCCCTTCCCGTCCCCGTCGGCGTCCACCACCCGCTGCGCGCGGAAGGAGGCCTGCGCGACCTGCAGCTTCCGGAGCGTCTCCGCCGCCGCCGCCTCGTTCTCCTCGGGCTTCCCGCCGCCCTTGAGTTTCCCGAGGAGCCCCTTCGCCTTGTCCTTGAGGCCGCCCGCGCCGGGTGCCGCGGCCCGGGCCAGGGTGGCCGCGGTCCACGCCTTCACGAAGGAGGCCCCCCCGACGGCCAGCCGCGGCTGCGCCGCCGCCAGCCTCTTCCCGGGATCGGATTCGTAGAAACGGATGCCGGCGTCCAGGGATTCCTCGTCGAGCTCCGACGCCCAGGCCGCCGCGGCGAGGTCGAGGAGCCCGTTCCAGTCGGCGGCGGCGGCGAAGGCCTCCGTCGAGCCCGACGGGATCCAGCCCGCCCCCTCCCGCTCCTCCATGGAGCCGAGGATCCCCGCCTTCGTCTGGTCGAGCCAGAGGCTCGACTCGAGGAGCCGCCGCGCCTTGAGCACCCGCCGCGCCCGGGCCGCCGCGTCGGCCCCCTCCGCCGGCGCGGGCGCCGGGGGCGGCGCGCCCCCCGGGGGGCCCCGGGGGGGGGCGCCCCCCCCCCCCCGGGGTTCCCCCCCCCCCGCCCCGGGCCCGCCGGGGGGCCCCCCGCCGCGGGGGGGGGCGCCGGGGCCCGCGCGCCGCCGGGGGGCGCCGCGGAGAGGAGCGCCGCCCCCGCGAGGATCCACGCCGCCGCCGTTCTCGCCATGGCCGCCTCCCTACTTCGGCAGGTACACGATGATGGGCTCGTTCATGAAGTGGAAGGTGTGGACGAGCACCACCACCACGTTGATGGCGAAGCCCACCTCCATGACCTTGACCATCCTTCCCCAGAATCCCAGCGCCGACACCGGGACGGGGAGCCCGCTCGCCTCCTGCTGGAGCTCCAGCTCCATGGTCTTGAAGACCATCACGAAGCGCGTCAGGTTGTAGAGGAAGGAGAAGCAGAAGAGCCCGAAGGAGAGGCCGTTGAGGAGGTAGCCCGTCTCCCACCCCTTGCCGCCGTTCCAGATGAAGCGGAAGAGCCCCTGCCAGACGGGGATCTCGAGGCGCTCGCGGGGGGCCGCGCGGGGAGCCTTCGGCGCCGGCGGCTCCGCTCCCTCGGCCGGCTTCCTCGGGCCGCGGAGCAGGGGGTTGCTGTCCGCGAACCGCTCCGCGCTGTCCAGCGTGGAGCCGACGGCCACGCGGGCCTTCTCGTACTTGTCCTCCACCCCCATCCGCGCCGCCGTGTACTCGAAGAAGACGAAGGAGACGTAGGGGTACACGAACAGCACGAGCGCGCACAGGTGGATCCACTGCCAGAACCCGCTGTAGTGGGAGCGCAGGAGCATCACGCCGTCGGAGATCCGCATCTGCATCCGGTCGCCGGAGGTGAGGCCGCCGAAGTCGTCGAGGCTCTCCAGCGTGTGGCGATCCACCTGGACGTCCTTCACCCTGGCCCGCCGCAGGGTCGTCTTCGCGTCGAAGCGCACCCCCGTGAAGTCGCTGCCCGTGAGGTCCGCCTCCTCGAGGTGGGCGCCGCCGAGGTCGGCGCTGCGCAGCACGGTGTGCGCGAGGCAGGAGCCGGTGAGGGTCGCGTCGCGGAGGTCCACCCCCTCCATGTCGAAGCCCGTGAGGTCGGTCTCCCGGAGGTCGGTCCGCCGCATCTTCGCGTCCCGCAGTTCCGCCCGGGGCTCCGGCGGCGCGTCCTTCCCCCGGGGAGCGAGGACCCCCGGCTTCCCCTCCCGGAAGGAGGCGCCGCGGAGGTCGGCGCCGGCGAGGTCGGCCTTCCGGAAGTCGGCGCCGACGAGGTTCGCCTTGCGCAGATCCACGCCGTGGAGGACGGCGCCGCCGAGGCGCGCGTTGCGGAGGTCCGCCCCCCCGCACTTGCAGGAGGCGAGGTCGGCCCCCTGGAGGTCCGCCCCCTTGAGCACCGCCTCGGAGAGGACCGCGGCGCCGGCCCGGGCGCGGAGGAGCTTCGCCTCCCCGAGGTCGGCCTGCTCGAGGTCGGCCCCGGAGAGGTTGGCGTCGGTGAAGTCGGCCTTGCGGGCGTCGGCCTTGCGCAGGAGCACGCCGGCGAGGTTCGCCTTGACGAGGCTCGCGCGGACGAGGCTCGCGCCGAAGAGGTTGGAGCCGGAGAGATCGGCCTCCGAGAGGTCGGCGTCGGCGAGGTTGCAGCCGCCGAGGTCCATGCCCTGGAGGCGGGCCCCGGCGAGGGTGGCGCCGGCGAGGTCGAGGGGGACGCCGGGGTGGAGCTTCCTCCAGGAATCCACGGCCCGCGCGCCCTGTTCGAGGAGTCGCAGGTGGTTGGAGTCGGCCAGGGGTCCCTCCTTCGTCGCTGCCCGGCGCCATCCTAGATCCGGGATCAGCGCGGCGCCAAGGCCCCCCCGGGGATTCCGGTGACGTAGGCGTAGAAGGCCCAGCCCGCGACGTGCAGGAGCACGATGGCGCCCAGCACCAGCCGGAAGGGGACGGAGCGGGTCTTGTGGCGGAAGAGGACCGAGGCGAGGAGCGCACCGGGCCATCCGCCGAGGAGCTCCACGACGTGGAGGGTCCGCTCGGGGATCCGCCGGCCCCCGCGGCCGGCGGCGGCCTTGTCCCAGCCGTAGAGGAGGAGCGCCGCGAGGCTCGCCGCGGCGTAGACCGCGCCCGCCCACTGCAGTCCGCTCATGGCCCCGTTCTACCGCCCGTCCGCCCGTTCGGTGTCAGACGCATTTCGGCAGCGGTGAAACCTGGCGCCCGGGGTGGAGTGTCCCACCGCTGCCGAAATGCGTCTGACACCGAACGGGCGGACACCGAACGGGCGGTCACGGGGGGAAGGAGGGGGTGGTGGCCTGCCGATGAAGGATGTGGGAAGATTCCCGTGGCGGGGGGTCTGCCCGGCCGTGCCGGGGGTCCGCCGCCGCCTGGGGGTAGGTGCCGCATGGCCAACATCGTCGTCGCCGTCTCCAACGGGGCGCGCCGCACCGCCATCTCCCTGGTCCTCCACGGGGCCGGCCACGCGGTGGAGGCCGTGGGCGACGCGGAGGCCCTCGTGGAGGCGGTGCGGAAGAAGCGGCCCGAGGTCCTCTTCATCGATCCCGGCCTCGCCCGGCTCACGACGGTGGAGCCGATCCGGAAGCTCCAGGAATCGGGGGACCTCCTCCGCACGCGGGTGATCATCGTGGACGACCCCCTCGCGCCGGTGCAGGGATGGGCCGGGCTCGCCCGCCAGATGGCCGGTGGGGTGCTCGCGGACATGTCCCAGGGGTCGATCCTCCGGGTCGTGGCCTCCGCCGAGGAGCGGGCCCCCCGGGAGGCCGCGAGGCCCTCCCTGTCCTCGCCGTCGAAGGCGGACCCCGACCAGACGGGCTCCTTCCGCGCCTTCCGCCCCGCCCCCTCCAATTCCTCCTCGCCGGGGAGCTTCGGGGCACCGCGCGCCTCCGCGGATCCGTCGAAGACCGGGGCCTTCCGGGCCTTCACCGATGCGGGGCAGGTCCCCTCCTCGGGCTCCCTTCCCGCCCCCTCGCAGGGGGCGCCGCGCATCCTCGTCGTGGAGGACTCCCCGACGGTCCGCGCCATCACCGGCATCCGCCTCGAGGAGGCGGGCTGGGAGGTGTCCTGGGCGGGCTCCGCCGAGGAGGGGCAGAAGATGCTCGAGGCGACCCCCTACGCGGCACTGCTCGCCGACATCGGCCTCCCGGGCATGAGCGGCGACCAGTTCGCCCTCCTCGCGCGCAAGCTCCGCCCCGGGATCCGCTGCATGCTCATGACCGGGCGCCCGCGGAGCCAGTGGCCGCGCATGCCCGACGACATCCCCATCTTCCCGAAGCCCCTCGAGCAGGAGCTGCTGCGCCGGGAGCTCGACAGCATCCGCATGCTCCTGGACGGGTAGGAGAGGGGCGGGAGGAGAGGGTTGGCGGACGCCGGAGCCGGAGGTCCTCCCCGACACCCCTGCCCCTCCTGCGGGCGCGGCCTCTCCCTCTCCACGGGCGGGGGGCGGCGCCACCGGTTCTGCGGGGGCTGCGGGGGCCGCGCGATCCACGACTGGCGGCTCGGCCCCCCCCTGCCCGCCCCCCTCGTGGAGCGGCTCAAGGCCGCCCTCGACGCGGGGGGGCGGCGGGGGCACAGGCGCTGCCCCCTCTGCCGCTCGCGGTTCATCGGGATCCGGGTGGAGCTCCCCGCGGGGCCCCTGGCCCTGGAGGCCTGCGACCACTGCAGGCTCATCTGGTTCGACGGGGGCGAGCACGAGGCCGCCGCGGGCCGGGGGCCGCCGCCGCCCCCGACGGAGCTCGACGGGCTCCCGCCCGTGGCCGCCGCCTACGCCGGCCCGCGAAGTCTCGATGTCCCCGTGGACGTGACGGGTCGGTTCCTCGACGGGACCTGGAAGGACCTCCCCGCCCTGCTCGGGTTCCCCGTGGAGGAGGGGGAGGCGCCGCCGTCCCGCGCGCCCGTGACCTGGACCCTGGCCGGCGCCATCACCGTCGCGACGGTCCTCGCGATGGTCCTCGGGTCGGGACACGTCCTGCGGGACCGGGGGCTCGCGGCGGCGCACCCCTTCCGCCACGGGGGGCTGGACCTCGTCTCCTCCTTCCTCCTGCACGGGGGGATCTGGCACCTCCTCGGGAACCTCTGGTTCCTCCTCTCCTTCGGGGACGACGTCGAGGAGGAGCTGGGGCCGGGCCCCTTCTTCCTCCTGGTCGTCCTCGCGACCCTGGCGGGGGACCTCCTCTTCGTCCTCTTCGAGCACGGGACGGCGGCCTTCACCGTGGGGGCGAGCGGAGGGATTTCCGGCGTCATCGTCTTCTACGCGCTGGCATTCCCCCGGAGGCGCCTCAGGGTTCTCTCCATCGTGTACTTCATGCCGCTTTCCTGGGAGTTCACGGCCCGGGCCGGCATCGTCGCATGGGTCCTGCTGCAGATCCTGGGAGCGGTGAAGGGATGGGCCGGCCTCACCGACATCAACTACCTGGCCCACCTCGGCGGCGCCGCGACCGGCGCCGCGGCATGGTGGTGGATGAGGAAGGCGACAACGGGGACGCGCACCACCGTTCCACGTCTCCGCATTTCCGACGGGGAACCGGATGCCTGGTTCCCGCCGCCGGGGTCGTCCGCGGGGAAGTGAACAGCGAGGAAGCGGTGCGCTTCCCCTCTCACTCCCCTGGGGCGAGGAGGACGGGGACGACCTCCTCCTCGACGCGGCCGGCGAAGGAGACCTCCGCCGTCCTCCCGCCGTCGGCGGCGACGCGGATCCCGACGGCGCCGGCGGGAACGCGGAGGGGGTAGCGGCCGTCGGCGGCGAGGCGCTCCGGCGAGGTGGCGGCGGGGCGCTCGGCGCCCTCCTCGTAGAGGAGTTCCGTCCGGATCCTCGGGACCGGCTCGCCGGTGTCGCGGTCGCGGACCTCGAGCACGATGCGAGGGCGCGGGCGCTCCATGGCCACGACGAGCCCCGCGGTGCCGTCCTTCACGTCGCGCAGGACCACGGGCGGGAAGTCGGGATGGGTGAAGCGGATGGTGACGGCGTCCCCCCGGAAGTTCTCCAGGGTGAACCGCCCGTCGGCGAAGGAGTGGGTGGAGTTGCCGCCCCCCTCGACGGTGACGAGGGCGACGGGGTTCCCCTCGGCGTCCACGGTGGTCCCCTCGATGCGCCCGCGGATGGCCCGCACCCGGAGCACGACCTCCGTCCCGCGGGGGAGCATCACCGCCTCCCGCCCGAGGCAGTCGTCCCCGCCGTGGGCGGAGAGGAACTGCACGCCCCGCCCGAGTCCCGTGAGCGTGAAGCGCCCCCCGGCGTCGGTGACGGTCTCCGGTGCGCCGACGAAGAGCGCGGGGCGCTCGTCCTTGGGGTAGGAGACGGGGTCGATGGCGCCCGTGGCGAGGATGCGCGCGCCGACGACGGGGAGGCCGGCCTCGAAGTCGAGGACGCGGCCCGCGACGGTCTCCGGGGCGGCGTCGAGGGCGACGTCGCGGAGGCGGTTGGCGATGCCGGGGGTGACGGAGGAGAGCGGGACGGCCAGCGCCGGCGCGTGGTCCGGCGCCGTGACCGTGAGGTGGAGGCGGCCCCCCTTCCCGAAGTGGGCGGGATCCACGTTGAGGCGCTCGATCCCGTAGTTCCCGTCGGCGTCGGTCTCGGCGCGGGCGACCTCGCGGAGGTGGTGGTCGTAGAAGTAGCGGCGGACGTAGAAGGTGGAGGTGAGGAGCACCGTCGCGCCGACGACGGGGGCGCCGCCGTCGGCCTCGAGGACGCGGCCGGTGATGGAGACGGGGACCCCCTCCTCGAGCTCCGGGCGGCGGTCGCCGACGAGCTCCGCGGCCTTCGCGACGGAGCCCCGCGCCTCGACGAAGGCGGAGAGCGCCATCTCAGGAGGGCGGCCCGCCTCGACGGCGGGGGCGTCGCCGGTGGCGGGGTCGAGGGCGGGGGAGGAGGGGAGGTCGGTCCCGGGCCAGAAGACGACCACGTCCGTCAACTGGAACGGGGCGGGTCCGGCTCCGGCGGCGGTCCCCTCCCCGGCGGCTAGAGCCGCGGCGGTTCCGGCAGGCAACGCTCCCTCTCCCGCGCCCCGGCTCGCGGAACCGTCGGCGCCCGGGGGACTCGAAGGGTCGCCGTCCTCCGGCGAAGGGTCCGCGATTCGGAGGGGTTCCCCCTCCCGGGGGGCAGGAGACCCGCGCGGACGGGATGGCGGGTCCCGCGGAGCGGGACCCGCCCCGGGCCCCCTCATGACGAGGAGCCCCGCCGCCCCCGCCGCCAGCAGGGCGGCCGCGGCGGCGACGAAGCGGAAGGCGCCCCGGGTACCCATGAGTCGCATCATAGTCCCGCCAGCGCGAGAATCCCGTGCCGACCCGCGGAATCCCGCCGCTACCTGGCGGGAGGTTCGCCGCCCCGGATCACATCGAGGGCCCTCTTCGCGGCGGCGGCCACGCCGGCGTTCCCGTCCTTCGCGGCGGCCTCCAGGGCGGGGAGCGCCTCCTTCGCCGCGGGGCCGAGGGCCTGGAGCGTGCTCGCGGCGGAGAGGCGGATGTTGAGGTCGGGCGCGCCGAGGAGGGCCGCCACGGCGGGGACCGCGGCGGCGGCCCCGGGGCCGAGTTCCCGGATGGTGGCGAGGGCCATGTAGGGGTTCTCCGGATCCGCGGCGAGGGCGGCGAGCCGGGCGATCGCCTTCGAGGCCAGCGGCGACCCGAGCTTGCAGAGGGCTCCCGCGACCTGGGCCGGGGCCTCGGGGTCCCTCTCGAACCAGGCGGTCAGTCCGGCGAGCGCTCCGGCTCCGCCGATCTCACCGAGGGCCCGCGCCGCGTCCGCGCGCAGGTAGGGGTCCTCCTCCCCGTCGTTCATCACGGCCGCGAGGGCCGCTCCCGCCCGGGCCGACCCCTTCCCGACGATGGCGAGGGACGCGGCGGCGTTGCGGGGTCCGAACCGGCTGTCGCTCTCCAGCATCTCCACGAGGGCGTCGATCACAGGCTCCGACCCCTCCCCGATGGCCCCGAGGGCGACGGCGGCGGCGTCCCGGGTCTCCGGGTCCCCGCTCCTGAAGCACGCGAGGATGGCCGGCAGGGCCGGGCGCGCCTTCTCCCGGAACCAGCCCAGCCCGAGGATCGCCGCCCGCTCCACCTCGGGCTCGTCGCAGTCCGTCGCCGCCGTCAGCAGGGGGATCACCTCGGAGGCGTGCTCCTTGTAGCGTGCGAGGCCGAAGGCCGCGGTCGCCCTGATGGCGGGGACGCGCTCCTTCTCGAGGGTCCGCCGGAAGATCTCCAGCCACGCCGCGGGAGCCTCCGCGCCGGCGAAACAGGCGAAGTTGTCCAGCGCGTGCATGGCCCAGCCGCGCACCTGCTCGTTGGAGTCCTTCGTGCAGCGGAGCACGCCCTCGACGATCTCCGGGCGCTTCCAGGCTCCGCTCTGGTCGAACATCTCCCCCCAGCACTGGAGCGCGGCCAGGCGGACCTCCGCCCGTTCCGACGCGAAGGCGGCCGGGGGGTCGATGCGGGCGAGGGCCTGCGCGGCCCACGTCCGGACCTGCTCCTCCCTGTCGCCGAGGAGCCCCGCGAGGGCGCCGGCCGCCGGCTCCGCCGCCGCCCCGGCGTGGCCCAGGGCCCCGGCAGCGTTGGCGCGCACCACGGGGTCCGTGGAGGCGAGCCCCTTCACGAGCCCAGGGACGATCTCGCCCGCAAGGGGGCCGAGGCGCCACAGCAGGGCCGCCGCCTCGCGGCGCACCTCCTGCCGGGAGTCGAGGATCAAGGCCGTGATCTCCGGGAGCACCGGTCGCACCGCCTCCGCTCCGATCCGGTCCACGGCCTTGGCCGAAGTCGAGCGGACGTAGGGGTCGGCGTCCTCGAGCGCGCGGACGAGGGCGGCGGCCGCCTCCCCGGCGGCGGCGCCGAGGTTCCACAGGGCGTAGGCCGCCTTCTTGCGGGCACCGACGTCTTCGGAGGAGAGTCCCGGGATCCACTCCGCGGCGGTGCGGCCCTCGTACCTCGCGGGGGCCGGCGGTTCCTCCCCCGCGGGGGCCGCGGGGGCGGCGGCACAGAGGGCGACGAGAGAGAGCGCGATTCCCCGGAGCAAGGTCCACCTCCACGGGGATCCTAACCGGCGCCGCCCCCGCGCGCCGGGGCGTAGAATTCCCGCCATGACCGAAGATCGCATCCGGCGGATCCTGGGGGTCGTCGCGCGGGAGCCGAACGAGGACCTGCCCGGCGTGGAGGCGTTCCTCCGCGGGAAGGGGAGGCTCGACGCCGGGGAGACGGTGGCGGCGGCGGTCGACGACACCTGGACCTCCTGCGGGGAGCGGGGCGTCGTCCTCACGGACCGGCGGATGTTCCGCTTCGACGGGGAGCGCGCGGGGCCCTCCGTCCTCCTCGACGAGGTGGGGGAGGTGATCGTGCGGCGCATGTGGTACCCGGGCGCTCCCCTCGCCGGCCGCGGCGAGGTCTTCGGGAAGGGGCCCGTGGTCGTCCTGCGGTTCCGCTTCCGCACCCGCGACGGGCGGACCGTGAAGTTCCGCCTCCAGGACTTCGCCGCCCACCTGCTCCCCTTCGTGGAGGCGCTCGTCGGACGCTTCGGCGATCGCCTACGCCGGGCCATGACCCTTCCGGGGCTGTAGCGGGGAGCGCGCGTCCCCTCAGGGCGCTTCCCACAGGACGGTGCACCGGGGGAGCGCAAGCCGGAGCGCCGCCACCGCCTTCGCGGAGAAGGGCTGGCCGCGGAGGACGACCCGCTCGAGGGTGGGGATCCGCGCCAGCTCCTTCAGCGCGCCGTCCTTCAGGCGGGTCCAGGGGGTTCCCTTCCACCGCACGACGCGGCGGCCGCAGGTGCCGCAGGTGAACCAGCCGTCCCATACCTCCATCTCGAGGACGCGGAGACGGGGGAGCGCGGCGAGGTGCGCGAGTCCCTTCCCCGTGATGTCGCGGCAGTGGCTGAGGCCGAGGACCTTGAGGGCGGGAAGGACCCGGAGGGCGGCCAGGTCCCCGTCGTCGACCCGGGACCCGTCGAGTCGCAGCTCGCGGAGGACGGGAAGGGGTGGCAGGCGGCCGAGGAGGCCCCGATCGGGCGGGGAGGGGGTCAGGTCGAGGTGCTCCAGCTCCAGGAGTGGCGCGAGCTCCTGCAGGTCCTCCCCGGTGGCGGGCATGACCAGCCGCCGGAGGCGGGGGAACCGGTGCAGGAGGGGCTCCCCGCGATCGTTGCGGGGCGCGGACTCGAGGATGAGGGTCCGGAGGTCGCCGCAGTTGCGGAAGCAGGCGAGGGCGAAGCCGGGGCGCCGGGCGACCCGGAGATCGAGGCGCCGGAGCCGTGTCACGGCGAGGAAGGCGATCGCCTCGAGGGGCGTGATCTCGGCGCCCTTCGTCTCGAGGCCGGGGATCCCCCGCTCCTCGATCTCCCGGGCCAGGAGCCTCCAGTCGGAGTCCCGGAACACGCCCCGGCGGGGGCGGACCCACCAGTCGTCACCGGCGGGCAACGGGACGCCGTCACTCTCCGGTGACGGGGTGGTGCCGAGGACCCGGGGTCGCCCCTCCGGCCCGTCCACCACCACCTCCAGGGGGAGGTCGGAATCGAAGCGCCCCGCCCCCGGAGGGGGGGAGGGGGCGGCGGCCCCGGCGGCGAGGAGGAGCGCGAGGGGGCCGAGAAGGAGGAGCCGGACGGGGCGCCGCGGGAACAGGAGAGCCTCCTACCTTGGAAACGTCCGCCCGTGCCGTCCGGCACGGGGAATCCGCGAGGGGAGCACGCAATTCCCGATCCGGCGGGCTCCGCCCCCGTCCTCCGTACCGGTTCCCCCGCCGGCGGCTGCCCGCTAGTGTATCACAAAAGGATACACTCCCGGCCATCACGGTTTCCGGGGGGGGATGGGTGGCACGGCGGCGCGGGAGGGGAGTACCATCCCGCCCATGGGATGTCCCGGCGCCCTCGTCCTGGTCCTGGCCCTCGCGGCGGCCGCATCCCCCGCCCCCGCCCCCGCCGCCGACGGGTCGGAGCCCGCGGTCGTGCGGGAGGCGACCCGGGAGGTCCTCTCCGGGGGAGGCCGGCAGGAGATCCTCGACCTCAAGGAGGAGGAGCCGCCCCCGGAGGAGGCGCCGGCGGATCGGCCCCGGAGGGACTCCTCCCGGCATCGCATGCCGGACCCCTCCACGTACCGCCCCGTGGACCACGAACCCCTCCTCCTCGTCCTCCGGGCCCTCCTCTGGACGATCCTCGCCATCGTCGCCGTCCTCTCCGCCGTCGCCCTCCTCCGCTCCCGGCGCGCCCCCCGCGCGGCGATCCCCGCGGCCCCCGCGGCGGCGGCGGCGCCGGCCCCCGTAGCCCCCGCCCCGCCGCCCCCCCTCGCCGCCGCCGACGGACTCGCCGGGGAGGGGCGCTTCGAGGAGGCGGTCCACGCCCTCCTCCTCCTCGCCCTCGCCGACGTCCGCTCCGCGCGCGCGCGGCCCTTCCCGCAGAACGCCACGAGCCGGGAGATCGCCGCCGAGCCCGGCGTCCCGGCGGGGCCGGCGGCGGACCTCGACGCCCTCGTGCGGAGCGCGGAGCCGGTCCTCTTCGGCGGGCGCCCCGCGGACCGCGGCCTCTTCGACGGCTGCCGCGCCCGCTGCGTCTCCCTCCACGCCGCCCTCGCCCGGGGCGGATCATGAAGGAGCCGGAGGAGCCCTTCGCGCGCAGGACCGTGGTCTGGCTCGTCGGCCTCTCCCTCCTGTCCATGGCCGCGGGGATCCTCTTCTCCGTGTTCGGCGGTGAGCTCGGCTCCCGCCCCTCCTGGGGGCCGAGCTCCTTCAGCCCCTCGGCCCTCGGCCACTCCGCCTTCGCGGAGGTGCTCCGCCGCCTCGGCCTCCCCCTCCTCGTCAGCCGGGACGCCTCGGGGCGGCGCGCCTCCGCGGGCGGGGTGCTCGTCGTCGCCGAGCCCTCCTCGACGGAGGGCCTGCGCGCGATGATCGCCGAATCCCGCGCCGCCCTCCTCGTCCTCCCGAAGTGGACCGGCTCCACCCACTTCGCCCGCGAGGACTGGGTGGAGGAGGTCGAGACCCTCCCGCCGGAGACCCCCGGGGGCGTGGCCCGGGAGCTGTTCCCGGCGGCCCGGCTCCGCCTCGTCGCGGGGGGAGGGACCGGGTGGGAATCGGACTTCGGCGCCGTGCCCCGGCTCCGGGCGGCCCAGCTCATGGACGAGGCCGGCGGGGGGTTCCGCTCCCTCGTCCGCTGCGCCGAGGGGGTCCTCCTCGCCGAGGTCCCCCATCCCGGCGGGGAGGAGAGGCGGCTCCTCCTCCTCTCCGACCCCGACGTTCTCGCCAACCACGGGCTCGGGTCCGGGGAGAACGCCGTCCTCGCCGTGGCCGTCCTCGAGGATCTCCGCGGGGGGAGGGGCGCCGTCATCATCGACGAGACCCTCCACGGGTTCCGCCGCTCCTCCTCCCTCTGGCGGGAGCTCCTCGGCTTCCCCCTCGCCCTGGTCAGCCTCCACGGGCTCTTCGCCGCGGGGCTCCTCGCCTGGGCCGCCGGCGTCCGCTTCGGTGCGCCCCTGCCGGAGAGCCCCGCCCTGGCCGCCGGGAAGGCGTTCCTCGTGGACAACACCGCCCGGCTCCTCCAGGCCGGGGGCCACTCCGCCCACGTGCTCGTGCTCTACCACCGCTTCGTCCGGGTTGCCGTGGCCGAGGCCCTCGCCGCGCCGGGGTCGCCGGGCTCCGCGGAATCCGTTGCCCGCCTCGACGCCGTCGCCGGGGCGCGGGGCGCGTCCCTCACGGCCACCGCCCTCGCGGAGAGGGTGAAGGAGGCCACCGCGGCGCGGGGGAAGGGGGCGGCCCGGGAGATCCTCCGGGCCGCGGGGGAAGTCCATCGCTGGAGAAAGGAGATGACCCGTGGATCTTGAGACCGTCCGCTCCCTGGGGGACCGCATCCGGGGGCAGGTGCGCCGCGTCATCGTCGGCCACGAGGCCGCGGTGAACTCCCTGCTGGTGGCCCTCCTCAGCGAGGGCCACGTCCTCCTCGAGGGGATGCCGGGGACGGCGAAGACGCTCCTCGCCAGGACCTTCGCCCGCTGCCTCTCCCTGGAGTTCAACCGCATCCAGTTCACGCCGGATCTCATGCCCGGCGACGTGACGGGCACGAACATCTTCGACTTCCGGACCAACGTCTTCGTCCTGTCGCGGGGCCCGGTGTTCACCCAGGTCCTCCTCGCCGACGAGATCAACCGGACGCCGCCCAAGACCCAGGCGGCGCTCCTCCAGGCCATGCAGGAGCGCTCCGTCACCATCGACGGGACGACCCACGACCTCGGCCCGGGCTTCATGGTGGTCGCGACCCAGAACCCCATCGAGTTCGAGGGGACCTACCCCCTGCCCGAGGCGCAGCTCGACCGGTTCCTGTTCCGCATCCGGGTGGGGCACCCGACGCGGGAGGCGGAGATCGAGGTGCTCCGGCTCCACGGGCACCGCACGGCCATGCCGCGCCCCGAGGACTTCCCCGTGGAGGCCGTGGCCGGGCTCGACGCCGTGCTCGAGGCCCGGGCCGCCGTGGCCGGCGTCACCCTCGGCGACGAGGTCCTCGGCTACGTGGTGGACCTCGTGCGCGCCACCCGCGAGGACGGGTCGCTGCTGGCCGGGGCCTCCACGCGGGCGGCCAACATGCTCGCCGCCGCCTCCCGCTCCCTGGCCGCCCTCAGCGGCCGGGACTACGTCCTCCCCGACGACGTGAAGAAGCTCGCCCCGGCGACCCTCGGGCACAGGCTCGTGCTCGCCGCCGGGGCCGAGATCGAGGGGCTCAACGCGGAGTCGGTCCTCCAGGGGATCCTCGCCCGGGTGCCCGCGCCCCGATGATCGTCCCCGCGCCGCGCTGCCTGGTCCTGTTCGCCGCGGGCCTCCCGCTGGCGGTGCTTCCCTCCGTCCTCTCCGCGGGGACCTGGCCGGCCTGGCTCGCCTGGGTCGCCGCCGTCGCGGCCCTCGCCGGCCTCGACGCCCTGCTGGCGGCCCCCCCGGGGGAGGTGCACGGGGAGGTCGAGGCCCCGGCGGCCATGGGGATCGGTGATTCCGCCGCGGCCCGCCTCCGGGTGGAGCGGCGGGGCGGGGCGGGGCCCCTCGCGGTCCGGGCCGCCGTGGACATGGACGGGGAGCTGGAGCCCTGCCCGCTCCTCTCCCTCCTCCCCGCCCCGGGCGCCCCCTCCGTCGTCGACATCCCCCTGCGTCCGCGCAGACGCGGCACCTTCGCCCTCCGCTCGCTCTGGCTGCGCTGGCCGGGCCCCCTCGGGCTCGTCCGGCGGCAGGTGCGGCGCCCCCTCGCCGTCTCCGTCGCCGTCCTCCCGAGCATCGCCGCCGTGCGGGAGACGGCGCTGCGCTTCTTCGGATCGCGCGACTTCCGCAGCGGCATGAAGGTGGAGCGCTACCTCGGCGACGGCTCGGAGTTCGAGTCCCTCCGGGAGTTCGTCCCCGGCTTCGACCCCCGCGCCCTCTCCTGGAGGGCCAGCGCCCGCCACCGCCGGCTCCTCGTGCGCCAGTACCGGGCGGAGCGCAACCACCAGGTGATCGTCGCCGTGGACACGGGGCGGCTCATGTGCGAGCCCCTCGGAGGCATCCCCCGCCTCGACCACGCCGTCACGGCGGCGCTGCTGCTCGCCTACTCCTGCGTCCGGACGGGGGACCTCGTCGGCCTGTTCACCTTCGACGGGAAGGTGCGCGGGTTCATGCCCCCGGCGGCGGGGCTCGGGGCCTTCCGCACACTCCAGGCCCGCACCGCGGAGATCGAGTACACGACGGAGGAGACCAACTTCTCCGTCGGCCTCACGGATCTCCAGATGCGCCTCCACCGCCGCTCCCTGGTGGTGGTCTTCACCGACTTCGCCGACGGCATCGCCGCCCGGCTCATGGAGGACAACCTCGCCCGCATGTCGGCCCGCCACGTCGTCCTCTTCGTGGCCCTGCGGGATCCCGGGGTGGCGGCCCTCGCGGCGGAGGAGCCCCGCGATCTCGGGACGCTCCACCGGGCCGTGGTCGCCTCCACCCTCGTGCGGGACCGGGAGCTGGTCCTGCGCCGCCTCCGCCGCCGGGGCGTCTCCTGCCTCGACGCCCCCCCCGACCTCGCCCCCGTCGCCCTGCTCAACCGCTACCTCGAGCTCAAGCGCAAGGAGCGGGTCTGATGGCGCGCGCCGTCTTCGCCCAGCACAGCCTCGAGTTCCGCCGCGAGCGGGAGCGCTCCTGGCGCGAGCTGGAGGCCCTCCTCGTCCGGGTGGAGAAGTCCGGCATCGCCGCCCTGGACCCGGACCAGCTCGCGCGGCTCCCCGTCCTCTACCGCGCCGCCCTCTCCTCCCTCGCCGTCGCCCGCTCCGTCTCCCTCGACCGCAACGCCGTGGAGTACCTGGAGTCCCTGGCGGCCAGGGCCTACTTCGCCGTCTACGCCCCCAAGGCGAGCCCGGCCGCGGCGGTGGCGGAGTTCCTGCGGGGGACCTTCCCGCGGCTGGTGCGCCGCTTCGCCCCGCACCTCGCGCTCGCGGCCGCCTTCCTCGTCCTCGGGGCCGTGGCGGGCTTCTTCCTCGTGCGCCACGACCCCGACCGCTTCTACGGCATCGTCGCCGCGGACCTGGCCGACGGCCGGGATCCCGCGGCCTCCGACGACGACCTCCGCGAGGCGCTCTACGGCGGGGCCGGCGCCTCGGCGGGGGAGCTCCAGGCCTTCGCCTCCTTCCTGTTCACCCACAACGTGCGGGTCGGGATCCTCTGCTTCTCCCTCGGCTTCCTCGCCGGGATCCCGGTCTTCTTCCTGATGTTCTCCAACGGCCTCGTCGTCGGGGCCTTCGCCGCCCTCTACCACGGGCGGAGCATGGGGCTCGAGTTCTGGGGCTGGCTCCTTCCCCACGGGATCGCGGAGCTGACCGCCGTCGCGCTCTGCGGGGCCGGCGGGCTCGCCCTCGGGCAGGCCCTCGTCTTCCCCGGGGTGCGCACGCGCCTCGCCAACATGGCCCGCGCCGGGCGGGAGGCCGGTGCGCTCCTCGCGGGGACGGTGGTGCTCTTCCTCTTCGCGGGCCTCGTGGAGGGGATCTTCCGCCAGACGATCCACGACATCACCCTCCGGCTGGGGCTCGCCCTGGTCTCCGCCGCCTGCCTCGCGTCCTGGTTCCTCCTCTCGGGGAGGGAACGGGGTTGAGGATCCCCCTCTCCGTCCGCGCGACGCCCCGGATCCGGGAGATCGTCACCCCCGAGGGGGTCCCCCTCCGCTTCGAGATCGCCCCCGCCGTGGAGCGGGCCGGGGCCTTCCTGACGGACCTCTTCGTCCTCATCCTGGCCGTCGTCCTGCTGGCGGTCCTCCTCGCCCTCCTGGACGTCTCCCTCCGGGGGTCCCCCGTCACCGCCTCCCTCCTCTTCATCGGGGTCTTCCTCCTCCGCCACGGCTACTTCGTCTGGTTCGAGATCCGCCGCCGCGGGACGACCCCGGGGAAGCGCTCCCACGGGCTGCGGGTGGTGGACCGGCGGGGGGGGCCGCTCACCGCCGAGGCGGTGCTCGCCCGCAACCTCACCCGCGAGGTGGAGGTCTTCCTCCCCGCCATCTTCCTGCTGGCCCCGCAGGCGCTCTTCCCCGACGCCCCGGGCTGGGCGCGCGGGCTCGCGGGGGGATGGCTCGTCGTCCTCGCCCTCATGCCGCTCTTCAACCGGGACCGCATGCGGGTGGGCGACATGGTGGCGGGGACCCTGGTGGTGCGCGCGCCGCAGTCGGTCCTCCTCCAGGATCTCAGCGCCCGCCCCGCCGCCCGGGCGGCGGCGCGGGAGGTCGCCTTCACCCGGGAGCAGCTGGGGATCTACGGGATCTACGAGCTCCAGACCCTGGAGGAGATCCTGCGGACCCCGTCCCCCGATCCGCAGGGGCTGCGGGTCATCCGCGACCGGATCCTCCGGAAGATCCGGTGGGAGGGGGAGCCGCCGGAGATGCCCGCCCGGGCGTTCCTGCAGGCCTTCTACGACGCGCAGCGGGCCCATCTCGAGGGCCGCCTCCTCATGGGGGATCGCAAGGAGCGGAAGTCGGAGGTCCGGCCCGGTCGGCGCGCCCGCTAGTCGAAGATCCCCGCCAGGTCCTCGATGTTGATGCCCTCCTTCGCGGACCGGAGGCGGTAGTAGATCACCGTGGCGAAGACCGCCGACAGGGAGGCGATCAGGAGGACGTAGCCCTGCATCAGGACCAGGTTGGCCCTCCAGGGCGCGAAGTTCCCGACCACGGCGCCGAAGACGGCCCCGAAGATCCCGAACAGGAAGAGGATGGAGAAGATGCGGGAACGGGAGCCCTTCGTCAGCGCGAGGCTCCGCTTGAGGGCGGGCCAGCCGTTGCACCCCTCCACCACGGAGGCGGCGACGCCGACGTAGAGGGAGGTGAAGACGATGATGCTCAGGATGGTGCCGCCGATGGCCAGGATGCCGCCGAGTGCCATCGTCCCGGCGCCGGTGTCCCGCCCCGCGGTGTTGAGGATGACCAACCCCGGCACCATGGGGGCCGCCCCGAGGACGGCGGAGAGGATGGCGGTCCACGTCGCGGGCAGGAGGCGCCCGAGCCCCTTCCGGACGGTCTCCTCGATGGGGGGGCTCTTCCCGCGGAGCCTCTCGAAGACCCGGAAGACCACGACCGCCGTGACGAGGGAGTTGAAGAGGATGCCCCCGTACTGGGTGACCTTGTTGTAGACGTCCGCCTGCTTCACGGTCACCGTCTCCGGCCCGACGTAGACCATCCACAGGGTGTAGAGGATGAGGGGCAGGTAGACGATCACGGTCAGCAGGAGGAAGGGGCCGAGGTCCCCGCTCCAGAGGGAGAGGGACTGGCCGAAGACCTCGCCGATGGCGAGGTTCGCGGGCCGCTCGCGGAGGTGGGCGCCGGATTCCGCGGCGGGCCGTGGCGCCGCGAAGCGGCGCGCGGTGCGCGGTGCGGGGGCGAAGGACGGGGCGCGGGGTGCGGCGTCCTTCGCGGCGGGGGCCGCCCGGCAGGCCGGGCAGATGTCGGAAGAACCCCCACCGGCGGCCGGGTCCATCGGGTTTCCGCACTTCATGCAAACGGTGGCCATGGGAGCCCTCCTCATCCTTCGGGGGGAGCGTAGCGAATGAGGGGTCCCCCGTCCACACTCCTTCCCCGAAGTCACGGAAACTGAATGGGGACGCGCACCACTTTCCACTTTCCGCGGTTTCGGAGGGAAACCGGCAACCGGGTTTCCGCCGCCGGGCGTCGTCCGCGGAAAGGTGAAAAGTGGTGCGCGTCCCCTTTTCAGTTCCCTTTTCAGTTCTCCACGAAGCGACCCGAGGCTTCGTCCGCCTCGACGCGGGCCCCGCGCAGGGACCACCACTCCTCCCAGCGGGCGGCGGCCGCGGCGCGGGCCTCCGGCGTGCCGTCGGGGTTGAAGCCGCGGGTCTCGCCGGTGGTGCGCTCCAGGGCCTCCAGGGCGGCGGCGCGGGCTTCGCGGTCGTCGTCGCCGAGGCGGGCGACGAGGAGCGGGAGGCTCCGCGGCCCCATCCGCACGAAGTCCGCGGCCCGCTCGCCGCGGGCGGCGGCGTCACCCGATGCGAACCGGCGGAAGACCGCCCCGAAGAGGTCCGCGAAGCCCGCCTCGGCGAGGTCGGCCGCCCCGTCGAGGACGAGGCCCGTGTCGGCGGGAGTCGCCACGGCCCGCTCCATCCGGAAGAGCGCCCTCTTCAGGAAGAGCAGGGCGAAGCAGGTGTCGAAGAGATCGGTCCCGTTTCCGTTGTTCCGGTTCTTCCCGATGATGGATCCGTCGCCGCGCACCCGCTCCACGATGAGCCGCGCCCCCTCCTCGTACCAGTCCCGCGCGCCCACCCGCTGCACGCCGCCGAGGATGCAGGCGCGCTCGAGGCCGTAGGCGTAGTAGAAGTCGCCGAAGCCGTCCCGGATGTCGCTCATGTCCTCCATGCCGGGGGGCGTACGGGGGCCCTCGGGTCGCGCGCCGTCGTCGAAGTGGAGCGCGAGCCAGGCGAGGCCGTCGCGGATGGCCCGCTCCGTCCGCTCCCGGAGATCCGGGGTGAACGCCTTCACCCCCTCGAGCTCGCTCCGGCAGAGGACCAGCGTCGAGACCCCGCCGGCGGCCATGGCGGCGGTCACCCTCTCTCCGAAGGAGGGGGCGCCGGCCTTGCCGTCCGATCCCCGGCACATGTAGGTCCACCCGCGGGCCCGGTCCATCACCCGTTCCGCCGCCACGGTGACCGGGTCGGCGCCCTTCCTCCGCGGCGCCGGGTCGACGGCCCCCGGCGCTTCGACGCGAGAGACCTCCGGACCGTCCGCTTCCTGCGCGGCGAGGAAGTGCCGGAGCCCGCGGATCCAGACGTCGTCGGGGACCTTCACTCCCAGGCGGGAGGCGGCCTTGAGGCCGAGGTAGGCGAACTGGGAGTTGCTGTGGTCGTGGTATCCGCTGGACCGGTGGATGGGGCTCTCGTAGCTGAAGCCCCCGCCGTCCTCGAAGGACGGGGTCTTCCCCGTCGGGACGGGGAGGCTCGGTGGAGGCTCGCCCCTCTTCGGGGGCTTCTTCTTTCGCTTCCCCCCGTCCGGCGGCGGGTCGCCGGGGATCGGGAAGCCCCCTCGGTTCCAGGGGGCCCGGTTCCACCCCTCCTTGCCGGGGTCCTGGGCGGCGCGCAGCCAGTCCACGAGTTCGGCGGCCCAGGCGGTGACCTCGGCGGGGACCGGCGGCCCCTTCTTCGGCTTCCTCCCCCCGGGCTTGCCCGCGGGGGGCGGCGGGGGGCCCTTGCCCATGGGCGCGGTGGACCGGTTCCAGGCGGCATCAAGGGCGAGCAGGGTGAGGGAGACGTAGTAGGTGGAGATCCCGTCGCCGCTGCCCATGAAGGAGGAGGCCCGGCGTCCGTCCCAGTCCGCGCGGACCCGCTTCACCCCGAGGACGAAGGCGGGGTCGTCGGGAGGGACCTCGCAGGCGGCGAGGGCGTAGAGGGCGAGGGCGTTGGCCCCTGTCTGCCAGGGACCTCCCGCCCAGCTCTGGTCCATCGGCTTCATGTCCCCGCTCGGCGGCGGAGCATGGGTCCCGGACGCATCCAGGCGGTACGCGAAGGAGCCGTCCTCCCGCTGGCTCTTCCGGACCCAGGCGACGCCGCCGTCGATGGCCCGGTTCACCCGGGCGGCGAGCTCCTCCACGGGTGCGGGCGGGGCCGGGGGAGGCGCGTCCTGGCCGGCGAGGGAGGAGGTGCCGGGGGGAACGGCGATGGAGAGGAGTCCGAGGACGAGGAGAGCGCTTCCCTGGCGGTGGCGAAACCCCATGGGTTCTCCCTTGCCGGTCCGGTCACGACCATTCTAGGCGGGGAAGAGAAGCGGTGCGCGTCCCCTCTTCTACTTCCGGTTCAAGGTCACGCGGACGGGGGTGATCTCTCCGCGGCGGATCGTGAAGCGGATCTCGGCGGGCGCGCAGCCGTCGGCGAAGACGGCGGCGCGGTAGGCGCCCTCGGCGATCCCCGGCCACGCGTGGCCGGGGCCGGGAGCCGGGGAGTCGAGCCGGTACTCCTCCTCCCAGCCGTCGGGCCGGTGCCGGAGGACGGAACGGACATCCCCCTCCTCGTCGAGGAACTCGAGGTGCACGCCGCCCGCGGCCGCCTCTTCGCCCCCCTCCCCGACCACGGCCTCCAGTCGCAGGAGTCCGGTCCCCGGCAGGGTCATCACGACCCGCGTCGTTCCCCGGGGCGGGACGACCACCTTCCTCCCGGCCAGGTCGGTTCCGCGCCCGTTTCCGAGGACGACCCAGCAGGGATCCTCCTGGAGGACGCGGAACTCCGCGCGGCCGGCTTCATCCGTCGATGCGAAAGTGATCACTCCGTCGCCACCCCGGAACCCCATCTCGTCGTCGGGGCTGTGGCTGCGCAGTTCCACTTCCAGCCCCGGCGCCGGTTTCCCGCCGCCATCGAGGACCTCCACCGCGAGGACCGGCCCCGGCTCGAGCCGCAGGTGGAGCTCCTCCGGGTCCTCCCCCCGTTGGATCCTGAAGCCCCGGACCATGGGCGCGATCAGGTCCCCGGAGCGGACGACCACCGCGACGACGCCGTCGTCGAGGCCGGAGATCTCGAAGCGCCCGTCCCGGGCATTGACGCTCCGCCGCACGGGAAGATCCACGAAACCGAAGCTCCTATCGGGGAAGGCGTGGGTCCCGCCGAAGAGGGCCCCGTCCCTCCCCTCGTCGTCGAAGACCGACACTTCGAAGGAGCGTGCCGGGGTCGCCCCGTCGGGGAGGAGCACCGTGCCGCGCAACGTGGACCCGCGCTCGAGGACGAAATCCCCCGTCGGCGGATCCGAGGGGGACCAGCGCATGAACCCGCCGAGGAATCCCGTCCTGAAGACGGGAATGGCGTCCGCCTCCCCCTTGACCAGCCCCTCCAGCAGGAACCTCCCCTCCGCGTCCGTGGTGACGCCGCCCACGTACGCACCTTCCACCGGCGCTCCCTCCTCGTCCACGATCCTGCCCGCGAGGGTGGCCCCCGGCGGGGGAATGGCCTTGAGGACGATGTCCCGCCCGGGGAGCGGGCCGTCGGCGGGGATCTCGACGGTCCCGGCTCCCGTGAAGTCCGGGTGCCGGCCGCCGGCGGCCTCGAGGGCCCACCGTCCGGGGAGGAGGTGGAGGCGGAAGGCGCCGGATCCGTCGGCCTCCGCATCCATCCGGAATCGGGGAGGATTCTCCTCGCCGTCCTCCACGGCCCCGCCGGCCTCCCGGAGGGGATAGGCGCGGACGCTCGCCTTCGGGAGGGGCGCCCCCTCCCGGTCCCGGACGACGCCCTTGAGCGTCCGGGTCCTCCACAGGTGCACATCGACCTCCCGGGTCACGTCGCCGCGCACGGGGCGGGCGGGACGGGATTCTCCGACGACCTGCCCGTCCTCCAGGGCGACGACCCGCAGGGGGTCGCCCTCCTCGTCGCTCTCCAGCCGGAAGGTCCCCGATGCGTCGGCGACCACCGGCCCCGTGAGGAAGCGGCGCCGTTCCAGGTTCTCCGCCCTGACTGCGGCCCCCGGAACGGGCAGGCCCTCCCGGAGGACGCGGCCCTCCATCCGCCACGGCCGGACCCGTTCGAGCGTGAAGTCCAGGTGGAGGCGGGGGAAGCCCGGCCGGACGTGCACGTCCTCCTGCCCGTCCCGGAACCCGGCCGCGAAGGCCCGGATCTCCGTGGGCCACCAGGGATCGGGATCCTGCCCCCGGAGGAGGAACCTCCCGTCCGGGTCGCCGAGGGCGAAGGTCCCCCCGCAGCCCTCCACCCGCGCCCCGGCGACGGGGTTCCCCTCCTCGTCGAGGACGCGGCCCTCGAGGACCGCGCCCTCCCGCACGAACACGTCCCGCGTCGTCTCCCGCCCTTCGCGGAGCGCGATCCCGACGGATTCCTCCACGTGGTCCGCGGGACTCACGACGAGGTCCCGGCGCCCGGGCGGAAGCCCCTCCAGGAGGAAACTCCCGTTGGCCGCGGTCAGGGTGGCGCTCTCCGTATCGGACACCGCGACCTTCGCCCCCGGCACGGGGCGGAGGTCGAGGGCCCGGAGGACGCGGCCGCGGCAGGAGGCGCCCCGCGGAGCGGGCGGAACCGGAGCGGGCGCCGCGCACTGGGACAGGAGGAGCGGCAGGAGGAGGGCGGCGGAGGGAACCACCCGCCTCCGGGCCCCGCCGGAGGGGCCGCGACGTCGAGCCTGACGGAGCCGTTCGAGGATCACCGGGCCATCTTACGTCCCGGGCCCGAAATGGGGACGCGCACCACTTCTTCACTTTTCCACGGTTCCGTCGGGAAACCGGCAACCGGGTTTCCGCCGCCGGTCTCCTCCGAGGAAAAGTGAAAAGTGGTGCGCGTCCCCTTTTCAGTAGCGCCAGGTGGTGTTCTTCGGGAGCCAGTCGGCGGAGAGGGAGCCGCCTTCGGAGGCGAAGCCGATGGAGAGGACGATGGGGTTCGCGGGGGGGACCGCGAGGGTGAACTTGGAGAGGCTCAGGGTGAACGCCCCCGTCGCGGGATCGAGGACGAGGGAGGCCTTCGTGAGGGAGTCCTTCGGGCTCTTCCAGGTCCACTTCCCCTTCTTCGATCGCCACCCCTCGTCGCCGGCGGGGATGCGGAGGAGGGCGAGGCCCTCCCAGCCGCCGAAGCGGAACTCGACGGCCGCCCCCGTCGGGTCGAGACCCGGTGCCGCCGCGCCCTCCCCGAGGGCCAGCGTCCCCGACACCTTCAGCCTGTCCTTGCCCGGCTTCGGGGAATCCTTGAGGAGCCCCTTCACGAGGGCCGCCTCCAGCGTCGTCGGCAGCGTCACCGAGGCCGTCCCCGAGGGGGGCGAGATCCCCCCCGCGTTCCCCGCGCGCACGGTGTACGTGTAGGCGCGCCCCGCGAGGAGGCCCCGGTCGGTCCACGTGTGGACCTCCGCCGAGGGCGTGGCCAGGGTGGACCACTCCCCCGACCCCTGCCGGCGGCTCACCTGGAAGAAGGCCTCGCTGTCGCTGCGATCCTCCCAGTCCACGCGCACCGACGTCGGGGAGAGGACGGAGAGGACGGGATCCCCCGGCGGCAGCGGGGGCCCGGGAGGGCCCGGCGGTGTCGTGACGGCGGCCTCCCCGGACCAGCGGGACGGGCCGTCGTCGTTGTCGGCCCGGACGCGGTAGAGGTAGTCGGCGTCGCCGAGGGTGCCCCCGTCCCGCCACGCCTGCGTGTTGGCCGGGACCGTGGCGATGGCGAACCAGGGCTGTCCCACCCGGGCCCGCTCGATGGTGAATCCCGTCTCGTCGTCGGCGCGGTCGGACCAGGCGAGGTCCACGCTGCTGCTGGTGACGGGCGTCGCGGAGAGAGACACCGGGGACTTCGGGACCCAGGTGAGGGAGCCGATCCACGCCTCGATCCCGCCCGAGGTGCCGAAGCCCCCCGTGGCCGGGGCCATGTCGGCCTTCTCCGTCGCGCCGCCGACGACGGCGTAGATCCCCTCGGAGACGGCGAGCCCGCGGAGGCGGTCCGTGGAGGATCCGCCGAGGAACGTGGCGTAGTCCATGGAGGCGCCGGACGGGTCGAAGCGCGCGACGAAGCCGTCCCTCCCCCCGGCCCGCTCCGCCTGGATCGCGCCGGAGGTGGCGGGGAATCCGTCGGACAGCGTCTCGCCCGCCGCCACGACCTTCCCGTTCCCCATGAGCGCGACGCCGAAGATCCGGTCCTCGGCGGCACCCCCGAGCAGGGTGGACCAACCGAGGGCGAGGGAGGAGCCCGTCGCGTCCACCCGCGCGAGGAAGGCGTCCTCGGTGCCGCCGAGGACGGACTGGAGGGGGTTCTTCAGGGGGAAGGCGGAGGACTTCGTGCTCCCCCCGACGAAGACCGCCCCGTCGGGGCCCGGGGCGACGGCGGCGGCGGCGTCGTCGAGGGTTCCGCCCAGGTAGGTGGAGAAGGTGCAGGAGGTGCCGTTCCCGGCGAACCGCGCGAGGAAGACGTCGTACCCTCCCGAGAGGCCGACCTGGAGCGGCGTCCCGGCCACGGGGAAGTTGGTGGACTGCGTCATGCCCGCGACGACCACGCCCCCGTCCTCGTCGAAGGCGACGTCGCAGCCGACGTCGTGCTTCCCCCCGCCCCAGTAGGTGGCCCAGAGGAGGCCGGTGCCGTCCTCCAGGACCCGGGCGACGAAGACGTCCTGGCTCCCCATGTTCTGGTTCTGGAGCGGGTCCTTCAGGGGGATGGACGTGGAGGAGAACCCGCCGGACCAGGTGGAGCCGGCCATCACGATGTCCCCGTCGGGCCCGATGGCCAGGGCGAAGGGCTCCGCGCCGGAGCTCCCCCCGTAGTAGGTGGAGAAGTCGAGGGAGGAGCCGTCGGCGGCGATGCGGAAGAGCAGGCCGTCGGCGGTGCTCGCGGGGAAGAACTGGAGGGTCCCGGCGGTGACGGGGAATCCCCCGGCGCCGAGGCATCTCCCGGCCACGACGGCCCGCCCGTCGCCGTCCACGGCGACGGCGTTGGCGACGTCGTTGTTGGAGGAGCCGAGGAACGCGGTCCAGAGGACCTCGTGGGTGATGCCGTCGAGGCGGGCCACGAAGATGTCCACGTTCCCCGCCGCCGCCGAGGGGAAGGTGCCCACGGCGGGGAAGTCGGTGGAGGCCGTCATGCCCGCCATGGTGAGGTTCCCGTCGGGCCCGGCGGCGACGAGGTGGCCCGACCCGAGGACCGAGTTGTCGAGGTCGATCCAGGAGGCCGTCTCGTCCCCGGACCCGCCGCCGGCGGAGAGGAAGTCGATGCGGGGATCGACCACCACGGGAAGGCGGGGGTCCGTCGCGCCGAGGACGATGCGCGCCGACCGCTCCCCGGTTCTCGCGAACCGGGCCTCCACGGGGAGACGCCGGCGGCCGGACTCCTGCCACGCCACGGGGGGCGAGTGGCGGAACACCCCCCGCGGGGAGAGGACGCGCAGCCCGCCGCCGTCCTCCACGTCGACGCCGTCGGCCCCCTCGAAGGAGAAGCGGAGGCTCTCCCCGTCGGCGCCGGGGGCGAGGCGGAAGCCGTAGGCGAGCCCGGTTCCCTCCGCGCGGAAGGAGGCCTCGACGCCGGGCCACGCGTCGGGGAGGATCGCGCCGAGGAACCGCGGGGCGTCGAGGACGCGGAGGGCATCCCCGCTGCCCCGGAAGTGGCGGCTCCGGCCCGACGCCGGGTCCACGGGCCGCCACGGCTCCTTCGCGGACCCGCCGTCGAAACGGAGCCGCACGGCGGCGGCCCCTCCGTCGGCGACGAGGTCGACGCCGTCGCGGGAGAGGAGCGCGAGGAGGCCGGCGGCGCGCCCGATGACGTCCACGCCGGGGCGGGCCTGCCCGAGGTTCGGCTCGAAGCGGCAGGGAAGGAGGAAGGGGGGCGCGCACCGCGGCCCGAGGAACGCGGGCCGCTCCACCGTCGCCTCCCGCTCCGCGGCGGCACCCGGACCGGGGAGCGCGGCGAGCAGGAGCGCGAACAGCCAGATCGTCCGGGGGCGGTGATTCCTCATCCCACGTCTCCCTTCTTCTCTTCACGTCGGGGCGCAGCGCCGATCCCCGGGCCGGAGCGCTCCGGGGAGTGAATTCTATGCGGCGGCCCGTCCCCGTCAATGGCGGCGTCCCGGGCGCGGGGTGTCGCATGAGACCTGGTCACGGCGGGATTCCCGCGGCCTTGACCGGGGAATCATGCCGACCGTACACTCGGGCTTTGGAGTCCGCCCCGGGGGTGACGACCATGAGATCCGCGCGCTCCTTCGTTTCCGGATGGCTGCTCCTCTCCCTCGCGGCCTCCGGGCTCGCCGACGGCGGCGCTCCCGGGCGGGGGATCGGCGGGACGCCGCCCGCGCCTCCGCCCCCGGCCGCCGCGGCGGCCTCCCTGCCCCTCCACTTCGAGGAGAACCGGGGGCAGGCCGATCCCGGGGTGCGGTTCACCGCGCGGGCCCGCGGCTTCGGGGCCTGCTTCACGGATGCCGGCGCGCTCTTCGTCCTCCCGCGCGCGGGAGGGGAGGGGACGGCCTGCGATCTCCTCCGCATGGAGTTTCCCGGGGCCCGCCCCGGGGCGGCACTCGCCGGACGCGATCCCCTGCCCGGCCGCAGCCACTACTTCCTCGGGAGCGACCCGTCCCGGTGGGTGAGGGGCGTGGTGCACCTCGCGTCGCTGCGCCGGGAGGGGCTCTGGCCCGGCGTCGATCTCCTCTGGCGCGGGCTCCCCGGGGCGGGGCTCGAGTACGCCTTCGCCGTGGCGCCGGGCGCCGACCCGGGCCCCATCGCATTCTCCTTCGAGGGGGCCGCCTCCCTCGAGGTGGACGCCGCGGGGGACCTCCTCGTCGGGACCGCCGGCGGCGTGATGCGCCACCGGAGACCCGTCGCGTGGCAGGACGGCGGGGGGCGGCGGCGGCCCGTCGCCGCGCGGTTCTCCCCGGGCCCCGGGGGGGCCGTCGGGATCCTCCTCGGCGCCCGCGATCCCCGGCTTCCGCTCTTCATCGATCCCTCCGTGGAGTACGCGACCTGGCTCGGGGGGAGCGACTGGGATCGGGGGCAGGCCGTCGCCGCCGCCTCGGACGGGACCTTCTGCGTCGCGGGGACCACGGCCTCCTTCAACTTCCCCGTCCTCCTCGCCTGGCAGGGCACCAAGACGGGGCCCGCGAACTTCGGCGACGCCTTCCTCTCGAAGTTCGCCGCCGACGGGCGATCGCTCCTCTGGTCCACCTTCCTCGGCGGGTACGCGACGGAGGAGGGGTTCGCCGTCGCCGTGGACGGGACCGGCGCGGTCTACGTCGCCGGCAGGACCACCTCCGACGACTACCCGACGTACCGCGCCTACAAGGGCACGGGAGGGAGCAACGACGCCTTCCTCACGAAACTCTCCGCGGCGGGGGACGAGATGATCTACTCCACGCGCCTCGGGGGAAACGACACGGAGTACGCCCGCGGCCTCGCGGTGACCTCCAACGGCTCCGCGGTGCTGGTCGGGAAGACGGGCTCCTCGGACTTCCCGAAGGTCGCGTCGCTCCAGACCTACAAGGGGGACTGGGACGCCTTCGTCACGCGCTTCAAGCCCGACGGCTCCGCCCCCGACTTCTCGACGCCCCTCGGGGGAAGCCTCGAGGACGAGGCCGCGGCGGTCGCCGTCACCCCCGACGGCGCCGTCATCGTCACGGGGTTCACGAAGTCGGCGAACTTCCCCGTCGCCGCCGCCCACCAGGCGGCGCTGGCCGGGACGAGGGACGCCTTCGTCGTCCGCATCGAGGGGACCCCGCCCGCCGCCGTCTTCTCCACCTACCTCGGGGGGGCGGGGGACGACGAGGGCCGGGGCGCGGCCGTCACCGTCGTCCTCGACGAGGACGAGGAGGAGGTCGAGGACGCGTGGGTCGTCGGAACGACGATGTCCGCCTCCGGCTTCCCCCTGGCGTCGCCGCTGCGGTCCTCCCTCGAGGGCGGCTCCGAGGCGTTCCTGTCGCGCTTCTCCCCGGCGGGGACGCTCCTCTTCTCGACCTTCCTCGGGGGGGCCGCCGCCGCCGGCGCCGCGGCGGTCGGCTCCGACGCCTGGGGCGGGGTCTACGTGGCGGGGACGACCGCCTCCTACGACTTCCCCGCCTCGGGGGAGATCCAGACCTCCATGGGCGGGGCGACGGACGCCTTCGTCACGCTCATCGACCCCGCGGGCCCGCGGATCCACTCCTCGACCTTCTACGGGGGGAGCGGGGCGGAGGAGGGCACGGGTGTGGCCGTGGACGGGAGCGGGATGGTGCGGTTCGTCGGGACCACCGCCTCCTCGAACCTGCCCGTGGCCGGCCCCCTGGCGGCGGCCTACGGGGGCGGCACCAGCGACGCCTTCGTCGCCGGGTTCCCGGAGATCCCCTTCCCGCCGCGGGACTGCTCCGTCTCCCTCACGGGGCTCCGCTCCGTGGAGGTGACCTGGACCGACGCGTGCATGGGGGAGACCTCCTTCCTGGTGGAGAGGAGCGTCGCGGGCGGGGCCTTCTCGACGGTGGGGTCGACGGGGGCCGGGATCACGGTGTTCGGCCACGCGGGGCTCGACCCCTCGACGGAGTACGCCTACCGGGTCCGCGCCTCCAACGCGGAGGGCACCTCGCCGCCGAGCGGGCCGGATTCCGTGCTGACGCCGGCCGTCCCGACGCTGGCGCCGGCGACCCCCGGGGCCCTCGCCGCCGTCGCGTCGGGGCCCCGGCGGGTGGAGCTCTCCTGGCTCGACAACAGCGACAACGAGGACTTCTTCGTCGTCGCTCGGGGCACCGACGGGATCACCTTCGACACGCTCGCGACGCCCCGGCTCGGGACGACCTCCTGGGTGGACGACACCGCGGAGCCGGATCGCACCTACCACTACATGGTCATGGCGGTGAACCCCATCGGCCCCTCCATGAAGTCCAACACCGCCGTCGTCACCCTGCCCTCCACGCTGTCGCTCTCCGTCGTGAAAGGCCGCATCAAGGACAAGGAGGGCGGGGGGAAGGACAGCGTGAAGCTGACGGGTGTCTTCGGCTTCGGGGAGGGATCGGAGGCGCAGGAATTCCATCCCATGGCCCGGTCGACGGCGCTGCGCATCGGCGGCTGGGAGGGGAGCCGGGTGCTCTTCGTCGAGGCCGGGGACCAGGGGTGGAAGACGAAGAAGGGGAAGTGGACCTGGAAGAGCCCCGCGGGGAGCCTCAGCAGGGCGAAGGTGTCCGTCGTGGCGGAGACGGGGGTCTTCACCGTCTCCCTCTCGAAGCTGACCCTCGCCCCCGGCCCCGCCAACCCGATCCGCGTGACCCTCGTCCTCGGCACCGACTCCGTCACCCTGGAAGAACCCTGGCTCGAAGCCCGCAAACCCGGCGACTTCAGGAAATAGGGGACGCACCCAACTTTCTCACTTTCCTGTGGATAACTCCTGCTGGCGTCTGCCGGGGACAGCCCGTGGCAGGGGTTGTCCACAGGAAAGTGAGAAAGTTGGGTGCGTCCCCTATTCCCCTATTCCCTATTCCCGGGACAGGACACAGCTGCCCGGGTGGTGGCGCCGGGCGCGACCATCACCGGGGTCCGGGAGATCTCCGTCCCGTCGCCGTCGACGAGAGCCACGCCGTAGGAGCCCTCGAGGAGCACGCGGAACTCGGCGCACCCCGCCGCATCCGAGACCCCCGATCGGACCGGGCTCCGCAGGAACTCCCCGCCCGCAGCCGCGGCAAGGAGGTGCACGCGCGCACCCGCGACCGGGTGCCCCTCCCCGTCGCGGACCTCCACCACCAGCGCCGGCGCCGGTCCGACCTGCAGGCGGAGTTCCGGGGCGACGGCCCCCACCACGAGTTCGAGGCCGCGGACCATCGGGGCCGCGAGGTCCCCGGATCGCACGATCACGGCGACGCGACCGCCGGGAAGATCGGGAATCTCGAATCGGCCGTCGGCCGCGCTGATGGTCATCGCCACGGGGAGGGCCAGCTCACGGGGGCGGTCCGGGCTCCTTGCCGCTCCCCTCTCGTCGTCCCGGACCTCCACCGTGAAGCAGCGGGCGGGCGTGATCCCGTCGGGGAGGACCACGCGTCCGCGCAGGGTGGCGCCCTTCCTCAGGATGATCTCGGCGTCGGGGCGACCCGGAACGAGGACGGGAGCCGTGGCCGGCAGGTATCCCTCCCGCTCGACCAGCAGTTCCAGCTCCGTGGGGTCGCCTCCCGCACGTCCGAGGGCGTCGCTGGTTTCCATGAAGAGGGCGTTCACTCTCAAGTCGAAGCGCCCCTCGGAGTCGGTCAGGACCGGGTTCCCGATCCCGTGGACCCGGGCACCTTCGACGGGGCGCCCCTCCTCGTCCCTCACACGGCCCCGGAGCCATCCCTCCTTTCCGAACGCCTCCGCGGGGATCTCGATCTCCAGGGGAGTGGTGCGGGAGGCCGCGGAAACGGACACCCGCCCGACCTCCACCGGCGGCCCCATCTCGAGCCTCATCCGGGCAAGGAGGGTCCACTCACCCGGGGGGAGCCGGAGCCGGAAGGTGCCGTCGACGGAGAGGCGCGCCACCCGGAAGGGGGATTGCGGAGCTCCCTCGTACGCGCCGACCCGGGGATCGACGGGCTCGGCGCAGAGGTCGATCGCCTCCGGGGGGGGGCCCGCGGGGCACCGGACGACGCCCTCGATCCGCTCGAGCACGGGCAGGGTGAGGACGACGTTCCGGACGGTCGTTCCGGGAACCGCGGCGATGGGGGGCGTCTCGACGAGGAGTTCGTCCTCCTCCCGCGCGACGAGGCGGAGTCCCCTCCCGCCGTAGGGGCTCTCCAGGAGGAATCGTCCCTCGGCATCGGTGACCGCCACAGGGCGGGCGATCTGAAGCTCGATGTCCCCGGGGTAGGGGGCCACGACGATGCCGGCGACGGGCATCCCCCCGCGGAGGACGCGTCCCTCGATCCTCCATGCTGGCTGCAGCACGAAGTCGTGACGATGGGGGGAGAACCCGGGAGGAAGGGGGACGCGGAAGAGCTGCGTACCGAAGCCCGGGGCCGCGACCCGGAAGGCCACCCCCTCGGATTCGGCGGAGAACAGGCCCCGCAGCCGGAACCGGCCCCGGTCGTCGGCCGTCGTCCGGGCTCCCCATCGGGTCGCCACGGACGCCCCGGCGACGGCCCTTCCCTCCGCGGTGCGGACGACCCCCTCCAGCGTCTCGCCCTCGAGGACGAACAGGTCCCGCTCCCCGGTCTCCCCGGCGGTGAAGTGGTGGCGGACTTCGAGCGGCTGGTGGTCCACGGGTCGAACCTGGACTCCCCGGAGCCCCGGCGGCACCCCTTCGAGGAGATAGGAGCCGTCGGCGCCCGATTCCACCTCGGCGTCGATTCCCCGTGCGGAGACCCGGGCGCCCGGGACGGGGCGGAGATCGAAGGCCCCGAGCACACGCCCGCGGAGGGAGGCGGTGGATGCGGGGGGGCCGGAGGGGATGCCCACCGCATGCGGCGGGGGGGGAGACGACGCCGCGCACTGGGCGAGGAGGAGGGCGAGGGGCAGGAGGGCGTAGAGCGGCGCGTCCGTCGAGACCCTGTTCCGGGTGCGCGTCACCATGGAACCGATGATGCCGGACCCGGGGAGAGGAAGCGCACCACTTCTTCCGCTTCCCGCGGGGGAATCGTGGCGGGAGTCATCCACCGGAAAGTTGGAAAGTCGGGTGCGTCCCCTATATCCGGAAGCTCCTCCAGTCGAGGCGGAGCTTGCGCATGCGGGCGCGGAGGGTGTGGGGGTTGACGGCGAGGGCCTTGGCGGCGCCGAAGGGGCCTTCGACGCGGCCGCGGGAGACCGTGAGGGCCTGCTCGATGCGGGCGCGGACGGCGGCGTCGAGGGAGCCGGGCGCCGCCCCGGGGACCGCCGCCGCCGGGGCCGGCTCCCCCGCCACCGCACCCCGCACCCCCCCCATGGCCGCCGCCACCTCGATGGACTTCCCGTTGCCGAGGATGACGGCCCGCTCCATCACCGAGGAGAGCTCGCGGATGTTGCCCGGCCACGCGTAGGTCCGCAGGAGATCGAGGTCCCCGGCCGAGGGCACGATGGCGGTGCCGTGAAGGCGCAGGCTCGCCCGCGCGGCGAAGTGGGAGGCCAGCGCCGGGAGATCCCCCAGCCGCTCCCGCAGCGGCGGCAGCCCGATGGGGAAGACGCTCAGCCGGTACCAGAGGTCCTCGCGGAACCTCCCCGCCCGCATGAGCGCCTCCATGTCCCGGTGCGTGGCCGCCACCACGCGCACGGAGGAGGAGAGCGTCCGCTGTCCCCCGACCCGCTCGTAGGAGCCGTCCTGGAGGACCCGCAGCAGCCGCACCTGCGCCGCCGCCGGGAGCTCCGCCACCTCGTCGAGGAAGAGCGTCCCCCCGTCGGCCCGCTCGAACCAGCCCCGCCGCGCCTCCACGGCGCCGGTGAAGGAGCCGCGCTCGTGGCCGAAGAGCTCCGAGTCCACGAGCTCCGCCGGGATGGCGCCGCAGTTGACCCTGAGGAACGGGCCCGCGGCCCGCCGCGACCGGGTGTGGACGGCGCGGGCGACGACCTCCTTCCCCGACCCCGTCTCCCCGAGGATGAGCACCGGCGCGTCCGTGGGCGCCACCTGCTCGACGCGGTCCATCACCTCCCGCAGCCCCGTCTCGGCGCCGACCACGGAGGCGGAGATGTCGGACATCTGGAGCCGGGAGAGCAGCGCCCGGTTGTCGGCCTCCACCTTCTCCCGCAGCCGCGCCAGCTCGTGGAGCCGCCGGTCGTGGGCGAGGGCGAGGGCGAGGGGCTCGAGAAGCGCGGAGAGCCGCGCCTCCGCCCCCGGGGGGAAGGGGCGCCCCGGAGGCGGCGCGAGGATCACGACGCCGGCGGGGCCATCGTCGCCGGCGAGGGGCCCGGCGAGGACCTCGCCGGGGAATCCCGGAGGGAGGAGGAGGGCCAGGAGCGGGTCCCCCCGCCCGCGCTCCCCCCGCAGGACCGAGGGGGCGCCGAACCAGGCCGCGAGCCGGTCCCCCTCGGCGGGGGCGAGGGGAGTGGAGGTGGAGGGCGGGGTCGCCCCCTCCCCGGTCCCTTCGGCGGCCACGGTCTCGAGGAGCCCGCGGCGGAAGTCGACCCGGCGGATGAGGGCCCGCTCCACCCCGAGGTGTTTCGCCAGGGCAGGAGCCATGCGCTGCAGGGCCTCCTGGATCTCGAGGTGGCGGCCGACTTCGCGCCAGAGGGCGAGTTCGAGGTTCATGGGGGGCAGGGTCCATTGATCCTAAGGCGCGTACGGAAGTCATGAAAAACACAAGTGAATCTATAGTAATAAAAAAATAGAGCAAATGTCACGGAAAAACATAGCAATCAATGCTGATTCAGGGGGGAACGGGAAGTGCGCTGAGGAGGGGTGTCACCAGGGAGGAGGTCCCATGCCCCGAAACCCCGTGCGCCTCGGATCGCCCCGGCCCGCCGCCGCTTCGAGGCTCTGGGTGAACGTCGCGGCCGCACTTCTCGCGCTCCCCGCCCTCCTCCCGGGGATCGGATGCGGCCCGGGGTCCCCCTCCGGGTCGGGGGAGGGGGCCCTTGAGCAGGCTCCCCTCCTCACCGTCCGTCTCGGGATGTTCCCCAACATCACCCACGCCCCGGCCCTGGCCGCCGTGGAGGACGGCGCCTTCGCCGCGGCCCTCGGAACCGGAGTGCGCCTCGAGACGGCGACCTTCAACGCGGGCCCCTCCGCCGTGGAGGCGCTCTTCTCCGACGCGCTGGACGCCTGCTTCATCGGGCCGAACCCGGCGGTGAACGCCTACGTCAAGTCCCGGGGGAAGGCGGTGCGCGTGGTGGCCGGCTGCTGCTCCGGCGGCGCGGCCCTCGTGGTCGGGCCCTCCATCGCCTCCGCCGCGGACCTCCGCGGGAAGAAGGTGGGGAGCCCCCAGCTCGGCAACACCCAGGACGTGGCGCTGCGCGCCTGGCTCGCGGCGCAGGGGCTCGCGACGGACGTGCGCGGCGGCGGGGACGTCTCCGTCGTCCCCTCGGAGAACGCGCAGAACCTGGAACTCTTCCGCGCCGGCCTCCTCGCCGGGGCCTGGGTGCCGGAGCCCTGGGTCGCCCGGATGGTGCGGGAGGGCGGCGGGCGGGTGCTCGTGGACGAGCGGACCCTACACCCCGGCGGGCGGTTCGTCACGACCCACCTCATCGTGCGCACCGCCTTCCTCGAGGAGCATCCCGCGGCGGTGGAGGGTCTGCTGCGCGGCCTCGTCGGGACGCTTCGCCGCTTCCGCGCCGACCCGGCGGCGGCGAAGCGGGACGCCAACGCCGCCCTCGGGCGGATCCTCGGGAAGCCCCTGGCGCCCGGGATCCTCGACGCCGCCTGGGGGAGCCTGGAATTCACATGGGACCCGGTCCCCGCGTCGCTGCGGGAATCCGCCGCCGCCGCGGAGCGGCTCGGCTTCCTCTCCCTCGCCGGCATCGACCTCGACGGGCTCTACGACCTGCGGATCCTGGACCGGGTGCTCGCGGCCGAGGGGGAGAAGCGGTGAGCCCTCCCGCCGTCACCCTCCGCTCCGTCATCAAGGCCCACGGCAAGGGGGACGGCGTCGTCATCGCCCTCGACGGGATCTCGCTGGAGGCGCGGAAGGGGGAGTTCCTCTGCATCGTCGGGGCCTCGGGCTGCGGGAAGAGCACGCTGCTGCACCTCGTGGCGGGGCTCGACGCGCCGACGGAGGGGAGCATCGCCGTGGAGGGGGGCCGCCCGGCGCTCCTCTTCCAGGAGCACGCGCTGTTCCCCTGGCTCACGGTGGATCGCAACATCGACTTCCCCCTCCGCATGGCGGGCGTGGACCGGGTGGAGCGGCGCGCGAAGAGGGACGGGCTCCTCCGCATGGTGGGCCTCGAGGGGTTCGGCGGGAAGCGGCCCCACGAGCTCTCCGGGGGGATGCGGCAGAGGGTCGCCCTGGCCCGGGCGCTGGCCTGCCGGGCCGAGGTCCTCCTCATGGACGAGCCCTTCGCGGCGCTGGACGCCCTCATGCGGGACTTCCTCCACGGGGAGCTGGAGCGGATCTGGAGGGCGGCGGGGCTCACCATCCTCTTCGTCACGCACAACGTGCGCGAGGCGGTGCGGCTCGGCGACCGCGTCCTCGTCCTGTCGCGGAGGCCGGGGCGCATCGTGGGGGAGTTCCCCGTGGACCTGCCCCGCCCGCGGCGCATGGACTCGGCGGAGGTGGCGACGCGGGCGGGGACGATCCTCGACCTCCTGGCGCGGGAGGGGGGGCTCCGTGGCGACGCCTGAGGCGGCGGCGGGGGAGGCGCGGAGGAACGGCGACCGGGGTCCCGGGGCCCTCGCAGCGGCCTGGGCCGGCGCGTGGCCGAAGGGGGCCGCCGTCCTTCTCGCGCTGCTCGCCTGGGAGCTCGTCGTCGCATCGGGACGGTGGCCGGAGTGGGTGCTCCCGGGGCCCGGCCCCGTGCTCCGCCGCCTCCTCCGCGACACGGCGTCCGGGGAGGTGCTGCCGGCCCTCGGCACGACCCTCCTCCGGGCCGCCACGGGCTACGGCATCGCCGTGGTCCTCGGGGTGGCGGCGAGCCTGCTCTTCACGCGGGTCCGGGTGCTCCGGGTCGCCTTCGGCTCGCTTCTGGCGGGGATGCAGTCCATGCCGTCGGTGGCCTGGTTCCCCCTCGCGATCCTCCTCTTCCGGCTGAGCGAGAAGGCGATCCTGTTCGTCGTCGTCCTCGGCGCCGCCCCCTCCATCGCCAACGGGCTGCTCTCGGGCATCGATCACGTGCCGCCGCTCCTGCTGCGGGCGGGGGAGGTGCTCGGGGCGGGGCGGTTCGCGCTCATCCGCCACGTCGTCCTGCCGGCGGCGCTGCCGGGGTTCGTGGCGGGGCTCAAGCAGGGATGGGCCTTCGCGTGGCGGAGCCTCATGGCCGGCGAGCTCCTCGTGATGATCGGGAACCGCCCCTCCCTCGGCGTTCGCCTCCAGTACGCGCGGGAGCTCAGCGACGCCGAGGGCCTGCTCGCCTCGATGCTGCTCGTGCTCCTCGTCGGCGTCCTCGTGGACGGCCTCGTCTTCGGCCGCATCGAACGCACCATCCGCGAGAGGCGGGGGCTGTAGGGGACGCACCCAACTTTCCAACTTTTGCGGGCACGGACCGTCTCCGCCCTGGCGGGGACGGTCCGTGCCCGCAAAAGTTGGAAAGTTGGGTGCGTCCCCGCCTTTCCCCGCCTTTGACTCCCGTCACGATTCTGGGATCGAATGTCATCCGGGCGACCATTGACGCGCATGCCCGCGGGAGGGGCCACCATGGGGATGCGCTCCCTGCGGGGGGGCGCGAGGGCGCCTCCACGGGGAGGCGCCGCGGAGGAGCCATGGTCAGCGCACCGCACGAGACGCGTGTTCGATTCGCCGCACTTCTCGCCGCAGGACTGGCCCTCGGGGCCGTCGGCTGCGGGGGAGGGGGAGGAGGGGGGTCGGACCCCGAGTTCGGGGCCCGGACCCTCCGCGTCGTGGACATCGACCTCGACGGCCGGGACGGCGTGTCGCTGAACGTCCCCATGACCATCGAGTTCAGCGAGTTCGTTCTTCCCTCGACGATCCGCCACGACACCATCCAGATCCGCGTCGGCCCCCGGTTCGGGGTCCAGTCCTTCGGGGACTTCAAGGTGGCGGGCAACATCGTCACCTTCTACCCGCGGCTCCCCGTCAGGGCCGACCTCTCCGACGCGGGGTTCCAGCCCCAGTGCACGTACAGGGTCACGGTGCTCGGCCATCCGAAGGTGACCCAGGTCCGGTCCTACGCCGGCCGCCCCCTCGTGAGGACCCATGTCGGCTCCTTCCAGACGGCGGCCGCCACGAGCCCCGATCTCTTCACCACGGACACCTACAAGGAGCTCCCGCCCCCGAGGGTCTCCTACTCCAACCCCGTGGAGCAGGTTCCCTTCTCCGCCCCCTACGTCGCCGGCGGGGCCGTGGACGTCCCCGGGGACGCCCTGATCACGGTCGTCATGAACAAGGTCCCCCTCCTGCCCAGCACCATCACCTCCAACAACATCAGCCTGCGGATGATCGACCGCCTGGGCGTCCCCCAGAACCGGCTCATCCAGGGCACGCCCGTCCTCGAGCAGAGCTTCGACGGCGTGAGGCTGGTCTTCGTCCCGACGTTCCCGCTGGCGGACCAGGCGCGCTACGTGCTCCGCATCGAGAACCGGGTGACGGACCTGACGGGGAAGTACGACGTGGCCGACAACCCGAAGCGCGTGGACCTGCGCTCCCGCGCCGAGTCCGGCCTGGAGCCGGACCTCATGGCCTTCTCCCTGGCCAACCCCGACGAGGTCGACCCCCGCACCTTCCTCATCTTCACCACCCGCGACGAGCCCACGAAGGACCTCGCCACGCTCGTCAACTTCGACGGGACGGACATGGACCAGAACGGGGAGGCGGGGTGCGACGTGAACCTCACGACGGCCTCCTTCAACGACGCCGTTCCCGGGGCCGTGGCGGGGGTCTTCACCGCGGCGGGAGGGACCGGCACCCTCGGCGACTTCGCGCCGACCTCCAACGTCAACCTGAGCACCAACTCCCCCTCGGCCGTCAACGGGGCCTTCCACTACCGCAGCATCACCATCAACCCCAACGTGACGGTTGTGATCTCGGGCACCCTCCCGGCGACGCTCCTCAGCCTCAAGGATGTCGTCATCCAGGGCACACTCGGCGCCACCGGGGGCAAGGGTGACAACGCGGAGGCGAACTTCGCCACGTCCTCCATCCCCCTCGCCCGGGGCGGGGCCCGCGCCCCCCCGGGGGGCGCCGGGGGGGGCGGGGGGGCCCGCGGCGCCGGGGGCGCGGGGGGCGGGGG
>CAYJMF010000001.1:132858-197646 GCA_964370855.1 uncultured Planctomycetota bacterium | reverse complement strand
GGGCGGCGACTGCTACACCGGGACCTCCTGGAGCGACGTGGCCGGGGGGAAGGGGGAGGACGGCAGGAGCAACGGGGGCGGCGGCGGGTGGGGCGGCATCGAGCCCAGCAGCACCTACATGGGGCTGGGCGGCGGCGGGGGCGGCGGCGGCCACCAGTACGCCGGCTCCCCCGGGTCCGCCGGCACCTACCCCTCGACGGGCACCTACAACGGCGCCGGCGGCGCCGGCGGGGCGGCGGGGGGCGTCGTCCCCGCATCGACGGACACCGACGACGGCAAGGCCTGGCATCTCCTCGGCGTCGGCGGCGGAGGCGGCGGCTCCGGCGGCAACTCCCACTACTACCCCACCTCCACCAACTACCGCCAGGGCGCCGCGGCCGGCGGGGGCGGCGGCGGGGGCATCCTCGTGAAGGGGGCCGCCAACGTCCTGCTCTCCGGGAACATCGTCGCCAAGGGCGGGGAGGGGGGCAGCGTCAACCCCGGCTACTACTACTACGGCGCCGCCGGCGGCGGCGGGGCCGGCGGGGCGGTGGCCGTCTACGCCAACGAGGCCCTGGACGTCTCCGGCGGGTACGTCGACGTCTCCGGGGGCGCCGGCGGGACCCCCTACGTCAACGGGTACCAGGGGGCCGGCGGCAAGGGCGGCGCGGGCTACATCCAGCTCGAGGACCGCGACGGCAACGTCGCCGGGATCGCCGGCGTGAATCCCGCCACCCTCGTGCCCGACCACGCCACCGGCGTCTTCGACCCGACGGGGACGGCGGCGGACGCTCCGTCGGTCTTCACGAGCACCTGGTTCAACTCCGGGGTCTTCGGCCCCGAGCTCCAGCCCTTCACCATGCAGGACTTCGTGGACCAGTGGTTCCCCGGCTGCTCCATCAAGTACGAGATCCAGATGGCCGTCGAGGACTCCACCAGCTTCGGGAAGGCCGACGTCTCCACCGTCAACGCGGCCACCGGCTTCTCCAGCGACACGTCCAGGGCGAGCCAGTGGGAGGTCTTCCGCGACCCCGTGACGGGGATCCGGGACGTGGCCCCGATCCTCAACGGCAACGGCTACCAGTTCTACCGCCTGCGCATCTCCTTCACCCTCAAGGACGGACAGAAGCGGACCGACCCGGTCCCCTACGTGGACCGCCTGCGGATCCGCTTCCGCTACTGACGGCACCTCTCCCGAAGGGGAAGGAGGCGGGCCACTCCCCTCCTTTCCCCGGCACGGCCTCCGCGCCACCCGCGCGGGGGCCGTCGCACTTCCGTGACCCGTGATCCCCGGAGGCACGGGGGACCCTACAATGGGGGAGTCCGTCCATGCGGGGTCGTTTCCGGAGGTTCCCCGTGCACTTCGACAGAGAACTGCTCCTCCCCGACTCCCGGGAGATGTCCCGGTTCCTCGCCCTCTTCCCGGAACGCACCTTCGAGAAGGGAGAGGTCCTGATCCGGGGCCGGGGAGCGGGCCCCCGGCCTCCCCGCCCGGATCCCCGCGTCGGTTTCGTGATCGAGGGGCTGGTGCGGGGGACACGGCGCGGCCCTGGCGGCGGGCGGCGGGCGACGGGCCTCCTGGCCGGGGACGGGCGCTGGTTCGGGTTCGACGCCCTCCACCACGGGGAGAACCTCTTCCGCTACGAGGCCGTCGTCCCGACGACGGCGGCGGTCTTCCCCCTGCGGGCCATCATCGAGGAGGCGCCCCGCTCCGTCCTCCTCGGCGCCCTGACGAGCGCCGGCATGGACTGGTGCACCGCCTCCTCCCTGGCCGGCTCCTGGGCGGGCTCCCTCCGGGACCGGGTCCTGATCCTCCTCCGCGAGGAGTTCCGCCTCCAGGACCGCCCCGAGATCGAGGTGCGCCGCCAGGACATCGCCGACCTCCTCCACGTGACCCGCCAGACCCTCCACCCGGTCCTCCGGGAACTGGCGGCGGAGGGCGTGATCGACCTCGGCTACGGCGTGATCACCCTCCTGTAGAAGGGGACGTCCTCCACTTTTCTACTTTTCTGTGGATAACTCCGGAGCGGGACTGCCTTCGGCAATCCCGCTCCGGAGTTATCCACAGAAAAGTAGAAAAGTGGAGGACGTCCCCTACACCGGCAGGCCGACGGCGCGCATGAGGTCGACGGCGTTGCTGCGCCTGACGACGCCGGGGCGCATGACGTAGTCGAAGACGAGGCGTCCCCCCTCGAGCCGGTCCTCGAAGTGGACCTCCGCGGCGCGCGCGCCGAGGGGGGCGACGGCCTCGCTGAGGGCGAGGTCGTGGGTGGAGACGAGGCCCACGGCCCCCCGCTCCACCAGCGCCGCGAGGAGGGCGGCGGCGCCGATGCGGCGGTCGTGGGAGTTGGTCCCCGCGAAGACCTCGTCGAGGAGGAACAGCAGCGGCGCCGGCCCCGCGGCGAGGTCCACCAGCACGCGCAGCCGCTCCAGCTCCGCCATGAACCGGGAGCGCCCGTCGTGGAGGGAGTCGTGGATCCGCAGCGTCGCGCCGGGCCGGAGCGGGCCCATGCGCAGCGACGCCGCGCGCACCGGGGCGCCGCACCGGGCGAGCACCGCGTTGATGCCGACGGTCCGGAGCAGCGTGCTCTTCCCCGACATGTTGGAGCCGCTGACGAGGAGGAGCGGGGGGGCCCCGGGGGGGGCGGGGGGGGGGGCGGGGGGGGGCGCCCCCCCCCCCCCCCGGCCCGCCCCCGCGGCCTCACCCCCCACTTGTGGCCCCCGCTCACGCGCAGGCGCGCCGCCCCCGGGGGCCCGGCGCGGAGAGAGACGTCGTTCCGCACGAACCCGCGCTCCGGCACCAGCGGGTGCCCGAGCCCGCGCCCCTCGAAGAGGGCCTCCCCATCGACGATCTCCGGGAAGGGATCGCGGGGGTGCTCGAAGGCGTAGCCGGAGACCGCGACGAGGGCCTCCATCTCGCCCAGCGCCGCGAGCCAGCGCGCCACGGCCGCCCCGTGGCGGGCGCGCCAGAGATCCACGGCGAGGGCGGCGTGGAGGTGGAGGAGCAGGGGCACCACGAGGGGGGCGGCGAACTGGTTCCTCAGGGCCTCGAGCCAGCCGACGCGGCGGAGGAGGGCGTCCACCTGGGCCGAGGCGGGGAGGTCGTCCTCGAGGAGGCGCTCGCGGAGATCGACGAGGGCCGGCGCGGCGAACCGCTCCGCCTCGAGTCGCCGCAGCGTGTCCCTGAGCACGAGGAACTCCTCGGCGGGACGGGAGACCTCCTCCATGAGGGGCCCGATGCGCTTCGCGAAGACGGAGGAGAGGGCCCAGGAGAAACCCAGGGCCCCGATGAACCACCAGCCGCTCCAGAGATCCACCCCTGCGCCGATCCCCGCGGCGGCGACGGCGGCGGACCCGGTGAAGGCGGCGAAGCGGACCCTCCCCGCGGCCGCGGCGAGGGGGGCCGGCCGCCCGGCCCACGCGAGGAGCGACGCGGGGTCCACGGCGGCGCGCATCCTCCCCCCGAGGACGGCGAGATCCTCGCGGAGGTCCACGCGCCCGCGCAGCTCCTCCACGGCCCCCTGCCGGGGGAGCACCGTCGCGCGGTCCGCCGGCTCCGCGAGCCAGCGGGCGAGGGTCTCCTCCCCGGCGCGGGTGCGCGCGGTGCCGAGGAGGTCCATGAGGGATCCCCTCCCGGCGAGGTCGAGGTCCGCGGCGAAGGGGTGGTCCGGAGGGAAGAGATCCGCGCGGACGCAGCCCTCGCCGGTCCACGCGTCGTCGAGGCGGCGGAGCCCCCGCTCGAAGTGGGCGATGGCGAGGTCGGCGCGGTCGCGGCGGGCGATGGCCCGGGCGTGCAGGACGATGAGGGACACGAACCCGAGGAGCGCCGCGCCCGCGAGGACGGCGGGGCCCTCGCGGACGAAGGCCCACCAGGCGGCGGCGAGGAGGGCGACGAAGACCGCGAGCCGGGACTGCGCGAACCGGTCGTCGAGGCGATCGAGATCCGCCCGCAGCGCCCGCAGCGCGCCGAGGCGCTCCTCGTAGATCGGTCGGGGGTCGGGGCGGTCCACGGCAGGACATCTTGCCCGTCCGCACCCCATCGGTGTCAGACGCTTTTCGGCGACCGCGGCCCCTCCCTACCTCGTCCAGGGCCTGTAGTAGCTGCCCTTGTCCTCCTCGAACCGCTTGCCGTCGGCGGTGACGTCGAAGGTGGCGCCGTCCCGCAGGATGGTGAACTTCGAGGTCTCGCGGGTCTTCGACACCGCCATCGCCGCGTCCAGGGTGGCGCGGTCCCTGAACTCCGCCCCGTCGATGGAGATCACGAGGTCCCCGGTCCGGAGCCCGAGCTCGGCGAGGTACCCCTTGCCGATGATCTCGATGTGGAAGGCGTCGTAGGGCCGGGGGCGGAAGGCGACGGTGCCGGCCGTCGGCACGTCCACGAGCATCTCTCCGCGCCGGTCGTCCACCAGCCGGTAGCGTCCCGCCGCGATGTCGTGGAAGGTGATCTCCCCCTCCTTCTCCGCCCCGCGGACCGCCCTGCCGGAGCGGCCCGCCCCGTCGGCGGAGACCCGCTGGAGTTCCGGCGCCTCCCCCTCGAAGGTCACGGTGAGATTGGAGAGGGAGGGCAGGGGGACGGAGATCGTCGTCTCCCCGGCGCCGAGGGTCACGGGGACCCGGGCCACCTCCGTGGAGTTCCAGCGCCCGAACCTCATGGCCTCCCGGCCGCCCGTCGGCGCCAGGCGCAGGACCACCTCGTAGGCCCCCGGGGTCGCCGGGGGGAAGGTCGCCACGCCCGAGGCGTCGATCTCCCCGTCGAGGTTCCCGCCGCGGTTCCTGCCGCGGCCCCCGCCCTCCTCCCCGACCGCCTCCAGGGAGAGGGAGGCGCGGCTCCGGTCGGCGCCCGCGCCGAGTCCCGGCACCGTCACGCGGAGGAGGGCCGGCGCGACGAACTGGATCGTCGTCTCCCGGTCCGTCGCCGGGTCGTAGGTCGCCTCCGCGCTCCCGTATTTCGCGCTCGTGGCCTTGACGAAATAGGTGCGCCCCTCGGCGCCGAGGGAGTTCCCCCCGAAGCTCCAGCCGTTGCCGCGGCTCGGGGAGTCCTGCTCGAAATGCTCGACCCGGAAGGAGCCGTCGGCCTCGGGAACGGTGTTCAGGTCGGCGCTGCCGTTCCCCTCGCCGCTGCGGCAGCCGCACTCGAGGGAGACGTCGCGCACCGGGCTCCCGTCGGGGCCGCGGACCCAGACCCGGATCCAGTCCCTGAGGTCGCCGTCGGGGACCAGGAGCTCCTTCGTCACGAGGCCGCTCCCGACCACGACCGTGGCCGTGGGGCCGACGCGGCCCCCGCGGAAGGTCACGCCCACGAGCCAGGTCCCCGGGTCGAGGCCCACGAGGGAGCCCTCGGAGGCGTCGTCGATCCACACCGCCTTCACGGCGGCGTCGTCGAGGAGCTGGGAGGGGTCGCCGCTGGCGGCCCCCTCGAGGCGGAGCGCGGCGATGCGGAGCGAGCGGGGGCGCTCGGCGCCGGCGAAGACCACCTTCACGAGGATCCCGGGCTGGCCCTCGAGGCGGAAGGAGAGGGGAGGGGAGCCCTCGGCTCCGACGGAGGCGGTCTGCGGCGGGCTCCGGTAGAGGGCGTCGTCTTCGGCGGGAACGAAGCGGCGGCCCGATCGGATCCAGCCGCCCGTGAACGGGAGCCGCTCCCCGGGGCCGGCGGCGGAGGCGGTGAACTCGTAGGTCCCGGGCTTCACGTCGAGGGTCGGGGCCGACGGCCGCCACTCGGCGCTGCCCTCCTCGCCGTCCCCCTCGGGAGTCCAGGAGATCCGCGCGTGGGCCGGGGCGGTCCCGTCGGGGAGCGTCACGGCGGCCGTGATCCGGAAGAGGGGGACCCCGAGGAAATCGCAGGTGGTCCCGACGGGGACGGGCTCCCACGGGTCCCCCCCCGTGCGCGCGATCTCGTACCCCGTGAGCCAGGCCTCGAGCTGGTAGGTCTTCGCGGGGAGCCCGGAGAGGAGGTAGGCGCCGCCCGCGTCGGTCACGGTCTCGCGCAACCCGGCCAGCTCCCGCTCCAGGCCCCGCGCGAAGGCGCGCACCACCGCGTCCACGTCGCGGGGCGGCGGGGGGCTCCCCGGCGGCGGGAGGGGGGCCGCGTCCTCCTCCGATTCCTCCTCACCTCCGAATTCCATGGGCGTCGCGCGGACGAGGACCCCGGAGAGGGGCGCCCCTCCGGGCCCGAGGACGGCGCCGGAAAGGGTGCCGTTCCCCTCGCCTGCGGGCGCGACGGGGGATCGGGGGCCGGGGGCGCCCGCGGCGGGGCGGGCCGGGGCGGCGCCCGGCGACGGAGCGGGGAGGGGAGCGACGCCTTCGCCGCCGGCCCCCGCGGCGGCCCCCGCGGCGGGCGCCGGGGCGGAGGTCCCGGAGGTGGAGGCCGGATCCCTCCCCCCGAGGAGGGAGGCGAAGACCCCCCCCACGGCCACGCCGACGCCGAGCATCGCCAGTCCGAAGAGGAAGGTGTTCCTGCGCATGGCGCCCCCGGGGGAATGGATGGATGGTAACCCCGCGGCGCTCCCCCGGGGCACGGGGAGGCCGGGGCCGGGTAGGATGCGCTCCGTCCCGCGGAGGGCACCAGCGTGCGGATTCCCATCCACCAGCTCGACGCCTTCGCCGAGGGCCCCTTCACGGGGAACCCGGCCGCCGTCTGCCCCCTCGGGGAGTGGCTCCCCGACGCCTTCCTCCAGTCCATCGCCGCGGAGAACAACCTCTCCGAAACCGCGTTCCTCGTCGGCGGCGACGGCGTCTACGACCTCCGCTGGTTCACCCCGGCGGTGGAGGTGGATCTCTGCGGCCACGCGACCCTCGCCTCGGGCGCCGTCGTGATGAACGACCTCGAGCCGGGGCGGACCGCGGTCCGGTTCCGCACCCGGATGGCGGGGGATCTCGGCGTGGAGCGCCGGGGCGACCTCTACGCCCTCGACTTCCCCGCCCAGCCCCCGCGCCCGATCCCGGCGCCGCCGGGCCTCGCCGCGGCCCTCGGCGCCGTCCCCCTCGAGGTGCACGCCGCCTCCCAGGTCGTGGCCCTCCTCGGGGACGAGGAGGCGGTGCTCGCGCTGCGCCCCGACATGGAGCGGGTGCGGGCCCTCCCCTTCCACGGCCTCGTCGCGACGGCCCCCGGCCGCACCTGCGACTTCGTCTCCCGCTACTTCGTGCCCGGGTCCGGCATCCCCGAGGACCCGGTGACGGGCTCGACCCACTGCGTCCTCGTCCCCTTCTGGGCGGCGCGCCTGGGGAAGAACGTGCTCCGGGCCCGCCAGGTCTCGGCGCGGGGCGGGGCGCTCGCCTGCGAACTGCGCGGGGAGCGCGTCTCCATGGCCGGGCGGGTGGAGCCCTACCTCAAGGGGTTCATCGAAGTGCCCGGGTAGGGGGAGGGCGCGGCCTCACTCCCGGAAGAAGGTCCCCTCGAAGATCACCGGCGGTCCGCTTCCCCGGAGAAGCCCTCCCGGCGGGAGGTTGTGCTCCGTGAGCGGCGCCGCAGGATCCCGGCGGAAGCCGGCGCGGCCGAGCTCGACGCGGATCTCCGGCTCCGTGAGGAAGCAGTTCGGCTCCCCGCTGAAGCGCGTGTAGACGAAGGTCTCCCCCTCCACCGGCTCCTCGTCGGGCGGGAAGGTCGAGCGGGAGAAGGTGAAGAGGAAGAGGCCGGCGCCGGGCCTCGCGACGCGCGCCCCCTCGGCCACGGCGGCGCGGAAGGCCGCGCCGGATCGGGCGAGGTTCCAGATGCCGTGGGCGACCACGAGGTCGAAGGCGGCGTCGGCGAAGGGCAGCGGCGCCATGGGCCCGTGGACGAGGCGGACCGGGGGGCCCGCCGTCCCGACCCTCTCCCGCGCCGCCGCGAGCATCGGGAACGCGAGGTCGATGCCCGTCACCTCGAAGCCGAGGAGCGCGAGGGGGAGCGCGTTCCGCGCCGCGCCGCAGCCGATGTCCAGCGCCCGCGGCCGCGCGCCGGGGCGGAGGAGGGAGCGGGCGAACTCGAGGAGGACGGGGTTCGGGGCGCCCGTCCGGAAGCCCCGGACCGTGGAGGGGTCGGACCAGCGGGGGGAGGCGGGGTCGGAAGGGGGCATGGGGTCAGGGTACCGCGTCCCTTCGCTCTCGCGCTCCTTGGGGGAGCGATGTCCCGTCCACGGCGAGCCCGGGAGCCCTCGATGCACGTCGGGCATCCAGGTGAGGTTCCCGTCATGTTCGCGCCTTGACCATGTGCAAGTTATTTGATATACTTTCCTTGCAATGAAGACCATCGCCGCCACCATCCGCGAGAAGGTCGGGAAGGCCCCCCGGGGAGCCTTCTTCCGGACAACGGAGTTCGCAGGCTCCCGGGCCGCGGTCGAGTCCCACCTGTCCCGCCTCACCGGCCAGGACAGGACCCTGCTGAGGGTCCGGAGGGGGCTCTACTGGAAGGGAGTGCCCTCCCGCTTCGGCCCGGGTCGACCGAGGGTGGACGACATCGTGCGGGTCGTCGCAGGGGACCGCGGTGTCGGTCCGGCGGGCTGGTCGGCGAGCCATGCGCTCGGTCTCTCGACCCAGGTGCCCGCGACGGCCGTCTACGCCATCGTCGGCCCGGCTCCCGCCGGGATTCCGGGAGCGGAATTCCACTCCCGCAACAACTTCCGCCGTCTCGGACTCCGGTACGAGGAGATCGCCCTCCTCGAGGTGCTCCGCGAATGGCCCGGCACCGTGGAAGCCGACTGGCCCACCCTGGTGGCCAGGGTCGCGAGGCTCCGGGCCACGGGGCTCCTCCGTCCCGTGCGCATGCGGAAGGCGGTCGAGGGGGAGGGCAAGCCCGCACTCCGGGAGCGGTTCGCGAGGCTCGTCGAGGGCCTGGCCGGTTTCCATTCGGAACCGGCTGCCGGAGGATCGTGACCCGTGGCGAAACTCCGCGACCGCCCGGACGACCACTTCGCGCTCGTGGGAGCCGCCGCCGACGCACTCGGGCTTCCGGCGGAGTTCGTGGAGAAGGACTACTGGATCACCGAGCTCCTTCGAAGCGTTGCTGCCGGGATCGGCGACGCCCATGTCGTCTTCAAGGGCGGCACCAGCCTTTCGAAGGGATACGGCCTGATCCAACGCTTCTCCGAGGACGTGGACATCCTGCTCGTCATCACGCGACGGAAGGACGCCTCGTTCGGCAGGGGAAGCGTGGACAACCTCCTCAAGGCCCTGTGTACCCGCGCCGGGGAGGACCTCGGTCTCGCTGAGGGAGATGTCGTGCTGGAGGGGGCCTCGAGGGGAATCCACCGGAACGTGCGCTACCGGTACCCGGCGAAGTACGACGCCTCGGCGGTCAAGCCCGGCGTGCTCCTGGAGCTCGGCATCCGGGGTGCCCCGGATCCCCGGGAGACGCGCGAGATCCGGTCCCTCCTGGGCATGCACGCCGTTCAATCGCTGGGGGAGCCCGATGATGCCTTCGACGAGTTCGCTCCCGTCTCGATCTGGGTACTACGCCCGCATCGCACCCTGTTCGAGAAGCTGGCGGTGATCCACCATCTGGCAAGCAGCCTCCCGGGCTCCGAAGCGGAACTGGCAAGGGCGGCCCGCCACCTCTATGACATCCACCAGCTCCTGGGGGATGTCGAGGTCCGGGGAGCCCTCGGCGGTTCGTGCAGCGTGGCCGTGGAGACGGCGGCCGACACGGAGCGCATCAGTCTCGAGTGGGGGTGGCCGACCACGCCGAGGCCGGCGGGAGGGTACGCCGCCAGCCCGGCGTTCGACGGCCGCCACCCTTCCCAGGAGGTACTCCGCAGAGGTCTCGAGAGCATGCGCCGGCTGATCGTCGGGAGCGTTCCGACCCTGGAGGACTGCCGCTCGACGGTCGCGTCCTCGGCTCATCTCCTGTAGGAGGGGAGAAAGGCGACCACCACTACGGGCCAGGGTCGCTCGCCCCCAACCTCGCCGCCGACTTGGGACGGGTTCAGTATGGCAGTGGTAGTTCAGCGCGTCTCCGGGACCCACCCGTCCAGAGGCTCCCCGTGTTCGCCGTAGAAGCGGATCGTCGGGGAGTCGCCCGTGTCCAGGACCTCGAACTCGCCGGGGGAATCGCCGACCGAGGGAGGCGGCAGCCACCTCTTCGAGAACTCCTGCCGGACGAGGTCCTCGCACTCGGCCGCGGTCCGTCCCCGGAGGTCGAGGGGCGGGCTACCGGGGATGTTCTGCCAGGGATGTCCCCGGGCGCCCGAATAGGAGTACGGCACCTCCTCCACCGCGATCACCGGCAGCGTCCACCGCACGGCGAGGAAGACCGCCCCCGCCCCGAGGGTGAGCGCGAGGAGGCCGTGGAGGAAAGGCGTCCCGCGGCGCCCCTTGAGCGGCAGGTGGGCCGGCGGCACGAAGAGGAGGACGAAGGCGAGGCAGGCCCAGGGGAGGAGGGACCACCGCGCGGCCGCGTCCCGCGCCCCCTCGGCGCTCCAGAACCGCGCGAGGTGCGGCCCCGCCGGCGCCCCGGCGAGGACGATGTCCCGCTCCATGTCCCCGGGGCGGAACTTCCCCTCGAGGCGCGTGAGGGTGCAGCCGTCCCAGAGGTCGGCGAGGAGGCGTGGATGGAGGAGATCCGTCCCGAGCCCCTCGCCCCGGGCCCAGCCGCCCGCCCCCGGCGGCGTCGCCGCCCCGCGGACGACGCGGGGGAAGCGATCGCGGAAGATGGTCGCGAGCCCCGGCCCCGACCCGCCCCCCTCCATCACCACGTACAGCCGCACCGCCGTCACGCCCCCGGCGAGGGCGGTCAGGCGCATCGGGTAGATCGGAGCCGCGGCGGGGAAGACGATGCGCAGGGGATGGGGCGCGGCCCTCCCCTCCTCCTCGCGGAGGAGGCGGACCGCCACGAAGGACCAGCCCTCACGGACGTGGGCCTCGACGACGGGCGCGCCGCCCGGGGGCAGGGTCGCGAACCCGTTCGCCTCGAGCCAGCGGCCGAGGGCGCCGGCGTCGTCGGCCCGGAGCACCGTCACCTCGTAGGAGCCGACGCGCCGCGTCGGGGAGGCGTGGACGCCGGGGATCGTGGGGGCCTCCCGGTCGAGGGAGGCTTTGAAGCCGCCCCCGCCTCCCTTGGTCACGCTCCCGCGGACGCCGAGGGTGAGGGAGAATACGAACAGGCCGGCCACCCAGATCATGAGGACGTCGAAGATCCCCCGGCCGGTGAACCCCGCCCGGAGGAGGCGGGCCCGGGAGAGGAGGAGAAGGCCGAGGAACAGGAGCGCCCACGGCCCCGCGCCCCGCGAGAAGCCGGTCCCGTGGACGACCTCCGGCCCGGTCACCCGGTCGAGGACGTCGAGGGGGCCCCGGGTCCCCTTCTCCACCGAGGTCGGCGTCGCGGGGACGGGGACGACCCAGCCGAAGGCCTGGCCGCGGGCGTCGAGGGTCGATTCGACGGTCAGCGTCTCGACCCCGTTCCGGTGGACGAGGATCGCCCTCTGCGCCGGGATGGCGACGGGGACCACGTGCGACTTCTCGGGGAAGTACATCCCGTCGGCGACGGCGGGGAGGGGCGCCGTCGCCGCGAGCGCGAGGAGCAGGAGCGCCACGCCGCGTCGCGTCACCGTCGAGGTCATCCCCGTCCTCCGGCGCCGGTCCGAAACTCCACCGCCGATTGTAGTACCGTCCGCAGTGGAGGGAGCCGCTCTTGGGGAACGCCGCAGGTTGGTGTCTGCCTGCGACCCCCTACGCCCCCGAAAGGCGGTCGAGGTCCAATGGGTCGCTCTCGCTGAGTTCCTCCGGAGGGAAGGTACCCGTCACCCGGGAGTGCAATCCCCCCCGAATCGGAGGTGCACCATGCGCCCGACCGCCGCCCTCTCCCTCCTCCTCAACATCGGGGGAGGCGATCAGCGGAACCGCCGGCCGCGCCCGGACCGGAGGGGGGCGGCTCCTCCTCCACCAGGAACGGCGCCGCGAGGTCCTCGTTGTCCACGACGAGGTCGGCGAAGGTTTCGGGGCGGCACTCGCGGAAGTAGATCTCCTGCCCCTCCCGGTAGCGGTGGAACCGGCCCTCCCCGGGGTCCACGGGCCCGCGCTCCAGGAGCTTCCGGAGGTGGTGGTTCCTCGGCCACGGGACCCGGAGGAGGATCGACAGGTCCCATGCGTCGCGCAGCTCGGGACGGTGGAGGAACATGCCGTCGAACAGGAGGATCGCGCGTGGGGGGGCCCGCTCGACGGGCGCCTCCACGGGGAGGTCGGCGTCCACGTCGAACACCGCCCTCCGGAAGCGGCCGTCGCCGCCGGGGCCGAGGGGATCGAGGAGGACGGCCTGGAGCGTCGCGTAGTCGTAGGAGTCGCGGTAGAAGCCCTCCGGCGATCCCTTCCCCAGCCGGTACCGGACGGCGCGCGGGTGGTGGAAGCCGTCCACCGTGGCCCGGAGGATCGGGCGCCCGGAGGGGGCCAGCGCGTCGCGCAGCTCGTCCCCGAGGGTCGTCTTCCCCGCGCCGTCGATGCCGTCGATGGCGACGCGGAGCGTGCCGGCGGCGGGCAGGGCGAGCACGGCCCCGGCGATGCGGTGGAGGACGGCCTGCCGGGCCGGGCTCGTGACGGTGGGGGACACGCGGGTTCTCCGTGGCGGAGCCGGATCTTCCCAAATGACCTCGGGAAGGGAGCGCACTCCCCGAGGCGCTCCGCTCGCCCCCCGTCGTTGCAGACGTCGCCGTCCCCACGGGTTACCCTCGTGTCGGAGGCCCCATGGGATCCCGGCGGCGGGCGGTGAAGGTCGTGGCCGCGATGGCGGCGGTGGCGGCCCTCGCCCTGGGGCTCCTCCTCCTGCCCGGGGCGCCCCGGGTCGGTCCCGCCCCCGGCGGAGGGGGGAAGGCGCCGGCGGGTCCTTCCCCGGCGGCCCCGCTTCCCGCACCGCCGCGTCCCCCGGCCGCGGTCCCGCCGCCCGGGGCCGGGGAGCCCGTGAAGGAGGATCGCATCGTCTCCGTCCGGGTCGTCGACGGCATGGGCCGGCCCCTCCCGGGGGCCGAAGTCCTCTTCCTCCGGGATCCCGAGGATTCGCTTCCCCCGGCGGTGATCCGGATCTCCTCCCTCGCCCCCGACCCCGGGCCCTCCGTGGGCCGCCTCGCGACGGACGCCGGGGGAAGGGGGGTCCTCGGGGGGCTCCCGGCCGGCTTCCTCCGCGTGCGGGCCGCGGTCGAAGGCCGGTGCACGGCGGAGGAGCAGGTCTACCTGCGGCCCGAGGGGTGCCGACGGTCCGTGGAACTCCGCCTCGGTCCGGCCTGCTCCCTCGAGGGGCGGGTCCTGACCTCCTCGGGGGAACCGGTCGTCGGCGCGCGGGTGGTGGCGAAGGGATGGGCGGAGGGCATCCACGGGACGGCGACGGACGGGGAGGGCCGCTACCGCCTGGCCGCCCTCCCCCCCGGCACCGCCACGCTCTCCGTCGTCCTCGAGGGCCGGGTCGCGCTGTCGGCCCGGACCCTGACCCTCCCCTCCGTGGAGCGGTTCGACCTCGTCCTCCCCGCGGGCTGCTCGCTCCGGTTCCTCGTCCGCGACGGGGCCGACGGGAGCCCCGTCGCGGGGGTCTGGGTGTACGCCGGCGTGGGTGGACCGGGCGACTCCCCGTGGTCCGCGGATGCCCTGGCCCCGACGGATGCGGGAGGCATCGTGGTCTTCCGGGGCCTCCCCGCGGGGCGGCTCGGCCGATGGGAGGCGAAGAAGGAGGGCGCCGTCCCGGCCGTGATGGAGCGGGACGCGCCCTGCCCGGAACTCCTGCCGGACCGCGAGACCGTCGTCGAGGTCGCCCTCGCGCGGGGCGGGCGGATCCGGGGATCCGTCCGATCAGCGGACGGGACTCCCGTCGAGGGGGCGGACGTGGTGGCGTACCCCGAATCCGACGAGGGATGGGAGTTCAACGTGCGCACGGAATCCGGACCCGACGGCCGGTTCCTGCTCTCCGGGGTCCGGCCGGGGCCCTGCGGTCTCCACGTGCGCGGGAGGTCGTTCCTCGACAGCGGCCGCGCGCACGTCGAGGTCGCGGCGGGGGAGGAGGCGGAGCGGGATTTCGTCCTCCGGAGGGGGGCCGTGATCGAGGGGACGGTCATGGACGGGAAGGGCCGACCCCTGCCGGGAATCGACGCCGTGCTCCAGGAGCGTGAGGGGGATTCCGGCTGGATCTCCTCGCGCGACCCCTCCGATGCCGACGGGAGGTTCCGCATCGAGGGCGTCCTCCCCGGGAGCGGGGTCCGGGTGAGGGTCTTCGGGAGCGCCGGGGAATCGGGCATCTCGGAGCCCTTCCCCGTGCCCGAGGGCGACCGCCCCGTGCACGTGGTCGTGACCGCCCTCCCCGGCGCCACGGTGGCCGGCCGGATCCGCGTGGAAGGGGGGCCGCTCCCCCCATCGGCCGAGGTCCTCCTCGGTGCGGGGTTCTACCCCGGTCTCTCCCGGCCGGCGGAACCGGGGGACCGGGTGGCCGCCGCGGAGGAGGACGGCACCTTCCGCCTGGAGGGAGTGCGCCCGGGGAACTACCTCCTGTGGGTGACGGCGGACGGGTTCCTCCCCGAGGACCCTCCCCGATGCGAGGTCGCCGCGGGACAGGTCGTGGAGGGGATCGAGGTGCTCCTCGTCCCTGCGACGGAACTCCGCGGCCGGGTCGTCGATGAAGAGGGCCGCCCCCTGCCCGGGGCGGCCATCCGGGTGTCCAGACACATGCCGGAGTGGCTTCACATGGACCGCATTGTCGGGGAGGGGGCCGTGCTCGCGGTCTCCGGCCCCGACGGGCGGTTCACCGTGGGAGGGCTCTGGAAGGGCGAGTACGACGTCCTCGCCGACCTCGATGGCCGGTACCCGGGCGCCGCCCTCGGCGAGAGCGGCGGCGGGGAGTCGGTGATCGTCCTCCACCGCACGGGCACCCTCGCGGGCCTCGTCGTCGCCGCCGGCTCCGGGGCGCCGCTGCCGGGGATCCCCCTGGCGGCCCGCCAGCAGACCGGCTACCTGGGCCCCGTCCACGAGGTGCGGGGGGAGAGCCGCGCCGACGGGACCTTCCTCCTCGACGGTCTCGACGGCACGCGGACCTGCGATCTCCTCGCGGGGAGGGAGGACGGCCTCGACCCCGGGACCCGTGGACTCGTCCCCGTCGAGATCCAGGACCTCGCCGTGGGTGCGCGCGGGCTCCGTGTGGAACTCTCCCCGGGGCTCTCCATCTCCGGCCGGGTGCTGGACGGGGAGGGGGGGGCCCTCGCGGAGCCCGTCCACGTGCGGGTCGACATGGTGAACCCCTTCGGCGACCTGATCTCGCCCCTCTGCCGTGACGGGGAGGCGGGGAAGGACGGCTCCTTCTCCTTCGAGGGACTCCCGAAGGGGAAGTACCGCCTCTCGGCCTGGTCCTCCCGGCGGCCCATGGACCTCGTGCCCGCGGCACTGGACGGAGTCCCGGCGGGGACCGCCGGGGTGGTGCTCCGGTTGCACCGGGGCGTCTTCATCTCCGGCACGGTGGTGGACGGGGAGGGGAACCCCGTCGAGTCCGGGTGGGTCCACTACGGTCCGCCGGGGACCTCGCTGCGCGACATGGGGGGGGACGCCGATTCCATCCACGACGGCCGGTTCGAGGCCGGGCCCCTCCTTCCCGGGACGGACTACGACCTCGTGACGCGCTTCTGCGACGGGTTCCTCGAGGCCCGCGTGGCCGCCGTTCCCGCGGGGAGCGTGGACGTCGTGATCGAACTGGAGAGGGCGGGCCGGATCTCCGGCCGCGTCCTCGACCCCGACGGCCTGCCCGTCGGCGCGGGCGTCCCCGTGCGCGCCCTGGCGGAGGGGGTGGCCGCGGACGCGCCGGGGGCCTTCGGATGGGAACGCACCGACGAGAGCGGGGAGTTCCAGTTCGAGGATCTCGGCCCCTACCGGTTCCGGGTCTACGCGGGGGGGACCTACGCCTCGGAGGAGGTCCCGGATTTCGCGCCCGTGGCCTCCGGGCCCGTCGCCCCGGGAACGGCGGGGCTGGAGGTGCGGACCCGGCCCGGGGCCCGTCTCCGCGTCCTCCTCGTGGACGGCGCCCGGAAGGCCCGGGAGGTGTTCTACGTCGTCGCCGCACAACCGGGCCTGCCCGGCCTCCGGGAGTTCACCGCGGCGGGGGACGACGGGGTCTTCACCCTGGTGGGCCTCGTCCCGGGCCGCATCGTCCTGACCGCCGAGACCCGCTTCGGGGAGACCTTCCCGCTCGGGGAGTTCGAGGCGCCGTCGGCGGACCTGAGGATCCCGGCGGGAGGGGAGTAGGCAGGGGCGAGCCCGACTCCGGCGTTGCGGGCGGCTCCCGTCCTGCCGTCGCCTCAGCGCCCCTCCCGCCGCCGCATCCGCAGGACGAGGCCGTCGCTGTCCCCGGGGACGTCGCGGAGGGACTCCTCCTGCAGGTCGTCCCGGGCCCGGACGAGGAGGTGGAAGGGGCCGCCGAGGAGCCCCTCGGCCCGGAAGCAGCCCTCCCCATCCGTCAGCACGCGCCGGAACCGGCGGAGGTCGACGTGGTCCGGGGGCTCGACCCCTCCGCCGTCGGCGACCTCCACCCATGCGTCGGGGAAGGGCTCCCCCTCCGGCTTCAGGACCCGGCCGGCGATGAAGACCGACCGTGCGGTGCGGAGTTCCACGGTCGTGGTCCCCGCGGGGACCGGGGGGAAGTCGGGAAAGACGTGGCCCACCGCGGTCACCGCGATCCCGTGGCTCCCGGCGGGGAGGCCTCCGACGGAGAACCTCCCGCGGGGGTCGGTCATGGCGACTCCGAGGACTTCCGCGCCCCTGGTGGGCCAGGGGTGGACCTGGACCCGTGCCTGCGGGACGGGCTTGCCGTCGAAGTCGAGCACGGTGCCCGTGATCTCGTACCCCCGCTCGAGGACGATCCGGATCTCCTCCCCTCCGGCCAGTTCGAGGCTCTCCGGCGGGCGCTGGACGAATCCGACCTTTCCCGCGTAGAGCGTGTGGGAGCCGGGGACCACGGGACGGATCTCGAATCTCCCGTCGGCGCCCGTCGTGGCCGTGCCGCCGCTGCGGTTCTCGCCCTGGAGGGTGATGGAGGCGCCGGTGAGCGGTTGCCCCTCCGCGTCCACGACGATCCCGCGGAGGACCCCTCCCCGCACGAGCACGAGGGGGCCCGCCTCGGTCCCCGCGGCGGTGGCGTGGATCCCGCCCAGGTCGGCGGGAGTGTGACCCTCCAGGGTGGCGAAGACGCTGTACGCCCGCTGCTCGAGCCCCTCGATCCGGTACCGCCCGTCGGGCCCCGCGACGGCCTCGTCGGGGAGATCGGCGGGGACGTTGGGTCCCGCCCATCGCGTCGTGTTCCCCGTCGTCACGCGCACCTGCGCGCCGGGAAGGGGAGCGCCCGCCGGGTCCGTCACGAGGCCGGTGATGGCGCAGCCCGGGAGGAGGCGGATCTCGATGCCCTCGACGGTTCCGCCCTCGGGAACCTGGAACGGGGAGGAGAGGCTCTTCCGGAAGGGCGCCTTCGCCGCGACCGCCGCCAGGGTCCTCCCGACCGGGAGCCCCTCCAGGGTGAAACGCCCGTCGGGGCCGGACAGGGTCCGGGAGGAGCCCAGTTCCGGGGCGGTGTAGAGGGGGCCCTCCTGCGTGATTTTCGCGGCGAAGGAGATCGACGCGCCGGCGACGGGCTCTCCCGCGGGGTCGAGGACGATGCCCGAGGCGCGGCCCCGCGGGGAGAGTTGCACGCGGACCTCGTCGGCGAGGGAGGCGGCGTCGGTGGCGAACCGCAGCTTCCCGAGCCCCGCGGGGAACGCGAAGGCCGCGTCCCCGGGGTCCGGCAGGAGGACCACCTCGTCGTCGGGAGGGACCGGCGCCTCGAAACGCCCGTCTCCGTCGCAGACGATGAATCGATGGGTGTTCCAGTACGTCCCGGTTGCCACTTCGATCTCCATGGGCAGTTCGTGGAGGACGAACCGCGCGCCGGGCGCCGGCTTCTCGCTCCCGTCGGGGGCGCGGATCACCGCGCGGCCGCGGAGGAGGGGTCGCGGGTCCGCGGGGGGGGCATCCGCCGCGGCGGCGGGCGGCGGCGCGGGCGGGCCGGCCTTCGTTGGCGTGGCGGGTGGAGGGGGCGCGACGGCCGGCGTCCCCGGCGCCGGCGCGGGGAGCGGGGCCGGCGGCGGCGCCGGGGGCACCACGTGCTCCTCCATCTCCGGAGTGCGGAGGAGCACCCACGCGACGGCCGCCACCACGGCCACCGCGATGGCCATGGCCAGGTCCCGCCGGGTCCTTCGCCCGGTGGCTCCGCCCGGATGCCCCCGCCCTCCCGCACCTCCGAGCGGGGTCGTCATCACTCCGCCTTTGCCTGCACCGCGGCGACGAGGATCGCGTTCCCGACCGGCACTCCCTTCTTCATGGCCCGGCCATGGTACCCGTCGGGCCTTCGACGGTGAACTCGGCATCCAGGTCTCCGGGGGGGCGGTGGGGATGGTGGCGAAGGACTGTCAGCGGGAGTCGCGTCCGTCCTTGCCCTCGCCCGCCCGGGCACGTGGGAGCGCTCAGTCCGCCGGTCTCGCCGCCCCGGAGAGTCGGTCAAGGTCCAGAGGGTCGGTCGCGACGAAGTCCCTCATCGTGAACCGGTCCATGTCGGCGACTTCCCATGTGATGTTCTTGAACCGTCCGGTCGTCGGCACGAGCGCCATCCACTTCTTCGCGAGTTCCTCCCAGGTCCGTCCTTCGAAGGTCGCGTCGACCTCGCTCCGCACGAAGAGGAACTCGAGGGAGACCTGCTCCTCGTCCCAGCCGGGGTCCGCCCGGACACGGATCCACTGGAGTGCGCGCAGGGCACGCCCTTCAGGCGAAGGCCGATCGTGCGTCTCCTTCAACATGTCCGTCAGTTCGCCGACGAGAGTGGTGAAGTCGGTGGGGAAGGCGAAGCGCTCGTACTTCCTGGCCAGTGCGCGAGCGAACGCACGTCGATCGTCATCCGTGACGCATCCCGGATGCCGGGGCCACGCAGCGACTACCTCCTTCTCCACGACCATCACCCTGGAGAGGTCCGCGACGAGACCCATGGTCGCGACCTGTGGCACCAGGGCGAACCTCGGCCGGCGCTGGCGCGCCACCTCCTTCACGAACTTCCCGTCTCGCTTCACGAGTGCCGCGACCTCCACCCGTGGATAGACGCTCACGTCCCTCTCGATGTCGCAGTTCTGCGTGATGACGACCAGTCCCTCGACCTCCTCCTTCCAGACGTCGTCGCCGTTCCCATCCTGCGGCGGCTCTCCGGCGGCGGCGGTTCCGACCTCGGCCGCGCGGTAGTAGAACCGCTGGGGGCCGATTACGCAGTCCCCCTGTCGCCACTCCGGAAGGAGGCATCGAGGAGGGGGCTGTTCCCCTGCGGGGACGTCACCTTCCGCCACGGTCCCTGGTCCTGATGGCTCTTGCGACTCTCGACTTCCTCGGAGCTTCCTGCTCGGGTTCGTGGAGTGCTCCGACCAGGCGATCGGGAGGCGAGGGGAGCCGCGATGCCAGGGCCTCCTCGGAGAGAGGGGGTCGGCGCGGCCTTGTCCTGCCGCGCATGCTCTTCAGGAGTTCCAGTGCCGCCTCGTACCTCATGTCCGCCAGGAGGTCGAAGGGAACGACCCCCTCCGGAGACGGAGTGAGCAGTGCCGCCCGGGTTTCGCGAGGGCTCCCCCGGTCCGCGGCCCGCAGGACGGAGAGGACGCGCCCCATGTGCTCCTCGTTGGCCGGGGTCACGGTGCTCCCGTTCGCCCAGAGGTGTACGGACCTGCGGCTGACCTTCAGGAGGCGGGAGATCTGCTCCCACGTGAGGCCGGACCGCGCGCGGAGGTCATGCAGCATGCCCTGGCTGGGGATGGCGACCGCCATGGCGCCGTCGCCGCTGCTGGTGCCGCGGAATTCGGCCGGAGGTTCCCGCACGCAGTCGGCGGAGGTCGAGGTCGTGGCGTTCGCGGCGGAGGAACTTCCCCACGGCAACATCACCAGGCCGAAGGCGAGCAGGGCCGACGTGGCCACGTACTCGTCCCCGGTAGCGCCCGAGGAGGTGCCGCCACCGCCCGTCACGCCGGCGTCGAACCCGCTCACTCCGGTTCCCCCCCGTATCGCCTGATGAAAGCGGGCGTGGCCGCCCAGCGGAACACGGTGTAGATGCGCCCGGCGAAGCACCTCGCCCGCTCCACGATGGCTCCGCTGTCGAACGGACCGGGCTTCTCGGTGAACAGGTCCAGGTCGAGGAGCCAGGTCCGCGAATCGAGAGGCTCGATGGAACTCGGATCCACGGTCTTGCCCCTGGGGAGGACGCCCCACTTGGCCTGCAGCCGGGACCCGTCGGGGAGATCGAAAGCGCTCTCGCAGATGGAGTGGTCGGCGCCGCTTCCCCACGGGGTCCCGAGCACCCCGATCATCTCCGGTCGAACAAGGGTCGGGATCTCGCACAGCGCCGCCTCTTCCAGGCGATCGATGGTGCGCAGTCCGAGGCGATCCACGACCCTGGGCCCGACGTGCTTCTCCGTCGCTTCGAGGATCCGCCCCAGCCGGCCCAGGAGGTCATCCCTGCTCGTGTACCTGGTCGTCTCGATGGCCACGAAGTCGGGCGCCAGGGTCGCTCGCCAGGCCCCATCGACTTCCATGAAGCGCCAGACCGTCTTGTCCTCGGACGTGAGCCCTCCCGGCCCCGCGATGATCGTGCGCCCCTTCTCCGGGCGCAGGACGGGGTACTCGGCGCGGATGGCCTCCTGGAACGAACCGATGAAGTCCTGCCGGGACACGGAGGCGACGACGGGGAACCGCACCTGGGCGACCACCCGGGCCAGGGGAGACCGGGGAAGCGGGATCTCCTTCGGTGGGGGATCCACAAGAGGGTTCCTGATCTCGTGCACGGCTCTTACCTCCGGACGGGTGGACGTCGCGTCCCCCGACGCGTCCGGGGAGGACCGACGATCCGGACCCGGGGGATGCTAGCACGGCTGGGCCGCAATGTGAAGTGGAATGTGAAGTGGAACCACCCTCGCAGCGCTACTCCAGGGGCTCCGCTCTTGTCGCGAATTCACAACATCATTGTTACCAGTTTGTTACGGAGGTTCTTCAGGGGCGCGCATGGAGGCCGCAGGAATCCCCCAGACCACTCAGGGTGTCGAGCCATTGGATGGCCGACCCTCGAGATTCCCAGGATGGACGGTTCCACTCCCGCGGAGGTACACTCGCCCCGACCCGGAGGTGCCCCATGCGCCCGACCGCCGCCCTCTCCCTCCTCCTCGCCCTCGGACTCGCCGCCGCCGCCGTCGCCCCTCCCGCCGCCCGGGCGACCACCGTCCGCTCGAAGGACGTCGGCTGCCCCGTCTGCGGGAAGACGATCACCGTCCAGTACATCGCCTCCTGGACCGGGGACGGCTGCGACGGGGACCTCGCGCCGCGGGTCGCCGGCGGGGCGGTGCTCCCCTACTCCGTCTGGACCTGCGAGCACTGCCGGTACTCGAACCGGGCGGGGAACTTCGAGAAGGGGGTCAAGGAGGAGACGAAGAAGCGGATCCTCGCGGGGCTCGAGGCGCCCGGCTCCACGGAGGAGACCTGGGTGAAGTTCGACCTCGCGGCCCGCATCGCCGAGTGGGAGGGGGCCGCGCCGTCGGACCGGGGCGTGCTCCTCCTCAACGGCGCCTGGGCCGTGCGGCAGGAGGCGTGGGAGGCGCTGCGCCCCGTCACCGGGAAGAAGGAGCTCGCCCCGGCCTTCGAGGCGGCCATGGACCGGGTCCACGGGGAGGCGCGGCGCCTGCCGCCCCCGCCGGGCGAGATCCTCCTCTCCTCCCTCGCGCGGAGCGAGGCGGCGGCCGCCGCGGCGGAGCGGGAGGCGGCGGCGGCGCGGGCCGCGGGGAAGGGGGATCCGATCCTCGACCTCGCCGCCGCGTTCCTCCACCGCCGCACCGGGGAGAACGACGCCGCCGGGAGGATGCTCGGTGCATGTACCGAACCTGCCTCCCCGCAGGGGATCCGCGACGCGGCTGCGGCGCTCGCCGCTTCCATGGGCCGGGAGCGCGCCTTCCAGGAGGCGGCCCTCTCCCTGCTCGAACCGGGCGCCCGGACCCCGGAAGGGGACGCGGGGGCGCGGGCCTGGGCGCGGATCACCGTCGCCGACACGCTGCGGCGCCTCGGCCGGCCCGCGGAGGCGACGCCGCTTCTCCTCGCGGCGGTGAAGGACGAGGAGTGCCCGGCCTGGGGCGTCGCCCTCGTCCGCCACGGGCTCGCGAAGCTCGGGGTTGGAGGGGAGGCGCTGGAGGTCGTCGCCGCAGCCGAGGGCCGCGCGCGGGCATCCCTCCGGAAGCGGCTCACGGACCCGGAGACCGCGGAGGAGGCGGCCCGCCTCATCGGGGATTCCGCCGACCCGGGCTTCTTCCCCGATCTCGTCGCGGCGCTGGGCCAGGAGGACGGGGACGTGCGGGAGGCGGCGATCATGGCCCTCCACCGCATGGACTCCCTCGACCTTCCGCCGGACCTCGTCGAGGCCCTCGGGCGCATCGCCCTCGACCGCCGCGCCGGCCGGAAGATCCGGGAATCGGCGCTCCGCCGCCTCGAGGAGGAGGCCCATCCCTCCTCGCTCCCCGTATTCCGCGAGGGGCTCGAGGATCCCTCCTTCGAGGGGATCCGGAGCGAATCCATGGACGGCCTCGCCCGGTGCGGGGAGGAGGAGGACGCGGCGCGCCTCCTCGCCTACCTCGAGAAGAAGAAGGACTCCGAGGAGGAGGTCCCGAAGCGCACCGCGCTCCGGGCCCTCACCTGCCTCGCGAACCGGGAGTTCGCCGACGCCGGCGCGGCTGCGACGTGGTGGGAGACGGCGAAGGGCCGCGGCCGCATGGCCTGGGTCCTCGAGGGGTTCAAGGCGGAGGGGGCGGAGATCGCCGCCCCGCCGACGCGGGCGTCGATCCCGGTCCTCCTCGGGCTCCTCGATTCCGGGAAGCCCTGGGTGCGCTGGAACGCCCACCGGATCCTGCGATCCCTCACGGGCAAGCGCTTCGGCTGGGATCGCCACACCCACGTCTGGAACTCCGGCCCGCTCCGCCGCGAGGAGGAGCGCCCCGCCTGGGTCGAGGACTGGATCGCCTGGTGGGCCGCGGAGGGGGATGCGAAGTAGGAGGTTCGGGACCCCCCCCCCGGCGGCGGGAGGGGTCGCCCACCTTCCGTTCTCACCACGGACCCGAGCGGATGCAGCGCACGGGCCTTGACCAAGCCCCCTCCGTGTGCCATACTCCTCTAAGCTCGTCTACCATGCGTAGAAGGAGTACTGGCGCCGCCGATGCAGGCGGCGCCGGACCCTACACCTTGTTCCCCCCGTCGTAATCTCGCTGGAACTTCCTTCTCCTGTGGGGATACCGCGCAGGGAATGCAGTCAACAGACGCGCTCTCCCCCTGGCTGGCAGTTGTGGCGGTGCCGCCCCATCCAGCAGTGCGAAGATTGCCACATAGTCAAAGTCCGGAAGGGCGAGCAGTAGATTCCTCTTCCCGTTGCGCGTTGCAGTCCAGCGCTTCAGCGTGGGATCCGTGTGATGGTCGATGATCGCGCGGACCCACCCGATCCTCTCGCACCGCGAGATGCTGACTCCGCGTTCGGCTCCCGGGAAGTCACTGCTGTCCTCGGAAACGAGATGCCAGAAGGTCCTGGGCTTGCCGTCGACGAGCGGGCTCGCGGGCACTATCACCGGGACCCCGAACACCGCCAGCCCGCCGGCACTCAAGTCCGCCTTGTATCGGGCGAACACCGTCTCAATATAGGTCGGGAGATCTCCCGAGTAGTCGAGTAGCCCCGGGAGCCAGCTTGGAGGCATCGGTGACGCGGCCCCCTATTCCTCTCTCGGCGTCCAGGCGAACACATTGAACTTCGGCTCGGTGAGCCACGTCGAAGAGGTCAGGCTCAGGCCTGTGCGATGGCGAATGAACTCGATCAGCCTGCCCTTCGCCCCTTCCTTCGGGGCACTCCGATTGGCGGATTGGACCGCCCCGATGAGAATGTCGGACAGTTGAAGGAGTTCGCTCTCGTGCGAGCGGATGGTCTGGATGCGCGCGATGATCGACTTGTCGAAGTCGCGGATGGTGTTGCACAGGACATCGTGAAGTCCCCGCATCTTGCTCGCGCTTCGAGTGTCCTTGATGTCGAGGTAGATGCGCCACTGCGCCCCCGGCTTGATGACCACCTTGAGCATGCTGTAGTACATCTTGTAGAGCCACGTGTCATGGTCCTGGCCGTATGCCGCGTGCCGCAACTTCTCCTTCTCCCGAATGACGATGCACCTGAACTGCAGGTGAGGTTCATCGAGGAATAGGCGCACCATGTCCCGGTAGAGATCAAACCCGGCCGGTGAGACCTTGGTCCACTTCGCCTCCATGGAGGCCGCGAGTCCATGCGCCCTCTTGATCCCTCGCATCGCCCCTGACAAGCGGCGGATCTCGGTCGAAGGGCACCACAGTGCGCCAAGGACCATGACCGGCTGGTCTCCGGTCGGCATGTGGCCGCTCTCGTCGCAGTACACGCTGTAGGTGTCCATTGGCCGAAGTGTACCGACGGCAACCTGCCCGGTTCATGGACTTCATCGAGCACCCGTGGGGGAGGGACCACCGTGCCTACCATGGTCACGCGGAGAAGGACGCGACGTAGAAGATCCCGGATCCGAATTGACCTCCGATTCCCCGAACCCGCCTCCCCGGTCACCGTTGGATTTGATTCCCTTCCCCGCCGGCGGCGGGAGGGGCCGGTAGGATCCAGCCGGGGAGGCAGAGATGGCCCGGGTCCCGAAGGTAGCGGTCGGCCTCGCGGTGCTCGCCGTCCTCGGGGCGGGGGCCCTGCTGCTCCGTGAAGACGGCGGGACGTTTCCGCCGGAGGAGCGGACGTCAACGGCATTCCCGGCCGCCCGCGCCGAGGGCGCCCCGCCCGCACCCGCTCCTCCGGCGCCCGCCCCCCCGACGACCGACCTCGAGGGATGGGCGGTCCGCCGCGGGACCGTGGAACCTCTCCCCGTCGCGGTCGCCGTCACCCTCGGCGACGGCACCGTCCTCAGGGCGGTGGCGGGCGCCGACGGGAGGTTTCGCATCAGCGGACTTCCCCGTGGTTCCCGGGTGGACGCGGCGCTCACTTCCCCCGGCCTCGCCGCGGCGCTCCGGCCGGGACTGATCGTCCCCCGGACGGGAACCCTCGACCTCGGCGTGATCCCCCTCGGCGAGGGCCGCGCGCTCGCGGCCCGGGTCCTCCTCGGGGAAGGCGGCCCCGCGGCCGGCGCCCGCCTCCTCCTCCGCCAGGCGCCGTCGTGGAGTTCCGCGGTCCCGGTCCGCCGGGACGACGCCGCCCCCTGGGCCGTCGCCGCCCGGACGGAGGCGGACGAAGGGGGGCGCGGCGCGTTCCCCTCCCTGGAGCCGGGGATCTACCGGCTGGAGGCCGTGGCCGCGGGGAGGGCGGCGAAGGTACGGGAGATCCTCGTGGCCCCGGATCGGGATCCGGAACCCGTGGACCTGGTCCTCGGTCCGGGCACGACGCTCGACGTGGAGGTGACCGACGGGGCCGGCCTGCCGGTGCCGGGCGCCCGGGTGCGGGCGGCGTGGAGCGAGGTCGTCGTCGAGGCGATCACCGGGGCCGACGGCGCCTGCCGCCTCGAGGGCCTCGCGCCGGGCACCGTCGCGGTCTCCGCCCTGCTCCCCTCCGGCGTGAAGGCGGGGAAGGACCGGGTCGCGGTCCCCTCCGCGGATCCGATCCGCCTGGTCTGCGTTCCCGTGGATACCCTGCGGGGCCGGGTGCGGGACGCGGAGACGGGTGCGGGAATCGCCGGGGCCGTCGTCACCGCCCACGGGTACCCTCCCTTCGACGGCCCCTCCGGGAGAGTGGACACGGAGACCGACGGGGAGGGGACGTTCGCCCTCCCGTCGCCCGGCGGGACGGGCGTGCTCCTGTTCGCCGCCGCGAGGGATCACCTCGACGGGCGCTGGACCGTCGCCGGGGGGCGGCCCGATTCCCTCCTGCCGGGGGAGCCCCTCGATCTCCGGCTCCAGCGCGCGCGGACGATCCGCGGCACGGTCCGCGGGGAGGACGGCTCCCCCGTGCCCTTCGCCCATGTCCAGCTCGCCCAGGCCACGGGCCCCGGTGGCTTCTCGGTCGGCAGGGGAGCCACCGTGCTCCCCGACGGGACCTTCGTCCTCGGCGGGGCGCGGATCGGGCCGGCCATGGTGAAGGTCTCCGCGGCGGGCTGGTGGCAGCCCGCGTATCCCGGCGGCATGGGCTTCATGATGCCCCGGGCGGAGGGCTTCCCCCCCGAGTGCTCCGTGGTGGTGCCGGAGGAGGGCGCCTGCTCCATCGACCTCGTGCTCCGCCGCGGCGGCACGGTCTCGGGGATCCTCGTGGACGCGGAGGGGCGCCCGGAGGCCGGGCTCATCCTGAACCTCGCGGCGGAGGGGGGAGCCGCGCGGGGCTTCGCGCGGTCGGCGCCGGACGGCAGTTTCGCCATCCACGGTGTTCCCCCCGGCCGGGGATACTCCCTCGCCCTCGAGGGGGGAGCGGGTTCGACGCCCCTTCTCCCCGCGTTCGACATCCCCGACGGTGGCTCCGTGGAGGGGCTGCGCCGGGTCGTCCCCCGGGGAGCCTCGGTGCACGGCGTCGTCCTCGACGCGGCCGGCGGCCCCGTGGCGGGGGCGGAGGTCCGCAGCGCCGCCGGGACCGCGGCGTCCCACTCGGAGTTCGGTCCCCCCGGGGCGAGCGGAATTCCCTCGGCGGTGTGCGCCGCCGACGGGACGTTCCGCATCACCGGCCTCCGCGGCTACCCGCAGCAGGTCCTCCTCGTCCGGCACGCGGGCCACGCGGAGGGAACCTTCGAACTCCCCGACCTCGTCGGCGGGGAGGAGCGGGGGCCGGTGGAGATCCGCCTCCGCGCGGAGGCGACGCTCCGCGGCGTCGTCATCGACGAGGAGGGACGCCCCGTGCCGGGCGCCCGGGTCGTCGCGAGGACGGCCGCGCAGACGACGGACCTAGAGGGGCGGTTCGTCCTCGGCGGGCTCGAGGCGGGGCCGCAGCGGATCAACGTCGCCGCCGCCGGGTACGTGCCCGAGTACCCCACCGTCGAGGGAGAGGAGGTGCGCATTCCGCTCCTCCGCGCACGCACCCTCGAGGGGAGGGTGGTGCGGGCGGACACGGAGGAGCCCATCGCCGGCGCGATGGTCACGGCCTCCGGGCCCCCCGTGGCGGCACCCCGAGGCGTTCCCTCCCCGATGCCCTCCCACGGAACATCCACCTCCGATGCGCGGGGCCGCTTCCGGATCGCCGGCCTCCGCCCGGGAGTCCACGATCTCCAGGTCCTGCCGCCCGGGTCCTGGCTCCACCGGCCGTCCTCCAAGGCCGAGGCGGGGGGGGCGCCCGTCACCCTCGAGATGGAGCCGGGCTTCCCCCTCGCCGGCCGCGTCCTCGACGCCGAAGGCGGGCCCGTGGCCGGGGCCCGGGTCGGGGTCGGGACCTTGCCTGAGAAGCAGCGGGAGGGGACCATGACGGCGGCGGACGGCTCCTTCCGGTTCCGCGCCCTCCCCGCCGGCCCCACCCGCGTCTTCGCCTGGCCGCCGGACTGGCGGCGCGGCGGGGAGAGGAGCGGGGCGCTTCTGCCGGCGGTCCTCGGCGACGTCAAGGCGGGGCGGGAGGACGTCGAGATTCGCCTTGTCGCTGGCGTGGATCTCAAGGGTCGCATCGTGGACGTGACGGAGCGGCTGGAGGATCTCGCTCTCTCCGTCGGCGCGGTTCCCGCCGGTGAGGGGAAGCCGGAGCCCGGGACCGAGCGCCGGGTGAAGGCGGAGCGGGACGGGAGCTTCGTGATCCCCGGCCTCGATCCCGGCCTGGCCTACGACCTCTTCCTCCACGGCGGCCGGTCCGGGGTTGGCGGGTTCCTCCGGGGCGCGCGCCCGGGGGCGGGGGAGGCGACCCTCCTCCTCGGGCGGGGGCTCGCCCTCGCCGGCCGGGTCTACGACGCGGGCGGCGCCCCCCTCCGCGGGCTCGGGGTGCGGGCCGAGGCGATGGACGCGCGGGGCCCGGAGGACGGGACGAGGGGGGAGGCCTCCACGGACGGGGAGGGGTCCTTCTCGATGGAGAGGCTCGGAGAGTTCCGCTTCCGCGTCTCGGTCCGGACCGGGGGGACGGAGTGGGCGCCGGCCGCGGCCGCGACGGCCGCCGCCGACGGGAAGCCCCTGGAGTTCCGGCTCGCCTTCGGGGCGGCCATCGAGGGACGCGTCGCCGGGACGGGGGAGGGGCCGCTCGCGGTGATCGCGACCCCGGTCGGCGGCCCCGAGTCGACCGGTGTCTCCGCCCGCGTCCGCGAGGACGGGAGTTTCCGGATCTCCGGCCTCGCGCCGGGGCCCCATCGGGTGAAGGTCGTGGACACCCGCCGCCAGGCGAAGCCGGTGGACGGGGGCGTCATCGAGGCCCCGGCGGCGGGCGTGGAGCTGAAGTTCGAGTAGGCGCGCCGGGAATCCGGGGATCCCGTGCAACGCGGACCCTTCCTTCCTGTAACTCTCTGTGCATGCCTCCCCCGACACCGGTCGGCACGACCGCGCCCGAGCACCTCCTCGCCCGCTTCCGCTCGACCGGGGAGCCGGCCGCCCTCGGCGCGCTCTTCGACGCGACGGCGCCGGTCCTCTTCCGGGTCGCCCTCTCCCTCTCCCGGGACGCCGCCTCGGCGGAGGACGCCCTCCAGGAGACCTTCCTCGCGGCCCTGGAGCAGGCCGACCGGTACGACCCCGCGCTCCCGGTGATGCCGTGGCTCCTCGGGATCCTCCGCCACAAGGTGGGGCGGGAGCGGTGGCGGGGGGGGCGGACCGTGGACCCCCTCCGCATCGAGCCGCGCCTCCTCCCGGCGGATCCCGCCGACGAGGCGGAGCGGAGGGAGCTGGAGGGAAAGGTCCGCGAGGCCCTCGACTCCCTCCCCGAGCCCTACCGCGCCGTCGCCCTCATGCGGTGGCGGTACGGCCTCGAGCCGGGGGAGATCGCCCACATCCGCGGCGAGCCGCCGGGGACTGTGCGCTCCCTCCTCCACCGGGCCGTGGAGAAACTGCGCGTCGGGATGGGCGTGCTGCCGGCCTTCCTCTTCGGGGCGCGGGTCCCGCGGGGGCTGGACGCGGTGCGGAAGGAACTTCTTCGGCGGGTCCCCGTGCCGGTGGCGGCGGGGGGTGCGGGCGCATCGGCGGCGGCGGCGGCGGGAGGACTCCTCATGGCGAAGAAGGGCACGGCCGCCGTCGCGGCGGCGCTGATCCTGCTCGGCACCGCCGGGTGGTGGGCGCTGAGCACCGGGGAGCCTCCGGTCCCCGCGACGGTGAGCGGCGGTAGCACCCCGAGGGCGCACGGCCGCCCAGCAGGGCCGGCCGATCCCGCGCCGACGGATACGACGGGGGGGGCCGTCGCCCCCCCCGTCGCCGGGGCCCGCCTCGCGGTCCGCGTGATCGATGGCGCGGGCCGACCCGTGGGCCTGGCCCGGGTCGCCGTGGAGCCCCGGCCGCTTCGCATCGAGGACAACTCCTGGCGCCAGCAGTTCCGGGAACCGATTCCCGGCGGGACGCCCGCGACGGCGGCGGCGGTGAGCGGAGCCGACGGCGCCGCCGTCCTCGCGGGGATCCCGCCCGGCGCCTTTCGCCTCCGCGTGACGGCGGCGGCATTCGGGATCCACGAGGAGGAACTCCGCATCGACCGCGCAGGCGAGGAGGCGGCCCGCACCGTGGTGCTCCTCTCCTCCTCCACGCTCGAGGGCGCGGTCCTCGGCCCCGACGGGGCGCCGCTCCCGGGGGCCGTGGTCCTCGGCGGGGGCTGCGCCGCGACGGCCGACGGGGCGGGACGCTACCGGCTCGAGGGCCTCCCCCCGGGCAGCCACGAGATCTCGGTGCGCGCCGGGGGCGCGCTTCACCGGGCCATCGCCTTCGTCCGCGTCCCCGGACCGCGGAACCTCGACCTGCGTCTCGAGGGGGGCTGCGTCCTCGAGGGGCGGGTCGTGGACGACGCCACGGGGGCCCCGGTCCCCGGGGCGAGCGTCTTCTTCCATGCGACCATCGTCTCCGGGATGCAGCGGTCGGCCTCCTTCGGCCGTGAAGTCGCGTCGGGGAGCGATGGAGAGTTCCTGGTGGAGGGCATCCCCCCCTCGCTCCCCTACGTGCTGGAGGTGGAGGCGGCGGGGTTCCTCCGCGACTTCCTGTGGACCGCGGCCGTCTTCCCCCCGCACTACCGCTTCGCCTCCGGGGATCGGCTGCGCGTCGAGGTCCGGCTCCGGCGGGGAGCGGTCGTGGACGGCCGCGTGCTCCGGCGGGACGGCACCCCCGTGGCCGGCGCCGTGGTGGACCTTCATCCGATTCCCGCCGCCGGCGCGGCGCCCGCCAACATCGCCGCCCCGGCGGGCGTCACGGGGCCCGAGGGCCGCTACGGGATCCGGGCCCTGGCCGGCGCGGCGCTGATCCGCGTCCGCGCGCCGGGCCTCGTCCACACGGCCACGCCGGCGGATCCCTGGGCCGCCCTCCGCAGCGGGCAGGTGCCGGAATCCTGCCGCGTCGAGGTGCCCGCCGGGGGCGGGACCCTGGCCGACGTCGTGCTCGACGCGGAGGATCCGCCCCGACCCTCCACCTCCTGCCTCGCGGGCCGGGTCCGGCGCGCCGACGGGGCGGCGCTCTCCGCCCCCTTCGTCCGCGCGTACTCCCCGGACCGGGTGGAGCGCATCGCCGCCGTCGGGGAGGACGGCGCCTTCCGCTTCGAGGGATTGCCCGCGGGGGATCACTCCCTCGAGGCTCGGGCCGAGGGCTGCCCCCCGGCCCGGTCCGCCGTCGAGGGGCTCGGGGAGGGGGAGGAGCGGACGGAACTAGATCTCGTTCTCGAGGTGGGCTGGACGCTGGCGGGGCGGGCGGTGGACGGCGCGGGGGCGCCGGTGCCCGGCGCGACGGTGCGGGCGATGCCCGCCCGACGGCGGGAGACGGACGGCCCCTTGGACGCCGTCACCGACGGGGAGGGGAGGTTCACCGTGGGCGGGCTCGCGCGGGAGGAGACCTTCGTCGAAGTGGAGGCGCCGGGCTTCGTCGAATCCTCTCGAGAAGTCCCGCCCGGGGCGGAGGAGCAGGTGTTCGCCCTGGAGAATTCCCTCTCCCTCTCCGGCGTCGCCGTCGAGGAGGAGACGGGGAAGCCCGTCGCCGGGATCCTCGTCTGGGCGAACCGCTCCCTGTTCCTGGGCGGCGTCATCCGGCTCCGCGAGACGCTGACCGACGGCGCGGGCCGCTTCCGCATCGACGGGCTCGAGGACGTGAAGTACGACGTCTGCACGGGCCGCATCTCCGATCCGGGGCCGACGGGGGAGTTCGAGCCGGTGAAGGTCGCGGGCGTGCCGGCGGGGAGCGGGGAGGTGCGCCTGCTCCTGCGGCGCGGACTCCCCATCGCCGGGCGGGTCCTCGACGGGGAGGACCGCCCCGCGGCGGGGGGGATGGTCACCCTCAACGGGCCGGGGGTCTTCCAGCGCGCGGACATCGGTCTCGACGGCGCCTTCCGTTTCCGCGGCCTCCCCGCGGGGGAATACGTGCTCCAGGTGGATCCCCGCGGCGGGCTCGCCCCGGTGCGGGTCCCCGCCGTCGCCGCGGGGACGACGGACCTCGTCGTCCGGCCCGGGCGCTCCCTCGTCATCCGCGGCCGCCTCCTCCTCGAGGACGGGAGCCCGCTCCCCCGGGGCAGCAGCGGGTTCGACCTGCGGGGCGTGAACGCCGACGGGAGCGGCTTCTCCTCGGGAATGGGGCTCTGGGAGGAGGACGGCTCCTTCGTCACGCCGCCCCTCGATGAGGGGAAGGTCTACGACCTCGTGGTCCACGGCCGCCCCGGCCTCCTCGGCGGCGCGGCCCGCGGGGTGCGGCCGGGGACGACGGACCTCGTGATCACCGTGGCGAAGGGGGGGGCGCTGGAGGGCCGCGTCGTGGACGGGGAGGGGGCGCCGATCCCGGGCATCGCCGTCACGGGGTACGCCCGCGACCTCCGCTCGATGTGGCCGTGGCCGGAGCCGGGGAAGACGGTCCTCGCGACCACCGACGGGCGGGGGGTCTTCCGCCTGGAGGGGCTGGCGCCCGGCCCCTACGACCTCTCCGCCGGGGGGCCGCCGACCGACTTCCTTTCGGCCCGGACGGCGGAACCCGTCGCCGCCGGGGCTTCGGAGGTCGTCCTCGCGCTCGCGCGGGGGGCGGTCCTCTCGGGGACGGTCGTGGACGCCGCCGGGAAGCCGCTCCGCGAGGGGACGCTCCGCGTCGACGGGTGGAGCGCGTCGGCGCGCCTCGGCGATGGCGGCACGTTCCTCATCCGGGGGATCCGTCCAGGGGAGCACTCGCTGGCCCTGCACCTCGGGTCGCGGACCGTGGACCTCGGGAAGGTGGCGGCGCCGGCGGAGGGGCTCGTGCTCGCGGTGCCGGGGGAGTAGGGGGGGGCGTCGTCGATAGCGTCAAGTGTATCATAAGGGGATACAATGGATCCCCGTCTCCGGTCACGCCGGTCCCCGGTTCGCCCTCGATCCCCGGGGGCATTCCCCCTAATCTCCACGATGTCGAAGGGAGGAGGCCTCCATGAGGATCGCGATGCTTCGTTTCGCGGCGGCGGCGGCGCTTGCGGTGCTGGCGGCCACGCCCCCTGCATCCCCCGCGGGGGACGGCGACCCCCCGGACGGGGAGCGGTTCGTCGTCGCCGACTTCGAGGATCCCGCCCTCGACGCGAAGATCCTCATCAAGGGCTGCGGGTACCGGTCCGTCCCGGACCCCGACGACGGCCCCGGGCGCGTGGCCCGCTGGACCCTGCCGGGGAACGGGGAGGAGGCGGCCCTCCAGTTCAAGAACCTCCCCGCCGACTTCTCCCCCTGGAAGTGCGTCCGCTTCCGCATCCGCCGCGAGGGCCCGGGAGCGGGGATGGTCTACCTCCGCGTCTTCACGACGACGACGGACGAGACCTACCTCCGCATCCCCGGCATCACGGAGAAGTGGACGACCTTCGCCGTGGACCTCGCCCGCACGCCGGTGAGGGGCGCCTACGATCCCGCGAAGGTCGTCCGCATCGACCTCACCCTGCTGAAGCCGGGGAAGGGGGAGTACCTCGTGGACGACGTCGTCCTCGAGCGGACCACGGAGATCTCCCCGGAGCGGCGGGCGCGGGAGATGGAGCCGGCCTGGGTCCTCGACGACTTCGAGGACCCCGCCGTCGGCGACCGCATCGACTTCAAGGGGGGGACCATCGCCGCCGTTCCCGAGAAGAAGAAGGCGGTGCTGCGCTGGGAGATCGACGGGACGACGGACCCCGCGGCCCTCTACTTCCTCGACCTGCCGAGGAACCTGCGCGACTACCGGACCATCCGGTTCAAGGTCCGGGCCGAGGGCGACGACTCGCAGCCCCTGGAGGTGAAGCTGCAGACGGGATTCACCAACGCGCTCACCGAGCAGGTGCCGAAGCCGGGCCGGAAGTGGCAGACCGTGGAGATCCAGATCCCGAAGATGCGCGAGCAGGGGAGCTTCGACGCCGACCGGTGCGAGGACCTCGGCATCTTCGTCTTCAAGCCCGTGAAGGGGGTGCTCCTCCTCGACGACGTCGAGCTCGTCCGCGGCAAGGGGGGGTGGACCCTCTCCGAGGAGGAGGTCTGCCGGATGCTCTTCGGGGACAGGAAGGCCGGAAAGGGGATGCACCGCCCCTCGGCCCACTTCGATCTCTACACCGATTCCTCGGCCGCCGCGGCGAAGCTCCCCGCGGGGCTGGAGAAGGCCCACGAGTTCGCCCGGAAGCTCCTCGCGCTCCCCGAGCTCGACCGGGCGATCCCCGTCTACTGCTTCCAGAACCCGGAGACGCTGAAGAAGTTCCTCGTGCGGGAGTGGCGGTGGTCGGAGGGGGCGGCGGCGCGCCTCACGGCCGTCGGCAACGCCCGCGGCATCGTCCTCTCCTACCGCGCGCCGGAGGATTCGCAGATGGTCCACGAGCTGGTCCACTCCCTCTTCCACCGGGGCCGCGGGAAGGAGGGGGGCTCCTGGCTGCAGGAGGGGATGGCGGTCCTCGTGGAGAGGGCCTGGGAGAAGGGGGACGCGGCGGCGGAGTTCGCGCCGAACCTGCGCACGGGAACGTTCGTCCCGCTCGCGGAGTTCGTGGCGATCCCCGACCTCTACGCCCGCGACGACGCCTCCGGCGGCGCCGGGACCTCGGAGGCGCTCTTCCTGCAGGCGGGCGCCTTCTACGCCTTCGTCTCCCGCGGCCCCCGCTCGGAGAAGTGGAGGGAGGTGCTGCCGAAGATCGCCCGCACCCCCGTGGAACCGGCCGGGCGCGCGGCGGCCCTCGAGGAGGCCCTCGGCGTCAAGCTCGCCGACCTGGAGAAGGAGTGGATCGAGTGGGGCGGGAAGGCGGGGAAGTAGGGAGCGGGGGCCCCCTCCGGTCCCTCATCACCCCGCCTTCCCCTGCGCCGCCCGCGCCGCCACCGCCTCCAGGCTCTCGTGGGCGATGCCGATGGACTCGGCGGTGCGGAGCCACTCTTCGAGCGGGAGGGTGCCGTCGATGAGGTCGTCCACGACCCGGTAGGGGTGGACGCGGACCCCGTCCCGGTGGCACACGAGGGGCTCGCCCGGGTACCACTCGAAGGTCCACCCCTTCTCCCGCAGGAGGAGGAGGAGGGCGCCCCCGAGGACGAGGGAGGCCGTGTGCTTCCGCACGTTGTGGTCGAGGAGGCCCGGCCAACCCGCCTTCGTCCTCCTCGCGATCCGCTTGACGTCCCTCTTCCGCGTCGGCATGTCGCTCGGGGTGAGGCCGCGCAGCGCGCGGCGGTTCCTGGCCACCAGTTTCCGCAGTTCCGGGATCTCGACCCGCTCGCCGACCTCCTCCCAGGGGACGGCCTCGAGCTTCCCCCGGTCCCGCTTCCCGAGGAGGGCGTCCTCGAGGTGGTCCACCGGGCCGAGGAGCGCCGCGGAATCCTCCTCCCCGGAGGGGACCGTCGGCTCCGCCGCCACGCCGAGGGCGGCGAGGCGCTGCGGAAGGGTCGGGTGGGAGTCGGTCAGCTTCGCCCGGCGCACCGTGCGCGCCTCCGCCAGGCAGTCCTCCGCCGCCTTCCGGAGCAGGGGATTGCGGAGCGCCCTGCGGAGCCCCTCGAGGAGCGGCGGCCGGACGCCGGCGTCGAGGATGGCCTTCATGTCGGATTCCCAGAACCCGTTGGAGGGGGGTGCCAGGGAGTGCAGTGCGGAGAGCCCCGTGCCCATCGCCTCCGGCCCGGCGATGGAGGCGGCGAGCCGGTCCGCCGCGAGCTCCTGGCGGCGGGAGACGGCCATGGTGACCGTGCGGAACAGGCGGTAATAGAGCCAGAAGGGCAGCCAGACGTATCCGCTGAAGAAGCGCAGCCCGTTCACCGTCCGCACGAGCACCCGGTCCACCCGGTAGAAGCGGAGGGCGTTCCGGGTGTCGCCCCCGTGGTAGTGGCCGAACTCGTGGGCCAGGATGGCGCGGAGCGGCGCCGGCGGGAGCGCGAGGAAGAGGGGGTATCCGATGGCCATGACCGATCGGCTCCGCCCCCGGGCGGGCCCCTCCGCCTCCCGCACCCATGCGTTGAAGTCGCCCATGAGGTAGACCTCCTCCGGCATCGGCTGGCCCGCGGCGGCGGCCACCTCCTCGAGCATCCGGAAGAGCGCGGGGTGGGCCGCCGGCTCCAGCCGGGGACCGGGCGGAATGAACTCGTCCCGCCGCGGCCAGAGCGCCCAGGGGATCGCCAGCGCGCTGAGGGTCAGGAGGAAGTCGCCGTAGTCCATGTCGAACCCGGACGGGGAACTCCACTTCCCGACGAGGTGGCGGACCACGAGCGCGAGGACCCCGAGGACGATGGCGTAGAAGAGCGCCGCCATGGCGACGGCGAGGAGGGCGCGGAGGGCCTGGAGGGAGGAGGAACGCATGCGAGGAGGAGGGTACACCGGGGGCGGGCGCGGCTCCACGCCGGGATTCCGTCAGCGCCCGGCCCCCGCCTCCTCGAGGAGCATCGACGGGAACACCTCCCGCCGGAGGATCCTCCCGTCGGGGCCGATGAGGAAGCTCCTCGGGATCGCCTGGACGCCGTAGGCGCGCGCCACGGTCCCGTTCCAGAAGCCGCCGTTGAAGGCGGAGCGGAAGGGGTTCCCCTCCGCGGCGAGGAAGGCGCGCGCCCTGGCGGCGTCCTCGTCGAGACAGACTCCGACGACGACTCCGCCCAACGCCTTCTCGATGGCCTCCCTGTCCCCGGAGATCTCACGGATCTCCCCGACGCACGGTCCTCACCACTCCGCCCAGAAGAGGAGGAGCACGGTGCGGCCACGGTACTCCTCGAGGGAGATGGGGCGGCCGTCGAGGTCGGTCCCCGGGATGGGGGGCGCCGGGTCGCCGACCCCGAGGAAGGGCCGCACCGCCGCGGCCGGCCAGGCCGGCTCGAAGGTCACCGCCGAACCGTCCTCCGCGATGGAGGAGATCCGGAACGTGCCGGTCCCGAGGTCGAAGCGACCGTCGGCGGCGTAGCACTCCCCGAACTCCCGGCCGCCGTCGATGACGCCGTCCCCGTCCCGATCGAACCCGATCTCGACGCCCGCGATCCGCGAGTAGTCCCCGTCCCCGTCGGCGTCGCGGAGGGCGAAGGGGAACTCCCGCCCCCCGAGGGGGACGCGCCCGAGGAGCCACTCCGCCGCCACGACCTCGAGGGTCGCCGGCCCGTCGAGGGGAACGCGGCAGGAGAGGTGGAGGGGGAAACCGCGGGTCCCCGCGCCGGGCGCCGGCAGACGGAGAATCGCCTCCCCGGAGACGTAGGCCGTCCTGCCCTCGTGCCACTCCCCGGACAGCGGCGCGTCGGCGGCGAGGTCGCCGTCCCCCGCCGCGTCCACCCACATCCGCGGCGGCCGGGCGGGATCCGCCGCGTCCACGAGGACCGCGTACCGTCCGAGGGGCGTGGGCAGGAGGACTCCCCGGGGCCGGGGGCCGAGGTCGGGGGGGAGGGTCCGGAGTCCGGGAGGGACGCCCTCCTCGAGGGCGACCTCCGCTCCCTCGTGGAAGAAGGAGATGCCCGTCTCCCCGGGCGTCCCCCGCGGCGGCGCCGCGGCGGCGGTGAAGGCGCTCCCCGTCGAGCAGGCCGCGAGGAGGAGCAGGGGAATGGCCAGCGCCGCCATCCGGGAGGAGGTGATTCCCATGGCTCCCTTCTGCCCGTCTCCCGTCATCGCCGGGTCATGTCCGCCCCCAGCCCGAGCACCGCCTCCTCCACGCGCGCCGCCGCCCGGGACCACCCCTCGCGATCCGGGGCCAGGTCCCCGAAGGAGAGCGGCGGCCCGAACCGCAGCACCACCTTCCGGGGCCGGGGGAGGACGGCGCCCGGGGGGAGGGCCCGGAACGCGCCCTCGATGCGGCAGGGGACGACGGGCACGGGGGTCCCCGCGACCAGCATCCCGATGCCGGCCTTGAAGCGGCCCGGCTCCCCGGTCCGCGACCGGGTCCCCTCGGGGAAGAGGATGTAGACGCAGCGCTCCTCCACGATGCGCGCCCGCAGCGTCTCCATGGCGTGGGCCCCGCAGTTCCGCCGCCAGAGGGGCAGCGCGTTCATCACGAAGGCCGCGAAGCCCGCCGGAAGCGGCGCCGCGAAGAACACGTCCCCCGCGGCGAGGGGGAAGACGCGGTCGTTCATCCGCCAGGGAAGCGCCGACGCCAGCGCCAGCGCGTCGAGGTGGCTCCCGTGGTTGGCGGCGACGACGTAGGGGGGCTCCGCGGGGAGGTGCTCGCGCCCCTCGATGCGGATCCGGTGCCACAGGGCGAAGTGGACCCGGAGCGCCGCCGACCAGGCGAGGTGGGCACCGCTCTCCAGCAGCCCGCTCTCCCGCCGCAGATCCAGGGGCCGCTTCGCCAGCGGCACCCCCAGGTCGCGGGCCGGCTCGAGCTTCCACTCCTCCATGCTCAGCCCCCGGTGAGGATCCGCGTCGGCTGGTCGAGGCCGATGCCGTTGAAGTAGCCGACGTAGTGGAAGACGACGGGCGCGGCGAGGAGCAGGCTGTCGAAGCGGTCGAGGAGCCCGCCCATCCCCGGGAGAAAGGTGCCGATGTCCTTCATCCCGAGGTCCCGCTTGACGGAGGAGAGGAGGAGGTCCCCGAACTGCCCCGACACGCTGAGGAGGATCCCGAGGAGGATCAGCCGATCGGGCCGGTCCATGGCGGTGCCGGCGAAGGTCGCGCGGCCCATGACGCAGACCAGGGCCGTCGTCAGGACGAGGGCGCCGATGCAGCCCCCCAGGGTCTTGTTCGGGCTCGTGGCGGGGGCGATGCGCCGACGGCCGAAGAGCTTCCCCGCGCAGTAGGCGAAGACGTCGTTCAGCTCCACGCAGACGAGGGTCAGGAGGACGAGGGGGCGGTAGGCGGCGTCGTTGGCCATGTAGCCGAGGTGGCCGAGGCAGCAGCCGAAGAGCATGAAGCCGAGGACCCCGAGGGCGACGCGCTGTATGTACCCCTTCGGGCGGTCGGAGAGGATCGCGGCGATGCAGATGCAGGCGACGGAGAGGGGGAACAGGGCGACGAAGAAGCCGTACCAGTGATCGAGGACGGCGAAGTCCACGGCGAGGATCCCGAGGACGACGAAGAGGCTCACCAGCTTCTCGCGGAAGAGCCCCGTCGCGCGGGCGTACTCCCGGTAGCAGAGGAGGCTGAGGAGCGCCACCCCCCCGATGGTCCACGCGGCGCCGAGGAGCACCGGCCCGACGAGGAGCGGCGCGAGGAGGGCCCAGGAGAGGCAGCGGGCGAGGACGTCCTTGCGGGTCTCCGGCCGCATCCGCCCGAGGGCGGTGAGGAGGAGGGCCAGCAGGGGGGCGAGGAGGAGGGCGGCGACGGCGCCCGCCGCCACCCAGACCGCCACCGGGTGGTCGAAGGCGTGGCTCCAGCCGAAGAGCCGCTCCCGGATCATCCGCGGAGGTTCCGGGCGATGCGCCGGAGCCGGAGCAGCGCCGTCGCCGCGGTCCCCGCGAGGAGGAGCAGCGTCCCCCAGGCGGGGATCCCCTCGAGCGCGGCCCCGGGCCACGCCGGGTTCCACGCGGCCGGCGCGAGGCCGCACCAGAGGGCGAGCACCGTCACGGCGAACATGCGTTGCGGTTTCGCGAAGGGGCCGCCGTAGTCCTGGGGGGCGCCGGCCACCCTCCCCTCGGCGCGCACGTAGGCCGTGAACACCGCCGCGAGGGCGAGGGCCCAGCCGAGGACGGGGCTGCCGCCGGCGGCGTACCCGAGGCCGACGAAGATGGCGGCGTCGGAGACGCGGTCGGGGATCTCGTTGAAGAGCTCGCCCACGGGGGAGGCGCGCCCCGATTCCAGGGCGACCATGCCGTCGAGCATGTTGGCGACGAGGCGGAGCTGGACGAGGACCGCCGCGGCGATCCAGGCGGCGCGGGCGTGGTCCGGGGCCTCCGCCGTGGACCAGAGCGCCGCTCCGGCGGCGAGGCCGCCGATCATGCCCGCGACGGAGATGGCGTTGGGGCTGACGCCGCTCCCCGCGAGCCGGGAGGCGAGGGCGCGCGACATCCTCGAGTCCCGGGAGGCGATGGGGCGACGCTCCATGGCGGGGCTCAGCGACCCATGAGGTACATGCCCGCGACGAGGAGGATCATCCCGGCGACGTTGGCGGGGCGGACGGGGGTGCCGTGGAGGACGAGGGCCAGGAGCGCGGCGAAGATGAAGGTCGTGGCGTAGACGGGGTAGAGGACGGTGAGGGAGCCCCCCTTCCTGAAGGCGGCCACGAAGAGGACCATGACGGCGGCGTAGCAGGCGACGCCGGCGAGGATCCTCCCGTTGAGGACGTAGGAGAGGAGGGAGCCGCCGGCGCGCTCGGCGCCGGCCTTGTAGAGGAACTGCCCCGCGGCCCCGAGGAGCGAGGCGAGGAGGAAGTACAGGACCGACACCGCCGGTGTCTTCATGGCCGGGTCTCCGCGTTGCCGGAAGGAAGGGTATACGGAACCCGACCCGATTCATCGGGGTTCGAGCGGCACGGCGCGTCGGGCCTCTCCCGTCTATCGAGACTTCTCCAGCACGGCCTCGAGGGGCGCCTCCTCTCCTTCCGGGATCCGGACCCGGGCCTCGAAGGGACGGTAAGCCTCCTTCAGGATGCGCACGGCGTACTCGCCCGCATCGAGGTGGCGCGCCTCGGTGGTCCCCTCCGCCCCGGTGCGGACGATCTCCTCGAACAGCGCCCGCAGCGTGGCGCCGGAGTGCATTCCCCCGAAACTCGAGAGGACGACGGTCTCCACCAGGACCGGGAGCGGCGCCCCCTTCCCGTCGAGGACGACCACCGTCGCTCCCTGGAGCGGCCCGCCGTCCTCTCCCCGCACACGGGCCGCGAGCCGTCCCCGCCGGCGGATGCGCAGCACGGGCTTCGCCTCCTCCCCCGGTTCGACCGCGAACTCGAGGGTGGCCGGTTCGGCGTCGATGTCGTCCACCTCCAGCCGCCAGCGGCCCCAGCGGATCTCGGCGAGCCGGAAGGTCCCGTCCCCGGCGACCTCCACCTGGTCATCGCTGACCCGCCAGGAGTAGGGGGTCTGATCCAGGGGGCCGGGCTCCGCGGCCGGCTCCTTCCCGGACTCCCGCCAGGCCCGAACCCTCTTCGGCCGGACCCCCTCCCCGGGCTCCTCCGGGAGGAGGCGGTCCCCCTCGAGCCGGCAGGGCACGGGGATCGTCCCCCCGAGGGTCCCGAAGGGGGAGCCCTCGTACTTCTCCCCTCCCGGGCAGAGGTAGATCGCGATCCTCCGGAACGAGTCCTTCTCCACGCCGAGGACCGTCCCCGCTACGGACCCCGGTGGCGGGAGGACGAGCCTCAGCCCCTTCCTCCCCGGGTGGACCCCGGGAACCGGATCGGAGCCCAGGTCGCTGGACCCCTCCCCCCACCGCACCGCCTGGACCCGGTGGGGCTCCTGTTGTGCCTCCGCGATGGAGAAGCGCCCCGCCTCGTCGGTCTTCGCGTCGATCCACATGGGGCGCCCGCCCCGCCAGTTCTCGGGATAGGCGCGCACCTCCACGCCGGGGAGGGGGCGCCCCTCCCCGTCCACGACGACCCCCTCGATGGGTCCCGCGGGCCCCGCGCGGAGGTCCATCGCGATCTCCCCGCCGGCGGGGGCCTCGAAGGGGGAAGACCACCCGAGCGGCGGCCACCGGCCGGGCTCGACGATCCGCAGCCCGTACTCCGTGGACGGGGGAAGCCGCAGTACGTAGGCGCCCGTCTTGTCGGTCCAGGCCGCGGGGGCCGTCCCCTCCAGGTCCCCCCCGAAGACGGCGAGGTCCCAGGTGGACTGGACCTGCACGCCGGTGACGGGGCGGTCCCCGGAATCGAGGACGCGGCCGCGGACGATGCAGGGGGCGAAGAGCGTGATCGAGAGGGGAGGGGACGCTCCCTCCCCGTCCCGGACGACGGGCGTCTTCCCGAAGGAGCCGTCCTCCACCACCGCGAGGACCTCCTCCGCCGCTCCCGGGGGGGGCTCGGCGAGGACGAAGGCCCCGTCGGCGCCGGTGCGCGCGACGCCCTCCTCGGCGCCCTGCACGAGGGCGGCCAGCTCCCAGCCCACCCGCGCGGCCGCGACGGGTGCGCCGGCGGCGTCGAGGACGACCCCGCGGACCGGCGCCGCCGGGGCGAGATCGAAGTCCTGCACGTAGTCGGTGCCGTCGCCGCGGTGCTCGGTGAACCCGGGCTGTGGCGCCAGGCCCCCGGCGAATCCCGGGGCGACGACGCGGACCGAGCGGAGCGCGTCGCAGTCCTCCAGGCGGTAGCGCCCCTCGGCGTCGGTCACGGCGGACCGTCCCCCGTCGAAGGTCGTCACCCGGGCCCCGGGGACGGGCCGGCCGCCGGAGGCGACCTTCCCGAGGATGGCCGAGGTCTTCCCCGCCGGGGAGAGGCGCGGGGCGACGACGGTCTCCTCCGTGCCCGGCGCGTCGACGACCTCGACCCACGCAGCGAATCCCGGCGCCGCCACGGACAGTTCGTTGGCTCCCGGGATCGCCTGGTCGAGGAGGAACTCCCCCTTCGCGTCGGTGACGGTCCCGCAGGTGGGGGCGACGTTCCCGCCGGTCCTCATCGAGAAGGAGTTGAGGGGAACCGGGATCTCCTTCGGGAGTACGGGACCGCTGGACGGGGCCGCGGTCACGCGGGCGCCCGCCACGGGCTTCCCCTCCGTCGTCGCGACGACGCCGCGGATGCGGGCGCCCGCCTGGAGGCGGAGGGGGACGACGCTCCCGACGTCGGCGGCGACCCGCGCGGGGACGAGCCCCGGGGAGGAGGCCCGCACCCAGCAGCGGAGCACCGCGAGGGGGATGTCGGCGATGCGGTAGCGCCCCCCGGCGTCGGTCTCCGTCCGCAGGAAGGGCTCGAACCGCCCGAGGGAGTTCCCTCGCATCGCCTCCACGACGGCCCCGCGGACGGGGCGGCCGGCGGGGTCCGTCACCGTCCCCGCGAGGACGCCGGGGGGGCGGGGCGTCTCCGCCCGCGCCCGCGGGGGGAGGGGGGGCAGGAGGACGACCAGCAGGGCCAGGGCCGACGCGAGGCGGGTCGTTGCGTGCATGGCTTCTCCTCCGCTCTCCCCGGCGCATCGTACCCCGGTGGGGAAGAGGGAGGGGGATCGGCTCGTTGTCCCCCGTGACCATGCGGGCCGGGACGGGCAACGGCGGGGATCCGGCGCGGGCGCCCCTGCTAGCATGGCCGTCGGAGGGCAACCATGGCCCGTTCCCGGTTCGTCGCCATCGGTATCGTCGCCGCCGTCGTCCTCGCGGGAGGGGCCGCCTGGCTCCTCGACCGCGGACCCGCTCCCGACGTCCGCCCCGACGGGGCGGCGCCGCCTCCTCCCGCCGCGGTGCCCTTGGTCCCCGCGCCGCCGCCGGTGGAGTCGCGCCCCGCTCCGCTCCGCGGGACCGGCATCGTCACGGGCCGCCTCGTGCGCGGCGCCCCGACGAACGCGGTCGCGGGCGAGGTCGCGGTCACCTTCGCCGGTCGCGCGCCCGTCGCCGTCGCCACCGGGGAGCGCGGGGTCTTCCGCATCGATGGGCTTCCCCTGCTCGAGCCCTTCACCCTGGAGGCGTCCTCCCCGGGCCTCGTCCCGTTCCGGCACCCGGGCCTGGTCATCCCCATGGGAGGCGTCCTCGAACTCGGGGATCTCCCCATGGGAGCGGGCACCACCCTGGAGGTCCTCGTCACGAGGGGGGCGATGGAGCCCGCGGCGGGGGTCGTCGTCACCCTCCGGCGGCCGCCCATGGGCGATGACGAGGGGTGGATCTCCGGAACGGAACGGACCCCACTCCCCGACGGTTCCTGGACGACGGACGGCGCGGGACGCGCCCTCCTCACCGGAACGGCGCCGGGGTGGTGGAGGGTGCGTGCGGCGGGCGGGGGCCTCGCCACGGAGGAGGTGCAGCTCTTCTTCCGGGACGGGGAGTCCCTCGCTCCCCTGCGAATCCACCTCACCCCGTCCCACTCCCTCGCGGGCACGGTGCGCCGGCGGGACGGAACCCCGGTCGCGGGGGCAGAGGTCTTGGCCGGTGCCGCAGGGAAGGGGGTCTCGGGATTCCGCGGCTGGACGGGGACGATCACCGGACCCGACGGGATTTTCCGCCTGGACGGGATCGGCGAGGGAGCCCACGACGTCTCCGTCCGCCTCCAATCGAGGTCCGTCACGACCGCGGCGAGGGTCCTGATCCCGGACGTCGCACGCATCGACATCACCCTCGAGCCCGGGATCACCCTGCGGGGGAGCGTGGTGGAGGACCGGGGAGGCGCCCCCGTCGCCGGCGCGCGGGTGCGCGCCCGCGCGAGCGGGTGGGGCGGGCGTCCGGAGTCGACGACGGCGACCGCCGTTTCGGGATCCGACGGACGGTTCACTCTGGCCGAGCTCCACTGGACCTACCACCTGTCCGTCCTCATCCGCGGCGCGGGCTTCGTTCCCGCCGAATTCCCCGGCAAGGAGGAGCACAGGTTCCTGATGCCCGGTGACGTCGTCGAGCGCGAGGTGCGCCTCGTCCGGGGGGGGGCCGTCCGGGGGACGGTGAAGGACGCCGAGGGGCGGCCGCTGGCCGGCGCCCTCGTGCTCCATCAACCCGAATTGGTTCCGGGAGGTCCGTCCTTCCTGGCGTTCCATGCCAGCCGGTCCACCCGGGCGGAAGCGGACGGCGCCTACCACCTCGAGCACTGCGTGCCGGGGAAGGGCACGCTCGCCGTCCTCGCACCGGGATTCACGGACACCGAATCCGCCCCGCGAGGCGCCAGGAACTTCCTGATTCCGAAGGGAGTCTCCGCCACCTCCCCGGTGGAGGTGGCCGAGGGGGAGGAGGCGCGTGGGGACTTCGTCCTCTCCCCGGGGGGCGTCGTGGAAGGGGTCGTACGGGACGATGCCGGAGGTCCCGCGAAGGGGCTCCTGGTCGAGATCGCGGGCAGGTCCGGGGAATCCCTCTTGGTGCAGGGCTCCCCCACGGACGAAGAGGGTCGTTTCCGGATCGAGGGGGTCCCAGCGGGGGCTTCCCTCGTGGTCAGGGCCCGGGGCCCCGGCGCGCGGGGGGACTCGGCTCGCTTCGACCTCGCCCCCGGCGGGACCGCGACGGGGATCTCCGTGGAGGTCCGACCGGTCCACGCGGTCTCCGGGATCCTGCGGAGCCGGGAGGGGACGCCTCTCCTCGATCCCCGTCTCCTCCTCGCCAAGGGGGCCCTGTCCGCGGGGACGGGAGCGCGGGGCCCGACGGGCTCCCTGTTCGACAGGACCTGCGTGCCGGACCGGGACGGCTCCTTCCGGTTCGAGCAGGTCGAACCCGGAGAGTACGGAATCGTGGCCTTCGCCGGGGGATGCGCTCCGGCCGTCCTCCCGGGCCTCAGGGTGGAGGAGGGGAGCGATGTCCACGGGCTGGAGATCCTCCTCGGCCCCGGCCGCCGGCTCTCCGGAACGGTGGTCGAGGCGGGAGGGGCTCCCGTGGCGGGGGCGTCGATCCTCCTCGCGGGGAACCCGCCCTGCCTCGGGGAGGACGATGTGGTGCGGCAGGTGACCGGCCCCGACGGGCGCTTCGCCCTGCGGGACCTTGCGGAGGGCAGCGTCGGGATCATCGTCCGGTGCGCCGGATGGTCCGAGGCGGTGAGGACCGTGAGGACCGGAACGATGGACATGGTCATCTCCCTGGTCCCGGGTCTCCGCATCGCCGGCCGCGTCGTGGACGGAGCCACGGGACGGGCGATGCCCGGCATCGTCGTCATCGTGGCCGATCCCGCGGGGGAGGGTGCCCTTGCCCGCCTTCGCGGTGAAGTGCCGCTGGCGAAGGCGCGGACCGACGCCGAGGGGCGGTTCTCCGCGGACGGCCTGGCGGAGGGCGTCTACTCCGTTTCCGTGGACAGAGGGGCGGGCCAGGAGCAGCACTCCCCTCTGGTGGTTCGCGGGGTCAAGGCGGGAACGGAGGACCTCCGCCTCGTCCTGGAGCAGGGGCTCCGGATCGCCGGCCGGGTCGTGTTCGCGGACGGGGGACCCGTCCGCGGACGATTCGAGGTTTCCGTCAATCCCCTGGACGAGGAGGGGGACCGCGTGTACGGGAAGGAAGTGGAGGCGCGGACGGAGGAGGACGGGACCTTCGAGGTGCGGGGACTTCCCGCCGGCAGGTACGTGGTGAAGGTCGGTCCGGAGGGCCGTCTCCCCCTTCCCGGCATGGGCACGGCCAGTCCCTACGTCGCCGTCGAGATCCCCTCCGTGGAGGCGGGGACGAGCGGCCTGGTGATCCGCATCGAGCAAGGGCTCACCATCTCGGGGCGGGTCCTTGACGAATCCGGGAACCCGCCGGGGGACTCCGGGTCGGTGGTGGTCACCTGCTCGGAGGGGCAGGAGACCGGGTCCTTCAAGCGCGAGTTCTGCCTCGTGGACGGGAGGAGCGGGGTCTTCGCCACCTCGGCGCTTCCTCCCGGCCGGACCTACGACCTCGAGGCGGACAACTTCGCCGGCACGACCCCGGGCCACGCGAGGGGGGTCGCGCCGGGGACCAGGGACCTCGTCATCCTGGTCTCCCGGGGGGCGGCGATCTCCGGACGGCTCCTCCTCGCCGACGGGCGGCCGGCCCCGGAGGGGGTCCCCGTCGAGGCGCGGGCGAAGGGGAGTCCGGAATCGTCGGAGGCGAAGTCCGGGAAGGACGGCGGCTTCCGGATCACCGGCCTCGTCGGGACCGAATTCCAGGTCGTCGCCGGCGGCGACGGGTCGGACTTCGCCCCGAAGGCGGCCGCGGGCACGTGCAGGCCCGGGGACTCCGACGTCGAGATCGTCCTGGATCCCTGCTTCACGATCTCCGGCGTCCTCGTGGACGGGGAGGGGAGGCCCCTGCGGTCGGTCCGCCTCATGGCGGTCCAGGGAGATCGACCGCGCAACTACGGCTTCACGGAGACTGCGGGGGACGGCACCTTCCTGGTGAAGGGGCTCGCGCGGGGCAAGGTGGAACTCAGTACCGGCGGGGGCCGGGATTCCACGGAACTCGGCACCTTCGATGTGCCGTCCAGCGATCTGCGGGTCGTCCTCAGGTCGAGGTGACGCGGCTCCCGCTCCTCCCCGCAGTTCCCGCCGATCCCCGCCCTCCCGACCACTCCCCCGTCCCGTCCCGCGTCCTGGAGGGGGAGGGCGAAAGTATCATAATCTGATACTATTGCCGTTCCGGCGGGACCGCCATCGCGTGGGGGTCCGCCGGCACCCTCACTTCCACGGCCCGAGGTCCTTCGTGGAGACGACCAGGTCCGCGGCGGGAGCCTCGAACTCGCCGACGAGGAGGTTCTTCCCCTCGAACTTCGTCCCGAGCCGGAACGGGCCCGGCGCGACCCGCAGGAGGAACGTGCCGTCCTCCGCCGTCTTCGCGCCGCCGTGGAAGTTCCTCATTTCCCGGTCCGCGGGGACCGCGAAGATGTCGGTCTTCGCGACGGGCCTACCCTGCCCGTCCACGAGGCGGCCGGTGACGCGGGCGAAGCGGAAGAGCCGGAGGACGACCCCCTCCGTTCCCGCCCGGACCCGGGCCGTGGATTCCGTCTTCAGGCGGCGGAAATCGTCCCCGTCGTGGCTGCTCGTGGCCTGGACGTGGAACAGGTGATCCGCGAGTCCCGCGATGACGAACCGCCCCTCCGCGTCGGTGATGGTCCTTCCCCCGGTCCCCTCGCCCGACGGGGAGGGGGCGCCCGGGACCTCGCTCACCGCCGTCGCCTGGACGCGGCGGCCCGCGGGGACGGGCTGGCCCAGGGTGTCGAGGACCTGCCCGGAGATGGACCGCACCACCCTCTCCGCGAGGACGAGGGAGACGTCCAAGGTCCCCGGGGCGACTCCCGCAAGCGCGCCGTCCTCGAAGCCCGGGAACCCGCGCGCGCGCAGGTCGTACCGCCTCCCGGGATCCAGGGTCGAGGTCTCGAAACTCCCGTCCTCCCGCACCGTCGCCGTGAAGTGGCTCGGGAACATGACCTCCGTCGGCTCCCGGGATCCGTCGGAGGGGACGACCTCGAGCGCGCCCCTCGGCCCCGGGGAGACTCCACGCCCGCCGGGGCCGGCGACCCGTCCCCCGATGCGCGGGAGGAGCGCCGCACGGAGGACGACCCCGCCCGCCCCCGCCGCGACCCGGACCCGCTCCGGGCACCAGAAGTCGCCCTGCACCGCGGGGCGGAAGCCCACCTCGTACTCCCCCGGGGCGAGGCCGGGGATCGCGAAGCCCCCCTTCCACTCCGCCTGGCGCTCCGCGCCCTCGCGTGCCTCCGCTCCCTCCCCGACGGGGAGGGCGAAGGCGACGGGGGGAGGCTCCCCGTGGAACGGCTTCCCGTCGGGGCCGAGGATCTCGCCGCCGATGGAGAGCCCCGCCGCGAGCTCCACCCGGAGGTCCGCCGTGCCCGGCGCGACCTCCCGAAGGAGCCGCGCCGCGTGGCCCCCCGCCCACTCCTCGAAGAGGAGATCGAAGCCGCCCTCGCCGAGGCCGCGGAAGGCGAAGCGCCCGTCGGGCCCCGTCTCCGTGCGATCGCCGCCCGCGGGCCGGGGGACCCCGTCGGGGAGCCGGAGGACGACCTGGATGCCGACGAGGGGGGCGCCGGTCCCGGCATCGACGACGATGCCATCGACGGATCGCCCGCGGGCGAGGACGAGGGTCGCCTCCTCCGCGGATTCCGCGAGGACCCTGCCGGCCGGGAGGAACCCGGGGGAGGTCGCCTCGACGGAGTAGGTCCCGGGAGGAAGCCCTCCCTGGCGGCATAGACCCTCTCCGTCGGACCTGAGATGGGCCTCCGCCGTGTTCCACTCCCGCTTCACGCCCCGGAACAGGGCGACCTGCGCCCCCGGAAGCGGCGCCCCCGCGGCGTCGGTGACGCGGAGGGAGACCTCGCGGAGCGGAGGGAGTTCGATGGCGAGGTCCTCCCTCCCCTCCCCCTCCTTCAGCGCGACGGCCGGTCCCCGGATCCACCAGGGGCTGCCGGTGTCCACGACGAGGGTGAAGGTGGAGGCGCCGAGGCCCTCGATGCGGAAGTTCCCGTCGGCGGCCACGGGGAACGGTCCGGGGAGGCCGAGGCCCTCCCAGGGACGGGGGAAGATCGGATCCGGCTTCGGGGCATCCTCCCGGCCCACTCCGGCCCCGCGCACGCGGCCCGCCCCGGCGGAGGGGGGACCGCCGCCCCCGGCCTGGATGCCCGAGGCGAGGAAAAGGCGGAGCCCTCCGACGTGCCCTCCGTCCGCCCGCCGGAGCACGCCGGCGAGGGTGGAGCCCGCGGGGAGGACGACCCGGATGCCGGAGGCCGTCTCCCCCTCCTTCACCTCGAAGGGGGCGGAGCGCGGGACGGGGCGCGTGGCCCCGGTCCGCCGGACCGCGGTCGCGGTCCACGCGGGGGCGGGAGGCACGCCCTCGATGCGGAAAGCTCCGGCCGCATCGGAGCGGGCGAAGGGGGAATCCCCGTCTGCGGCGGGGCCGCCCTGGATCCTCACCGCCGCGTCGGCCACGGGACGTCCCGCCGCGTCCACCACGATCCCCTCGACGGATCCGAGGCGGAGGACCGCGAGATCCAGCGTCATCGGCGCGCGCCCCCGGATCTCCACGACGGCGCCGGGAGGCGCCTCCTCCCGGGAGGGCGCGGACGCTGCGCCGGCTTGATGGAATCCCGGGGCCGTGACGGAGAGCGCGAAGGTCCCCTCGGGCAGGCCCGGGAAGAGGTAGGCCCCGTCCGCCCCGGTGAGGGTCATGAACCAGGATTCCCCCTCGTCCCCCCGCCCGGCCCGCACCCGGGGCCACCGCGCGACTTCGACGAGGGCCCCGGGGACGGGACCGCCGTCCCCGGCGATGACGCGGCCGCGGAGGGGGGTGCCCGGCTTCAACCGGAGCACGAGGGAGGCCTCCCTCCCGGCGAGGATCTCCGCGCCCACGGCCCCGCTCGCCTCCTGGAGCCCCTCCGGAGGCCGGTACCCCTCCCGCTCCGCACCGACCCACGACACCATCCCCGGGGGGAGGGGGGAGACGACGGCCGTGCCGTCCTCCGCCGAGGCGCCGACGGCGCTGGCGAGGGAGAGCCCGAACCCGCCGGGGTGGTCCACGTGGAGCCCGAACCGGACGCCGGCGAGGGGCTCCCCCGTGGCGTCGTCCACGAAGCGGAGGCGGAGCGCTCCCGTCCCCCCGAGGCGGAGCTCCCACCCCTCGGGCGCGGGCGCCTCGCCCCGCAGCATCTCGAAGGCGACGCCCGAGGGGAGGATCGCCCGGAGGTCCACCTCTCCGCGCTGCATGCCGGCGATCCGGAACCGCCCCTCGGCGTCGGTGGTCGCGGAGAGCGGCACGAGGGCCGCGGGCGGCCCCTCGTCCCACGCGTACCGGTACGGGGCGAGGATGCGGGCGCCGGCGACGGGGGCACCGCTTCCGTCGAGGAGCCTCCCGGCGAAGTCCGCGGGGCGGTCGATCTCGATGAGGGTCTCCCCGCCTTCCGGGTTGCCGAAGGCCGGCGCGCGGCCCGGGGCGGAGGCCCAGACGGGGCATCCGGGGAGCGGGCTGCGCCGCGGATCCGGCGGAGGGCTTCGGAGCACCGCCCGCCCCCCGGCGTCGGTCGTGACGGGAGGATCCAGCTCCACCCGGCGCGCGCCGTAGGTCGGCTCGAGGAGGGCCGCCCATCCCTCCCCGACGGGGCCCGGGAGGGGGACCGGGCCGAGGGGGGAAGCGGGACCGGAGGCGACGAGGGCGACCCGCGCGCCGGGGACGGGGGCGCCGTGCTCGTCCACGACGCGGACGACGCCGACGGGGCCGGGGGAGGTTTCCTCCTCCGCGGCCCGTCCCGTCCCGCCGGCGAGGAGGGCCGCCGCGACGAGGGGAGCGACGAGGTCCCGACCGCGCATGCGCCTCCTCCCCGGGGAGGATCCCCCGGCCGTGGGTCGGCGCCATTCTGGACCCTGCGGGGCGGGAGGTCCATGGGGGATCCACCCCATGTGCGGTCCGGAGGGGGGAATCCCCGGGGAGAGGGCCGGCCGCGGACCCGGCTTCGAGGGAGTATCTTCGATCCCCATGCAAGTGCTTCGCCCCGGGGGCTTCGCGACGAGGGGGCGATTCCCCGCCGCCGTCCTGCTCCTTCCCCTCCTCCTCGCCTCCCCTGCCCCCGCCGAGGGGCCGGCGACCCCGCCCCCCGCTCCCGCGAAGCCCGCTCCCTCCCTGGACGATCGCCTCGCCGCCGCGGACCGGCTCGTGGAGGAGGGGAAGTGGAAGCCGGCGCTCGCCGCACTGCGCGCGGTGTTCGTGGACTTCAAGGACTCCCCGGAGGTCGTGCGCCGCCTCCCCGCCATCGAGGAGGCGCTGAAGCTCTGCGTCTGGCGCCTCCAGGAGAAGCCGCCCACGCCGGAGCAGATCTTCGGGCCGGGGACGAAGTCCTTCGCGGCCGCGACCCGTGTGCTCGTCCTCGAGTTCCCCGACGGGCCCGCCGCCCCGGCCTGGGAGGGACATCCCCCGGAGAACGGGTTCCTCCGGATCCCGTTCGAGGACGTGACCGTGGACTACGAGGGGAGCCTCCTCGACCGGCTCGCGGTCCAGCTCTCCTTCGACTTCGACACCGACAAGGGGTACGACCTGCGGGCGGGCCACACCAACGGGAAGTCGAAGGAGCAGGCGGGCATCGCGCGGCTCGAGTCGGCGGGAGGGGCCAGGAAGAGGGCGATCATCCTCGGAAGCTGCGACAACCCCGCGGGGGAGGGGACCCACAAGGTCCGGTTCGCGCTCAAGGGCGGCGCGCTCTCCATCGCGGTGGACGGCCGTCTCCTGGTGTCGGCGAAGGACCGGACGTACCCCCGTGGCTTCCTCGGGCTTAGCGGGGGGAAGGGGGGGAGCGTCACCATCCGGGGCGTCGTGGAGAAGGCCGGGGTCGAGGCCCTCCAGGCGGCCTCCGCCGAGCGCCGCTTCCGGGAGTGGTCGGAGAAGTCCTGGAGGCGGGAGACGGAGATCCCGGAGTGGGCCCGCGGGGAGGGGAAGTAGGGCAGTCCCGGCGTCGGAGTGCCCGTCGGGAGGCCCCCTCTACCGCTCCGGAATCACCACCCGGAGGTTCTCCCCCGGGGCGGTCCACTCACCGAGAGGGATCGTCTCCCCGTCCCCGGCCCGGACCTCCAGGGTCACCGTGCCGGGCGGAAGTCCGCGGAGGTGGAAGGCGCCGTCGTCGTCCACCTCCTGCCAGTCCGAGACGAGCCAGGCCTCGACGAACTCCCCGGTCCGGGCCCGCACAGCCACTCCCCTCACCGCGGCGCCCGCGGCATCGCGGAGCATCCCCGAGAGGGAGGCGCCACGGGCAGCGCGGATCTCCACGTCGGTGGTGCCGACGGCCACGTCCCCGGGATGCGCCGAGGGAAGGAAGTCGCACCGGTTCCCCCCCCCCGCCGTCAGCCGGAACCGGTAGGGGCCGAGCATCCCGATGGAGAAGGAGCCGTCCGCCCCGGTCTCCGTGCGCCCATGGGCCCCTGCGACTTCCTTCCCCGCACCCCGGAAGTCGGCCGCCACGGGGACACCGCTTCCGACCGGCAGTCCGTCCCCGTCGACGACCCGGCCGGAGATCCGGCCCGTCCGGCGCAGGACGACGACGACGCCCTCGGTCCCTGACCGCAGGCCGCGCTCGGTCGCCGACAGGTAGTCGGGAGAACTCGATACGGTGAGGGAGTACGTGCCCGGCAAGAGGCCCCCGACGAGGAAGGACCCGTCGACGCTCCCTTCCCGGGTGACGGTGGCGAACAGGATCTCGCCGTCGTCGCCCCTCCCGACGGCGTGGATCACGAGGGCGGAGGCGATCGCCCTCCCCTCCTCGTCCACGACCCTCCCCGCGATTGCGAGACCCCGCGGGAGCGCCACCTCGAGCCCGGAAGTGCCCGCCGCCACGCCCCGCACCGTCTTCGCCCCGTACCCCCCGACCTTCCCCCCCGACTCCGGGTCGAACCGGAGGTCCACGCCGCCCTCGGGAAGCCCGTCGAGGAGGAACTCCCCGTTCCCGCCGCTCACCGTCTCCCGCGCCTCGCTGAAACCGCGGGGTCCCCGGGGCCGGGCCGTCACCCGGACCCCGGCCACGGGGCGGCCGTCCTCGGCGTCCACGACCCTCCCCGCGACGGAGAATCCGCTCTCCATGACGATGAGGAGGTCGGCAGTCCCGGCCGGGGTCTCCACCGAACGCTCCCGCGTGCCGTCCGCGCGCACCGTGACGGAATGGGGCCCGGGAGGGAGCCCCTCCTTCCGGAAGGCGCCGTCCTCGCCCGTGATCGCCGAGGCCGCCGGCGCGTGGAGGTCCGAGAGGACGCTCGCGGTGGAGTACTTCTCGAACACCCTCGCGACGAGAACGACCGCCCCGGGAAGCGGCGCCCCCTTCCCGTCCACGACGCGGCCGGCGATGGACATCCCCGCGGGGAGGATCGCCTCGAGTTCCTCCCGCCGCTCCCCCTCGCCGAGGACCACCACGGGGCCGACGGCGAGGGCGCACCCCTCGTCCTCCGCCGCCAGCGTCCAGGTGCCGGCGTCCAGGCCCTCGACGCGGAAACTCCCGTCGGGGGCCACGGGGCGGTACGCGGCCATCCCCAGGATCATCGGATCGAGGGCACCGTCCTCGGGCTCCCCGTCCACGATCCTGAGGCGCGGCGCCCGGAGCGGGGTGCCGTCCTCCCGCCGGAGGATCCCGGCGAGGGCTGCCGGTGCGGGAAGGACGATCCGGAGATCGCGCTTCGTCTCCCCGGGGCCGAGGGTGAGGGGCTCGGACCGGCCGTCGGGGCGGTCGGGCAGGGACGCCGACACCTCCAGGGCACGACCGGAGGGGACCCCCGCGACGCGAAACCGCCCCTCCCCGTCGGAGGGGCCGGCGGTCCCGAGTTCGTCCCATCTCCCCTCCGGGTGGCAGGAGATCGCCGCGCCCGCCATCGGCGCCCCGTCGGCGTCCACGACCGTTCCCTCGATGGCGCCCCCGCGGGAGAGGACGAGGTCCTTCCGCGCCTCCCCGGAGGCCGGCACCTCCACGGTCCAGGAGGCCGGGGCCGTCCCCGTGGACAGCGCCGCGGCAGGATCGGCGGGGAACTCCTCCTGGCAGAAGCCCGGCGCTGCCACGAGCAGGATCCCCGTCCCCGGCTCCACCGGCTCCAGCCGCCACCTTCCCTCCACGTCGGCAAGGGCGGGGGTGGAGAAACCACTCTCCCCTCCGCCAATCGATGAAAAGAGGGAGACCCGGGCCCCGGGAACCGGCCGCCCCTCGGGATCCAGCACCCTCCCGACCACCGCGGCGCCGCGGCGGAGGCGGACCACGATCCCATCAGCGGTTCCCGGAAACAGGGCCGCCTCCGGGACGACGGGCTCCGACCGCCCGTCGGGGAAGTCGAGGAACCCGGTGGCGGTGACGGAGAACCCGGTGATGTTCGGAACGTCGGGTGGGAGGTGGTCGAGGGAGAACCGCCCGTCGGGGTCGGTCCGCGTCGCCGCGGAGTCATCGAGGAAGCCCGCCCCGTCGGTGCGGAGGGTGACGAGGGCGCCGGGGACCGGAGCCCCGGTGGCGTCGTCGAGCACGGTGCCGAGGACACGCCCGCCCGCGGGGAGGCGGATGTCGAACCGATCGAGGCCCGGGAGGTCGAGGCCGCCGACGCAGACCTCCGTGTCCGGCGTCGGCCACACGGAGAGGGTCCACCGCCCGGCGTCGAGCCCCTCGAGGAGGTAGCCGCCGTCGGCGTCCGCGGGCCGCGAGCGGACCCGGCGCATGAAGTTCCGCTCCACGGCCTCGACCACCGCCCCCTCCGCAGGTGTATCAAAGATTGATACTCTCCCGGCGAGGGCCAGGGCCGGGAGGAGGAGGAAGCGGAGGGGCGCGGCGGCCCGCCCCTCCACGACGGTGAAGGACTCCTCCCGCGGCGCGAACCCCGCGGCGGCGACCTCGACCCTCCACGGGCCCGGCGGGGTCCCCTCGAGGACGACCCTACCCTCCGCACCGGTGGAGGCCCGGAGGGAGGGCGGGACGGCGGAGTCCTCGGGGTACTCGGAGGGGACCGAGCCCAGGAAAGCCCCCGCCGGCCACCGTCGCAGGGTGACGGAGGCGCCGGAGATGGGCCGCCCGCGGCCGTCGGCGACCTCCACCGCGACGGCGGTGCCGGCGCCGAGCGCGAGGTCGCCGAGGTCGAGGGGATCCCCCGCGGCGAGGCGCACCCAGGGGAGGCGGTGGGGGAGGAGGCCCGGTGACGTCGCCTCGAAGGCGAGCGGCGTCCCGGCGGGGAGGCCGGCGAGGCGGAAGAGGCCGGTGGCGTCCACCGTAGCGGCGGCCGCGGCGCCGCCGGGGCCGGCGACGGTCACGCGGCCGGGGACGGGGGTGGGCGGGGAACCGCGCACGAGGCGTCCGACGACGGCGCCGGGGCCCCCCTCGAGGGGCGGCGCCGCGGGGGCGTCGGGCGGGGGTGCGGCGGGGGAGGGCGAGGCCGGAGCGGGGGCGTGGGGCGCCCCGGGTGCGGCGGGACCCGGCACCGGGGGTTCCGTCTTCCCGTCGAGGTACAGGACGACGCCCCCGAGGATCGCGAGGGCGAGCAGTCCGCCGCCAAGGAGGGCGCCGCGTCCGGTCATGGTGGGATTGTCCCTCACGGGCGGGGGGAGGGGAAGGGGGAGGCGAGTTCGCGAATCCATGGAGATGCGCCGTCGCCTCCGCGCCGCCCGGCACTACGATGATGCCTGTTCACCGAAGCGGGTCCACGGGGAGGCCGCGAAATGGTCCGACGGGCGGCGGTCCTCCTCGCCCTCCTCGCCGTGCTCCTCCCCTCGGGCCCAGCCCACGCGGACAGCCTGGCGGTGGAGGTGAACCGCGCCATCGAGAAGGGCGTGGCCCACCTGCGGACCCTCCAGAACGAGGACGGCTCCTTCCGCGGGGACCGCTCCGACACCTTCCCCGACGGGGTCGCGGGACTGGCCCTCTACGCCCTCCTCCGCTCCGGGGTCCCCCCGGACGACCCTGCGGTGAAGAAGGCCGTCGAGTGGCTCCAGTACCGCAAGGTCGACAAGACCTACTCCGCGGCGGTCCGCATCCTCGCCCTGGACGCCCTCGGCGACGGGAAGCGGAAAGAGCCGATCCTCGCCATGGCGAAGTGGCTGGAGGATTCCCTCCACCCGAGGGACCACCTCTGGTCCTACGCCCCCGGCGACGACAGGACCGATCTCTCCAACACCCAGTTCGCGGTGATCGGACTCGTCGCCGCGGAGAAGCACGGCTTCCGAGCGAAGCCGGAGACGTGGGAATCCCTGCTCCTCCCGATCCCCGCCCTCCAGACCGCCGAGGGGGGTTTCTTCTACTCCACCAATCGCGAGGCGCGGATCGCCACGGCGACCATGTCCGAGGCGGGAATCCTCGTGCTGGAGATCGCCCTCGCCCGCGTGGACGCCCGGAAGGCGGCGATCGCGCCCCTCGTCCGCCGAGCGAAGGAGAGCCTCGCCCGGGCCTGGGCCTACCACGAGAAGCGGTTCACCGCGACCACCGGCTTCGAGGGAGCCCACGCCTTCCGGAACACGTGGCTCTACTACTACTTCTGGGGGATGGAGCGGCTCGGGGCGGTGACGGGCCGGAGGGAGTTCGGCGGCCACGACTGGTACCAGGAGGGGGCGCGAACCCTCGTCGCTCGCCAGGGGGGCGACGGTTCCTGGGGGAACGGCTACGACACCTGCTTCTCCCTCCTGTTCCTCCGTCGCGCGACCTTCACCCTCCTCGACCGCGAGGCGCCGCCCCTCCCCGAGGGAGCGGAGACCGCGCCGCCCCCGCCTCCGGCTCTGCCCCGCCCCGCGGAGGAGACGCCCTTCGTCCGGCGCTGGCTCCTCCTCGGCCCGCTCCCCAACCCCGGGGACAACCTCATGGAGGAGCCCCCCTTCAAGGCGGCCGACGCCCGGCCCCGGGCGGGGAGCGACGCGGCGGGCCGGAAGTGGGCCGCCTACCGCTCCCCCTCGGACTGGGTGGACCTCAAGAAGGCGGTCGGGGCCGGCGACAACACCATCACGTGGGCTTTCACCTGGCTGCACGTGGCCGAGGACCAGGAGGCCGTCCTCTGGGTCGGCCACGACGACGCCTTCGCCGTCCACCTGGACGGGGAGAAGATCCACCACTTCCACTTCCACGAGGGGGCCGCCCCCGACGAGATCGGCCTGCGGGTCGCACTGAAGAAGGGGGTCCACCGGGTCCTCGTAGCCATCGAGGAGGGCTGGGGAGGGACCGGCCTCTGCCTCCGCATCGCCCGCCCCGACGGGGGCCCCGCGCCGGGGGTGGTTCCCTCCCTGAGCGCCGCGCGCACCGAGGTGGAGGAGACGGCTCTGGCCCAGCCGGGCTTCTTCACCCTCGAGGAGCTGCTGCGGTTCCTTCCCCTGGAGACGAAGCTCACCCAGGGCTACGTGGACGAGGGGAGCCTCCTGTCGGTGGCCGCGGTCTCCCCCGAGTTCGCGGGGCACTGGCCCCGCTGGCTGGAGGGGCCGTCGAAGAAGGGGGAGAGGGGCCCTGCGGAGGAGTTCCAGGGGGCGGTGGGACTGCACCCCACGGGCAGCCGGAAGTCCCCCGCGCGGATCCTCCGGAAGGTGCGGGTCCCCATGGGGCGCACCGCGTTCCGCGTGCGGGCCGCCGGGGAGTCCCGCCATTCGGGTGGGCGGGCCGACGTCGTGGTCCGGCTCGGCGTCTTCTCGGGGGAGATCCAATGGCTCCGGGAAGACCTGGTCGGTGGGGTGACCGACGCATCGAAGGAGCGGTGGAAGGTGCTCGAGGCGGAGCTCGACCCGTGGGCGGGGAAGGAGGTCCTCCTCGTGGTGGAGGTCGCCCAGGGCGGCCGCGCCATCGAGTGGGAGGAGGCCTGGTTCGACGAGATCAGCGTGGTGCACCGGTAGGCCGGGGGGAACGGCTCGAAGGAGGGCGGTGCCCGTCTCATACCGCCGGGTAGACGATCTCCACGCGTCCGGCTCGCGTCACCGAGGCGATGAAGGGGCCGGGGTGGCGCCGGAGGAGCCTCCGGATCGACGGCATCGCGCGGAGGAACGCGTCCGCCATCTCCGGTCCCGTCAGGTCGCCCGTCGTGAGGGAGAAGGCGCGGACGCCGTTCCTCACCACCGCGAGCTGCTCCGCGGGGCGGCGCTTCATGTTCTTGTCCTTCGTCAGGACCACCCACCCGCGGCGGCCGATATCGGGGAGCCACAGGGCATCGGCCGTCCCCCGCGGGTGGTGATCGATGAGGAGTTCCACGCGCACCCCCGCCGTGCGGAGGGCGTCGGGAACGACCCTCTTCCCGAGGGCCTCGTCGATGCAGAAGACCGGTTCGTCAGGCGGCCCGCTGGAAGGACTGCTCACACCGGAGGGCCTCCTCGATGTCCCCGGGGCTCCGGTCGTAGTCGGCGGCCAGGTCGGCGATGGCCTCCCCCGCCTTGAACCTCTCCGCGATCACGGCGGTCGGGATGCCCGTCCCCGCCAGTACCGGGCGGCCGAAGGAGACCCCCGGGTCCACGAGCACCACCCGCGGGGCGTCGGGCGCGTGGACCCCGCCCCGCGTGAACAGGAACAGGCGCAGGGCCGCGCCCCGCTCGTCGCGGACGATTCTCTTCAGGTGCGCGTCGAGGACCTCGCGCATCCCCCTTTGGCCGTCGTCGGAGGCGGCCACGAGCTGTCCGAGCTCGCGGATGAACAGGTCCTGCCCGTCCGTCTCGAAGGACCTGTCGGCAAGGGGATGCTTCGACGGCCTCCTCTTCTCGAGGAAATCGAGGGCCCGTCGAACGGCGGCGAGGTCCACTCCGAACTCCTGGCGCATGGCGGACAGGACGTGGGCCTCGACGAGGTTCATGAACGACAGGAGCCGCACCCCGTCCTCCGAGGCGGGCCGGATGAGAGGTTCGAACCGGGCCGCCCCGGACTTCACGCGGTAGGGGCGTCCGAACACCCAGGACCGGAGCGTGGCGCGGGGGATCCGCAGGTAGAGGGCCGCCTCCGGGATTCCGTAGGCGGGAATCTCCCGGGGGTCCTCGATGGAGGAGAAGCGCGCCGCATCCGGACGGGGTCGGGTCGCCGTGGCCACGATGCCCCGAGATTACCACGGCGGCCCGCCCTCTTCACCCCGGCCGTTCCGATGCGGCCGCCAACGATCCCGCCCCCGGCGGCATGATGTTCGAGGATGCCCGAGCCCGCTCCCGTCCGGATCGAGGACCTCCTGGCCCACGCCGGGTGGATCCGGGCCTTCGCCGCGTCCCTCGTGCGGGACTCCGCGGCCGCCGACGACCTGGTCCAGGAGACCTGGCTCGCCGCCCTGGAGCACCCGCCCGACGACCGGGGACCGGTCCGCCCCTGGCTCGCCACGGTCCTGCGCAACTTCCGCAGGCGTGACCTCCGCGAGTCGGGCCGGAGGGAGCGGAGGGAGGAGGCCGCCGCCCGGCCGGAGCGCTCCCCGCTTCCGTCGCCGGAGGAGCTGGCGTCCCGCCTCGAGACGGCGCGCCGGCTCGCGGCCCTCGTCGCCGGCCTGGAGGAGCCGTTTCGATCGACGGTCCTCCTCCGCTTCCACGAGGGGATGTCCTCCGTGGAGATCGCGCGGCGCCAGGGAACGCCGGAGGGGACGGTGCGCTGGCGGCTGAAGCGGGCCCTCGAACTCCTTCGGGAGCGGCTCGACGCGGAGAACGGCGGGAATCGCGCAGCGTGGATGGCGATCGTGCTGCCGCTGGCGCGCGAACAGGGAGTACCGACCGCGGCCGGAACCGCGGGAGGGGCCGCGGCGGCGGCGACGGGAGGAGGGCTTCTCATGGGGACCGCGGCGAAGGCGGGGGGGGGGGCGGGGGGCGTGCTTATCGCGGCGGGGCTCCTCTGGCGGGGGCCGGGGGATTCCCCCCGGCCCCATAGGACAGCGGACCCGGCTCTTGGGGAGGGGACCGGGGGGAAGGGGCCGACTCCCGGGGATTCAACCGGGGCCCTCGCCCCCCCGGCCATCGCCCCCGTCGAGCCGCGCGGACCCTCCTTCAAGGCGGAGAGCATCCCCTTCACGGTGACGGGGCGCGTGGTGGAGGAGACGGGGAGGGCGATCGAAGGTGCCCGGATCTCGATCCTGCCCGGGGACGGCGAGGGGAGCGCGCGGACGGGGCCGGACGGCGTCTGCCGGCTCGCCGTCGCCCTGCCGCCCATGGCCGGATGGCGGAAGCGGCCGGAGACGGAGTACCGCGTCACCCTGGTCGTGGCCGCCGTCGGGAGGGAGACCCGGGCCCTCGCCGTCAGGGTGGTGGCGGAGCGGGAACTGGCCCTCGGCGACATCCCCCTCGGTCCCGGTGGCTCCATCGCCGGCCGGGTCCTCGACGGGGAGGGCGCCCCGGTTGCCGATGCGTGGGTCGGGCTGGAGGCGACGGAACGTGCGAAGGGCCCCGTCGAGGAGCGGCGCCTCCTCGGGCGGGAGATTCTCACGCACGGGGTTCCCGCTGCCACGGACGGGACGGGAGGGTTCCTGCTGGAGGGCGTGCCCGCGGGCACGGTGCACCTCTGGGCGGGGCGTACGGGCTACCGCGCGGGGCGCAGCGATCCCGTGGAGGTCGGCGCCGGGACGGAGGCGCGGACGGACCTTCGCATCGAAACGGAGCGGCCCGAGGACTGGGTGGAGGGGCGAGTCCTGGCACCCGATGGAACCGTCCTGAAGGATCCGTTGGACTTCTCCGCCCACATCGAGGCACCCGGCAGGTTGAACACGCAGAAGGTGGATAGGGGGCCCGACGGCCGGTTCCGCATACCCACCGCCTACCAGGGAACGGTCACTTTGCTCGTGAAGGACCCCTATCGGCGCTGGGGAGCATCCCTCGCCTGGCCTCTCCATCCCGGGGATCGGGACGTCGAGATGAGGTTCCCGGCGCCGCGCCGCGTGGCACTTTCGATCAGGAGCCGGACCGGGGAGCCCGTCATCTCGTGGCGCGCCCACCTGACTCCCGCTGCGGTCCGCTTTGACTCCTTCTTCGGCGTCCCGCCGGGGGAGCATCATGAGGGCACCGCGGAGTTCCTGGCGCCGGGCTTCCCCTTCAAGATCGAGGTGAGCGCCCCCGGCTTCGCGGACCGGGAACTCGGCCCCTTCGACCCCCTCACCGGGCCCGACGCGGTGGAGTGCGTTCTCGATCCCGTCGCCGCCCTCGAGGGGCGGGTTCTCGACGGGGAGAGCCCTGTGCCCGGGGCCCGCGTGGCGGCGTTGTCCGTCGTGGGAGCGGGGTCCAAGGCCACCGTGGACGGGCTCCCCCTCCGCTGGTACCCCGACCCCAAGGCCGAGGCGCGTTCCGGACCGGAGGGGGCGTTCACCCTGCCGCTGAAGAACGCCGGTCGATACGTGGTCCGCGTCGAGGCCGACGGCTTCGCGCCGGCGGAGGCGGGGCCCTTCGATTTCGATCCCGCCGGCGGCGTGTCCGGCATCGAGATTCCCCTCGGGCGGGGCGGGACACTCACGGGAGAGGTCCGGATGCCGGCGGGGCGGAGCCCCGACGGGGTCATCGTGGCCCTCCACCGCGGGGACGCCCGACCGCGGTCCCTCCGCGTGGGGGCCGACGGGCGCTACCGCTTCGAGGGGCTCCTCCCCGGGCCCTGGATCCTCCAGCAGTACGACCGCCTCGTGCCCGCGCGGGACGGCGGGGCCTTCGGGCCCGGCACGAGCGAGTTCCGGTGGAACTGCGCCGTGGAGGAGGGGCGCACCGTCACGCGCGATCTCGACCTGACGGGGGAAGGGGTGGCGGTCCTCCGCGGGCGGCTGTCCGTGGAGGGTCCCGGCGGCGCGGCGGGCTGGACGGCGGGGCTCCTCTCCCCCGTGGACGCGATTCCCGACGCGACCTACGCCGCGATCCCGGCGACAGCCACCCTCGGCGCCGACGGGGTCTTTTCGATTCCCGCCGCCGCTCCGGGCCCGTGGCGGGTGGCGCTTGGCGGTCCCGAGGGGATCCTCCGCGTCTTCGACGCGGTGGAACTCCTGCCCGGGGAGAACCCGTGGATGTTGGAGCTCCCCCTCGGCCGGGTGGAGGGGACGGTCGACGCCTCGCTGGCGCCCTTCGCCTGCGTGTGGGAGGGGGAGGGGGGGCGCTGGGCCTCCGCCGTCGTGACGGCGGGGGCGGACGGGAAGTTCGCCGTCCCCCGGATGCCCGCGGGTCGCGTCCGGCTCGTCCGCCGCATTCCGAAGGTGTCCACCTCGTGGAACGACCCGCGGGGCTGGACGGTGGTTCGGGAGTTCGAGGTGCCGGCGGGCGGGGTCGTGCGCGTGGAGTAGCGCTCCGGTGGGAGGGTCGTCCCGGCCGCCGTGGCATCACCCGGGCCGGACCCGGGCAATGCCTCCCTACCGGATTCCGAGCCGCTTCTTCACCTTGGCGAGGGGGACGGCCCTCTCCTTCCGGCGGGCCTGGATCATCCGCCAGAAGGCGGCGTCGGTCTGGAGGAGGACCTGCTCCCAGTCCATCCCCTCGACCCCGATCAGGATCGCGGCCGGGTGCCCGTGCCGGGTCACGACCACGCGCTCCTTCTGGCTCTCCTCGACCCGCTTGCGCAGGGTCTTCTGGAGGTCTCGCACGCTGACCGTCTTCACGGGATCTCCTCCGTGGTCCGATGCGGGGGCCGTCGCCGAACGGCCGGAGTGTACCCGTGATTCATGCATGTGCAAATGCATATGCAATGGGTGGATCCCCGCGCGATCGGCGACCGGGTCGGTGACAGGCTCCCCCGCTCTGCAACTCCCCGCGGTCAATGTGGTGCGATGCCCGTCACCGCTTCGACGGGATCCGCCCCTCGAGCAGCTCCCCGATCGCCCGCACCGTGGTCCAGTTCCGCGCCGTCGTCGGGGAGCCGACGAGGCGGTCCACGAGAGCCGGCGACAGGCGGGACTTCCCGGCCCCCCCGGGGTGGTGGATCCAGAGGGCGCCGGCGGCGGCCTCGATGCGCTCGCCGTCCCGGGCCCGCTCGCGGAGGGCGGCGGCGGCGCCGGGGAGCGGGGGTTCCCGCGACAGGAGGAGCATCACGCGGTCCGGCGCGGAGGCGGATTCATCCGGGAGGGGGTTCCCGGCGGCGAGTTTCTTCCACTGCTCCCCGGTCCGGACCACGAGGTCCACGGGGAAGCCGAACCGCTCCTCGATTCCCCGCGCGAGCTTCGCCGCGGCGGCATCCGGGCCGAGGGGGGATCCGAAGACGAGATTGCCGCTCTGGATCCAGGTCATCTCGTCGCGGAAGCCCAGCTCACCGGCGAGGGCGCGGAGGTCTGCCATGGGCACCTTCCGGTGCCCGCCGACGTTGATGCCGCGGAGCAGCGCGACCATGCGGGCCATGGGGAGGTTCTACCCCGTGAGGCTCCCGCTTGCCATCCCTCGGCCGCCGGATAGGATGCGCCGTCCCATGGCCCCGCAGCCCTCCCGCGCCGCCCGCATCCGCACCGCCCTCCCGGGGGACGCGGAGGCGATGGCCGCGATCTACGACCCCGTCGTCCGCGACACCGCCATCTCCTTCGAACTCGTCCCCCCCGGCGCGGAGGAGTTCCGCGCGCGCCTGGCGGCGCGGCGCGGGTTCGCGCCCTGCCTCGTCCACGAGGAGGGGGGGAAGGTCCTCGGCTTCGCCTGGGGCTCCCCCTTCCGGGACCGGCCCGCCTACCGCTTCACCGTGGAGACCTCGGTGTACGTCGCCGAGGGGGCCCGGGGCCGCGGCGTGGGCCGGACGCTCTACGGCGTCCTCTTCCCGCTGCTCGAGGCGCAGGGGTTCCGCACCGCCGTCGCCGGCATCACCCTGCCGAACCCCGCGAGCGTCCGCCTCCACGAGGCGACGGGGCTCTCGCCCGTCGGCGTCTTCCGGGCCGTGGGCTTCAAGTTCGGAACGTGGCACGACGTCGGATTCTGGGAGCGGCCCCTCGGGCCGCGGGTGGCGGATCCGGGGGAGGTGCGGTCCCCGGAGGTCGCCGTCGACATCGCGGTCCCCGGCGGCGGCGGGTAGGGGAGGCCCCCCGACGAAGCCGAGGCGGTCGACGCTGCGTATCACCAAGGGATACACTCGCCGCCCGCGCCTCCGCCGATGCACGGAGCACCAGCGCGCTCGCGAAGCCGCGGTTGCGGAGGGAGGCCGCGGAAGCGGGGACCCCGCGCGCGTCCGCAACTCCCTCTCTCCCCTCCCGCGGGGCCACCGGCGGGGGCTCAGCGGTGCCCGTCGTCCCGGGACCCGTCGTGGCCCTCGTGATCGTCGTGCCCCTCCGGCTCCCCCGCTCCGTCCGGCCTCCCCTTGCCGAGGAGGTGGGCGAGCAGGATCTCGATCACCTTCGGGGTGGCGTTCTCGATCCGGCGCCCGTCGAGGAACATCGTCGGCGTCGCCTCGACGCCGAGGCGCTGGCCGAGGGCCACATCCCGCTCGAGGCGGGCCCGTCCGGCCGGGTCCTGGATGTCGGCCTGGAATCGGTCGATGTCGAGCCCCACGGCCTTCGCGGCCTTGAGGAAGACGTCCTCCCCTTTCCCCTGGGGGCGGGGGGATTCGACCACGGCCAGGAACTGCCAGAACTTGTCCTGCTTCCGCGCCGCCTCGAGGGCGACGCCCGCGGCGCAGGCGTGGGGATGGATCCCCCTTTCCGACATCGAGTTGCACGCGGGGTCGAGGGGGAAGTGCTTGAACACCACCCGCAGGTCCCTCCCGTGGCGCCCGGCGACGCGGGGGAGCGCGCTCCAGAAGCCGCGGCAGGAGGGGCAGAAGGCGTCGCTGAATACGACGAGGGTCGAGCGCGCCGTCGCGGGCCCGAGGGAGGGATCGTCGGCGGCGACGGGGACGTCCATCACCGGGGTCTCGGCGAACAGGGCGACGACCTTCTCCGGGTTCACGTCCTTGCCGCGGAGGAGGGCGCGGTCTCCCTCGATGAGGATCCACTGGTAGAGGATCACGGCGACGAGGCCGGTGCAGGCGAAGGTCAGGGCGCGGAGGGGGACGGCTTCGGGCCGCTCGACCTCCCGGCCCAGCAGCCAGGCGGCCGCCCCCTTCCCGTCGCGGAGGATCTCGGCGACCGGCCGCCCTCTCCAGCGGAGGATCGGAACGACGGCCGCGAGGCCGAGCCCGTGGACGACGAGGCAGAGCGGGCAGAACGGGACGGAGCCGGCGGCGATCCGGCAGAGGAGCGCCAGGCTGGCGACGCCGCCCGCGAGGGCGAGAAACGCCGCCGCCGAGGCGGCCGCTCCGCGGACGGCCTCTCCGAGGAGCCTACCGAGGGCGAGAAGCAGGAGGAGGGAGCCGAAGTGGATCACCCCCCAGCCGGCGAGGGGGATGCCGCCGAACCTCGAGGAGGGGTCCTGGAGGGTCTCGTCGCATCCCCGGGCGAAGACCGTCGAGCAGACGTCGCCGGTGCCGACGCCCCCCGCCAGCAGCGTGATGCTGCGAAGGAGAAGGTAGCCCGAGGCGAGGAACGCCGCCGCGAGGAGGAGGACGGCCGCCGAACGCTTGATGGGGGATGCTCCGGATGTGGTGGGCGGGTTGGGGGGGGCCGGGGGGGGTCGCCGTCCCGTCGGCCCCCGAAGGCATCCCGGCCGGCC
>CAYJMF010000001.1:0-132848 GCA_964370855.1 uncultured Planctomycetota bacterium | reverse complement strand
GTTTTTGGGGGCCGCCCCGGTTTGGGGGGGGGGGGTGGGGGGAGACCGGGGTCGAACGACCTCCGGTCTCCCCCCGAAGTCATCCGGGCCGGCCGGCGACAGGAAGCGCTAGCCCCCCGTCCCCGCGTTCACGGCCCGCGAGGAAGACTAGTTTTCGGTGTAGGTCCAGGTGTAGCAGTCGCCGTTCTTGATGTCGCCGTTGGTGTAGTCGACGGAGTAGTCGTAGGAGTAGTAGTACCAACCGTAGTCGTACGAGTAGGAGGTGGAGTAGTCGTACTGGTTCCAGTTCTCGAGGTAGTCGATGGTCCAGCTGTCGAGCGTGCCGTAGGTGGTGGAGTCGCCGTGGGCCACGTGGGAGGAGACGGAGCTCTCCGCCACGGAGATCACGTTGCCGAAGTTGTAGGCATAGGTGTAGTGGTAGTCCCAGGAGTACTCCCAGTAGCCGTAGTAGATCTCGTAGCCCGAGTAGTCGTATTCGAGGCTGGCCGCCGTGTTCGACGAGTTCATGTGGCAGACGTTGACCTTGGCCTCCGGAGCGGCCAGGGCCGAGTGGACGCCGGGCAGCAGGCCGGCGGCCGCGACGATGGCTGCGAACAGGAACATCCTGCTCATTGGTGTGTCCCTCCCTTCAATTTCCGGGGCTCCCCGACGATGCACCCGCATCGCTTGAGCCCCGGACCCGGGTGGATCTATAGCGCCATGTCTTGACGGATGTCAAGACCGATGCGGCAATTTCCGCGCGGCCCTGGGGAAGTCCTGGCCGCGGTGGGAACTGGTCGCTCCGGGGTCGCGTCCAGGGAGAAGCACCGGGAAAGGCGGAAGGGTCGGACCTCAGGAACCCGGCCGCGCGACGATCCCCAGGGTCTCCGCGCCCACGGGGACGTTCCGCCGCCGCGCCTCGAGACGCTCGCCCGCCGGTCCCGTCCAGAGGATCCACAACTACCGTTTCACCGTGGAGACCTCGGTGTACGTCGGCGAGGGTGCCCGCGGCCGCGGCGTGGGCCGGGGGCTACCTCTCCCCTCCCGCCGCCTTGCGGACGCGCTCGTCGGGGTCCTCGGTGAGGCGCCCGGCGACGAGGCGGCAGGTCCACGGCATCCCCCCGTCCCCGGACCGGGCGAAGCGCGCGACGTGCTTGCGGACCAGGGCCCGGGGATGGGCCGCAAGCAGCTTGAGCGTCTCCCACCACAGGGGCGGGCGGTCCTTCTCGTCCGCCCAGCGCAGGGCCCACAACCAGAACAGGGCCTGGCCGGCGCCGTCCCCGGGGGAGGCCGGGTGGAACCCCCGGTCCGCGAGGCACCGCACCGCCGTGTCGAGGGCCTCCTCGTCCCACTCCCGGGCACTCTGCCGCTTCCAGTCGTCCCACGCGCACGGCTTCTCGAACTCGAGGGCGAACCGGTCGATGGCCGCCTCGACGGCGGGCCCGTCCTCGGCGGTGCCGACGAGGGCGAGGACCTCCGCGGCCGGCCCCGCCATCGGGGTTCCCTCCCCGGCGAGGAACTCCCGTGCCGCCGCCCTCGCGGCGGGTTCGTACTCGGGGAGCCAGAAGGGGGCCATGTCCTCGTCGGCGTTATGGAATCCCCTGGGGACCTGGCGGTACCGGACCCGTCCCCCGTCCGCCCGCTCATCCGGGACGCGGATCCTCTCGACCAGGAACCTGCCGGCGCGCGTCGCGACGGCGCGCTCCTTCGACGCGAAGAGGCGGAGCAGGGCGCGGACGGCGGCGGGATCGCGGCAGAGGGAGAGGCCCTCGACGGCGCCATCGAGTCCCGCGGCGGCCCGCTCCTCGAGGAGGGGGACATAGACCGGGTGGGCGGCGGAGTAGAAGCGGGAGCGGGAGTCGAGGGCCTGGAGGCCGTCCAGGACTCCCTTCGCCTCCTCCGTCGTCGGTTCGCGGAACCGCAGCGTCGCGGAGGCGGAGGGATTGGGCCGCTCCGGGGTCCCGTCCCAGGAGAAGTACCGGGAGACGTGAAGGGTCCACGTCCCCGCCCGGTCCGGAATGCGGTAGCGCCAGAGATCCAGGTCCTCCTCCCAGGATTGCCCGGGGGCGAGGGTGAACGCCGGCGGCGACGGGCCGCCGCCGCCCATCGGTTCGGGGAACGGGTCCCACGCGGCACGGCCCTCCGCATCCACCATCGCGACCTTCACGAACTCGTCGCGGACCGCGAACCGCTGCCAGACCATCGGGTCGATGGAGAAGGGGCGGGAACCGTTGTTGGTGAGCTTCAGGCGGAGCACGACCCGCTCGCCGAGGAGGTAGTCCGGCTTCTCCGTGGAGACGGAGAGGACCGCCCCCTCGGGAACGGGGTCGTCGCCCGCCGGGGCGGATGGCGGCAGGGGGAGGAGGAGGAGGGCGAGGACGAGACCGCCGAAGCGAAGGACGCTCGTCGGGGACGGGTGCAGGGGCCACCTCCTTCGGATCGAGCCTCGCAAGATCCGATCCGATGGTGTTCGTGGTCGAGCCGTCCTCGGGTGGGGGTTCCACCTGTCGCGCCGCGGTGTCGAAGGACCGTGCCCGTTACCGTCGTGTAACGGCGGATGGACTCGCCCCGACGCCGCAGGACGGAGGGGTGACGGCGGGATCGTCGCGAGGTTTCCTGCCTGGACGCAACCTCTCAGGAACCCGGCCGTGCGACGATCTCCAGGGGCTCCGCGCCCGCGGGGACGTTCCTTCGCCGCGCCTCGAACCGCTCGCCCGCCGGTCCCGTCCAGAGGACCCGCAGCTCCTCGACGAGGGTGCCCGGTGCCGTGTACACGCGGAACCGCCCTTCCGCGTCGGTCACCGTCCGGTACGGCTCTACGTCGTGGACGGGACCCGTCATGAACACCTTCGCCCCCGCCAGCAGGCCTCTCTCCACGTCGCGGACCGCGCCCTCGAGGGGGACTCCGCGCCGGCAGGCCATTCGCACCACCTGCCCCGCGGGGACCACCTCCACGGGCGCCGGCCACAGCACCCCCTCGGGCAGCGCCGCCGGACCGGGGGCGCGGAAGGACAGCCAGGCCGGCTCGGCGACCATCCCCTCGAACCGCGCGAGGCCGCGATCGTCGGTCTCCTCGCACCGCCAGCCGAGCTCGTCCATGTGGTTGATGAGGACGCCGGGAAGCGCGTGACCCTCCACGTCGAGGACGAGCACCTTCAGCGATCGGTCCGCCGCCGCCTCGGCGCACCGGAGGACCACGCCGTCCGCCGGAGCCTCCAGCGGCCCCATGGTCCCGCGGTACCGCTTCACGGGCTCCCCGTAGGCCCCCCTCTTCCCCTCTCCCTGGAACCGCTCCACCCGGAGTTCCACCGGCCTCCCCGCGGCGAAGTCCACGCGGAAGTTGCCGCGCTCGTCGGAGAAGGCGGAGAGGCTGTTGAGCCACCGCCCCCCCTCGTAGACCCCCACCTGCATGTGGTGGAGCGGCGTCCCCTTCCCGTCCACGACGGTTCCCGTGATGGAGGCGAAGGGATGGAGGACGACCCGCACCTCCTGCCCCGCGGGGACGAGGGGCCCGCACTCCTCCGGCGCGTAGGGGGGATCCCGATCCGGCAACACCCGCCGCGCGACCTGGAAGGTCAGGTCCGTCCTCGGGAGTCCCCGGAGGATCGCCCTTCCCTCCCCGTCGGAGAACGCCATTCCGCTCCCGTCGCGGGGGGCCCCCTTGCCCCACACCCGGACCTGCTCCCCGGCCACCGGCACCCCGTGTTCGTCCACGAGAAGAAAGGTGAGGGACGCCCCCTCCGCCACCCGGAGCCGCACCCCCGCGAGGTCCCGGTTCCGGGGGACGGTGACCCGCTCCTCCACCGGCGGGATCCCGTTCCCCTCGAGCCGGAGTTCGTAGTCGCCGGGGGCGAGCCCCTCGAAGCGGAACCGCCCGTTCCCATCTGTGGGGGCCTCCTCGGTGAGGAAGGAGGTGGCGTTGGACACCGTCGGCCTCCCCGGGCGGAGGCGGCCGCGCTCCCCGGCGGTGTTGCGCGCCCGGACCCGCGCGCCGGGGATCCCTTCCCCGTTCCCGTCCAGGGCGATCCCCTCGAGGGCGCGCCCGAAGGGGAGGCGGATCTCGCCGAGGTCCACGAGGCCCGGCGCGCCGGGGGCGGGGTCGAAGTCGAGGAGGACCCGGCCGTACAGAGGCGCCGACGCACCGATCGTGTGGGAGACGTCGCGCCGGACCCCATCGAGAAAGAAGGAGCCGTCGGCGGCCGTCGTCGCGGAGGCCTCGTCCCGCTCCGGGGTCGGGACCCGCTCCCCGGTGGGGAGGATCATGTCCACGACCCGTGTCCCGAGGCAGAACACCGTCGCGCCGCCGATGGGGGTGCCGTCTTCCGCGAGGACGCGGCCCGTGACGCGGTCGGTGTCGGCGGGCCCTTCCCCCGGAGGGGGAAGGGGTAGCGGAGGAGGAGGGGAGGGAGGATCCTCCCGGGTCGCAGGAACGGCAGGTGGTGCCGGGTCGGGTTCGGTGACGACGGCGGGGCGGGGTGCTGCCGCCATCGGGACTCCCGCGGGAGGAGCAGGCGGAGGGTCGCCACCGTCCATCACCCACCAGGTTCCCGCGAGGATCAGCAGCACGGCCGCGGCGGCGATCCCCTTCTGGGCCATGAGCGCACCTCCGAGGAGCAGGGGGGAAGGGAGGGGTGACGGCGGGAGAGCGGCCGGGGACGGCGGGGGGCAGGTCTCCGACGCGGGCGCGGGCGCGAGGAGGAGCGCGAGCCACCGGCCGCCGTCTGATTTCCGCCCCTCCCCCCCGCCGAGCCGCTCCCGCAGCATCGACAGCGCCCGCTTGAGGCGCGTGCGCACGGTCTCCACCGGGATCCCGAGCCGGCGCGCGAGGACGGCGGGGTTCACGTCCTCGAAGAACCGCCACAGCACCGTGGACCGGTAGGGCTCCGGCAGGGCCATGACCGCCTCGACGACGCGGCGGTGGGCCTCGGCGCGGGCGACCATCTCCTCCGCCGCGGGAACAGCCTCCCCCCGGGCCCGCCCCTCCTCGCGCCGGCGCCGGCTCTCCTCGGCGCGGCGCCCGTCGAGGAGGTCGTTGCGGAGGGTCCTCGCGAGCCAGCCGCGCAGCGAGCGTCCCGACCGGGGCGGCCGCTCCAGGGCCTCGACCCACATGCCCTGCTCGAGGTCGTCGGCCTCGTGCCCGTCCCGCGCGAGGGAGAGCGCCACCCGCCGCACCCAGGCGCGGTGCGCGAGGAGCTGCTCCAGGGGAACGGAAGGGGCCGGGGAGTCCATGGGCTCGCCCATGAAGCGTAGCCGAGGGCCGGGGGTGGTTCACGGGGCGGGGGGATGCGGAATCCAACCCCGATGAATCGGGTCGGGTACCGTATACCCCTACCCCTTGCGCGGGCGGGGCTTCAGGGTGCGGGTGCGCTTCCGGATCGCCGGACTGACGACGGTTCCGCCCTTCGCCGTCCTCCGGACCGCCCCGGCCAGGTCCGCGAGGGAGGACTGCTTGAGCATGTACCCGACGCCGTCCATGGCGGCGACGGCGCGGATGTAGTCGTCGTCGCTGTGGGCCGAGAGGATGAGCACCCGGGAGCGCGGCGCGAGCTCGAGGATCCGCCGCGTCGCCTCGATCCCGTTCATCTCCGGCATCCCGATGTCCATGAGGACGACGTCGGGGTCGAGGGACTTCGCCATGGCGATGCCCTCGAGGCCGTTCCGCGCATCCCCGACGACGACGATGTCCGTCTCGCTCCTCAGGAGGGCGCGGATCCCCCTCCGGATGATCGCCTGGTCGTCCACCAGGAGCACCGAGATGCGCGCCGGGGGAGGCGCCTCCTTCCGCGGGCCGGGGGACGGGGGGCCCCTACGCATCGGAGTTCCTCCGGAGGGGGACGTCGGCCCGGACGGTGGTTCCGTGCTCCTTCGACGAGCGGACGGAGAAGGTCCCCCCGACCATGTCCATGCGCTCCCGCATGCAGAGGAGCCCGAGGTGCCGGCGGGTCCTGGAGCGCTGCACTTTGGACACGTCGAAATGCCGGCCGTCGTTCCAGACCTCCAGGCGCGCGCCCACGGGGGTCCGCAGCAGCGTGACGCGGACGTTCCGCGCCCGGGCGTGGCGCCCGACGTTCACGAGCGCCTCCTGGGCGACCCGGAACAGCGCCGTGCGGCCCTCGCCGTCGAGGGGGGCGCGCCCCTCCGGGGCCGCGACGCCGACCCGCAGGCCGTTGCGCTTCCCGAACTCCCGCGCGAAGTCGCGCAGCGCCGGGACGAGGCCGAGCTCGTCGAGGTGGGGGGGGCAGAGGCTCGTCGCGAAGCGCTGGAAGGTCCGCATCGACTTCCGGAGGAGACGCTGGGTCCGCGCGACGGTCCTCCGGAAGTCCGCCGGATCCGTCGGGGGCGCCGACTTCAGGGAGGCGAGTCCGATGTTCACCGCCGTGAGCGTCTGCCCGAGGACGTCGTGGAGCTCCCGGCTGATCCGCTTCCGCTCCTCCTCGTGGGACCTGAGGAGGCTGCGGGAGAGCTGCCGGAGCTCCGCCGCCATCGAGAGGGATCGCAGGAGGAGGGCGCGGTGCTCCCGGGCGCTCGCGGAGAGGGCCTCCTCCGCGACCTTCCGCCCCGTGACCACGCGGGCGAGCCGGCGCCTCGCGGAGGTGAGGGCGGCGCCGCCGGACTCACGACGCTCGGCCACGGGTTCCCCCCCTCCCCGCGGCGCCGACGGGGACCCGGGCCCGGACCGTCGTGCCCTCGCCCGGCGAGGAGCGCAGCGTCAGGGCCCCACCCACGTAGGCGGCCCGCTCGCCCATGCCGAGCAGGCCGAGGCCGCGCCTCCTCTTCCGCCCCGCGGGGCGCCCGTCCGGTTCGAAGCCGATCCCGTCGTCGGAGATGGAGAGCTGGACGAAGGAGCGCGACTGCGTGAGCCCGAGGGTGACGTGGCGGGCCCGGGCGTGCTGCTCCACGTTCCGGAGGGACTCCTGGAGGACTCGGTAGAGCGCCAGCTCGGCGTCGGGGGGGAGGCGCACGGCCGGTTCCGCGCAGGCGAACCGGACCGGGACGCCGGTCTCCTCGGTGAACTCCGCTCCCGCGCCGCGGATGACGGCGACGAGGCCGAACTGGTCGAGGACGCCGGGCCGGAGGTTCCGCGAGATGCGCTCCACCGCCTCCGCCGTCCGGCCGAGGACCTCCCGCAGGCGCGCCGCCTCCCGCTTCGCCGGGCCGTTGCGCCCGGGCAGCCCGTCGGCGAGGGCCTGGCTGTGGAGGAGGACGGCGCAGAGCCGCTGCGTCACGTGGTCGTGCAGTTCGAGGGCCACGCGGCCGCGCTCGGCCTCCTGGACCTGGACGACGCGGCGCGTGAGGGCCCGCAGCCGCTCCTCGCCGCGGCGGGCCCCGGTCATGTCCGTGACCACGACGCCGATGGTGGCGCGGTCGCGGCCCTTCCCGGGCAGGGGGAAGACGGAGACCTGCGCGGGCACCGTCGAGCCGTCGCCGGTGCGCAGCGTCGCCTGGATCTTGGATCCGCTCCGGGACGCGCGCTTCAGGAGGAGGCGCAGGCCGGCCCGGTCCGCCGGCGCCAGGAGACGGAGGAAGGAGGTGCCTATCACCTTCTCGAGAGGCATCGCCACCATCCCCGCGAAGCGCCGGTTGGCGTAGAGGATCACCCCGTCCGCCGTCAGCGTCAGGGCCCCCTCGTTCATGGACTCGATGAGGACGCGGTAGGCGTCCCCCGCGCCCTCGAGGGTGAACACCTGGGGCCCCCGCCTCCCCTCCACCACGACGGAATCGACCTCTCCGGCGCCGACGGCGCGGAGGGTCTCCTCGAGGGCGGCCATGCGGGCCTTGAGCCCGGCGGGTCCGGGGACCGGCGCCGGGAGCGAAGGACGCCGGGGCCGGGGCGCTTTCAAGCGGGCATCCTGGTCCCCGCGATCGGATCCGTTTCGCCGAAGAGGCCCTCGAGGTTCGACAGGTTCCCGATGAACCTGCGCACCGGGACGGGGAACTCCTTGATGAGGGTCGGCGTCGCGACGATCTGGTTCCTGCGCGCCAGCTCCGGCTGCTGGTAGATGTCGATCACCTCCATGGTGCAGGCGCCCTGCGGTTCCGCCCGGCAGAGCTGGCGGACGCGGAGGACCGCCTGCCGCGATCGGGAGGAGGCCCCCGCCACGAACAGCCGCAGGACGGTCCTGCCGGCGGGAACGGGGGCCGGGGATTTCCGGAGGGGCTTCGCGTCCCGGGCGGGTTTCCTCTTCCTGGCCATGGTCCGGGCCCGTCAGCGGCCCTTCCCGAGGGTCATCCCGGCGAGGGCGAGGTCGGCTTCGGAGAGGTCGCCGAGGATCCTCGTCCACGGTTTCGGAGCCCGGCGGACGACCGTCGGTACGGCGAGAATCTGGTCCCGCCGGGCCCGCTGGGGGTGCTCCCACAGGTCGATCACCGTGATCCGGTGGCGGCCCCGGAGCCGGCTCACGCAGAGCCGCTCCAGGTTCGCGATGGCCCTCAGCGACCGGGGGGTCCTGCCGGCGACGTAGAGGCGCCACCTCCAGATCTGCCCGGGGCGCCGGGGGGTGGGCGGCGCGATGCGCTCCACGGTCGTGGCCTTCACCGGGTCCCCCTGCGCCGCCCGGGCTTCGTCCCGGGGACGGCCGTCACCTTGGCGTCCGCCTGGCGCAGCCGTCCGAACTCGGCCCGCTCGGTGCCGAGGACCGAGGTGCGCGCGCCGACCTGCTCGGCGATGCGCCGCAGCTCCGCGGCCTCGGTCTCGTGGTCGGCCCGGAGCACGGCGATCCGGCGCTCGAGGGCCGCGCGCTTGCGCTCCACCTCCCGCTTGAGCTGCGCGGCCTCCTGCTGGCCCGCCACCACGGCGGCCCGCTCGAGGGCGCCCTGGGCCGCGCGGGCGGAGCCGGTCAGGACCCCGCCCGGGCCGATGTAGGCGTCCACGACGTCGACGCCCCGGCTCGAGATCAGGAACTCCCGGATCTGGTTCGAGTGCGCCATGCCCCGCGCCTTGAGCACGTACAGCACTCGGTTGCGCTCGCCGTTGCCCTCGAGGTCCTGGAGGAGGAGCCACGAGTCCATGAGCGAGGACATGGCCATCTCGCTCTGCTGGAGCGCGTGGCCCCCCTGCGTCAGGCTGGTGAAGAGCGATGTGACCTGTCCGCCCTTCAGGTAGTCGATGAGCCGCGTCACCATCCCCTTGCTCTCCGTGGCGGTGCCGGAGTCCATCAGGCTGGTGATGGGGTCCACGATGACGACGCGGGGCTGGTACTCGGCGATCTCCTTGAACATCGTCGCCAGGTGCATCTCGAGCCCGTAGAGCGAGGGCCGCGCCGAGTGGAACCGGATGAGGCCTCGCCGGGCCAGGGGCTCGAGTCGCAGCCCGATGGACTGCATGTTGCGGATGATCTGGTTGGGGGACTCCTCGAAGGAGAAGAAGAGGGTGCGCTCCCCGCGCCGGGCGGCGGCATGGGCGAAGTTGGCGGCGAAGATCGTCTTCCCCGTGCCCGGCGTCCCCGTGAGCAGGATGCTGCTGCCGCGGTAGAAGCCCTTCCCGCCCAGCATCGCGTCCAGGCGCGGGATGCCGGTGGCGATCCGCTCGGCGGACACCTTGTGGTTGAGCCCGAGGGACGTGATCGGCAGGACGCTGATCCCCTCGTCGCCGATCAGGAAGGGGAACTCGTTGGTGCCGTGCATGGCGCCGCGGTACTTCACCACGCGCAAGTGCCGCGTGGCGATCTGCTCGACGACGCGGTGGTCGAGATCGATGACGCAGTCCGACACGTACTCCTCGAGGCCGTGGCGGGTCAGGGTCCCGTCCCCGCGCTCCGCGGTGATGAGGGCGGTCATGCCCCTGTCCTTCAGCCAGCGGAAGAGCCTGCGGAGCTCGGCGCGGAGAATCCCCTCGTCGGGGAGGCCGGCGAACAGGGCCTCGAGGGAGTCCAGCACCACGCGCTTCGCGCCGACGGACTCGATGGCGTGGTTCAGCCGCACGAACAGCCCCTCGAGGTCGTAGTCGCCGCTCACCTGGGATTCGCTCCGCTCCAGGTGGACGTGGTCGATGACGATCCTCTTCCGTCGTACGAGCCCCGAGAGGTCGAAGCCGAGTGAGGCGACGTTGGCCTTGAGCTCCGCCTCCGTCTCCTCGAAGGCCATGAACACGCCGGGCTCGCCGAACTCCATCGCGCCGCGCACGAGGAACTCCGCCGCCACCAGGGTCTTGCCGCAGCCGGCGCCTCCGCAGACGAGGGTCGGCCGCCCCCGGGGGAATCCGCCGCCGGTGATCTCGTCGAGGCCCTGGATGCCCGTCGGGCACTTGGGGAGCCGCCTCCCCGGGGCGAGGGGGCGTCGGGCGTTTCCGGTCATGCACGGTCCCTTCGGTGGTCGCGGAGCGCCGCCGGGCCGGCCTCCGGTTCCCGGAGCCGTACCGCTCGCCGGCCGCCCGACCACGGGGCAGGCCGTCGCTCACCGGTACCGTACCGCGGCATCCGGAGGGCGGCCATGGGGTGTAACCCTACTGGGGCGGCACCCGGCCGGCCCTCGGCCGGCGCCGGGCCCGGAAAATCCGGGCCCGTGTTGACAGGCGTCGCGGGAAGGCATACGCTCGGTTCTTCGCCCGGCGTCTCCCTCGGGCCGGGCGGGAACGGGGGGGGCATGAGGCGGCACCGCGGCGGGGAAGTCCGGGTCTCGCGTTTCCGCATCCGGGGGAGGCTGGCCGCCGCGGCGGCGGGCCTGGCCCTCGCGCTCGTCCTCGGGACCGGGGAGCCGGCCCGCGCCGACATCTCCGGGGTCGTGTACTACTCCGGCACGGGCCACTACTACAAGTGGGTCGCGAGCAACGGGGGCTGGACGGCGGCCAAGGCCGGCGCCGAGGCCATGGGCGGGTACCTCGCCACCGTCACCTCCGACGCGGAGCGGACGTGGCTCGATTCCTACATCCGCCCCGCGAACACCACCTGCTGCATCGGGGGCACCGACGAGTCCGTGGAGGGGACCTGGACGTGGCTGACCGGGGAATCCTGGTCCTACACGTACTGGAACGGCGGCGAGCCCAACAACTCCGGGAACGAGGACTACGTGATGGTCAACAACAACGGGACCTGGAACGACATTCCCGGGAACTACAACCTGTCGGGGTACATCGTGGAGTGGGACGTCAACCCGAACATCCCGCCGCCGCCCGCCGCCCCGACGGGCCTGACGGCGGAATTCTCCGGCTCCGGCACCGTCCTCCTCGCCTGGACGGACAACAGCGTGAACGAGGACAACTTCGAGGTCTACCGGCGGACCACCAGCGGGAGCTTCACGCGGATCGCCTCCCCCGCGGCCGGCTCCACGACCCACGAGGACGCCTCCAGCATGGGGCCCTCGACCACCTTCACCTACAAGGTGCGGGCCGTGAACCTCGGCGGCCCCTCGGCCTACACCAACGACGCCGCGGTGACCACCGCCGACGCCCCCCTCCCGCCGGCGGCGCCCACGGACCTCCTCGTGACGGAGGCGGGGCCCTACTCCATCACCTTCCAGTGGACGGACAACAGCGACGACGAGGTCATGTTCGAGATCTACCGGCGCACGCCGACGGGCACCTTCCAGATCATCGACATCGCCTCCCCGGACGACACGTCGTACTCCGATGCCGGCCTCACGGCGGACACCGCGTACTGCTTCGGGGTCCGGGCCGTCAACATCCACGGTCCCTCCGCCACGGCCGAGTTCCAGACGTCCACGATCGCGACCCTCGACGTCACCACGGTGCGGGCGGACCTCACGGACTCGCCGAAGATGTCGAAGGACAAGATCAAGGTGACGGCGCAGTACGAGTTCCTGCCCTCCGCCTCCGGCGACGGCGCCGATCCGGTGGCGGACGGCCTGAGGGTCCGCGCGGGGCCGGAGGAGAACCCCGTGACGCTCCTCATCCCGGCCGCCGACGCCGGCTGGAAGGTCCGCAAGGGCAAGGCCAAGTGGAAGAGCCCGAAGGGGACCGTCTCCAAGTACTCGGTCATGGCGGACCTGGAGACCCGGACGCTGACGGTGTCCGTCTCGGGGATCCAGCTCGCCGCCCCGGCCGCGAACCCGATGCGGGTCTCCGTGGCCATAGGCGACGAGGGGGGGAGCACCGGCGGCGACTGGCTGGAGAAGAAGCCCGGGAAGTTCCAGATGAGGTAGGGGGGGGGGTCACTCCTCAGCCAAGAGGACGACGCTCCCCCGCATGAAACCCGCGCGGGTCGGGCGCCACGGGCCTCGGGCGCCGCCCTGGACCTCGACGCGCCAGGGGCCGACGGGGAGATCGGGGACCTCGAAGGTGGATCCGTCTCCCGGGGTCGCCGGGACGATGGCCCCGCTCCCGGGGGACACGAGGCGGATCCCGGCGGGGTAGAGGGCTTCCCCCTGCGCCGTGCGCAGGTCCCCCCGCGCCGGGGCCGTCGTGATCCGGCGGCCCCCGAACCCGACGGCGTGCAGGCCGTCGGGCCCCGCGGTGAGGACCAGGTCCCCCGTTCCGGCCGGGACGGACAGTCCCCAGCCGAGGCCCGCGAACCAGGCCGTCATCTCGCACTCCTCGTCGAGGCGGAGGCCCCTCACCCCGAACGCGGCCCCGGCGGCGTCGCCGGCGTGGAGCGTCGATTCGCCCGGCCGGATGGGGATCTCGACGACGAACCCGGTGAACGGCCCGCCCCCGTCGTCCACGACGCGGCCGGAGATCGCCGTCATGGACGCGGAGGGGATCCGCAGGACGACCCCCGTGCTCCCGGGCTCGACGCCGGCGCCGCCGACGAGGGGCCAGGTCCGCCCCGTCGGTCCCGGCGCCCCGTCCAGCCGTACCCCGACCCGTCCCCGGCCGAGCTCGATGCGGCACGCTCCGCTTCCGACGCCGACGAGGCGGAACCGGCCGGAACCGTCGGTCTCCCCATCGACCCACCGTCGCGTCCCGGACCCTCCCCCGAGGGGCGTCGCCATCACGACCCGCCGGGGCGCCGGCTTCCCTCCCTCGTCGAGGAGGATTCCCTCGATGGCGAACGCCGGGGGTAGGCAGATCTCCACCTCCGGTCCTCCCGTCGGGACCCCCTCCACCACGAGCGGCTCCTCGAGGCCGGCCTCGACGGAGAGGTCGCAGGCCCCTTCCCCGAGGGCGACGAAGCGGAAGGTCCCGTCGCCGGCGGTCAGGACTTCGATGTCCGCGGTCGGATCCCCGTCGGCCCCGTCCGACGCTCCCGAGCAGGTCACCGTCGCCCAGCGGACCGGGTGACCGTCGGCGTCCACGATCCGCCCTGCGATGGCGGGGCCGTCCTCGACGACGACGGAGACGGGCTCCTCCCCGGGCCGGTGGGGCCCTGAGGTCGCCGGACGGAACCGCTCCGCCGGCTCGTAGCCGGGGGAGATCTCGAGGACGTGGGCGGAGTCCTCGCGGACCATGAGCGAGAACCCCCCGTCCTCGTCGGTCCAGGTGCGCTCTTCCCGGCCGGGGTCGGCTTTACCGCCCTCGCCGGAGGGCGTGGCCGCGACCTCCGCACCGGCGACGGGGCTCCCCTCCGGGCGGCGGACCCGGCCGCGGAGCCGGGCGGCCCGGGAAAGGCGGACGTCGCATCGGGAGAAGGAGCCTCCGTCCCGGACGACGACCTCCCGCTCCTCCGCCATGAACCCGGGGGCCGCGACGCGGGCGATCCAGGTTCCCGCGGCGAGCCCCGCGGTCTCGAAGACCCCGTCCCTACCCGTCACGGCCTCGATGGTGGGTTGCGGGTCCTCGTCGGGGCTGCACCCGATCGCGGAGAATTCGCGCTTCCGCTCCACGGCGATGGGGACGCCGGCGAGGGGGCCCTCCCCGTCCTCGATGCGCCCCCGGATCCGCCCGTTCCGGGGAACCGGGATCTCCCCCGCATCGACGGTCCCGTCCCCCGCGGGCAGCGGTACGTCGATCCCGGCCGCGCCCCAGCCGGGGATGTCCAGCCACAGCGGGACGGATCTCCGTCCCCGCCCGCAATCGACCTCGAGGTGGAACCCCCCCGAGGCATCGAGGGGGACCCATGCGCCCTCGCAGGCTGCGTGGCCGTCGCCGACGGGAACCGTCGGCGCCGGGGAGCCGGGCGGGACGGCGGGATGGGCGCGGCCCGAGATCCGGATCCTCCTCCGGCCCTCCCCCGACGCGGGGAGGAGGATCACCTCGACGCCCTCCGCGTCCTCCCCGGCGCCCGCGCGGAAACGGGCGCTGCGTCCCATGAGCAGGCCGTCCTCAGAGCGTGCCCACACGTCGGCCTCACACGGCTCGTCGAGCCCCGTGAGAAGGAAGGTCCCGTCGGCCCGGGAGTGGGTCCAAACTCCACCGCGGGTCCCGACCTTCGCCCCAGCGACCGGCTTCCCCGCCCCGTCGATCACGCGGCCAAGGACCCGTCCGCCGATCGAGAGCGGGATGTCGATGTCCACGGGGCGCGGGGCGCCGGCGGGGATCGCCCACGGGGCGCCGGGATCGGGCGGTGGGCACTCGTTCCCGAAGATGTCCCCTGTGCCGGGCTGGAAGAGCCCCGGCGCCCCTTCGACCAGGACGGCCGTCCACCCCGAGGGCGCCACCGGAAACCAGAACCTCCCCCCGGCGTCGGTCCAGCGGCTCGGCACGCGGGGCGCGTCGTCCTCCGGCGCGTGGAGGAAGACGGTCGCCCCCTGGACCGGACCCTCCGGGCCCCGCACGATGCCGCGGATCGCCGCGGTTCCGGGGGAATCGGGGAGGGCCTCGAGGTCGAGGCGGGCCGGTCCCTCCTCCGGGAACGGGAGCGGGACCTGGCGCGGGCCGAAGACCCGGGGCTCCTCCCACCAGCCCGGTGCGGCGAGGGTGATCCCGTTCACGTAGTTCGCCGGGTAGAGGGGGATGCGGTAGCGCCCCCCGGCGTCGGTGGTCGCGCGGGCGGCGACCGGCGCCCGGTGCCATCCCGTCGTGGTGAAGAGGAGGTCCGCCCCCGGAAGGGGGGCGCCGTCGGGGCCGCCGCGGAGCACGCCCTCGACGGGACCCCGGCCCGCGATCCGGAGGTCGATGGAGGCGACGGCGGGAACCCGGACCGGCCACCGGTGGGCGGACCACGCCCCCGGGGGGCCGCACTGGAGGATCACCACGGTCGCGGGGAGCGCGTCGAAGCGGAACACGCCCTCGTCGCCGGTGCGTACGCGCGCGAAGTCGTAGCGGCCGCCCTCGCACCGGCCTCCCGGAGCGAACGGGGGGTACTCCGCCGTCACGACGGCGCCTGCGATGGGGGCCCCCGCCGCGGTCAGGACCCGCCCCTCGAAGGGGTGGCCCTCCTCGGCGAGGATTTCCACGTCGGCGGTCGTTCGATCGGGGGCTAGGCGGAACGGCGCCGATCGCCGCACGCGGCCGGGGGTCTCGACGACCGCCTCCCCGTCTCCCATGGGAAGGGAGGGCACCGTCGCCCCTCCGTCCGTTCCCGTGACGGCGGCGGCCACGGGCTCCAGGTCCCAGGCCGGCGGGAGGGCGTTCCACTCCGCGAGCGGATCCGGCGCCACGGTCCCGGGCCGGCTGCCGAACCGGGGAATCTCCGGCGGGAGGACGACCACCCGGGCGCCGGGGATCGGCGGCCCGGAGGGATCCCGCAGTAGGACGCGCACCGAACCGATGGGCGGGGGAGGGGAAAGATCTGCCGCCCCATCGACCGCGGGGACCGCCGTGGCCGGAGGAGCCGGTGGGGATCCGGCCCTGCCCAGGGGATCCTCCGCCGCCCGGCAACCGCCCGCGAAGGCGGCAACGAGACTGCCGAGGAGCGCGAGGAATCCCGGGATCGGGCGCAGGGTCCACCTCCGTCGGATCCACAGCCGCAAGAACCGATCCGAGGGTACTCCCGTCGGACCGGTCCACCGGTGGGGGCACCTTCCATGCGTCACACGCTCCCGAGCCTGCCCTCCGGCCCGCCCCTTGCGATGCCACTTCCGTGGCGCCCACGACCCTCCGTCCGGCGAGCGTGATCCTCGGTGTGGCGGCGATTCTCCTGACCCTCCTGTTCCGCCCGGGTGTCGATGGAGCGCGGCCGTTTCCGCCCGGTGACGGTGGTCGCGTCTCCGCAACGGTTGCCCGCCTGACGGGTCACCTCTCGGGATTGACGTCGGATCCGGCGGAGACCGGTACCCCCGAAGAGGAGGTCGAGGAGGAGATCCTCGAAGAGGAGGAACCCTCTCCCTCTCCCCCTCCCCTGCCCCTGCCCGCTTCCGACCGGGCCGGCTTCCTCGTCCAGGTGGAGGTCCCGGCGGGGGAATCCCCCGACGGGATCCACGTCGAAGCGACGGTCCGGGAAGGGTCCGGGGAGGGCGCCGCCGCGGCCGCGGAAGCCGCGGCCGACGGGACCGCGTGGATCGAGGTCCCACCGAACCGCGACGTCGTCCTCGTGGCCCGCCGGGAGGGGCTGCTCGCCGGGTGGACCACGGAGCGCTCCCCCGCCGCCGGAGGAGCGGCGCGGGTCCGGATCCCGCTCGTCGCCGGAAGAACGCTCTCCGGCACGGTCCTCGACGACGCCGGCGGCTCCCCCGTTCCCGGGGCGCGGGTCGCCGCCTTCCCCGACACCTTCCCCTTCGGCTGAAGCCCCTCCATGCAGGGCCGGGTCCCGGCCGTTGCGACCGCCGCCACGGACGGGGAGGGCCGCTTCGCGATCCCGTTCCCGTTGCGGTACGCGGCGACCCTCCTCGTGGAGGCCGACGGCTTCGGCCGCCGGTGGGTGGAGGTCCGCGAGGAGGAGAGCGCCGTCGACGTCCGCCTCCGTCGCGGCGGCTCGCTCCGGGGTCGGGTCCTCGCCCCCGACGGCGCCCCCGCGGCCGGGGCGCGGATCCTGGTCCTCCCCCGGGATGCCCTCCGCCTTGCTCCCGAGCGCCCCCTCGACGGCCTCCACCGCGACGCCGCGGAACTGCCCGAGGGCTGGTTCGAGAGCTTCGAGGATCTCGGCGCCGCCCTCCCCGCCCGCACCGACGGGGAGGGCCGCTACCGCGTGGACGGACTCGAGGAGGGGGTCGCCTACCACGCCTACGCCGCGGCAACCGGATGCGCGGCTTCGATCCCCGCCGCGGATCTCGTCGGGTCGGCGCCGGGCGGGATCCTCGAGCGGGAGTTCCGGCTCCGGGAGCCGGCCGCGCTCGCGCTCGATCTCCAGGCGCCCGCCGGGTTCGGGGACGGGGGGATGGAGATCGAGGTGGAGAACGGGGGCCGCCGCAGGACCTTCCGCCGCGACGGGCCCGGCGTCGTCCTCCTCGAGGGGCTCGAGCCCGGGGCGGCCCTCGTCCGGATCGACGGACCGTCCTTCGTCCACGCCGAGGTCTCCGCCGACATCGCCGCCGGCGAGAGGGCCGAGCGCGTGCTGGTCCTCGACCCCGGGGAGTCCCTCGGCGGTCTCGTGGTGGACGACACGGGGGCGAAACTGGCGGAGGCCCGCGTGTGGATCCGGCCTGAAATCGAGAGGGAGGGCGGCGGGTGGCGGGACACCCGGAGCGCGACCAGCGCTCCTGACGGCACCTTCCGCGTATCGGGCCTGCCCCCGGGGCCCTGGATCCTCAGTTCCCGGTGCGAGGAGCGCACCGTGGAGGGGATTCCCGTCCCGGACGCGTTCACCCCCCTCCGCGTCGTCCTCCCGCGGCCGGCCCGGGTCTCCTTCCGCGCGATCCTGCCCGAGGGGAGCCGGGGCCCCGGGGAGGGTTGGGTGGTCTGCGGCGCGAGGGCGACCCGGGAGGACGCTCCCGAGGCGGGGCCGTGGGACTACGCGTCGGGGGAGTTGCCGCCGGGCCCGGTGCGGCTCCTCGCGTGGGAGCCGGGCTTCGTCCCCATCGTGCGCGACCTCGATCTCCGGCCCGGGGAGGCGCGGGACCTCGGCGACATCGTCCTCGAGCGGGGCGGGACGATCCGCGGGAGGGTGCTCGACGACCGGGGGGACCCGGTGGGGCGGGGGACCGTCGCGATGATCGTGGACCCGGAGACCTGGTACGGCAACCCGGCGGCCTCCACCGCGGAGGACGGGAGTTTCGTCCTGACGGGCATTCCGGAGGGCGCGGTCCGCCTGCGGGCCTCCGCGGAGGGGATGGAGACCGTGGAGGCGGAGGTCGCGGCCGGGGAGCGGGACGCCGTCGTCCTCGTGTCGGAGCGCCTCGCGGTCCTGGAGTTCCGGGTGGAGAGTCCCGCGGGCCGGCCCCAGGCGAACGTCAAGGTGACCCTCCGCCGTGCCGACGGAACCGGTCGTCCGGAGTGCGACACGACCGGCGACGACGGCTCCTTCGGCGGGAGGTTCCGGGTCCCCTTCCGGTCCCTGCACGCGGGGACCTGGTCTGTCCTCCTCGAGCGCCACGGCGTTTTCGTCGAGGCGGGGGAGGTCACCCTCGAGAGAGGCGAGACGCGGGAGGTGCGGCTCGTCTTCCCGTGAACCCGGCGGCGGGGCCGCGTTCCTCCTTGAATGAGCACCCGCCGCGCCTCTCTCCCGCCCGTGGCAGAATGGGGGGATGAAGGGAGGGAAGATCGCCGCGGTCGTCGTCTCCCTGGCGGCGGCGGCCATCGCGGCGGCGCTCCTGCGGGGCATCGGAAGAGACCCCCCGCCGATGGCCGGTCCCGTGGGGCCTCCCGTTCCCGCCGCCGGCATCCACCGCGAAGCGGCGGTTCCTCCGCCGGACCGTCCCGGGGAAGCGCCCCCGGCCGTCCCGACGCTCCCCCTCGTGGGCCTGGTCCTCCGGGAGGAACGCCCCGCGGCGGCGGAAGTGACGGTCCGGCGGCTGGCGGATCTCCCGAGGGATGAGGACGCGGACGAGGAGGGTTCCCGGTTCCGGTCCTGGGGGTCCCTCTACGACGGCCTCGAGCCGGACGTGCGGGAGCTTGTGCGAACGGCAGGTGACGGGCGCTTCTCCGTCCGCAACCCGGGCGCGGGGGCGTTCCTCCTGGAGGCCCGGGCGGGATTGGATCAGGCCGGGGCCGTCGCCATCCTCCTCGACGCCGACGGCCGGCCGCTCGCGGGGGCGGAAGGCCGGCGCGCCGGCATCGAGATCCACCTTCTCGACGCCCCCTGCGCCCTCCGCGGCAGGGCCGCGCTCCCCGACGGCACCCCGTGGACCGGCCGGGTCGGCGTCTGCCTTGAGAATCAGGAGCGGGCCGACCCCGCGCCCGTCGCGACGGCCGCCGACGGGACGTTCCGCATCGAGGGCCTGCCGAGCACCGTCGTCCAGCTCTTCGCATTGGAGCCGGGACGGCGGAGGGAGGCGGGTCCGCGGGTGATGCTCCCGTGCGCGGAGGAGGTGCTCCTGATCGTCGGCGGTCCGGGGGAGGTCGTCTCCGGGAGGGTCGTCGAGGAGCCCGGCGGGGCGCCCGTCCCGGGAGCACGGGTGACCCTGAAGAGCCGGGGAGGCGGGTGGATCTCCGTGGGGTACTCCTCCTGGGCGGGACTCCTCACCGCCATCTCGGTCCCGGTGGACTCCCAGGGCCGTTTTCGCGCAGCCCTCCGGACGGAACCGGAGAAGGGCCTCTACCTCCACGCCGAGGCGCCGGGTTACTCGAGCAGGGAGGACGGACTCTCGCTTCCCGACATCCGGGACCCCGCGGGGATCGAGATCCGCCTCTCCCGGCCCGGGGCGGTCTCCGGGCGCGTGCTGGTCGAGGGGACGGAAGCCCCCGTCCCGGGGGCCGAAGTCCGGATCCCCCCCGAGGATTTTCGGGGAATCCCGGGGGTCGGGACCGGTCCACGGGCGACGACCGACGCGGAGGGCCGGTTCCGCTTCGAGGGACTGCCCGCCGGCCGGCACCCCGTCGAGGTCCTGGCGGAGGGGTGGATTTCCCCGCACCTCGCGACCGAAGCCGGATCGGACGCGACCCTGGACGTCCTCCCCGTAGGCGCGACGGTCCGGGACCTCCACGTGGTTCCCGCCCCCTGGATCCACGGCAGCGTGCTGGGGGCGGACGGCCATGGCGTCGGAGGGGTGACGGTGAAGCCGGAGCGGACCGTGGTGGAGGGGGGGTTCCGGTCGCGATACGTGTGGGTGCCCGAGGCCGCCTGCCTGCCCCCGGAGGTCGTCACCGCCCCCGACGGGACCTTCCGGTTCGGAGCGATCCAGGGGATCGAACGGGTGCGCTTCGTCGCATGGCGCGACGGCAGGGTGATCGGCGCTGCAGGACCCTACATGGCGGAGGCGGGCGACGGGACCGGGGTGGACATCCTCCTCCGGTCGGGGCGGCGCCTCGAAGTGGCCGTCCGGACGGCGGACGGAGCGCCGGCGGCGGGTGCCCTCGTCCGCTTGAAGGGGGGGCTCCTACCGGACGAGGAGCTGGACCTCGGCGGGAGCGTCCCCGCGGACGGGAGCGGGATCGCCGTCTTCGAGGGCGTGCCCGACACGTCCCTCCGCGTCTGGGCCGTTCATCCAAGGGATTCCCTGGCCGAGGCCGAGCGGTGGTTCGAGGGGGTTCCCGAGAGCGGACGCATCGTGATCCGCCTCCCGCCGGGCGCGGGGGGCGCGATCCACTCTGTTGCGGGCGTGGCGGTGATGGAGGACGGGACTCCGGCGGTGGACGCCTGGGCCGAGGCGAAGCAGGAGGACCCGTTCGGGGAGGAGGATTTCGATCGACCGGAGCCTGCGGGCATGCGGACCGACGGGCTCGGGAGGTTCCGGATCACCGGCCTCCGCCCCGGTCCCTGCGGGATCTCCCTCACCCTCCCCGGCGAGGGGGGGGAGCATCGCGGGGAGGCGACGGCGGTCGCCGGCCAGGAGGACGTCCGGGTCGTCCTGCGGTTCGAACCGGCCGAGGAGGAGGCGCCGGAAATCCGCAGGACGCTGACGATCCGTGTCCTGGACCCCGAGGGGAACCCGGTGCCCGCAGGCGAGCTCCAGGTGAAGGTGACCGTGGAGGGGCGGCGCGGTTACTCCTCATTCGGTGACAGTTTCAAGGAAGGCGTAGGAACGAGTGAGGTGGTAGAGCACTGGTTCCCTGGGACCATCCGGATCTGCGCCTTCCATGCGGCCGACGCGGAAGGGCGCCCCCTGCCCTACGGGTCCGCGTCCATCGGACCCGTCCCTCTGGGGGACGGACCCTTCGAGATCCGCCTGCCTCCTGAAGAGATCCTGCACGGGCGGGTCCTCGGCCCCGATGGGAGTCCGTTTGCCGGGGCCCATGTGCTCATCGAGTTCCTCACGGATCCGGACGGGGGTGCGGAAGACTGGAAGAGGGCGGAAACCGCCGTCACGGACTCCGAGGGGAGGTTCCGCTTCGGTCGACTGGGATCCGGTGGCCATCGCGTCTCCTGCGGGGAGAGCGGGTTCGTCCCCGTCGAGGTCTCCGCCCGCCCGGGTCCGGAAGAGGTCGTCCTGCGGTTGCGCCGTTCCGTGGATGCGCGTGTGATGGTCCTCGATCCCGAGGGCCGGCCCGTGGGCAGCGCCCGGGTCCGGGTGTACGCTCCGGAGAGGGACCTGAAGGCCGAGTCCCTGCGGAGCGGAGGGACCCTCGCGACCGGGGTGGCGACCCTGCGGGACCTCGACCCGGAGCAGAGGCTCGAGCTCGAGGTGGATCCGCCCGGATCCGTGGACGACCTCCATCCGCACATGATCATGGGATGGAAGGCCGCCGACACGGAGGTGCGCCTGCTACGGGCGTACATCCTCGAGGTGGCGGTCGAGGATCCCGCGGGGCGCCCCGTCCCGAACGCCCTGGTCCGTTGCACCGGGGCCGGAAGCGACGAGACGCTCCAGGACGGCACCACGGATCCGGACGGCCGGTACGTCCTCCGCCGCCTTCCCTCCGGAACGGTGACGGTCTCCGCCACGCTCCCGGAAGCGCCCGAGGAGACCGGCACCGTCGAGGTCTCCACGTCGGCGGACGCGGGGCGGGTACGCCTGGTGCTGGATCCCGGGCCGGAGATCCGCATCCGCCTGGATCCCGCGGCGGCTGGTCTGGAGTGGAACGTGGCCCTGGCGGTGCAGGGGGAGCCGGAAGCACGCCTTCATGACTCGGGTGACGAGGGCGAGATCCGCCTCCGGTGTCTCGAGGAGGGCGTCCTCTACGACGCCGTCGTTTCGGTGCACGGTCGCGGCGCCGCCGTCCTGCGGGGGCTGAAGGCGGGAGGCCCTGCCGTGGAGGTGGTGGTCGGGCAGGGGCGGTCCATCGACTGCCGGGTCCTCCTCGCGGAGGGGGCGTACGTGCAGGAAGCGGTGGTGCTCGTGGGAGAGGCGCCCCTCGTGGTTCCGGCGAGCTTGAACGCCATGGAGAACGGGAGGATCCGGTTCCGCGGCCTCCCGGAGGGCACCTGGAGGGTCCGCATCCAGGTGAAGGACCAGGACGGGACCCTCCGCACCTTCCTGCGGGAAGTGGATGCCGGAGGGAGCGTCGAGGTGGATGCGCGGTAGGCCTCTCGTCGGGATGGGGCCCCAGGGAGGACTTCCCGCGGCCCGCGGGGTCGTGCCGCGAGTCGCCCGCGCCACGAGACTCACCCTCCGTTCGGCACCGGCAGGTTCACGGCATCGCGGGGGCGCTTCCCGGAGAGGACGTCGAGGATGTTGGCCGCGGCGGCCTCCTCGATGGCGAGGCGGACGGATGCGATGGCCGACCCGAGGTGCGGCGTGAACACGGTGCGGTCCCGGAAGGCGAGCAGGGCCGGGGGGATCCGCCGCGGCCGATCCGGCCGGGAGAGGTCCTCCATCTCGAACACGTCGGCGGCGTAGCCCCCCAGCCTTCCGGAGCCCAGCGCCGCCGCGACGGCCGCCTCGTCCACGACGGATCCGCGCCCCACGTTCACCAGGAACGCTCCCCGCTTCATGCGGGCCAGGGCACCGGAGTCCAGGAGGTGGAACGTCTCCCGGTGGAGCGGGGCCGCGAGGACGACGTGATCGGAGGACGCGAGGAGGTCCGCCAGCCCGGCGCGGCGCGCCCCCGCGTTCTCCGGTGCTTCCGGGTCCGAGAAGATCACCCGCGCCCCGAACGCCGCTACACGTCGCGCGATGGCCCGGCCCACGGAGCCGAACCCGACCAATCCGACCGTGCTCCCCTCCAGCCCGGCCCCGTACAGGACCGGCCGCCACCGCACCCCGCGGGAAGACCGCACGCGCCGGTCCCCCTCGAGGATCCGCCGGGTCAACGCCAGGAGCAGGGTGACCGCCAGGTCCGCCGTGGGTCCGGTCAGGAGGTCGGGGACGATGCTCACCCACACGCCGCGCCGCGTGCAGGCTTCCACGTCGACGTTGTCACCCCCCTTGAACGCGCCGGCGACGATGAGCAGCCTCGGACAGCCCCCCAGGAACTCCGCGTCCACCCGGTCCGGCATGAAGACGAGGATCGCGTCCGCCTTCCTCGCGCGGGTCCGCAGGGTCTCCCGCGGGAGCGGCTCCCGCGTGTCGTTGAGGAGGACGCGCGCCCGTCGCGCGAGCGCCTCCGCCACCGGGGGGTGGACCCGGTGGGTGACCACCACCACGGGACGACCCCGACCCGGCGGGACCCCGCGCTTCCCCGTCACTGGAACCGGCGGCGCACCGCGGAGCTGAGCACGTCCACGAGGGAGACGCAGGCGAGGACCACGAGGAGGAGCGCCGTGACCTCCCGGTACGCCATGAGGTTGAGGGCGGCGTGGAGCTCGAACCCGATCCCGCCGCAGCCGACCATCCCCATCACGGTCGAGGCGCGGAAGTTGAACTCCCACCGGTAGAAGGAGACGTCGGCCATCTGCGGGAGGACCTGGGGCAGGACGCCGTGCCAGAGGACCTGGAGGTTGGTGCCGCCGCAGGCGCGGACGGCCTCGATGGGCGCGGGATCGGCGTGCTCGATGGCCTCCGCGTAGAACTTCCCGACCATCCCCGCCGAGTGGAGCCCCAGCGCGAGGATGCCCGGCAGGATCCCGAGACCCACGCAGGCGAGGATCAGGATGCCCAGGATGAGCTCCGGCACCGCCCGCATGGCGTTCAGGAGGAACCGGGTGGCCGCGTAGACGACCGGGTGGGGCGAGGTGTTGCGCGCCGCCAGGAAGGCCAGCCCGAAGGAGAGGACGACGCAGAGCGCCGTCCCACCGATGCTCATCGCCACGGTGTCGACGAGGGGGCGGATCCACGCCGGGGCGCGGCGGAAGTCGGGGGGCATCCCCTCGCGGAACACGATCTGGATCATGCCCTCGGCGCCCTTCGCGTAGCGCGCCGGGTCGAAGAACCCGCCGTACCACAGGCTGAGGGCCACGACGGCCAGGATGAACCCGGCCTGGCCGCCGCGGACCCGCGCGCTGCGGCTGCGGTCGGCGAGGACCTCCTCCTGGGCGGCGGCGAGAGCGGTGGCCATGGTCTGTCCGGGCGCCGACGGGGCCTCAGTTCTCCAGCTTCCCCAGGTCCAGGTTCAGGATCTTCGCCGCGTTCCGGATGATGTCGTAGTTGCGGTCCTCCATCGGCGCGAAGCCGTCGGCCTTGAGCGGCTTGAGGATGGCCTCGTCCTTCAGGCCGTAGAACGCCTCCCGGATCTTCGCCTTGAGCGCGGGTTCGAGATCCGACTGCATGGCCCACGGGTAGTCGGGGATGGGGTCGGACTCGGCCAGGACCTTCACCTTCGTGCGGTCGATGGTCCCCCTCTCCAGCAGCCCTTCGAAGATGGGCTTGCTGAGCCCCCCGGCGTCCACGTTCCCGCGCATCACGTTCAGCGCCACGGCGTCGTGCTTCCCGAGGAAGGACTCCTGGTAGTCCCCCGGCTTCACCCCGCGGGCCGCGAGGACCCCCTTGGGGATGAGGTGGCTCGAGGTGGACGCCTGGTCCCCGTAGGCCATCCGCTTGCCGCGGATGTCCTCCACCTTCTCGATTCCCGAGGCGGGGTTCGTGATGACCACGGACTGGTAGGTCGTGACCCCGTTCTTGACCTTGGCGGCGAAGCACTCGATGTCGCACCGGTCCTTCGCGATGCAGTAGGAGAGCGGACCGAAGTAGCAGAGGTCGAGGTGCTTGTTGCGCGTGGCCTCGACCATGGCCGCGTAGGAGGTGAGGACGTGCAGTTCCACCTTCTTCCCCAGCGCCTTCTCCAGGTAGGTCTTGAGCCCCTGGTTGTCCTGGATCAGCTTGGAGGCGTTCTCGTCGGGGAGGAGGGCGACGCGGAGCATCTCCGGGTCCCGCGACTTCGGCGCCTCCGGTTCGGGCTTCGCTCCGCCCCTCGCGGGCACCGGGGACGCCGTCTCCCCGCCGCACCCGGACACCGCGACCGTCGCGACGACGGCCGCGAGCGCGGCCGCGCTAATCAACCCCGATCGCCACCCCATCATGCACTCTCCTTCCGGACTCCGAGGCCTTCCCGGCGGCACCGCGGATCGAAGGCGGGACTCCCGTCCCGCCTTCCGCGGCGCCCCGGTAGATGCGCCGAAGCGGCGCCTCGGCGAGGTCCGAGGGGGGACCGTCGAAGACGATCTCCCCGCGGGCCAGGCCGAGGATCCGCTCGCCGTACGTTCGCGCCAGGTCCACCTGGTGGAGGCTCAGGACCGCCGTCAGGCCGTCCTCGCGGCAGATCCTGACCAGGAGGTCCAGGACCTGCTCCGCCGTCGCGGGATCGAGGCTCGCCACGGGCTCGTCCGCGAGGAGGAGCCGGGGCCCCTGGACGAGGGCCCTCGCGATCCCCACGCGCTGACGCTCGCCCCCGCTCATGCGATCGACGCGGCGGAGGGCCTTGTCGGCGAGGCCCACCCGATCGAGGCACTCCATGGCCAGCCGCACGTCCGCCGCGGGCATCGGGAGCAGGGACCGGAGAGAGGAATGGAATCCCAGCCGCCCCGTGAGGACGTTCTGGAGCGCCGTCCTTCGGCCGATGAGGTGGTGGTCCTGGAAGACCATCCCCGTGCGCCGGCGGTGCTCGCGCAGGGCGTCCCTGGCGTCGAGGTCCCCCAGGTCCGCGACGTGGACGCGGCCCTCCGTCGGGCGCTGGAGGAGGTTCAGGCAGCGGAGCAGGGTCGACTTCCCCGCCCCGCTCCTCCCGAGCAGGATCGCGCGCTCCCCGCGGGCCACCGTTGCGGTGACGGACCGGAGCGCGGTATGCCCTCCGGGGAAGGCGACCGAGACGTTCTCCAGGCGGAGGAAGGGCGGGCCCGTCATGCGAACACCATGGCGGGGAGGATGCCCCGCCGGGGTGAAGGGGGACCCAACCCGAGGTCAAGGCGCGGTCAATCCCCGGTCGACGGTCCTTCCCTCCGGACACGCCGTCCGGCGTCGGCCACCGCACGGCGCCGACGTCGGCGAAGAAAGCGGGGAACCGGGCGGGGCCGGAGCCCCGCTGTGATAGTATCATAAAGTGATACTATAGCCCCCTTGACTTCCCCCGCGCCGGTCCCCTACCCTCCACCCTTCCGGCGGCGCGCGGGCGGCGGGGAGGAGGGGGCATGAAGGGGCGGATCGGGATCTCCGTTCTCGTCGCCGCGGTGATCGCCGCCGCGGCCTCGGGGCTGTACCTCCGACGGGTCAAGCAGACGGTGGAGCGCACCTTCACCCCCGTCCCCGTGGCCGCCCCCGACCTCTTCCCCGCCGACACGCTGCTCTTCGCCGCCGCCCACCGCATGGACGAATCCTGGAACGCGGTCGAGGAGTGGTGGAAGCGGGTCGAGCCCACCGCCGCCTGGCACCTCGTCCGCGGGGAGTGGGATCGCGCCCGGGAGCGGGGGAGCCTCCCCCCCGCGCTGGAGGAGGCCGTCGGGGAGTTCGAACGGGCCATGGACGGGGCCGAGGCCCGCCTCGGCCACCGGCCCGACACGCGGCAGTTCTTCGAGACCTACGGGCGGTACACCGCCTTCGGCCTCCTCCCCGCCGCCGACGGGGGCCGCCCCCGGATGCTCCTGGTCGTGAAGCTCCCCGGCGAGGCCGCCATGGAGCTGCTCCGCCAGAAGCTGGGCGGCGTGGCCCGGCGCCACGACCCCCCGGAGATCCACGGCTACCCGGCCTTCGCCGAGGAGGGGGGGAGGCTCGGCCGGGTCCTCTACGGCGTCGGCGGCGGCTACCTCTTCGTGGCCGACGACGAGGCGGTCCTCGGGACGGCCCTCGGGCGGCTCGCGTCGAGCGCCGCCGGTGGCGCCGCGGCCGGGGCCGCCGATCCCGGGCCGTCGCTGGCGGCCGACCCCGTCTTCCGGAAGGCCGTGCCGGAGAACTGGGAGGAGGTCGGCCTCGCATTCTTCGTGCGGCGGGAACAGCAGTTCGCCCGCTGGGACGCGAAGCTGAAGCCGCTGGACGACTACCTCGCCCACGGCTTCGTCCTCGCCCCCGGCGAGAAGGCCGTCGCCCTGTGCGCCGTGCGCATTCCCGGGGGCCAGGACTTCGACGTGCGCGCCTCCTTCGGACCGCGGGGGGAGGAGGCCGGCCCCTGGGCCGGCGCGCTCCCGGCCGGGATGTCCCGCGCCTGGATGACGGCCTCCCCGCCGGCCGGAACCTCCCGGGCCGCGCTCCTCGCCGACGTCGAGGAGTTCCGGGCGAAGCGGATCTGGAAGGAGGCCGACGCCCTCCTCCGGGACGGACCGCGCCTGCGGCGGATCCTCGAGGACGCCCTCGGCGACGGCGCCGCCCCCGGGGACGAGATCCTCGGCCGGCTCCCCCGGGACGGGGAGCTCCTGGCCGCCCTCTTCAACGGGGCCGTGGACCGGGCTCTCCTCTCCCGGGGCGCCTCCCTCTGCTTCGGGCAGAAGACGATGGACGGGGACTCCATCCGCGTGGAGTCCGTCGCGGGGATGCGGTTCGGCCCCCTCGAATCCTTCCTCGTGGCGGCGGCCCTCGATCTCCTGGTGGAGAAGCAGGGCCGGTGGATCCGGGAGGGGACGCCGCCCCTCGAGCGGGTGGCGGAGCCGGGCTTCCTCGCCTGGAGGTTCCGGCTGACGCGCCTCCTCGAGGAGAGCAGGGAGCGCGGAGAGGGGCCGGGCCCCGGGCTCGAGGGGATGCTCTCCCACCTCCAGGGCATGGAGCCCGCCATCGTCCTCGCGGGGGGGGCCCTCTGGTTCACCATGGGCGAGGGGATCTACGACGAGCTCCGCGGCGTGGCGGCGGGCACCGTCGAGCCGCTATCCGCCGACCCGCTCTACGTCGAGGCCCTCGCGGCGGTGCCCGCGGGCGCGACGTCCCTGGATTTCGCACGCCCCGCGGAACTCCTCCGGGGGATGGTCGAGGGGACCGGCGGCCAGCTCCGGGAGCTCATGGGGGGGATCCCCGACCCGGAGCCGGGGGAGATCCTCGAGGGGACCCTGGCCGCGCTGCGCGAGGCCGTCGCCTGGGGGAAGGGGGTCCGCGCCACCATGGCCGCCGGCTACGCCGACCCCTCCCGCCCGTCGGAGTCGGTGGCCCTCCTCGACCCCGCCGCGGACAGGGCCCGCCCCCTGATCTCCATGGACCCGGCGGCCCCCGCCGTGCCGGGGGTCCTGCCCGCGGGCACCTTCCTCCTCATGGAGGAGCGCGCCGACGTGCGCCCCGCCGCCGAGGCGGCCATCGCGGCCTTCCTCCGTGGGCTCCCCGGGGGCCGGGAGCGATGGGACGAGCTGCGCGGGGGAATCCCCCTGGGTGAGGAGGACCTCGAGGGGAGGCTCGACGCGCTCATCCTCGACGTGAAGGGCGAGGCGGGCGTGGCGCTCGCGGCGCCTGCGCCGGGGAACGCGGACGTCCTCCGCGGGACCCAGGACATGATCGACCGGATTCCCGCCCTGGTGATGTTCGCCGCCTACGCCCGGCCCGGGGCCGCCTTCGACGCCCTGGCCGGCCTCTTCGACGAGATCGCCGCGGCCGCCGAGGAGCGGGTCCCCTTCGTGGTGCGCCGGAGGCTGTACGACCGCCGGCAGGGGCCGCGGCCCGTGGAGGTGGAGGTCGAGCGGACGGCGGTGGAGGGGCGTCCCGTGGCGATCCTCCGCGTCACCTGGCCCGAGGGGCCCCGGGGGGATCTCCTGACCGCGGGGATGGCGCTGGTGCGGCGGGACGACCTCGTCTTCCTCACGACCTCCCTTCCCGTGGGGGAGGGCCTCGCGGCGGCGAGGTCCGGCGCGGCCGGGACCCTCGCGGAGCGGATGGCCCGGGAACTGCCCGCCGACGTCCTCCCGGCGGAGTGCGCGGGGCTCTTCGTCTCCCGCGCCGACGGCTTCGCCGACTGCCTGTCGCTCTACTCCCGTCCCCTGGCGCCGGGCCTGGCGCGGCTCTCCCTCCGGTCGCGGGGGGGACCGCCGGACCCGGAGCGGATCGAGGCCCACGAGGAGGGGTGGCGGGAGTTCGAGCGGCTCTTCGACGATCTCCTCCGCTCGGGACGGTGGGTGATCGCATCCACGGTGCGGGAGAAGGACCGGCTCCACACGACGACCCGGCGCGTCAAGGGGAAGTAGCCCTTGGGCCGCCGCCCGGCCGCGCTCCCGGGAGTGCTGGCGATCCTCCAGGTGATCGCGGTCCAGGCGCTCGGCCTCCCGCGGGACGGCGCGCTCTCCGACGCGGCGCGGGCCATCGCCGATTCCACGGCGGCCTCCCACCGGGGGATCGCCGCCCTCGGGGTCGTGGACGCGGCCGCCCCCGCGGCGGCGGCGGTGCTCCTCCTGTCGGTGCTCGTGGCGGGGGCCGTCGGCTCCGCGCTTCTCGCGGGGCGGGGAGGGGGGGAGGAGGAGGGGGAGGAGGAGGAGCGGGATTGGACGCCGACGCTCCGCATCCCCGCCGCGGCGCTCCTCGGCCACGCCGGAGGGATCGGCGCCGTCCTCCTCGGCTGCAGCGGCGCCGCCGCCTACGCGATCGCCTGCGCGTTGGCCGCGGCCCTGCTCCTCTTCTCCTGTCGCGATCGACCGCGGACCGCGGCTTCGCCTCCGCGCCCAGGCGCAATGCGTGCCGCGGGGCTTCTCCTCCTCGGCGCGCTCCTCTTCGTCGCCGCGGGAGGCGCCGACGGTCTCCTCCAGACGCTCTCCGGTGCCCGCCCGGTGCCCGAAGCCTGGTTCGTCGTCGCCGCCGAGGCCGGCCCGGGATGGCTCCGTCTCCCCGTGCTCGGTCTCCTCGCCGCCGTCGCCGCCGCGGCCGCCGGCATGGAGATCGCCTCCCATCGCCGCGGCGGGGCCGCGGCGTGGGACCTCGCCGTCTCCGCCGCCGGCTGGGCCCTCCTCCTCGGCCCCTCCAACCCCTGCCGCGCCCTGGCCCTGACCTGGTCGCTGCACTGCCTCGCCCGCGTCGGCGTTCCCCCGGCCGCGAGGGCGGCCTTCGTCGCGGCCCTCGTGGGGGGGATGGCGGGGGTGGTGTAGGGGAGGAGTTCCGAACGGACGCCGGGCGGTATTGACTAGGTCCGCCAGGAGGAATACCCTTCCGGAGTCGCCCGTGCGGGTACGTGAGTGCGAGTCCGAATTGTGGGGCTCCAATGCGCTGGTGGCGAGCGTGAGTTGGCTGAGACAGGAGGGAGATGCGAAATTCGACAATGGTGGCTGGAGGTGGAGTGGGTGTGATAGTCGCTATTGCGGCTTGGGCATACCTGGGGACTGGGGTGGAGGAGCCAGGAGGGGCTCAGAGTCCAGGAACCGGGAGTGGAGTGAAAAGGGGTGTTGGCGCAAGGAAAGGTGGAGGGAACGTGCTTTCGGTTGCTCGTGCAAGAGTTCCTGATGGCTTGGAGATAAATGTCACCCTTCTGTCTGCCCCGCAGGGGGGAGATTCTCTATTGCAGGATCTGGTCGAGAGCCTTTGCGTAGAAGACCTGCATGCCGGGCGAGTGTCAGTGAAATTCTGGGTGATTAGCGACCCTCCTGATGGTGAAGCATGGGGTGAGTATTCTCGCGTGTCTGACTCGGCTCACTGGGGAGAATTGAGATGGAGGTCGTCCGTAGAGCCGGGTAGGTGGATAGTGGACAATGTGCCGATATTTCAGGTATATGGCGAAATCAAGGAGAAGTAGCCGATCGGTCGTAGCGATTATGACATACCCCTTTGCCGTGTTGAGCCGATCCCGCCGGAGGAGTTGATCCGGAGTTTCGAGCGCGCCCTCCGTCGCCACCTCGAGGCGCAGGCGACCGACGGCTACGTCCTGGCCCGCGTGGTCCGGAGTTCCGACATCGATGCGTTGCCGGGGGAACACCTGTGGCTGGTCCGGCACGATCCCGCACACCGCACGGTCGTCTACATCTCCTCGGACTGCTTCGCCTACCCGGCGCCCGCCCGCTGGTTCTCCCTGCCCCCCGATCTCCTGGCCCGCCTGCCGAAGCATGACATCGGCCCCCACCTCCAGTTCGAACCCCGCGGCGTCATCCCCATGGAGGTGAAGGAGATGCCGAGGCTCCGCGTCCGCCCCTCGGTGCCGGATGACGACACCTGGTTCGAGTAGAGGCCCGGGATCGGATCCGACGGCGCCTGACTTCCAGGTCCCGCCGGTTTAGAATCCCCCGGATGAAGGGAGCCCTCCTGGCGGCGGCGATGCTCCTCGGCGCCGCGGCGCCGGAGGGGAGCGTCCTCGAGGGGGCGGTCGTGGACGAGGCGGGGAACCCCGTCGGGAACGCCGCGGTCCTCGTCCTCCCCGCGAAGGACGGCGAGCCGGAGCCGCCCGCCGAGTTCACCCCTCCCGCGGTCGCGCGGCCCGGGGACCCCGGCGACCGGGTCCCCGTCTGGAACCGCACGAAGGTCCGCGCCGATTCCGAGGGGCGGTTCCGGGTCGAGGGGCTTGGCGCGGGGGACTGCTGGGTGGTCGCCTCTTTCGAGGGGATGCGGGAGGCCTGGGTGCGCACGCGTCCCGGGGCGGAGGGAGTGACCGTGCGCGTGCCGGGCCTCCGGGAGATCTCCGGCCGGTGCCTGGACGAGACGACGGGGGAGCCGGTGGCGGGACTGTCCCTCTGGTACGGGGGCGCCTACGACGGCGGGTGGGTCACCCTGCTGGAGGAGCCCACCGACGCGCAGGGGCGCTTCCGCCTCACGGGACTCCTTCCGGGGCGCTGGGTGCTCCGGTTCGGGGGACTCTCCGGCGGTCCCGTCGAGGACCTCGACAAGGGATACCGGACGGACTACCTCGAGAAGCGCCTCCCGGACGTCGCGGCCGGGCGGACCGGCCTGGAAGTGCGCATGAGCCGGGGTCTCTCGATCTCGGGCCGGGTGGTGGATGACCTCGGCGAACCGGTCGCGGGCATCTCGGTGGGGCTCAAGGGGCAGAGCGCCTCGGGCGGGGAGTCCGGGGGCTGGGGCCGGGGCGCGGTCACCGGACCCGACGGGTCGTTCCGGCTGGACGGCCTGACCGAGGGTCTCTACGGCGTGGCCGCCGGTGCGAAGGCGGAGCGGGGCGACTGGATGAGCAAGTTCGGGGGAGGGGACAAGAAGGAGAAGAACGCCAACGCCCGCTACGTGGGCGCAGGGGTGGATCGGGTGGCGGCGGGCAGTTCCGACGTCGTCGTGCGGGTGTCCCGGGTCGTGACCATCACCGGGACCGCCGTCGACGAGGAGGGGCGGCCCTACCATCCCGATGCCGACAACCCCATGTACGTCAACCTGGCCGACGGGCCCCTCCGGGGATCCTCCCTCGGGCTCAAGGCCACCCTCCACCAGGACGGTCGTTTCACGACGGTGCCCCTGGACCCCAAGGGCCTCTACGACATCGTCCTCTTCCGCGGCCAGGGGTTGGGGTCCGGGGCCGCACGAGGGGTGCGGGCCGGGAGCAGGGACGTCCTGATCCGCGTGCGGCGCGGGAGGGGAATCACGGGGACCGTGGTGGACGAGGAGGGCCGCCCGGTCGGGCCCGGAGTCCCGGTGGAGTCCGTGGCCACCGGCCTGGCCGAGGGGGAGCCCGGCGGCCATCGGCGCGCGACGACCGCGGAGGACGGCACCTTCTCCCTGGAGGACATGGCGGAGATGAGCGTGGTCCTGACGGCGGGCGGCGGCGCCTCCGCCTTCCTTCCGACACCCGACGAGCACGAGTTCCTCCCGGGGGAAGGCGGCGTGAGACTCGTTGCCCGGCGGGGGGCTGCGCTCGCCGGGCGCCTGATCGATGCCGAGGGGCGTCCGGTGCGGGCCGCGTGGATCGCGGCGGGGGGCGGCGAGGTGTTCCCCTGCGCGGAGGACGGGGCCTTCCGGATCGGGGGGCTCGCGCCGGGGAAGGTGCGGCTCTCGGCTTGGATCGGGGATGGGGTCGTCGATCTCGGCGTCGTGGAGGCCCCCGCGGCCGACCTCCGGGTGCCTGTGCCCGCGAAGTCGAAGTAGGAGCCGGTCGACCGTACCCGGGGCCGGCGGCCTACTTCCCTTCCCCGTCCCACGCCCGGAGGCAGGAAGCGGCGGTCCGGGTGAGAGGAGCCCCCGCCGCCCCTGCGGCGAGGGAGCGCAGGAGGTCGCGCGCCCCGGGCGCCCGCGACCGGACGAGGGCGCGGAGGGCGCGCAGCGTGCGGGGGTCGGGCGGGGGATCGGCGGCGTCCGCCGCGGGACGCAGGCGCCCGGCGACGAAGGCGACTCCCTTCTCGCCGAGGGCCGCCAGGTCCTCCTCGGCCAGGAGCCCCTCCTCCAGGCGGGGGTCCCCGAGACGGTTCCAGAGCTCCCCGAGGAAGCGGCCCCGCTCGTCCCCGTCCACGGGGAGCACGGCGCGCCCCTTCGCCCCGGCCCGGGGGGCCGGGTAGGGATCCCAGATCACCGGGGGAGTGCCGTAGTCCACCGTCGCCAATCGGGAGCCGTCGGGGGACCAGGCGACGACCTCGATCTCCTTCTTCCCCGGCTGCACCGCGAGGAGGCGCGTGAGGGTCGCCGCGTCGTACACGATCCACCAGCCCTCCGCGCATCCCGTGGCGACCCAGACTCCATCCGCGGAGAAGGCCGTCGCCGTGCCGCCCTCCGCGGGCCCGTTCCGCCGGGCGAGCGGGGCGAGGGTCGTCGCATCGAACACGCGCACGGTCCCGTCCGGCTCCTGGGTCGCCAGCCGGGTCCCGTCGGGGGAGAGGGCGGCGCCGCGGAGGTTCCATCCGGACGAGGGCGTCTCGATGGCCTTCCCCGTCGCGGCGTCCCACGCGTAGACCCCTCCCTCCTCGAAGATGGCGGCCGCGGCGCCGCTCCCCCGGGCGTGGACGCGGGAGCCGTCGGGGCTCCAGCCGAGGACACCGAGGGTTCCCGCACGGGAATCCAGGAGGTGGACGAGTTTCCCGGCTTCGACGTCCCAGATCCTCGCCTGCGGGTCTTCGCTCCCGACCGCGAGTCGCCGCCCGTCGGGGGAGAAGGCGAGCCTTCCCGCGGGACCCAACCACCCGCCCTCCTCCACCGGGGGAGGAGCCAGGACGGCGACTTCCTCCTCCTTCACGGGGTCGAACATCGAGACGCCCCCGTCCTCGCGCGAGGCCGCGAGGCGGCGGCCGTCCGGGGACCAGGCAATCCCCTCCAGGCCGGAATCCCTCTCCGCGTCCTTGCCGGGAGTCGACCGGAGGACGGCGGCCTGGCGCAGGCTCTTCCCGTCCCAGAGGATCACCGCACCGTCCTCTCCCGTGGTGGCGATGCGGCTTCCATCGGGGGACCAGGCGGCGGCGGTGACCCGGCTGCCATGACCCTCCCCCGGCGTGATGCGGGCACCCGTGGCCGCGTCGAAGATCCATAGGACCCCGGAGAATCCACCGGAGGCGATCCAGCGTCCGTCGGGCGACCAGGCGGCGGTCTCCGATCCCTGCGGGGCGATCAGGCTCCTCTCGAGCGTCCCGTCGGTCGCATTCCAGACGCGGATCCGGCCGTCCTCGCAACCCGTCACGAGGCGGGTCCCGTCGGGGGACCAGCCGACGGTGCAGAGTTCCCCTCCCGGCGTCTCCAGGGTCAGCACCGTCTTCCCGGCCCTCCAGTCGAAGACCAGGGTCTTGTCCCCCTCCCCTCCGTGGACGGCGAGAAGCCGCCCATCGGGAGAGAAGGCGGCCGAGGAACAGGTCCGCGGGAAGGAGTCCTTCGCCTCGAAGAGGCGTCTCCCGTCGGCCGCGTCGAGGACGAGGGCCTGTCCCATCAGGTTCATCGCGGTGTGGTCCTTGTTCCAGTCCTCGCCGCCGACGCCCACGGCGGCCAGGGCCTTGCCGTCGGGGGACCAGGCGATCTGGTTCCCGTGCTGTTGGGAGAAACCAACCCTCCAGAGGAGCTTCCCGCTCGCCGCCTCCCACGCCATCGCCGACCCGTCGCTCTCGCACATCGCGACGCGACTCCCGTCGGGGGACCATTGGAGGTCGTCGGCATCCCAGTTGAGGTGGTCCGTGGGGACCTCGAACGAGACGGACGTCTTCCCCGTCGCGACGTCGATCACCTGTCCGACCCCGTTCGCGAGCACCGCGGCCAACCGGGTGCCGTCGGGGGAGAGGGCGAGCCTCCAGCGGTCGTAGTCGTTCTTCCTCTTCGCGGGGGGCGGCGCGTGGACCGCCGTCGGCTCGCCCCGGGTCGGGTCCCACTCGACGATGTGCTGGCCGCCCCAGACTCCCGACGTGCGAATCCTGCTCCCGTCCCCGGACCACGAGACTCCGAAGATCCAGTTCCCGTGGGAGCGCCTCTCTCCGGAGAGCCGGCCGACCGCGGGCCAGGGGGGGGCGGTGGCGGATCCGGACGGCGCGGAGGTCTCCTCGTCCTCGGCCTTCAGGGCTCCTGCAACCGCCGCGAGGAACGCAGCAGCCAGCACCGCCGCCTTCCCGGGAGCCATGGGGATCCTCCACCCGACCGGAGCGCATCCTAGCCCGGGGGGGCCGTGGATGCTCGATGGGTTACGATGCGGAAGAGGGAGGTCCCCATGCTTCCGTGCCCGCGGCTCCTCGCCGCTCTCCTCTTCGCCCCGCTCCTCGTGCCGCAGCAGGAGGGCCCGCCGCCGGCGGTGAGCCGGGATGCCGCCCGGGCCGGGATCCGGGCGCGCCTCCGCGATCTCGGCCGGACCATGGCCACCCTCCGGTGGGGGACGAGCATCCCCCGGGAGATGCCCTGCATCACCGACCAGGTGAACGCGCTCCTCGATGCACCGAGGGAGGATCTCCTCGAGGTCCTCGCCGCGTCGATCCGGCCTCCGAAGGAGGGAGAGGAGAGTCCCCGGGACGACGGCAAGGCCCTGAGGATCGCCGCCTTTCTCACGGGGGTTCCCCAGACCGCGGAGCGGAGGTTCGAGGGGGACTACCTCCGCGAACTGCACGGGTTCGCCCTTGTCGACTACGAGGGGGATGGCTCCTACAGCTCCCATGGACCGCAGCCTCCCCCTCCGCCGGAGGTGGTCCTAAGCCCGGGGACCCGCTTCCGCGCGAGACTCCGGCCCCGCCCCTTCGACCTCCTCAAGGAGATTCTCGCGGGGGAGGGCGACGCCCGGGAGGCGGGGAGCCGGATGATGGGCGGTGACTTCCGTCTCTCCGCGGGCCTCGAACTGGGCGAGGCGGCGCGGAAGGACCCGGAGTTCGGGAAGTTCCTCCTCACGGTCTGCGGTGAGAGCCACGAAGGGGAGATGGAGTCGGCGGTCCTCACCGCCGCCCTCGGGAGATGGGCCGGGCCCGAGGCCGTCGCGGAGCTGACGGCCCGGTTGAAGCGGGCGCTGCTGGTCGAGGACGAGTCCGCCTGGCACCGCTCCGTGACCGCCGCTGCGGCCGCCCTCAACTCCGCGGGCGCGGAGGCCGCGGTGGCGGCCCTCCTGAAAGAGCAGGTGGACAAACTCCCGACGGACCGCAGGGGCGCGGCGGAGCGCCTCATCGGGGGGGACGCCGTGGTGCTGGGGCTCCTCGCCAAAGTGGAAAAGGAGCCGACGGCGGAGAATCTCGGCGCCCTCGCGAACGCGTTGAACCAGGCGGACACCCCGAAGGAGTCCGTCGCCGTCCGCCTGCGCGCGTTCGAGGCCGCCATCCGGATCCGTCGCGAATCCGGGGACGCGGCGGTGCGGGGCTGGGCCCTCGCGGTCGCGCAGAACTCCCTCTGGGCGGGGCTCTACTGGCGCTTCGGGTTCATGCAGGGGAAGAACTTCTCCGAGGACGCCGACCGGGAAGCGCCGCTCCCATGGGGGGCGAAGTGCGAGACGGAACGGGACTACTTCCTCGGCGCCTGGCCCGACCCGGAGGTGCAGGGAGCCGCGCTGAAGGAGGACCTGGCCGCCGGGAGGATCCGCCCCGACTCCCGGTGGATCGGGTTCGCCGCGGACTCCGACAGGGCGGGGGACATCGAGCTCTGGATGGACCGGGCCCGGGACGAGGACCCGGGCGTGGACGTCCGCGGGCGCCGGGAAGGGGACGAGGTCGTCCTCGCCATCGCCAATCGCCGGAAGACCCCCGTGGCCATCAACACCCTGGCTCCACGCTACGCCGTGGCCATCATGGTCCCGCTGACCGGGGAGCCGAAGGGCCGGATGGAGCTCGACCTCCAGGCCTGCCGGGTCCTGCCCGCCTACCACCTGCTGGCGAAGCTCGACGTCTACCGGCGGATCGCTTCGGGGGAGACCTACGAGATGAGATTCCCCACGGGGAAGCTGCCCGAGGGGAGCCGCGTCCTCCTCTCCCTGCGGGACGAGATGGAGCCCGACGGTGACCTCGAAGTCCCCTTGATCCGGCGGATCTGGGAACTGACGATTCGCTGATCTCCGCGGAGGGAGTCCACCCTGCGGGGGACGGGGCGGCGTAGCCCACATGGAACCCCGCCCTGTTGGTGCCATTCTTGGTGCCACGGACGGTGCAGGTCCATGGGCGAGGGGAATGGGCGCCGTCCTAACCGTTGGTCCCTGAAAGGGTTAAGTTGGAGCGGGCGAAGGGGATCGAACCCTCGACATTCGGCTTGGGAAGCCGTGCGGGCTATTGCGTAAGTAGTTTAAAATCAGTTAGTTAAGGAAATTTATTGGTTCACTTTGCCGTCCACTTTGCCTGACAAGTTGACAATCCTGGCCTTTTGGAGGCGATTGGGTGGGGAGTCCGGGGAGTCCCGCCCGAACGCGGCCAGCGGGCGAAAGCGGCCCGTGCGCGGGACGGCAGGGGCCACCGCTCTCACGTGCTCGACATCCGCTTCACGGAGTGAGCCGAGGGACCGGAGCCGCAACGGAAAGCGCCGGTTCGATCCGTCTCAGCCGCCCGATCACTCGTACTTCGACTTCATCTCCTTGAGGATCCCATTACCGGAAAGATGACAAAGGGGCCCGAGCCTGCGAAGAACGGGAAGATTCCATGGTAGGAGCGAGTGTGGCAGGAGGGAGCATGGACATTAAGGATAGTACTGTCTCGAGGGCGGTTGAGTTCGGTCGCTGCAAGGAGGCGGTGCGATGAAGGGCCGGAGTGTGCGCGCGAGGGCGAACTTGGAGTGGTACTTCAAGCGGGGGAAGCGGGCCAGCCAGATAGCTGGGGAAACATGGCTTTCGATAGACATCATGGGCCTTGTGGTAATCTTCGGGAGGTCTAAAGTCGACCCAGAATTCGTTGGTGGAAGACATGTGTCGAGGCGACATTTTGCCAAGCTGAAGCCTTATATGGATGATAACTCGGTTCTGTTCAATCCGGAAGAGTACGATTACGTAGTGGTTCGGAGGCAAGTGTCGGAATGATGAGTATTCTCTTCAAGTCCAGCACTGTGGGTTCCGGCAGTTCTGGCATCGCCATTCCGGATAGTCTAGCCGCCTTTTCGAGGCGCTCCATGGGTGGCGGCTAGATGTGCCGGGTGAGGTAGTTGGGGCCTCGGACTCAGCGGCGACACTGAGGCGACGCCGCCAGTGGGGGGCGATTGGAAGCAGGAATAGGTGGGGTTCGACCGGAAGCAAAGTGGAAGACACGATGGTGGGCGCGCGCATTCATGGAAAGGCATAAGAACCATGGTGGAGTCCAGGGTCCCGGTCACACCCGGACGAGATGTGATGATATTCCTGTTTGGAGTGGCGGTTGCGGCCGCTGATGTGGAGTTCACGGACCGCCTCGTCATACCGGACGGCCTCCTAGTAAAGGGGAACGTGATCGGCGGGACGATCTACTTCTTCCTTAAGTCTCTGCATGAGCTCTGTGGCCGGGTTCGACAGGGCGGGCTGGGAAAGAACATCGGTGATGTACTCAAGGAGATCCTCGCGGTGAACGGTATCTCTCAAGGGAAGTTCAAGATGGCTGATAGGGGGGTTTACGCGACTCTCCCGGACGGGAAGCAGGAGGAGTGTCGCTACCGGTACCACCTACGGAGCGGGTCCCCCACAGAGACCGAGCGCGTCTATTGGGCTGACTCCGGCGAGAAGCCACAAGAGCGGGTCTTTGTGATCGCACACATCGGACTTCATGCCGGGTAGCACCTCGGCCATCTGTGTCCCAAAAACACAAAGCTTTGAGCAGCCATACCGCCCCTATGGAGGGCACGGCTCAAGCCCCCCGTGTTCCGATAGGGTGCTATCGGGACGACGCCATGAAGCATGCACTGTCGGGCACGACGCACGGACCCCAAGACAGGTTGGGATGGACATTGCACTTCAAGTCCCCTAGACTCTTGAGGGTGACGAGTGTCGGGGCGACGAAGGGCGTTGGGAGGAATGTCAGTGGTCTACTTTGTCGGGGTCCACAAGACCCTTCTCGACGGTTGGAGTTCGGGCTTGGCCCTCCCACTGTCATCGCGGGAGCCGGGGTTCAGGTTGGCCGCCCGCATCGAGAAGGGGCCGGTGGGGAGCATTAGGCCGTGACGGCACCCGCCGCTCCGGCCGGACGCGCCATAGCGCTTCTGAGCGATCACGAAACGACAGTCGACCTCCTGAACAACGAGACCATCGCCAAGACGATCATCGCACTCCTGCGAGAGCGCCCCGAGCTGCCTGTGACAGTAGGCGTGCATGGCGATTGGGGCGCTGGGAAGTCGAGCCTTCTAGAGATGATCTGCGTTGGGCTTGGGGGGAATGACCGGGTCCTCTGCATAAAGTTCAATGGGTGGAGGCTCCAGGGTTTCGAAGACGCAAAGATCGTGCTCATCGAGGGGATCGTGTCCGGTCTCCTCGAGAAGCGGCCAGCTCTTACGAAGGCAACGGATTCGGTCAAGGCGGTCTTCCGTCGGCTCGATTTGCTAAAGGTCGCGAAGAAAGCCGGCGGGCTCGCCCTGACTGTGGCTACCGGCTTGCCCGCACCCGATCAGATCCGTGCGGTCGCAACGACCGTGGCGGGCGTCCTCTCGGATCCCGGGAAGCTCGCGGACAAGGTCAATGTCGAAGCAGCCCTCGAGGGAGCCTGCTCTCTCCTCAAGGACGAGCCGGGTGCCAAGAATGTGCCGGAGGAAATTGACGCCTTCCGGAAGGCATTCGACGACTTGCTGGTGGCGGCCGGCATCGACCAACTCGTCGTGCTCATCGATGACCTTGACCGTTGCCTGCCAGACACGGCAATCGAGACTCTGGAGGCTATCCGGCTGTTCGTGTTCACCCCTCGAACAGCGTTCGTGGTGGCGGCGGACGAGGGGATGATCGAGTATGCGGTCCGAAGGCACTTTCCTGACCTGCCAGAGTCGCCGGGCTCTCAAACGTATGCCCGCAATTACCTGGAGAAGCTCATCCAGGTCCCCTTCAGAATCCCATCCCTCGGAGAGTCAGAGACACGTACATACGTCACCCTACTTCTCGTCGGTGCCGAGCTTGGCGAGGGCGACAAGGACTTCCGCAGGCTGATCGATGCGGCGCGAGAGAAGCTCAGACGACCTTGGGAGGGCGGTGCCATTGATGCGGCAAGCCTGAGAGGAGCGCTAGGAGGGCAAGCTGCCAAGGTGCAGGGCGCGCTCACGCTTAGCGACCAGATAGGTCCGACACTCGCTACTGGTACGAAGGGTAATCCGAGGCAGATTAAGCGGTTCCTCAACACGCTCATGCTGCGAAAGCGGATTGCTGAAGCCCGTGGATTCGGCGAGACCGTGAAGGTCCCCGTGCTCGGGAAACTGATGCTGGCGGAGCGATTTATTCCCCGACTGTTCGAGCAACTGGCCACTGTTACGGTCTCGTCACCAAACGGGGTCTCACCGGACGTGGCGGCGTTGGAGAGAGCCGCTAGGGGGGAGCGTGCATCGGAGGGTGCGCCGAAACCAGCGACAAGGGGGAAGCCTGCGGGGGAAGAGAAGGATGAGGACAAGGTGGTGCCTGCACCCGCAATTGCACTTGGGCCGGTTCTGACGGAGTGGCTTGGGTCGGATCTGATTCGTCAGTGGGCCAGAGTCGAGCCTTCCTTCGAGGGAGTAGACCTGCGCCCCTACCTCTTCGTATCAAGGGAAAAGAAGGACCTCCTCGGCGGAGCCTCCATCCTCGGCCATCTTGAACGACTTGCTGAACAGCTGATGGGCCCAAGGATCTCGGTCCAGGGCCATTCGGCGGAGGTTGGAAAACTCGCCGCAGCTGAGGCAGGTCAGGTATTCGAACGCGTCAGGGCGCGCATTCTGGCGAGCGATGCGTTCGAGACTGAGCCTCCTGGGGTTGCTGGCCTCGCAGTCCTTGTAGAGACGCACCCAGCGCTTGAGGGGAACCTCGTAGACTTCCTCGATGGACTTCCTGTGGACCGACTCGGTCCTTGGCCGGTCGCGGGTTGGGAACGCGCACTTCGGGAAAAGGGTGTCCGCGATCGGTTCGACCGGCTGCGCGCCTCGTGGGCGGCTTCCGCCAATGGGGGATCGCGACTCAAGGCCGCTGTAGTTGCGGCCCTGAAGCTCGGGCGGAAGGATTCGTAATGGGGACTTCCGGTTCCTACGCAGGTCCTGGTGGTAGGACACCCCTTGTCCCAACGTGGTTGCTATCGGGGGAAGAAGGGGGCGCAGAAGATCCGGGGGGTGGTCCAGAGGCGACACCCGCCGCGCCGGAAAGCCCAGCCGGACCGCCGGATGCCATTGCACCGCCGCATGAGGTAACAGTCCCTGCGGGTTCGGCGGATCGCTTCCGTGCCGCACGAGCGAGTTTCTCTAGGTTCGCTCGCTCAGGCGGGGGCGGCGGTGCGCACCTGAGGCATGCTCTCAGAAAGTACGTGTCCACATCTTCGGGCGGCCCGAGACAGGCGGCCCGGCGGATGGGATCGTCACGAACCGTCGGCGCTGGCCTGATTGGCTTCCTTGCGGACGTTCAGGCCCGCGGATCTGCACAGGCCCTTCAGGCCCTGAACCTCGGTGGCCTTGCGGGTCGTCCAATCGAGGAGGTCTTCCTCGGCCTTGCTGATGTGGTGTGTCCCGTGGGCGGTTCCGTGGACGCGGGAATTGCGCGAGAAGCGTTCGTGGAGACTATCGTCGGGCTCACTGGCGCCGGCATCACCGATCTAGACTCCCTCAGCGCCGCGCAGTTGCAGACGGTCTTCGAGATGTATGTCACGCGCACGATCGAGATGCGGGTGTTCAACGACATCGGCTCCAGAGGCGTTGTCCTACCAGAGAGTGTGCGAGCAGCCCAGACGGTTCAGAACCAACTGCACGACTTCATCGGGCGATCTGTGGAAGATGCGGCGTCCTCGATGCAGAGTGACCTGAGAGGGCTGGCGCCGAGTGAGGTTCGGGATCTGGTGGATCGAGTCTACGAGGCGGCGTTCGACTTCCTTGAAAGTGACGGGGACGCGGAGGGTGGTGCGGTATGAGTCGCCATGCGATCGCTGGACGATGCGGCACAGCGGATCGCATGGCGATCCATCCCTTTCCGCAGGAGGTCGTCACACGGATTGACCTGGTCGAGGCAAGCGGGAGACTGAGCTATGGCATCGGGAGGGCCTGCGACGACCTTGCGGTGCTGAACGTCTTCCCATCTGACCTCGGCCTCGACCTGCTCGCGCTTGCCACCCATGTTCACGCCGCGGACACGCGGGTCTGCCGCTCCACGGAGTCCCAAGACTCGTGGACACGCGAACTGCGTGTTGTGGTACCCGTGAGCGCGCCTGCGCGATGGACGGAAGTTGCCCCGCTCCTGAAGCGGATGCTCGACTTCCTAACAGGTGATCTATGGACACTGTCCTTCCGGTCATGGCCCAACGGAGTCAGACCAGAGAGACCGCCGAGACCTCCCGGAGCCATCGAGCTTGGTCTTGATGGAGTGAGCCTCTTCTCAGGCGGGCTCGACAGCCTCATCGGAGCGATCGACTTGCTCGAGGCGGGGATGGACCCGCTATTCGTGAGTCATGCTCAAGAACCGGCCATCAGCAATGCGCAAACTGCCTGCTTCAGTGGGCTGGCGGAGCACTATGGACGTCCGCTTCGACGACTGGGCATGTGGATGGCGCTCGAAAATGGCCTGGTCCAGAACGTAGCTTCAGAGCCGTCGACGCGAAGTCGATCGTTTCTGTTCCTGGCACTTGGTGCCTTCGCAGGCACAGGACTCGGAGACGAGTTCACTCTTCGGGTTCCGGAGAACGGACTGATTGCCCTCAACGTGCCACTCGACCACTTGCGCCTGGGTTCGCTGAGCACCCGGACTACCCATCCTTTCTACCTGGCGCGGTGGAACGAACTGCTGGCTACGATGGGAATGAGGGGGCAAGTGACGAATCCGTACTGGAACCGAACAAAGGGCGAAATGACCGGGGAGTGCGCGAACCGCGCTTTGCTGACGCGAGTTCTCGGTAGTACGCTCTCCTGCTCATCGCCCACGAAAGGCCGCTGGAAGGGGCGTGGCATTCAGCACTGTGGCTACTGCCTCCCCTGCCTCGTTCGGCGCGCAGCACTGCTTGGGGCGCTTGGCAGAGGTGCAGATCCGACTGTCTACACGATTGGGGACTTGGAAGCTCGGACACTCAATACCGTCCAGGCGGAGGGCCAGGTCATCCGCTCCCTCCAGATGGCCATTGGCAGGTTCCGTGGGTCTCCGCAGTTGGCGAGACTGCTGGTGCACAAGTCAGGTCCCCTGTCGGATGCGCCCGAGAACAATGAGGCCCTCTCGGGGGTGTACCAACGGGGCATGGCGGAGCTTTCGGAACTTCTGGCGCGCGCCCGCGCGGAACCGCGCTGAACGTGCTGGACGCGGCGACCCCGCTTGTCGATCTCCATTGCCACCTCGATCTCTACCAAGATCACGCGGGGGTGGTGGCCGAGTGTGATGTGCAACGGGTGTACACGCTTGCGGTTACCACGACGCCGCGGGCATGGCCGCGCAACTTGGAGTTGGCGTCGCGGACGCGCCACGTGAGAGCGGCGCTCGGGATGCACCCCCAGCTAGTCGCGTCGAGGGCATCTGAGATGTCGCTCTGGGAGCAGTACCTCCCCCAGGCTCGTTACGTCGGCGAAGTTGGCCTCGATGCTGGGCCTCGCCATTTCCGATCCCTGCCGATGCAGAAGGTCGTGTTCGAGAGGATCCTCAAGCTATGTGCTCTTGCTGGCGGAAAGGTCCTCACAGTCCACAGCGTGCGCGCGGCATCGGCGGTCTTGGACCTGGTTGAAGAGCACCTCCCTCCAGCACGAGGTTGTGTCGTCCTTCACTGGTTCACGGGAAGCCGTGCGGAGGCAAGGCGGGCCGTGGACCTTGGCTGCTACTTCTCTGTCAATGCCGAGATGCTCAAGAAACCTCGTCATCGCACCGTTGTCGGTTCGTTGCCACTCGAGCGGCTGCTGACAGAGACGGATGGCCCCTTCGTCCAGTGCGGTGTACGACAGGCGCGCCCAACGGACGTCAGAGATGCCGTTGTTGCGATGGCAGGCGTTCTTGATCTGGCCCCGACTGTAGTCGGACAGGCGATCCTTTCCAACTTGCGCCAGTTGATATCCTCGGTAGGTGGGAGTCCTGAGGAGTTGTGATTGACGCGAGTTGTGATTGGGGTGTTGAACATCGAAAGATCCGTGGCGGAGGAAAGGGACTCGTGAGGTCCTGGGTGTCCCCAATCGTTTCTTGGCGCTAGGCCCTAGACCCGAATCAGAACCTTCCCATCACGTCGAGGGTCTCGTAGGAGATGGCCAGCACCGTGAGCCCCCGTTCCCGGTACCGATCGTGGATCTCCTGCACCTTGGGCATCGCCCGAACGCAGGGGCCGCACCACGTGCCCCAGAACTCGATCATCACGACGCGGCCCTTCAGGGACTCGGGGGAGGGCTCCTGGCCCGCGGGCACGTTCAGCCACTTGCGGACCCCGATCTCGGGCGCCGGGTCGCCGACCCCGACCGGTGGGACGGCGGCCCGGCAGGGACCGGCAGGCCCGCACCAGGAGAGCAGGAGAGCGAGGAAGGCCCACGCACACTGGAATCGCGTCATCGCCCTCGGATCCTAGCCCAACTTCCGCAGTTCGCGGGCGACCTTGGGCGTTTTCAGCCATTTGGGGTCGTTGCGGAGCGTCGTTTCGAGCCTGCGCCGCGTGATTTGTGACGCGCGAGACCGTGTAGTGCGACCCGGCCCCTTGCGCGGTGGCGCGGTGCGATCACATGTAGGGCTCCGAAGGGGCCCGATGTACCTGCGCCACACGACACGGAGGAAGAACGGGAATCCCATCGCCCGCCACAGCCTAGAATGGGCCTATGGCCAACCACGGGCGAGCCGCCGTCCTTGGGGGAGTAGCCCTTCTCGCGCTGGGGGTCTTCCTCGTCCTGCGGGGGGCCCCCCCGGAGGAACCAGGCCCCCACGAAGGGGGGCTTCCGGACCACGCCACAAGACCAGCGACCGGGCCTCCGGCCGAACAAGAGGAGCTTCCACCCCCGGAACCCCGCCCCGCGGTGGAGCCTGCCCCGGCGCCCTCCGGACCCCCGACGTCTCCGGCGGTGCGGGGACGGGTCCTGGGAGCGGATGGCCTGCCCCTCGAGGGGGTCACCGTCGAGTCCACCGAGGGGATCCGGGCCTGGACGGACGCCGACGGCCGCTTTGTTCTCAGCCAGCCAGCGGGAAGGACGAGGCTGACCGCCTTCCATCCGGGGCAGGTTCCTGGTTCGGTCGAACTGGGTGTCCCCTCCGAGGGGATCGAGATCCGGATGGAAGCGGGATACGCGGTCTCTGGACGGGTCTCCTTCCCCGACGGCTCCCCCGTTCCCGGGATGAGGATCCAGGTCAAGGATGGTCGGGACCGCACCGCCTCGGACGAGACGGGACGGTACGTCCTCTCCGGGCTGGACCAGGGCCCCGTGACCGTCTGGAGTTTCGATGCGGGCCAGGAACGGGCCGTCGAAGCCGGCGATACGGACGTGGACTTCGTCATGGAGAAGCACGTTGTCCGCATCCACATCGTGGACGAGGAGGGGAATGACGTCCTCGAAGGCAGGTTCAGCTTCAACGGCGAAGGTGGCGGCTCGCACATGGGTGGAGGCGGTGGGCTGGACTCCCTCGATGGCGTCCTGACCATCTGCCCCCGGACGGGCATGCGGCTCCTCTACTCCATCAAGTCCCCGGGGAAGGCGCAGAAGGCCGGGGAGTTCCTGGTGGAAGGGGACCCCGCGCTCCACGACATCACCGTCGTCCTATCGGAACCGGGAGTGCCGGGGACCCTGAGTCTCTTCGTCGTGGACGACGGAGGAAAGTCCCCGAAGGCGATCTCGGTGACAATCAAGGACACCGGCGGCGGGCTGCTTGAGGGGTTCTACGAGGAGAAGGTGGAACTCGACGCCGAGGGGCGCTGCAGGCTGGAGAATCTCCAGGCCGGGACGTACCGGCTCAAGGTCGAGGGCCACGGGGGGCCGTGGGACATGACGGCCTTCGGGATCGCCGCCGAGAAGGAGGTCCAGGTGGACTCCGGGAAGGAGGTCCCTGTGGAGTTCCTCCTCCGCTCGGGAGGTTGGCTGCGGGTCACCGTCCGCGACCTGCACGGGACGGTTGTCGTACCTGACACCGTACGTCTCCGGGACGAAAAGGGTGAGTTCGTCGGGGGCGGCTTCTGGGGGGAGTCGAAGGAAGGGGAGTGGTCGTGGCCCTCGGAGACGGCCGGCCCGGTGGTCCATGGGAGTCCCCTGGCTCCAGGACGCTATACCGTCGAGGTCGTACGTCCGCCGGAGAACCAGGAGGTCCTCGGGACCAACACGGTCATCGTCGCCCCGAAGACCATCGTGGACGTGGAGGTCCGGCTGACGAAGTAGGTCCGGCGGGCGCGGTCAGCGGGACTTCCCGAGCAGGACATGGACGGTCGTCTCGCCGGAGACCAGCCTGTCCACCACCACGCTCCGGCGACTGGAATCGAATCCCCCGCCCTGCTCCGCGCCAAGACACTCTTGACCTTCTGTTCGGGCTCGAGACAGCAGAGGGCGAAAGAGTCGTCTCTTGACCCCGGCCCCTGATCACCAGCGAAGCTTCCCGGAAGCACCCACTCGGGCCGCGCCGCCATCAGACCTGGGGTTGAAGGGTGCCGTAGGTTTCCGATGGTGCCCGAGTTGCCCACAGGATCCGGTGTCTCACTCCGGCTTCACCGTGATCCGCAGGTCCTTGGCCGGGACGTCGAACTCGCCGAGTTCGACGTGGCCTTCCCCGAAGAAGACCCCCAACTGGACTCTCCCGCGGGCGAGTCCCTTCACGAGAAAGGTCCCGTCACCGTAGGACTCGCCCCAGCAGTGGTTGTCGAATGGCTCGTCCTGCCTGGCCGTGAGGGACCGGGCCTTCACGGGCTTCCCGTCGGCATCCACAAGGACGCCGGAGACCGTGCAACCGGGTTCGAGCCGGATCTCGACGCCGCCGTCCCCCGGCCGAAAGGTCCCGGGTGCGCGCGTGGGGGCAAAGTCGGAGCCGTCGCCGCCGCCCACGATCTGATACTCGGAGGGTTCCAACCCAGTGATTCGGAACACCCCGTCCTTCGCCGTCTTGCTCCGGGAGCCGACACCGCGACTGCGCCCTCCTCCCAGGGCCTTCGCCGCCACGAGGATTCCCTCGGGTGCCGGCCGGCCATCGGGAAGGAGGAGCCGGCCGGAGATCGCCGAGCCCCTGGTCAGGCGGAGGACCACATCCCTCGCTCCGGGCTCCAACCCCGTTACCGCGCCGTCCGTCAGGCCCTCGAAACCGTTCGCATGGATGTCGTAGGTTCTCCCCGGAGCGAGCGCGGGGGTGGTGAAACCGCCCTCTTCGTCCACCCTAGCGTACAGCCTGACGAAAGCCTCGCCCTCCTCCTGCCGGGACGGGTAGATCCGTAGCATCCCGAATCCCACGGGCGGTTTCCCGTCCTCGTCCATGACCTTTCCCGAGATGGTCAACCCTCGGGCGACCCTGACGACCAGTCCACTCGTCCCCGCGGCGACCTTCGCCACGATGGTCTCGGCGAAGGGACTCGGGGTCTCCTGGGGCGAAGCGAACGATCTGCGTCCCGAATTGAAGATCAACTCGTAGGTCCCCGCGGGAAGGCCCGCGATCCGGAAGGTCCCGTCGGGCAGTGAAATCGACTCCGTGCGCCCCTTGCCTATGAGCCTTCCGTCCTCGCCGAAGGGGACCACCTCGATCGGAAGCGACTCCAGGATGGGATTGCCGTCCGTGTCCACGATGCTCCCCGAGATCGAGAGCCCGGTCTCCAGCTGGAGCCGGAGGTCCTCCGTTCCCGCCTTCACGCCCCTGATTGCCAGAGGCATGTACTCCATAGCGGATGCCTCCAGGTCCCCCAACTTCCCGATGGAGACGGTGTAGGTGCCCGACGCCAGTTCGACCACGGCGAACCGGCCTTCCCCGTCACTGGTCGCGCTGTGGAGGGGCGTCCTTCCGAAGAAGTCGGCAAGGCCGACTCGCGTGGCCCCGCGTTCCTTGACGATGATCTCGACTCCGGGGACTCCCCTCCCGGTGGCGGCGTCCACGACGATCCCCGCAATCCGTCGCCCATCTTCCAGCGTAAGGACGTTGTCGGTCGTCCCCGTCACCACCGTCTTCCTGGCCTCGGGTCGTCCCGCGCTTCGTACGATGAGTTCGACGATGCCCTCCGAGAGATCGGCCAGGGCGAACCGCCCGTCGGCCCCGGTCACCTGCCGGAGCTCCTCATCCGTCTTGAACTTCCCCGGATGGGCATCCAGGAAGATCTCGGCACCCTCAACGGGCTCCCCCGCTTCATCGACGACCGTCCCCCGGAGCGAGCGCCCCGGTTCGAGGACGATCTCGATCCCCGAGACGATGCCGGTCTCCTCCACAGGAACCGGGGAGACGACGACCGGACTGCACCCGCGCGCGAACGCCACGATGCCGTGCTCGGAAGGGTAGACGTCCTCGAACCTGAAGGAACCGTCCGGCCCGGGTACGCAGAGGTCGCCGCTCCAGGTGGAGGTCAGCATCTGCCAGGGCATCGTCGTGCGGTCCAGGTCCCCCATCAGCAGGTAGAGCCTCGGATCGACCAGCGGAGATCCGTCCCAGGTCCTCACCGTCCCCGTGATGGCATTGGTCTCCTCTACCGTCACGGCGACGTTTCGAATCGTGGCGCCCCGGTCGATGTCGAACGCCGCCGACTCGCCCTTCTCCCCGGGGCCCCGGGCGGACACCACCAGAGCCTTTCTCGGACCCACGCCTTCCACCCGGAAGCGCCCCTCCGCATCGGTGGGCGGCCCCACCGCCTCCACGTCGAAGGTGTCCTCCTTCTCTATCAAGACCGTGAAGCCGGCCCGGGGCTCACCCGCCGCGTTCCGGACTGTGCCCTCCACGATGCCGGCGGCCGAGAGCACGAAGTCCCGGGTCGCCTCCGCTCCTTCGACGACCTCCACCACCCTGGAGGGCGCCACCGCCTTCTTCTCACCGGCCCCTGCGGCGTCCCCTGTCCCGTCGGCGAGCAGGTAGCCCGGGGAGGTGATGGAGAAGACCCCCTTCCCGGGGTAGCACGGACCGAGGAGATAGGTTCCATCCTCCCTCGTCCGGGTCACCGAGGAGCCATAGAGGGCGCGATCCAGGTCACCGAGGATGTCGTCCGTCCTGTCCCGGCTCGCCGTCATCCTCACCAGGACGCCGGGCATCGGGGTTCCCTCGATGTCCTTCACCGTCCCACGCACGGTCCCCCCCCGGTGGAGGCGCACCTCCAGGTCGAGTGCCTCTCCGGGGCCCAGGGTCTTGAACGTCTCCAACCCGTCGATCTCGGCGGGAATGTAGCCGACCGCGCGGACGCGAGCACGGGCCCGCTCCCCGCCGGGGAGCCCCCGGACTTCGAATTCCCCGCCGGACCCCGACACCGCCGTTTCCGAAGCCGGCCCGTCTCCCCACCCGCGCAGCGCCACCTCGACGAGAACCCGGGCTCCGGCCACCGCGGCTCCTCCGGATCCCTCCACGATGCGTCCCTTGAGGGTGATCCCCTCCCCCTGCAACTCCCCCTTCTCGAGGGTGATGTCTAGGACGGCCAGGTCCGGAATCATCGCCCTCGTGACCCGCCGGATGCACCCCCCCGGTGGCCTCACGAGAAGGTCGATCGAGGACTCCTCCAGCCCCTCGATGCGGTAGCGGCCATCGGTGCCCGAGACCCCCCGAAGCTCCCGGAAGGTGCCCGGCAGGTGCCAACCGGCGGTGCGCGCCAGGACTTCCACGCCGGGGGCCGGCCGGCCCCCCTCCTCCCGGACCGTCCCGGTGAGGGAGTGGGCCGGCATGAGGTGAATCCGCAGGGGCTCCAGGGACTCACCATCGCTGAAGGAAGTCACCGCCGCGGCGGCAGCGAAGCCCGGGCATTCGACCCTCACGGTCCAGTCTCCCGGAGGCGTCTCCCGGAACAGCGCCCGACCCGCGGCGTCCGTGGTCGTGGTTCCCACGGGGGCCGCGGGTTGTTCCGCGGCGGGCCCGTTCTCTTCCTCCTGGATGTCGTCCCAATCCGGGATTCGCCGATGCAGGGTGGCGACGATCCCCGCGGCGGGCTGCACGGCACCCCGGGTGACGAGGACCTCGAGGGTGGCTCCCGTCCCGAGTTCCAGATCCCCGAGGTCGAGGACTCCGCTCATGGGGATTCGCAGGTCCGGTACCCGTGCGGGGAGCAGTCCGAGCGAGGATGCGGTCAGCGTGAAGGGACTCTCCACCGGCAATCCCTCCACGCGGAAGTACCCCCGGGCTGCGGTTTGAATGACGACCGGCGCCAACCCGGGGAAGGACGCCACTACTTCTCCGGACACAGGATTGGTGGCCGCGCCACGAACCAGGCGCCCCGTGACGAACCCGGTTCCCCCCGGGGACCGCGCCCTGGCCTTCCCCTCGGGAGGAGTGGACGGCTCCGGAGGTGCGCGCTCGGCTGCGGGGAGCGGAGTCGTTGAGCCGGGCCCCGGCGGTGGAGCGGAGACGGATCCGAAGAACCAGGCGGCGGCACCCACAATGATCAAGGCAGCGGCGGCGAGCCCCAACTGAGTTGGTTTCGACAGGGCCATGGGCTCCCTCCACGGGCCATGCTACCCGGACGGGCCCGGGGGCGACCCTCCCGTAGATCGCGGCCCCGATCGGGGGCCCCCCGGACTCGGAACCGGCAGCAGACCTCGATCCCGAGCGCAGGTCCGGGTCATGCGGTGACCCCGAATCACCCACTCGGGAGTCCTCCGGCCCTCCCCGCATCCACCTGGTCGATGAGGTGCCCGCCGATCCCGTTGACCTCCGTCCTGAACCAGCGCACACTCGGCATCCGATCCCCCCCTGGATGCCCATGAACGGACCCCCGTCCCCCTTCCGACCCGAGGCGCTCCTCGCCCACCGGGAGTGGGTGGAGCGGGCGGCCCGGGCCCTGGTCTACGGGGACGCGGACGCCGAGGACCTCGGGCAGCAGGTCTGGCTCGAGACCCTCGAGAAGCCGCCCGCCCGCGGGCCGGCCTCCCCGCGCGGGTGGCTCTGGTCGGTGCTTCGGTTCACCGCCATCGACGCGGGGAGGAGCGCGCGGACGCGCCGCCGCCACGAGCAGGCGGCCTCCCGGCCGGAGCGCATCGACGCGTCCCCCGCGGAACTGGTCGCGCGGGCCGAGACCCTGGACCGGGTCGCCCACGCCGTCCTCGAGCTGGAGGAGCCCTACCGGGCGACGGTCCTGCTCCGCTACTTCGAGGGGATGGAGTCGAGGGCCATCGCCGACCTCCAGGGCATCCCCGTGGAAACCGTGCGCACCCGCCTCAAGAGGGCGGTCGAACGGCTGCGCGAGAGGCTGGACGCCGAGAACGGGGGGAAGCGGCGCACCTGGGCGCTCGCCCTCCTCCCGATGCTCCGGCGTCCCCCGGTGGGGGCCGGGGCGGGGGGGGCCGGCGCGGCTGCCGCCGCCACGGCAGGAGTCCTGATCATGGCAGTCAAGACCAAGGTGGCCGTGGCGGCCGCCATCCTCGTCCTCGGGGTCGCGGGGATCCTCCTGTGGCCGGGATGGCAGGAGGCGCCGCCGACCCATCACGGTCCCCTCTCCCCTCCGACGGTGGCGGTGGTGCCGGAGCCGGATCGGGCACGGCCCGCTTCCCCGGCCGCATTCCCGCCCGCAACCCCTCCCGCCACGCTCGCCGGCACCGTCCAGGTCCTCCTTCCCGACGGGACTCCCGCCGCCGGCGCCCGCCTCTCCTTCCTCCCCTCGGGCCGGGAGACCGGCCCGCCCGTCCTCCTCGGCGACACCGGTCCCGACGGCCGCGCCACCTGGAGCGGGAAGGACCTCCCGTTCCCCGGCCTCCTCCGGGCCGAGAAGGAGGGGTTCGCCCCCGGCGACGCCGCCGTCGCGGGGGAGGACGGGGAGACCGTCGTCCGCCTGGCGGTCGGGTTCCTGCTGGAGGGGGAGGTTCTGCGCCGGGCCGACCGCGCCCCGATCCCGGGAGCCGCCATCCGTATCGAGTACGACCGGTACGCCGGTCCCCTGGGCCCCCTCGTCGGCATCCACGGCACCTTCACCGCCACCGCCCGGAGCGACTCTGACGGCACCTTCCGCCTGCCCGGCCTCTCCACGCCCTCCTCGGCGCTTCTCTCCGTCTCCGCCGACGGCTTCGCCGAGACGCGCGTCTCCTGGAACCCCGGGTCCCCCCGGCCCTTCGTGGTGGAGTTGGACCGGCCGCTCCCGCTGCGCGTCCTCCTCCGCGCCCCCTCCGGGAAGCCGCTCCCGGGCGGCGCCGTCGTCCTCGGCCAAGATCGACGGACCCTGGCCTGGCGGGACGGGATGTTCGGCTTCGGGTGGGTCCCGCTCCGCGACCTCGGCGACGGACTCTACGGGGCGGAGGGGCTGGCGCCGGGGTGGTACGCCGTCGCAGGCGCCCACGAGGGCTTCCGGCCCGCCGACGGCGGGCAGGTGGGGGTGTGCGAGGGGGGACCGCCCGCGGAGATCGTGCTGGAGCCCGCGGCCGGCGTCCAGGGCAGGGCCGTGGACGCCGTTACGGGCGCGCCCCTGGCCGGGGTCCGGGTCCGGGCCATGGCGTTCCTCCTCGGCGAGGGGAAGCCGAACGTCTCCTGGAACAACACCCTGGAGGCCGCCGAGGCCCTCGGCGAAGCCGTCGCCGCCGTTTCCGCCGCGGACGGGTCCTTCGCCCTTTCCACGGTCTCTCCCGGCGACCCGCTGCTCCTCGTCGGGGAACTGGAGGGGTACCTGCCCTTCGCCACCCGGCTGGACGGAGCCGACGCCGACGCCGCGGTCGAGGTGCGGCTGCGCCCGCTGGGCTCCATCTCCATCCGCGGCAGGGTCCTGGACGGGGAGGACGCGCCCGTGCCGGGGGCCCTCATCCGCTGGGAGGGGGTCTCCGGCCGCCCCTCCGGAGCCGCCGCGGCCGGCCCCGACGGGCGCTTCCTGGTGGAGGGGTTGACGGAGGGGCAGTACCCGGTCGCCTTGGCGCCGGGCTTCCTCCCCACGGTCCTCGAGGCCCCCTCGACCGTGGCCGGCGGGGACTACGGGGATATCCTGCTGGTCCGGTCGCGGGAGGTCCCGGGGCGCGTGGTGGACGGGAGCGGCGCGCCGGTGCCCGGCGTCTCCCTCCAGATCCTGCCCCAATCCCCGGGGGAGGGGGGCCGCGGCCCGCGGAGCCCGATCCCGACCCGGGTCGTGGCGAGCGACGGCGAGGGAGGGGTCCTCCTTCCCCTGGAGCCGGGGAGGACCGTGAGCCTCCAGCCCATGGCCAGCGCCCCCTGGACCGGGACCATCGTCCTGCCCGCGGAGGACCCGGGCCCCTTCACCCTCGTCCTCGCGCCGAAGGCCGCCGCCGGGTCGGCCTCGGTGCGGGGGCGGGCGCTGGACGAGGAGGGCCTGCCGATGCGGGAGATGGCCATGGCGATGATCTGGACCGAGGAGGGGGAGGCGCCCGCCGGGGGGATCCAGCCGGCCCGGGTGGGGCCCGACGGTTCCTTCGTCCTTGAGCTCATCCCGGCCGGCACCTGGCGGGTCGTGGTCCAGTCCGGGGAGCGGACCGGGGAGGTGCGCGGGGTGGTCCTGGCCGAGGGCGGGACGGCGGAGGTGGCGGTGGCCTGCGCTCCCCGGCCGAAGGCGGACCCGGCGCAACGGTCCGTGGATCTTCGGGTGGCGCCGGCGGGGGTCGCGGCCCGCGCGGTGACGGCGTGGGCGACGGAGGGGGACCGGCGGAGTCGCCCCTTCCGGGTGAAGGGCGAGGAGCTGGTCGCCTCGGTCCGGGCCGGGGGGGCCTGGACGGTCTGGCTGTCCGACCCTTCCGCGGGGACGGCCGCGGTGGCGTCGCGCATCGACCCCGGGGACGCGGCGCCCGTCCCGGTCTCCCTTGCTCCCGCGGGGCGACTGGTGCTGGTCCCTCGCGGGGACGGGAAGGAGCGGTGGGTCGTCCTGAAGGACGCGGCGGGCATCGTTCCATGGTCCGGCCTCGAGACGAGCCTCCCCGGCGTCGCGGGGAAGGGCTACGTGGCGCTCCTTCCCCCCGGGGAATACGAGATGACCCTCTCCCTCGGTCTGGCGCGGCGGGACCCCGAGACGCGGCGGGTGGTCGTGCGGGTGGGGGAGGAGACGACGGTGGAGTGAGCCCGGGGGTCGCTCCCGGCATCCATGGATGAGGTGGAGGCGCGGTAAGCCCCCGGTGATCCGTTCGGAGTCGATTTCCCCCGGCAGCCTGTCGCGGGGAACCGCGACAGGCTGCTAGTCCATGCGGCTGTGGACGTAGAACGGTTGGCCCAGGCGCTCTGAGAGACAGTCGGCGGCGGCCTTTGCTGCAGACTCGGCTAGGTCGATCATTCCTTCGAAGTCAAGGCCATCACCCCAGCCGGTGACCATATAGCCTGGGCCAGACTTGGCCGAGGCCAGCCCAGTCTCAAGGAGTGCCGCCGTCACCTCGGACTGGGCGTCATACGTCCAGACATAGGCGAAGCCAAAGGTCGCGAGGATGTGCCCTTCCGGACTACGCCTCATGGTACTCCGCCTTTCCTCCAAGGCGGTAGAGGCCGCGATTCGCGCAAAGGTGATCGCCTCCCTGGCAAGGGCGCACGTCTCCTTGGAGGGCGTCGGCAACTGAACCCGTGGAAGGGACATGAATGGAAGGTCTTCGATTCGGAGCATCTCGGCGTTTTTCGATTCCGCAAGTTGGTCGAGGGACAACACGCGGGTCCGGTGAAGGGTACTGGCGCAGTACTGGTCGTCGAACTGCGTGTAGCCGTCTTGAAGTGCATGGGCCAGAAGACCGACGACCTCCTCTGCGATCTTCGCTTCGGGCACAATCACGATGACGTCACGAGCAAGGAATTGGCCCTTGGGAGCCCAGAGGGGGAGTCCGTGTAGGAACTCTGAGACGCGCGTGAAAGGCCATCTCCATTCACGCTCCTGGGTCCAGTCAATCAGCCGTGGTGGGTCCAGAGACATCGATACGTATCTGTACTGCTCTTTGAGCCCTATCCCACAAGACGCGGCGAGGCATCGCATTCCGCGCCCGGCGTATGGGTCGCCCGCCCCTGCCTCCCTGTGGTCACCGGAGAGGCCGTAGATCACGGGACGAGCCCCCGCTTCGAACATGTCTTCTCGTCGGACTGCAATTGCGAACCTTGAGACGCGTTCAGAATCGCCTCGCGTCCGGGCGTAGGTGATATACGCCCCGAGCGTCATCTCCGTGAAGCACACGGCTGCTCTCGGACCGTAGACCGTGGGGCGGCCTTTGACGAACCCCCAGGATGGGCGGAGCCAGCCCTCGGTGATGATTGTGCGAAGCACCGGAAGCGCAGCGCAGTGGAGCTCCCGCTTCTCCACGCTGTCATAGTCGCTGTCGGTCCCCGGGTAGATGGGGGTGCCGGTGTCGTCGTAGTACAGCGGCAACTCGTAGTTCTCGCTGTACGCGGACTCCGAGGTTTCATCAGGCGTCGGATCCCGAAGAAAGTGGATCAGCCAGTCGCTTAGGTCCGCGCGGGGTGTCCGTGAGGGTGACATAGTCCATAGGATAGGGCTCGACTCACCTAGGCGTGCTGTTCGATCGAGGTGGGAGTGACCGCTTGGCCTTGCAAGATGAGTCTGGAGATTGGGCGAAACCTGACGTCTGCCGTTCTTGGCCCAGCCTGGCATGCGCAAAGGGTTGGAGCGATAGGGTTCTCGATTCGGCAGAGCCGGAACACCACCGTGGCGTCCGTTTCCGTAGGGGGCCTCTCGATTCCCCGTGCAACGCGGACCCCCTCTCGTGTGGAGAATCACCGCATGGACACGCGGCAGGCGTCCCGCCCGGCGGCTCCCGAGGACCTCCTGAGGAGGTTCCGCACGACGGGGCAGCCGGGGGCGCTGGGCGCGCTGTTCGACGCCACGGCTCCTGAGCTGTTCCGCATCGCCCTGGCGCTGGCGCCCGACGCCGCCGCCGCCGAGGACGCGCTCCAGGAGACCTTCCTCACCGCTCTGGAGCAGGCGGACCGATGGGACGGCGTGCGTCCCGTCGTGCCCTGGCTGGCGGGCATCCTCCGCATCGAGATCCTCCGCGCCCGCCGCCGCGGGGCCCGCGTCCCCGACGCCGCACGCCTCCCGCCGCCGATCCTCCCACCGGGTCCCCCTGAGGAGGCCGTGCGGGCCGAGGAGCGGGAGCGCGTGCGCGCGGCGCTGGAGGGGCTGGAGGAGCCCTACCGCTCCGTGAGCCTGCTCCGCTGGCGGTACGGGCTGGAGCCGGGGGAGATCGCCGAGCTGCGGCGCGAGCCCCCGGGCACGGTGCGCTCCCTGCTCCACCGGGCGGGGGAGCGGCTTCGGAAGGCGCTGGGGGGGCTGGCGGTGGTGGTGCTGGGGCACCGTCCCCCCCGGGGGTACGACGCGGTGCGGGAGGCCGTCCTCGACGCGGCCCGACGGAGGGTGACGGTGGCGACGGGGGGGCTCGGCACGGCCGCGATCCTGGGAGGTGTATTCATGGCGAAGAAGAGCGCGATCGCGGCGGGGCTTCTGGCGGCGGCGCTGCTGGCGTTCTTCGCGCTGCGCGCGGAGAGGGCAGGCGAAAGTGGAGGGGGCGGGCTCGCAGCCCCGGGGCCCGTCCCCGCCGACCGCGTCCTCGGCCCCGCCCTCGCCGAGGCCCCGCCGGAGTCCCGGCCCCCGACGGAACTCCCTCCCGACGCGCCGTCCCTCCCCCCCGTCTCCGGACGGGTGGTCGATCGCCAGGGCGTGCCGATCCCGGGAGCGCTCGTAGTCTCCGTCCCCGACGACCTCTTCCCCGCGAACGACCCCGGAGCCGGCGTCGTGGACGTCGCCGGGGCGGGGAAGGACGGCGCGAGGACCCGCACCGTCTCCGCCGACGCCGGCGGCGCCTTCGTCGTCCCGCTGGATCCTGGCACCGTGGTTTGCTCGATCACGGCCGGGGCTCCCAGCTTCGCCCCGGCGGAGAGGAAGGGAGTGCGCCCCGGGGCGTCCGACCTCGTCCTGGTCCTGGATCGCACCGCGACCCTGGTCGGGCGGGTCCTGGCGGAGGAGGGAGGTCCCGTCGCCGGCGCCCTCGTCCGCGTCTACGGACTCGCCTGGGAGACCCGCGTCGGCTTCGACCTCTCCGTGCGGTCCGGCCCGGACGGCTCCTACCGGCTGGAGGGCGTGCCCCCGAACCGCCTCAACAACATGAACCCCCTGCAGTTGTGCGTCTCCGTCGGAGCATCGGGATTCGCGCCGCTCTACCTGGGGGGCCGGAGCTTCTTCGAGCAGTCCCTGCCGGAGTTCCCCCCGGGGGCGGAGGTCCGGCAGGACTTCCACCTATCGCGGGGCTCCGTCCTCACGGGCCGGGTGCTGGACTTCCGCACGAAGGAACCGGTGCCCGGGGCCACGGTGATCGCCCTGGCACCCCAGGGCGCCCGGGGCTGGCCGGCGGAACTCCCCTCGGGCGGACCGGCTCCCTGGGAGGGGGTCGTGCCCCCGGCGGCGGGGGATGCCCGGGTCCTCTCGGGGCCCGACGGGTCGTTCACGTTCCAGCACTTCTGCACCCGCGGGTTCCACCGGTCGGCCGCCCAGAACTTCGGCGGCCCGGAGGGGCTCGTCGTCGCGTGGAAGGAGGGTTGGAGCACCGGCCTGGGCACGGTCATGGCGCCGGACGGGGGCGAGGGGGCCGAGGCCCTCGTCCTCCTGTCGCCGGCCGCCGCGGTGGAGGGGCGTGTCGTGGACGGCGAGGGAAAGCCCCTCGCGGAGGCCCTCGTCCAGGCGTCCCCGGGAGATCCGGCGAGCGCCGGCGGCATGCTGCGCTCCTTCCTGTGGGGGCTCCGGGGATACCCGGCGGACTTCGCGGTGACCGACGGAAGCGGCCGCTACCGGATGGACGGAATCCCGTTGCGGGACGGGGTCCCGACGGCGCTCCGCGTCGCGGGAACGAGGCAACGCCCGTTGTCGGGCTTCGCGCGGGGGCCGGACGGGGAGGTCGTCGTGGAGGGGGTTCCGGGCGGGGTCGCGATCGCCCCGGACCTCGTCCTCGGGGAGCCGGAACTCTCCTGGACGCCCTTCCTCGTGGTGGACGGGGAGGGCCGGCCCGTGCCGGGCGCATCCTTCCGGGCGGGGCAGCGCCACGACACCGCGTCCTCCCCGGTGGAGTACGCCTCGCTCCGGACGGGGCCCGACGGGCGGGGGCGGCTCTACTTCGACTGGGGGGAGACGGACCCCTTCCAGATCGCGGTGGACGTCGCGGCTCCCGGCTTCGCATGGACACGGGAGTTCGTCACGCCGGAGGCCGGTGGCGGCGACGAGGTGCGGGTGGTCCTGCGCCGGGGGCTCGAACTCACCGGGTCCGTCCTGCGTGCCGACGGAAGCCCCGACCCGGGCGCGTGGGTGACCGTGGCCGACGGGCGGGCCACGGCGGACGATGTCTTCCCCCCCGACGAGAACCGGGCGGCCCGCAGCACCGACGCGGCCCGGTACTACCACGGCTTCTTCCGCGTCGAGGAGGACGGGAAGTTCCACGCGCGGGACCTGCCCGAGGGTCCCTACATGGTCTGCGCGCAGGCCTTCCGGGAGCACGGGGGGGCGGGGGAGTCGCGGTTCCTCCGGACGATCGCCACGGGCGTCGCGACGAACGCGACGGACCTGGTGATCACCCTGCCGCCGGACGAGGCTCCGGCCGGGGCGCATCTCGAATGCACGGTGACCGACGCGGCGACGGGGAAACCGGTCGTGCGGTTCGGCGCGGCTCTCTACGGCGAGGAGGGGCGGCGGATCGACGGGGTGCCCGTGGCCCCGGGGCGGAGCGCGTTCGAGGGGGTGACGCCGGGGACCTGGTCGCTCTCGGTGGCGTCGTCCGGGTACTGCGCGACGATCCTCCCCGGGATGGAGGTGCGGGAGGGCGCGCCGCCGCCCTCTCCCGCGGTCGCCCTGGAGCGGGGGGCGGCCGTCCACGGCACCGTCCGCCGTGCGGACGGGACGCCGGTCTCCTTCTACGACCTCGGCTTCTCGCCTCTCCCCGGCTCCGCAGCCGGAGCCCAGGCGGTCACCGTGCCGCTGCAGTCCCCGGACGGGCGCTTCCGGGTCGGCGGTTTTCGCCCGGGGCGCTACCGGTTCGAGGTGAAGTCCACCACCATGGGGTGGCCGAACCTGCTGCCCGTGAACGGGGAGACCGTGGTCGTCCCGGAGGGGGCGGTGGAGGTCCCCTTCGACGTCGTCGTGGCGCCCGTGGGCACTCTCGACGTCTACGCGAAGGACCCGCGTCTCCCGGTGCCGGCGGGGATGGGCGCGGAGGCCGTGGCGGAGCGCGTGCAGTTCGGTGCCGACTGCCGGCTCGTCGTCCTGGGCGCCGGGGGCGCGGTGGTCGCCGAGAGGAAGGGCGTGGATCGGTCCGAGTACACGCCCGCGCTCACCTGCAGCCTCCCCGAGGGCTCCTACCGCGTCCGCCTGGAGATGCCCGGCGGGGAGGCCATGGAGGAGACGGTCGTCGTCTCCTCGACGGAGCGGAGGTCCGTGTCGCTGGGGGAGCGGTAGCGCGGCGGGGAGGCCCTACCTCCCCTACGCCGGGGGCATCGTGACGGCCTCCGTCGGTCACGCATCGACCAGCGCCGAGGCGGTCCCGGCACCCTCCCGGGAGACATCCAGGGTGCCCGGTCGAACTCCCTGCCGTCCGAGGTCGGGGAGGACGAGTGTCCCATCGGCGGAACTCCACTCTCTCGCGTAGGGGACCTCGCAACTGATTGACCATGACGCTTGCGCCGCACCCGAGTAACGCCCTAGACTCCCCTCCCAGGGACAAGCACTCCGGCCGGGAGGGAAGCATGGGAGAACGCGACTACGAGCGGTACACGGGTCCGCAGCGTTTGGGGCGGGACCTCAGCACTTTGCAGGGCCTCATTGAGGGGATCGGGCTCGACAGCCGGATCAGTCCCGAGGAGGTGGCGGCCCTGAACCGATGGTGCGATGAGCACATGGCCTTGACCACGAAGCCGGCCTTTGCCGACCTGATCGCCAGGGTCCGAAAGTCCATCGCCGACAGCGTCCTCACCGCGGAGGAGAAGGAGGACATCCTGTGGTTCACCCAGCGCGTAACGACCGCGAATCCCTTCTTTGATGTCGCGACCCGGGACATGCAGCGACTCCACGGACTCCTGGTGGGGATCGCCGCGGATGGAAAAGTCACCGAGGAGGAGCTTGGCGGCGTCAGGACCTGGCTGGAGAGTGCGGAGAACCTCCGAGGGCACTGGCCCTACGACGAAATCGACTCACTGGTTACGGGGGTCCTGGCGGACGGAGAGGTGGACCCCGAAGAGCACCGGTTCCTTCTGAAGTTCTGCCGGGAGTTCGAGGACCCCAACCCCGGCCGGATCATGGATGCCCCGTTCACCGAGGACCACGTCCGCTACGGGGTCTGCGCGTCCTGCCCGGAGGTCGAGTTCCGGGAGCGCCGGTTCTGCGTGACGGGATCCTCACTGTTCGGGGAGCGGATCCTCCTGGAGGATGTGGTGGAGCGTCTCGGAGGGATGCCGCTCCCTCGGGTCCGCCGGGACCTGAGCTACCTCGTGGTCTGCGGGGGCGGAAACGCGTCGTGGGCCTTCTCGTGCTACGGCCGGAAGGTGGAGCGTGCGATGGAACTCAGGAGGATGGGGTCGGACCTCGCGATCATCCACGAGGCCGACTTCTGGGACGCGGCGGAAGAGCGTGGAATCAAGCGGCCGGTGCCCGGAATGCACGCGTAGTCTCCACTAGGCATCAGCGGTCAGTCAACCTTGGCGGGGGCGCTGTCTCGGGGCATTGCCCGCACCACACCAAGGGGGGCTCGGAGCCAGTTCAGAGGTGGCGTTCCCCTGTCCGCATCGGAGGGCACCATGGCGAAGAAGAGGGAGGGCGAGTAGGGAATCACACAGGGCGATGAAGCCCTCTGTCGGGGGTTCCTGCAAGTGGACCCCCGCGCGGTTGAGGCTGGGGGCCTGAGAAATGTCAATGAGGAGTGGAAGGAGAGGCGGGGAACCTAGCGAGTCACTTTTCCCCGGGGGCACCCTCGCGTGGTTCGCCCCCTTCCAGGAACTCGTCGATCTCCTTCTCGTAGAAGGCGCCACTCCCAGGGGCACTCTCCACGGGCTTGACCGGCGTGGGTTCCGCCTTCTTCTCTTCCTTTGGCTCAGGGACGATCTCCCACGGCCAGTCGGGAACTGACCGCCATGTCTCACCGGTCAGGCGGTCCATCCGGTAGGCGATCCCGTTCCCGCCGACCTCTATCGTGTACCAGCGGACCCCGCAAATCCGCAGCGCCAGCACGGCCCCCACGACGACAGCGGCGACGACGAGAACGCGCTTCGTCCAAGGCTCCATCGGTGGCCCTCCCGGTTAGGGCCACCATCCTACTGGCCAGACGCACCGACTTCCCTCCATCCGGCTGGGAGTCGTTCGCCGGGGGAGTGTGGAGCACTTGCAGATTCCGAGAGAATCCGCTCAGGACGCTCGGGTTCGTGACATTGCCTCCGTTTTTCATCAGGAGTCCTTGGGTGTTGACAGCATCAACTTCCCCCCAATTCCCCGGCCCTCGGGGTTGAACCCCTCCCCCTCCCCGGCGACGATCCCTCCGTGAGCATGAACGATCGCGCCCCCGCCATCCGCATCGAGGACCTCCTCGCCGAGAGGGCGTGGGTGCGCCGCATGGCCCGGGCGCTGGTGCATGACGACGCCTCCGCCCTCGACCTCGAGCAGGAGGCCTGGTATCGGATCCTCCGGCGGCCGCCCGCGGGGCCGCTGCCGTCCGTCCGGGGGTGGCTCGCCCGCGTATTGCGCAACACCCGCATCGACCTCCTCCGGGCGGAGGGGCGGCGCCGCCGCCGCGAGGAACGGGCCGCGCGGTCGGAGCGCCTCCCTTCCACCGCCGAGGTCGTCGCCCGGGCCGACCTCCTCTGCACCGTGGTGAACGAGCTCATGGCCCTGGAGGAGCCCTACCGAACGACGCTCCTCCTCCGCTACGTGGAGGAACTCGGCCCAGCGGCCATCGCCGTCCGCCTCGGGCTTCCCGTGGAGACGGTTCGTACCCGGCTTCGCCGTGGGCTCGCCACCCTGCGCGCACGCCTCGACGGGAAGCATGGCGGCGACCGCCGCGCCTGGGCCCTGCTCCTCATCCCCTTCCGCCCGCGGCCCGCGCCCGCCGCCGCGGGGGGCGCCGCGGTGGCGGGCCTCGGGGGGGCGTTGCTCATGGGTGCCAAGGTGAAGGCCGCCATCGCGGCGGCGGTGCTGCTTGCGTCCACGGGCGCGTTCCTCCTGTGGAACAGCGGCGGGACGACCGGTGTGGGGGGGGCCTCCACGGCGCCCCGGCCCCCACTCCCCGATCTCGCGGCCGTCCCCGCGGCCCCGCCGCACGCCGAGATCGGACTCGTCGCCTCCCCCGCGGGCCGGGCCGTGGTCGAGGTGCGCCTCCTGGACATGGAGGGGCGCCCCGTCGCCGGTGCCGAGGTCTCTCTTCACCCGGAATCCGCAGCCAGAGCCATCTCCTTCCTTCACCAGCGGTCCCGGGTCGCCTCTCCCACGGGCCGGGCCTACGGTGCGAGCGCGGAGTCCGACGGCCGCGCACTCCTCGAGGGAGTGGCCGTCGGCCGGTGGGTCCTCCTGGTGCGCGCCGCGGGGTACGCCCGGGAGGCGCGGTCGCTCACCGTCGAAAGGGGCCGGTCCCCCGACCCCATGGTCGTCCTCCTCCAGCGGTCCTGCGGGTTGGCCGGGAGCCTCCGCACCAGGGACAATGCCCCCGTCCCCGGGGTGGAGGTCCTGCTATCCCCACCCTGGGACGCCCGGACGGCCGGGTTCAGCCACCTCAGCTGCATGACCGACTCCCGGGGCCTCTGGCGGATGGAGGGCCTCACCCCGGGGCTCCTCGAGATCCGCCTGCGTCTCCCCTCGGGCACCGTGCAGGAGATGGGGTCGGTTCTCCTCCCCGGGCCGGAGCGCCTCGACCTCGTCCTCGAGGACGGAGCCCGGATGGAGGGCCGGGTCCTCGACGCCGCGACGGGGGCACCCCTGGAAGGAGCGTCCGTGGTCGCCTGGGTCACCGCGGGCGGCTCCCCCTTCCGAAGCACCTACCCCACCGCGCTCTCCAACCCCGACGGGACCTTCGTCCTTCGCGACCTTCCCGCCGGCAGCCTCTGCACCGTGTCCGCGGAGAAGGAGGGGTTCCTCGCCAACGCCTTCAGCCCCCCTCCGTCCGAGAGGCCTCCCCTCGAGGACGGTGTTCCCTACCGCCTGGACCTTCCCCTGGAGAGGGGCGTGGTCGTGCGTGGCCGCATCACCGACACCGCGGGAACCCCGCTACCCGGGTCCAGTGTGACGATCCTCCTCGAAGGGCAGGACGGGGACACGAGTCCGCGGACCGAGGCCGACACGGAGGGGCGCTACCTCCTGCGCACCCGCGGCGGGAAGCGGGCGCTCTTCTTCGTGGGGGACGACCTCCACCACCACCCCGACCAGCCGCCCTGGTCCGCCCAGGCGCTCCAGAAGGGTCTGGCTCCGGAGTCCCTCGTCGTGGAGCTGCCGGAGTCCGGCGAGGTGATCCGCGACTTCGCCCTTCCCGCGGGGGCGGTGGTCGAAGGGAGAGTCGTGGACCGCGACGGGAACCCCCTGGCCGGGGCGATGCTCCATGCGGGGCCCACGGGGTTCCAGAGCGGAGGTGTCGCCGAGCCGACGGGGTTGGACGGGGACTACCGACTGGAGGGAGTCCGCACAGGCACCGGGGTCACGGTCACCGCCTTCGTCCCCGGCCCCGGGGGCCGGTGGGGGAAGTCGGACCCCTTCGACCTGCCTGAGGGCGGGAAGGCGACGGGCATCACCGTGGTCGTCGTGGACCATCCCGGCTCCTCCCTCGCCGGGCGGGTGACGGCGCCCGACGGCTCCGCGGTCGGCGGTGCCCGCCTGTGGCTTCTGCAGGGGAGCCCGGAGGGCCGCCCGGGGATGAACTTCTGGGAGAGCGGGAAGTGGCACGGGGGGATGACTCCCGTCGCCGCCGACGGCTCCTTCCGGTTCGAGGAGGTGCGGAGCGGGACGGTGACCCTTCTCGCCGAGGCTCCCGGCTTCGGCCCCTCCCGCGGCCCCACCCTGCAGCTCGAGCCCGGGGAGCAACGGGAGGAGGTCTCCGTTCGCCTCGCGCCCGAATCCCGCCTCGAGGGTCGCATCCTCGACGGCGAGGGGGTGCCGGTGGAGGGAGCGGAGGTCGTCGTCGCGGAGGAGACGTGGGGGCCCACCTACCTCATGGCCATCCGCGGCGTGAGCGGCGCCGACGGCAAGTTCGCGGTCGGGGGGCTCGCGGACATCGAGTACCAGGTCATCGTCTCCGCGCCCGGCCTCCTGCCGGCCCGGCTCCGGGCCCGTCCCGGCGGGCAGCCGCTTGCCCTGGTCCTCGAGTCCCTCGGCTCCATCGGCGGGGTCGCCCTCGACGGGGCCACGGGGGAGTCGGTCGCGGGCGTCCCGGTCAGGGCCGCGGGCCAGTTCGGCGACCGCTGGAGCAGTGGAAGGGCGCTGACCCGCTCCGACGGCACCTTCACGGTGACCGGTCTCCTTGACGGTCCCCACGAGGTCACGGCGGGGGACCAGGAGGGGGACGGGATCTTCGTTCCTGTCCAGCGGAGCGGCGTCGCGACGGGGACCCGGGACCTTCGGCTGTCCCTCCGCCGCGGGCTCGCCCTCGCAGGGCGGCTCGTGGACGAGGAGGGGCGCCCCGCCGCACTGGCCATGCGCCTCTTCGCCCGGCCGGTTCCTCCCGGCCAGGGGCGGCAGGGCCGCTCCCTCCCCGACGGGACCTTCCGACTCGGAGGGCTCGAGCCCGGGACCTACGACATCCTCGTGGACCCCGACCCCTACCAGGGGGACAGCAACCAGGCCGGGCTCTATGCCCCGACGCGCCTGGAGGGCGTGGCCGCGGGGACGGAGAACCTGGAGGTCCGTCTTCACCGCGGACTCCCCATCGCGGGCTTCCTCGTGGACGAAGCGGGCGGCCGGTGGAAGGGGAAGGGGACCCTGACCATCGTTCCCCGGGGGGAAGGCGGGGACAAGGCCACGACCGTGCCTGTGGGGATGTGGGGGGAGTTCAACACCCCGGCCCTGAGGACGGGGCGCACCTACGACATCGTGGCGGAGAGGGGGGACTTCTCCGGGACGGCGGGGGCCAGGGTCGAGGGCGTGGCACCGGGCGCGACGGGGGTGAAGGTCGTCCTGACGGTGGGGCGTTCCATCGCGGGGCGCGTGCTCCTGGCCGACGGGAGCGCCGCACCGGCCGGGGTGGTGGTACGCGCCTGGCGCACGGGCGAGGACCCGAATGCGGTCAGCATGGCCGCGAGGGCGGTGACCGGGTCCGACGGGCGGTTCACCCTCGGGGGACTCGAAGACCGGGAGTACATCGTGGCTGCCGGAGGAGAGGGCGGGGAGTTCGCGGCCGGCGCGGCCGAGTCTCCGGTCCGGCCGGACCAGGGGGAAGCGGGAGTGCGCGTGGCGCCCGGGGTCGTGCTGGAGGGGCGCCTCCTCGACGGCGACGGGAAGCCGGTGAAGGTGCAGCTCCTCATGGCACGGCAGTCCGTGCCCGTGCCCACGCTGGTGCAGGCCTGGCCGGGGGACGACGGGAAGTTCCGCCTTGGCGGGCTCGCCGAGGGGAGGGTGCGGATCTCCGTTTTCCTCGAGGGGGGCGAACGGGATCTTGGGGAGTTCGGTGCTCCGGCGGCCGGAGTCGAAGTCGTCGTCCGATAGGTTCGGCACGGGGCACTTCCGTACGGCGGTCGAGTTTCCGCCTAGCGCCATGCCCCACCCGCCATGGGCGAGGCGGTAGACTGGCGGTCCCGGGAGTGAGGCCCCGGGTTGTCCTCTTCGCTCCTCCCACGCAGGACTCCGACCATGGCCAGGAAGAAGGCCCCGAAGCGGGCCCAGACGAAGGGCGCCGGAAAGGAGCCCGCACCGGCCTCCGGAGGGCGGCCACGGGAGATTGACCGCGAGGAGGTCGTGCGCCTCCACCTGCAGGGCCTATCCGGAAAGGCCATCGCCCGCGAGTTGAACATCTCGCCACGGTCGGTCCGGAGAGTCCTTGGTGGGCTTCCGGACGACCTCCGGAAAGGCCCCTCGCGGAGGTCATCTGGATCCGAGGGTCCCCTTGCCTCTGCGAGCCCGACCCCAGGTTCCGCCCCCCCTGTAAATTCCCCTTCCGCCCCCGGGTTCTGCCCCCCTAATTTGCGCCTCGCAGGTGACCAAAATTACCTGCTCCCACAGCCCCCCCCGGGGGCGGGGAACTTCCGGGCTTCTTGCACCACGGATGGACTGGGAGTGCTCGGAATGGGGGAGTCTGGTACTCAGTTGGGCCCTCCCGAGGCCTTCGATGGGGCGTCTCTGCCGTCGCCACGGGTCTCCAAGGTGCGCCCCGTTGCACCGATTCCCATGGATCCGGCTGCCCTGGCCGCCTGGAGGCGGCGGGCACTCGAGACCCTGAGCAGGAAGTACTTGCCCGGCGACCTGCAGCCCGAAGAACGGTCCGAGGCTGTTCGCGAGTTGGAGGTCCTCCTTGCCCGCTGCAGTCCGGGAGTTCTCCCCGGGAAGTCGCAGATCCAGGAGGCGCTGGGCCGGTCCATGGGCCCGTACCTAGAGCGGCGCCGGCGGGCCCAGGAGGAGGCGCGGAGGGCGGCGGTGTACCGGCTGGTCAACGAGAAACTGCCCACGGACATGCCGAGGGAGGACCTCACATCCACGAACGAGGCCATCGAGGCCCTTCTGGCGGGGCGTCCCGAGGCCACGGCGGAACAGGTCGCCGAGGAGATCCTCACTTCGCTCCACGCCGCCTCCCGCAGGAGGAAGCAGCGGAAGGCGGCCCTGGCGGCGGCGCGCCGCGACTTCGAGTCGGAGTGGGACGCGGCCGTGAGGCTCCTCGAACCGCCGCAGAGGAGGGCCCTTCGGATCCACTGGGAGCGCACCTATTCCGCCAGGGATCAGGCCCGCATTGACTTCCTCGCCATACTGGAGCGCGAAGGGGAGATCCTCCATACCCGCGAGCGGATCGCCCGGCTCGTCGAGGAGCGGCTGGGCACCCTGCTGAAGGAGGTCCTTTCCCAATAGGAAGGAAGCCGAGGACGGGCGCGCCCAGATGCCGCTTCAGGGGCATCCCGGTTCCAACAACATGGCGGCTCCGACGGCGGCACAGAAGTCTGAAGGGCCCCAGGGATCCCGGCCCGGAACCTCCGCCATGCCCACCGAGGGCCGAGGCGGGAGGACGACGGGAGTAGGACCGCCTGCGCGGATTCAGGGCCCCTGCGTTGCCGGCTGTAGCGTCCTGAGCGCATCGAGATGGCGCTGCAGGGCCGGGCCCTTCCACTCCCGGTCCATGACGCCGAAGGTCTCCTCCGCCCCGGCGGTGCGGGTCGCACCGCGGGACTGTGTCCCGTTCAGGGCCCAGTAGCACCAGTCGATGTCTGCGCGGTAAAGGTAGTCGCGGAAGGCCGCATACCAGAGCCCGGCGCCGGAGGAAGCGTAGACGTCCCCGTTTGCGCCGTGTGGCGTCCCGAACTCGCCCACCCACACGGGTGCGGTCCATGCCTCGTCCTGAACGAGGAGGAAGCCCCATTGCCGCCCGAGGTCCTCGCGCAGTTCCTCGAGGGACCGGAGGCCATTGTGGAACCACGAGTAGTCGTGGGGGGACCAGACCAGGCGGTTCGGCACCTTGAACCGGATTGGCTTCGGTTGCGCTCCGGAGAAGTCCATGGCGAAGTTCACGCCCTCCACGAAGACGAGCCAGTGGGGGCACTCATCGAGAACAGCGTTGCCTCCCCGCTCCGCGGCCGCGCCCCAGTCGATCTCCGGGTCCGAACCTCCCCAGATGGGGACCCGGCGTTTCCCGTCCTTCAGGATGGCGGGCCGCGGTTCGTTGCGGAGGTCGGCGCCGATGACCGCCGGCTTCGACTTGTAGCGGCGGGCAATGGTCCGCCAGTCGGCGAGCCAGCTCTTCTCCGGGTAGCGGTCGTTCCACCACAAGCCGTTCCCGTCCCCCTCTCCGTTGGGCCAGTCGGCATCGCTCATGTGGTTGTCGAGGATGACGACGATCCCCTCGGCTGCCAGGGCGTCTACGACGGCGTCCAGAATCTCGAGCGCCTTCTTCCCCTTCAGGGACGGGTTGGCCGCGAGGCACGCGTCCGCGACCTTCGGGTTCTTCTCGAGCATCTCGTTCGACCATGGGATCCGCACGGAGTTGAAGCCCATGGTCCGGATGGACCGGGCGATGTCCGCCAGCGGGGCTCGGTCCAGCCCGCCGACGACATGGTCCTTCTGCTCCGCACCGTACCAGTTCACGCCGGCGAGCTTGAAGCGGCGGCTCTCGGCATCCACGATCCAGCGGCCCTGGGTGCGCAGTGGGAGGGGGGGGAGGGCCGTCGCCCGGTCGCTCTCCGCAATGGCGGAGCTCGCGGAAGAAGGGAGGAGAAAGGCGACGGCGGCCAGAACGGCGAGGGTCGTTGGGCGCATGTTGTTCCGCTTGAGGCTACCGGAGAAGGACGCGCCGGTGCTCGTCCGAAAGCCCGGGTGTGGCGGGCCGTGTCTGGTGACCGTCGATTTCGTGGGCGGGACGAGGCGTCCCGGTGCTCTGGAAGTGCGGGGAGAACCCCTCCGGCGTTCAATGGATGTTGGTAACGCGGTACTCCTGCCCATCTCCATCAGGCATCCGTACCTCCGAATGCCATCGAGAAGGCCCATTCTGATAGGCAATGTCCCTCGTGGAACCGACTGCGAAGCGGGGCGTTCGGGCGGTTACGATTCCCGGATGACTGGCGACAGCACGCCCGAACACGAAGTGCCTGTTCAGGCCGGAGTTCCACCTCCCAAGCGGTCGTGGGTTACGGACACTCTCATTGCGGCGGTGCTGCCACTCATCAGCTTCGGCGTAGCGTTCTCCTACGAAGAGGGGTATTGCGCGGCCTTCCGGATCCCGAAGGGGCTGATATCCTTGGGTGGCTCTCATGTACTGGACGCCTGCATGGCGGTGGTAGCGGTGGCCTCGGTCGTTTTCCTCTGTTGGATCTCATTCCGAAAGGCGTTCCAGAACCTCCCCGCGCCTTTCCGCGGACCCCTATCCGGAACAGGGGTGGGGATCCTCCTCTGGATTGGAGTCCTCTTCGCCTACGGAGGACAACCGTCGAAGCACTTGTGGATGCTCGGTTTCGTTCTCCTACCAGCGATACTTCACATCCTGCTGGCTGTCATTCGGTACGGGAGGGTCCCGGGACTCGCAGCGAAGATCGAGGCACAGGACCAGTTCGAGCAGACGGTTGAGGGACCAGCCACGCCGGTCATGCGCCGCTTCGGACCAGAAGTGTTCGTCGGGTCCCTTGTCTTCCTGTGGTCGATCCTCATTGCCAATGCGGCCGGAGATGGCGCAGCGGTTCGGCAGAGGAAGTTTTTCGTCGTAGGGTCCGCTCCTCGGAGAGTGATCCTCAGGATGTACGGCGATCTCTGCGTGTGCGCGGAACTCACGAACGAGCGGGGCAAGATCGCCCCGGAGATCACCGTTGTTGAGGTTCGTCAACTGGGTGGCCCTCTTCGGGAGGAAGAGTGCGGCCCGCTCTCATTTGCAGATCGACCCTAGCCCCAGCGATGGGACAACCTCTCGCCGCTCGGGACCAGTTCCGCGCGAAGTGATGGTATCCATGTCGGGTGAAGCCAGAGAGACCGAGGAGGGAGAAGCCGTGCCAACGATAGAACTCACTCAGGGCATCCAACTCCTTCGGGACACCTACGCCGCTGCCGGGCGCGACCTGGAGGCTCGACATCCCGGATGGGACAGGGACCGCGATGCGCGACTGGCCTTCTTCTGGCGGGTACACGGCATTGCCCAGACCGCCCTGGTCCTGACCGCCTTCCAGACGAACGACTTGCACTCGCCCGAATGGTGGAAGGGGAAGTTCGACCGTGTGCCATCCGCGGAGGACAGGGCCGTCGTCTCGGACGAGGTGATGCGGTTCGTCGGGGTCGGGCTATTCCACGCCATCTTCTCGGTGATGGAGACGAGCCTTCGATCCATGGTACGAGAGGGGGACCCGGCTGCATGCGAGGGCGGGGCGGCAAACTTCGAGAGCATCTACTCGTGGGTGGTCGCTCGGTCGAAACGAAAGAGGGCCAAGCCGATGTTCAATCTCATGCGCCTCGTGAGGAACACGGTCCACAACAACGGGGCCTTCGTCAGCCCGAAGGGGAAGAACGAGAGCGTGCGGTTCGACAACCGGGCCTTCGACTTCCGCCACATGCAGGTGGTGGACTTCAGGGCGTGGGGCTTCAGGAGCGCGTGGGACTTTGCCCTTCCGATCTTGCTGCACCTGGCGAGGGAAATGGCCGCAATCGTGGAATCCCCGGACTTCGCGGCCCCGGCCGTCGTGTCCGATCCGACCCTTGTGACGCTCGGCCCGTGTTGGGGAATGACCCCCTGATCGCATCCAAGGAGGGACTATGCCCGAGCCGTCCACCGCCGTCTCCATCCTAAAGTCGCTGGCCGGTGTCCCCGAGCCAGTGGTGAAGTCGGCCGTCGGCTTCGTGGAGAGCCTACTAGGGGAACCCCTGAAGGTCGCCGGGAGCGCCATCGCGGATCAGGTGGAGATGTGGAAGTGGCAGAACCGCGTGCGGATGGCGGCCCGCGCCAAGGAGATCATGGAGGAGATGAAGGTCGCGGCGCGGATCGTTCCCCCGTCCTTCCTGCTCCCGGTCATCGAGGCGGCGGGCTACATGGACGACGCGACGCTTCAGGATATGTGGGCCCACCTCTTGGTGTCCGGCGTCCAGCGCGACGCAGCGCAGCAGCCAATGTTCATCCGGTTGCTTCGGGACTTCTCCCCGCTCGACGCCCGGGTGTTCAAGACCGCCGTCGAGTACTGCGCTCAGGGGCCGAGCCACGCAATCGGAGTCGCCGCGGATCGCAGGACGGCGGAAGCACACTCCGTCCTGCTCCTAGAGGCGAACGGGTTGCTGAAGACCCTGTCGAGGCACACCCGGGTCGGGAGAAATACCCGCGTCTTGCCGCCGCCGCCGACTCGGGACTTCGATCACCTAGAGGTCGGAGTGACGCCGCTTGCCCAAGTCCTTTACGCTGCGGTGACAAGGTCCGAGTAGCAGTTGCCGTCGGAAGGAGATGGGGGAGAGGCGCGTGGCCCCTCCCCCAGTTCGTCTGCTCAGGTTGCGACAAGGCCCCTGCTTAGAACCACGCCGGACTATCACCCGGCGTTGGTGGTCGTATGCTGGGCGGCCCGAGAGGGGGGCTACCTCCCGACTCGGCCGGTCCCGCCGCCGCACCTCGGGTGCGGGGACGGGTCAGGCCGCCCTGCTAGAGAAACTCTGCAAGAATGGCGACTCCGTCGCCCGGCCCCTCTACACGGCGACCTGGAAGGCGACACCGCATTCTAACCAGTTCCCGCGGGCGCGGTTCGGCAGGAATCGCGTCTGTCTGCCCGCTCTCGGGACTTCCCCAGCCGCAGACATCGGAATCGAGTGGCCCTTCCGAGACCGGAGGCTACCGATATCGGAACGGGCGGCGTGAAGGTGGCGAGGGCTACTAGCCGAGAGTAGGGCGCGTGGCCTCGTAGAAGCGGTGCGAGGCCCATCCGATCCCAGCGCCCAGGACCGTACCGCCGAGGACCATGGGCCAGAATCCGACGCCGATGGCGGTGCCGAGGGCCGCGACTCCGACGCGGCCGAGGGCAACTCGGAGCCCGAGTCCCGTGAGTCCGGTTACGACGGCTCCCCCGGCCGCGTGGCCCGTTCCCGGGGTGTAGTCGCGACGGTAGATGTAGTTCATCCCCGCGATCCTAGGCACCTGGGTGGAGACGACCAAACAACGAGGCAATCCGCTGGATGGTCTGCGGGTGCCACGATCCCCGTCACCTGACTGGCCCCTGAGGAGTGGGTCCCGACGCCCTACGGCCGTTTCTTCGTCCCCTCCAGCCGCTTGGCGAGGATGCTCAGGATGGTGAGAGCCTCCATCGCTTCCTGGGGGGTGTCCTGCTCCAGCGCGTGCCCCCGTGGGTTTCGGAGGGCAAGGCAGACTCCCTCGAACAGGTGCATCATCCCTTCCTGTTCGTCCTCGTCGGTCTGGTCCGCGAGGTCGTTGAAAGCGAGTATCGGTCCCCGTCGGGAGAAGACCGTCCGCATGAGCGGAGCCCCGTCGAGGTCGTTCCTCCCGGACCGCTCCTTCACGAGGTTGACCAACGCGATGCAGGCGTCGAGGACGGCGTTCCGGTAGTTGCGACTCCGGAATAGGTCCATGCTGGCCGCCGCGATGCTCGGGTGAAGGTCCGCGCCCTCTAGAGCAGCGCGAGCAGGAGCGCCCGGATCCTCGCCAAGTTCAGCCCGCCGTTCCTCCAGAGTCCTTATCAACCCCTCAAGCGTGCCTACGGCCTGTGGGATCCCGGCCTCGAAGTTGGCCTGAGACTCGTAGTCAGACATGCCCATGTACCTGGTTCCCTGATAGATGCTCAGGTAACGGTGGGCGCGGTACTGAGGGGAGTCGGGACCGAAGATGGCGAGGATGTCCTCGCGGATCCGGTCTACAACCTCCTCGACTCTCGCGTCGTTGCGCTGAACCCGATCCGCTAGGAGTCTTCGGGTCTCATCTATCCTCCTGCGGAGGCGAGGGATTGCGCGGTCAATCTCTGCGGCGGTGAACTGCTTGATCACAGGAGGCCCCGGCTCGGCTGACTTGCGCCCTGCCATCGAACACCTCCTATGAGAACAACCCGTTGTACGCCTCGTGCGACAGCGCCTTCTCGGGCACGAGGCCGCCGCTCCCGGTCCACTTGAACAGGAGCCGGTAGGACCAGCCGTGGGGGACAACGACGCGGACGCCGCGCCGGGAATCGACTTTCTTCCCCCGGAACTCCTGCCACGGGCGGCCCGCGGCGACGGCGGCCATTACTTCGAGCGCCTTCCTCTGGACGGCGTCGGGGAGCCCGTCGAGAGGGACGGGGGAGGCGTCAAGGACCTCGGCCTTTGCCGCCTTCTCCTGCCGCCGGGCTTCGACCGCCGCCGTCCGCTTGGCCTCCGCCCGTTCCGCGTCCCGGCAGGGGTGACAGAACTGCCCGAACCCGACATGGCCGCAGGGGAACGACTTCTTGTGCTTGGGCATAGCCGACTCCTCCGAGACGGAGAGCCTACCCGGCCGTCGGGACGACACGGGGCAACCCGAGCGCCAGTTCTTTGGGGGGCGCTCAAGCCCCTCGTCATGCTCGGGCTCCCGGCCAGGGAATGGTCCCTACCCGGGATAGGAGACTCGCCATGAGCAAGGGCGGCGGTGGCGGCAAGGGTGGAGGCGGCGGAGGCGGAGGTGGTGGCAAGGGCGGCGGCGGAGGAGATGGGGGCGGCGGCAAGGGCGGGAGCGGAGGTGGCGGCGGCGGGAAGGGTGGCGGCGGGGGCGGCGGCTGGCCGTCCACGACTGGCAACCCCTCCGGTGGCGGCCGGACGAACGCTCCGCCGTCGGCGCCGAGCAAGTAGGTAGCACCGTCGAACTGCCCGGCCGCTCGGACTCGTTGCCCCTACGCCACGGCGCGAACGCCACGTTTCTTGTAGGGGGAGTCCGGGTGGTCGGGCACGACGCGGTAACGGGCGGCGGTGGGGTTGTGGCCCGAGCGCCCGCTGCGGGCCTGACCGGCTACTTCCCCTTCCAGCCGAACTCGGGGTCGTACTTCGCCCGCTGCGCGGATGAAAGAGCAGGACGGATCTTCGCGTACTTCCATGGCGGGGTCTCGCGTACCTGGTCCCTGTACCTCTCCCGCCTGAAGGCCGCGTTGAAGAGGCCGATATCCACTTGGATGCTCGCGTGCTTGCCCGCGGACAGGATCCACCACAACTGCTTGATCGTGTGCCCCTTCTCCCACGACTCGAAGAGGTGCGCGGCGGGGAAGTCGGTGTTCTTCCGGGAGATGGCCAGAAGCACGCCCCAGGCCTTGTCCCTCCGCATCGCATCGAGGGCCTGCCTTGCCCGCCGAGCGAGATAGGCGTCCTTGTTCGACTCCCCCAGGATCTCCACCTCGCCGTCGAAGAGGCGGATGAACTTCGTGATGCACTTCGACCCGACTGCCTCCATCCGATTCCCATTCAGGTCGTTGGTGATCTCGAACTCGTAGCGGATGTCTTCATGCTCGCAGAGTTCGCAGGTCCCGTCGGCCTCCTCACGGATCTCGCAGTCTCCGGTCGCAGCCCACTCCTGCATCGCCGCCTCAAAGGTGTCGGCGACCGAAAGCGGCAGCAGGTTCCTGGTGACGGTCTGGGCCCAACTCATGGCGAAGGGAGAGTACTACCGACCCCCGACGCCCGGTCCGACCTCCGTTGACTCCCCCGGTCCCATGGGGTATGAGTCGTGCCGTTGGCCGCATTCAGGGTGCCATGTTGGGTGCCACGGCCGGTCGGACGCACAGGACGGGACAGCCCCGGTCGCCGCAAGGGACGGAGCCGACGACGGTTGTGTGGCTCCCCGAATAGGACTCAAACCTACAACCCTGCCGTTAACAGCCACAGTCGTTCTCTGGACCTCCTAGTTCCGCATCACCCTGATCCGCACCTCGACGGACTCCCCGGGGCCGGCCGTCAAGGCGTCCGCCAAGGCGGCGGCAAGGTCCTCCCACCCGGCGGGCGCCTTGAGGTACTCCTCGGCCGAGGAACCCGAGGCTCCGCGAAGGGACCCGCCCGTGTTCGCCGGAGTGGATGGCGGCGACAACGGACGTCGCCGCTCCCGACACTGTCAAGTGCCGGCCGGTTCCAGCCACACGACGATCTCGGGAAGACCCTCCCCCTGGGCCGGCGTCACCCCTTCGATTCGGAGGAGCCGGACTCCCGGGAGTCGTGGATGCGATGCCGTTCTCGCAGCATCGGACGGTAACCTCTTCGATCGGGAAGCCGAGGTGCCCTCGGCGGGATCAGGCAGGTGAAGGCGATGGGACCCAACGGCGACAGGGCATCCTCCAGGTCCGACCTGAAGACGCGGATCGCGGAGTGGCAGGCGCGCGTCCTCCAGCTCGATCGCCGCAACGGCCTCCTCTACTTCAAGGCTAGCCGCTCCTCCGTCCGCATCCTTACCGAGGACGTGGACGACCTCTACCAGAACCTGGAGGACTCCGAGAAGGGGCTGTCCTTCGACCATGTTCAGCCCCGGGGGAGGCGGGACGAGAGGAACCTCTTCGCACCCGAGAGCAGTGCTGATGACGAGTCCGAGCCTGACTACTTCGTCATCGAAGGGGATCTCGACACCGATGGCGACCCCCGTGAGCTCCAGAAGCGGCTCTCCGCTCTCCGGAAGAGGGAGCGCGAGTGGATGGAGGAGCAGGGCCTCAACGTCCTGTTCCTGGCGGTCGGGACCCTCCAGTGGATCGACGACGAGGGGACCCGGGCCATCGCGCCGTTGTTCCTCTGCCCCTGCGACCTTCTGCGGGAGTCTCCCCGGGATCCCTTCCTCCTCCTGAAGGAGGGGGACGATCCCGTCCACAACTCCACCCTGCGCCAGAAGGTCGGGGCGCTGGGAGTGGAGATCCCCGACCTTGGGCAGGAGTCTCCATCCCAGTACCTCGATCGGGTCCGGGAGGCCATCCGAGGGAAGCCGGACTGGGTGGTCCGGGAGGATGTCTACCTCGCCACTTTCGCCTTCTCGAAGATGGCCATCTGGGAGGACCTGGACGCGATGCGCAAGCAGGGGGTGGACCATCCCCTCGTTCGGTGCCTCGCCGGAGACATCGGAAGCCTCAGGGACGAGAGTGAGAAGCACGCCTCCCCGTTCCCCCCCGTCGCGGAGCTCACGGGGGGGAGGCTGGATGACCTGATCGGCGTGAAGAACGAACACACGGTGATGGAGGCCGACTTCAGCCAGTTGATCTCCATCGAGCGTGCAAGGGCCGGCTCCCACATGGTGATTCACGGGCCTCCGGGAACGGGAAAGTCCCAGACCATCGCCAACATCATCGCGGGGTTGCTCGCCGACGGGAAGAGGGTCCTCTTCGTAAGCGAGAAGACCGCCGCCCTGGATGTGGTGAAGCGGCGACTAGAGGAGTGCGACCTGGGAGTCTTCTGCCTGGACCTTCACAGCGAGAGAGGACGCAAGGCGTCCGTTTACGGACAACTCCGGGATGCGCTCGATGAATCCCGGACCCGGGCAAAGGGGGTGCCCTTCGAGAAGCTGGAGAAGATACGGACCCAGCTCAACACCCTGACCAGGGAACTTCATCGGGTTCGGGAGCCACTGGGGCTCACCGTGTTCCAGGTTCAGGGCAGGTTCAGCCTGGTCCATGACTATCCCGTGGTGGACTTCTCTGTGACCGGTGTCGGGGGCCTCACAGGAGAGCGTCTCTCGCAGATTGACGGCGCCCTCGCGAGGATCCAGCGTCGTCAGCGCGAGTACTCGGAACACGGCACCAGCCGGTGGAGGGCCCTTAAGGCCCGGTCGAGCACGCTTCGCCTGACCACGGACATCCGTGACGTTGCGAATGCCCTCGGCGGGGCCATCGAGGAACTCGACCGGGAGTCGGAGGCGACAGGGCGGTGGCTGGGGACGGAACGGCCCCGGTGCGCCGGAGAGGCTTCGCGGCTGGTCCCGATTCTCGATGCCATGGCCACATGTCCCGGCGTCCCCTCCGCCTGGTGCTCTCCATCGCGCCGGAGGAAGTTCCGGGACCTGTACGGAAGGGCCCTGCCGAAGGTGGAGGAGGTTCGGAGACTTGACGGGGAGATTGCCGTCGTGTTCACCCACTCCCCCGCACTGGAGTCCATTCCCGACATCCTCACCCTGCTCAACATCGACGAGTCCAAGGGCAGGGCGTGCCGAGTACTTCTGGGGGCCGACTGGGACCGCCTTCTCCTGGAACGGAATGAACTGGTTGCGCGACACATCGCCGCCGTCGAGTCCTCGTTTCGGGGGCTCCTCGCCGGGGCGAATGCCCTCCACTCCCTCCTGATGGCGCGGCCGACTCCGGACTCACTGGATGATGTCCCATGGGCGCTCGACACCAGCCTCGCGCTGGGGAGACTGCCCGTGCTTCCTGCCGTGTGGAGCACCGTGGAGGGTGTCCGCAGGATCGAGGTCCTAGCCGAGAGGGCCGGGGTCCTCCGGAGGGAACTCACCGCCGCGGAGATGGACCTGGCCAGCGACTACTCGCTACGGCTCGTGGATGCCGTAGACGAGGACATGCTCCTCCGCTTCAAGGTGGACTACCAGTCCTTCTGGCGCCGCCTGTTCTCGATGCAGTACCGGCGCGACTGGCGGACCGTGGCCGGCAACAGGACTTCGTCTGGAAAGCTGGTGCGGGAGGACATTCTCTCCGTCCTGAACCGGGTCATGCAGGTCAAGGAGAAGCGCGCCGAGCTGAAGGAGCAGATGCATGCCTTGTCAATGGCCACGGCCGGCGTCTTTGATGCTTCGGTCGGAGACTGGGAGGTCCTGACCGGGCTCCTCGGGCAGGTGCCTTCTCTCCTCGTGGAGGAGCGGCTGTCCGGAGACACGCTCCCCTCCCTCCTGTGTTCCAAGGAAGCGAAGAAGGAGCTTGGGGAGGCGAGAGCCACGGTCCTGGAGAGGATGAGGGCCCTGCGGCAAACCACGGACATGTTGTGGAGGGAGTGCGCCCCCTCGGAGGATCCGGGGGCTCTCCCGACCGGAGTCGCCTACCTGGAGGGAGTCAGCAGGGGCGCCATCGATCCTGCCACACATGTGAGCGACATCCTGGAGGCCCTGACGGCAGTGAGGGCCGTGGCAGAGATCCTGGCCGGTGCGCGGTCCCGGCTGAGTGGATGCCTGTCCGACGCGGTTCCATCGTTGGAGTCGCTGAGGGGGGCGTTGAGAGCCGTTCAGAACCGGGACGAGTGCCGGAGGACTCTGGACGACATCTGGAGGACCCTGTTTGCCGAAGTTCCGGAGGAGTTCCTCCCGGAGACCGGTGACTGGGCCTCGCTGGGACCTGCCGCACAGTGGATGGGCGGTCATGGGGAGGCGCTCCCCGACATCACCAGCGATGTCTTGAAGTGCCACCTGGAACACCCCCAACAGGGGGAGGACTACCGGAAGCCTGCCGCCCGGTTGAAGGGCCTTGTCGCGAAGCTGGCCGAGGCGCATGCAGCGGCCGGTCTGATTTTCAGCCTCCAGGAGACTCCCTGCCCTGATGCGGAGACATTCCGATTCGAGACGGGCAAGGCCTGGTCTGAGGAGATCCTGGAAGCCCCCGAGTCCGCCCATGCCTGGCTGGACTACCTGCAGGCCGTGGAGGAGGTTCACGCCTTCCTGGAGGACGGGGTGGTGGATGGAGTGTGGCAGGCCACCGACAACGCGGACGAAGTTCCTGGAGTCGTTCTTCGAAGGGTGTACGAGGCCTGGCTCGATCACGCCTACGCCACGACGACGGAGTTGCGCACGACGGCGCCGGACCTTGACGCGCGCCGCCGCAGTTTCAAGGACCTGGACCGCGCCTTCGTTCTTGCGAACCGGGAGCGGGTTCGGGAGCGGTGCTTCGGCAAGTACCCCGACCAGGGGCTTCCCACGCGCGGCCTCGGGGAACTGGGACAGCTCCAGACCGAGCTCACGAAGAAGCGAAGGCAGCGCCCGGTCCGGTGGCTCATGGAGGAGATCCCCAATGTCATCCAGTCCCTCAAGCCCTGCTTCCTCATGAGCCCGCTGGCCGTGAGCCAGTTCCTCCCGCGCTGTGCCGTGACGGAAACGGGGCCCGCCTTCGATACGGTGATCTTCGACGAGGCTTCGCAGGTCTTTCCCTGGGATGCCATTCCCGCGCTATCTCGGGCCGATCAGGCCGTCGTCGTGGGGGACGAACATCAACTGCCCCCGACCCACTTCTTCAGGAGTGAGGGTGCCGATGAGGACGATGCTCCGCTCGAGGAAGCCGATGTGACCCCGGAGAGCCTGACCGTGGGACGCGAGAGCATCCTCGATGCAATGGTGGGTCTGAAGGGGCTTGCCGTCGAGGAGCACTCCCTCATGGTCCACTACCGGAGCCGACACGAGGACCTGATCCGGTACTCGAACCGCTACTTCTACGATGGCCGGCTGCTCGTATTCCCAACGGCTTCCCCCGGGCGTCCGGACCTGGGACTCCGGGACGTGTACCTGCCAGACGCGCGCTACGACGCAGGGGGCACTCGAACCAACCCAGGTGAGGCGGAGGCCGTGGTCGACAAGGTCTTCGAACTCATGAGAGACCGCCCCCCCAAGGAGAGCATCGGCGTGGTCGCTTTGTCGAGGGCCCAGGCCGACCTCATCGAACGCCTCGTGAACGAGCGACGACTCGTGGAGCGCGCGCTCGACGACCGGTTCGCGGAGGACCGCCATGAGCGGTTCTTCGTCAAGAACCTGGAGAATGTCCAGGGGGACGAGCGGGATCACATCATCCTCGACATCGGCTACGGACCCACCGTGGGCTCCGACGCGGTCCCCAACCGGTTCGGTCCCCTGAGCCACGATGGCGGACACCGGCGCCTGAATGTCGCCGTGAGCCGCGCCCGGATGAGCCTCACCGTCGTTCACTCCCTCCGTCCGCAGGACATCACCTCCGAGATGCAGGGCCCTCGGCTCCTCCGGCGGTACCTGGAGTATGTAGCATCACCGGCGGGGGCGCTCGAGGCCGGGGAAGTGCGGCCCACGACCGACGCACCCGAGAGCGAGTTCGAGGAGGCCGTCTACAGGGCCCTCGTCTCGCGGGGGCACAAGGTGTTCTGCCAGGTGGGGTGCAACGGGTACTTCATCGACCTGGCCGTGGAGGCGGAGGACGGTTCGGGGTTCGACCTCGGGATCGAATGCGACGGTGCGACCTACCACTCCTCCCCCAGCGCCCGCGACCGGGACTGGCAGCGTCAGAGTGTCCTGGAGGGGCTGGGATGGACCATCCACCGCATCTGGTCGAGGTCGTGGATTCTGGATCCGGCCCGCGAAGTGGCCAGGGTGGAGGAGGCGCTTGAGAGGGCTCGACAGGTGCGGTCCGCAACGGTGCCGTCCTTCGAACCGAAGTCCGGCGACGATGCGTCCGAGAAGTACAGGGAGACGGTCCAGGTGGCCGCTTCGGATTCGGCTTTCGACCCCTATCAACGGATCCTCTTCAAAAACATCCCCCGCCATGACATCAGTTCCGCCAGCGACAATGAGATCGCCTCGAAGATCGCGGAGGTGGTCAAGGTCGAGCAGCCCGTACATGAACAGGTCGTGTGGAAGCGGCTCCGCGCTCTCTATCGATGCGGCCGAATCGGCCGGGTGATCGAGGATCGCCTTCGCCAAATCCAGAAGACGGCTGTGCGGAACGGGCTGTTCGTCTACCTGGACGACTCCATCGGCGGGGACCACGGGGAGAGGGAGTTCTTCTGCCTGCCCGGAGCCAAGTCGGCTCGCCCGAGGGGGACAGACTCGTCGGGGGGCAGGACCCGAATCCACGAGATCTCCTTCGTCGAGCTGGCGGCGGGCCTGGAGGCAGTCGTAGCGAGGTCCTACGGAATAACGCCCGGCGACGCGATCGTTGCCACCTCACGCGAGTTCGGCTTCGCCCGCACGGGTGATGAGATCCGAGGGCGTCTCTCCATGACGCTCGACAGGCTTCAGAGGAGCGGGCGCATGGTGGAGAAGGACGGGAAGCTGTTCCCCGGGAACCTCAGCCCGTAAGGAGCCGTCGGCCCCCGATCCCGACGCCACCGGTCCTTCCCGCACCCAGGCCGCCTCTGGATGCTCTCCCGGATACCCTGAAACGACCGGGCCCCGGCCGGTGACTCATCCGTGGAGACCATGGAACGGTCCACCTCGTCCGATCGAATGTCCGTCTCACGGTGAAGGAAGGCTTCGAGGTCACCGGCCGTCTTCTGACATCCGAGGGGAAACCCGCACTCAGCACCTGGTTCGGGGGCGAGGTGGGAGGGGAGCACTACATGGGAGTGGAGACCTCGACGGAGGACGGCACCTTCCGGCTCAGCGGCCTGCCACCGGGCCCCGTCGTCCTCTTCTGGAACGCCGGGCGTGGTCGCACCGACCTCGGTACCTACACCGCCCCCGCCGACGGGCGGGAGCTCAAGCTCCCGGAGGGGGCGCTGCGGCGGGAGTGAGGTGAGTGGAAATCTGGCAAGCCCTCATGATCACATCCACGGACTCCTCCGGCGTGAGCGAGGAGTTGTCGATGAGCGTTTCTCCAGGAACGAGCCGGCGGGCGACATCTGCATTCAGCTTCTCGCAGACGCGGAGGTCCTTGTAGCCACCCTCCGGTCTGGCCTCGACCCGGGCTCGGAGCGCCGACTTGCTCGGGGCAAGCGAGAACGGGCGCACCGATGCTCCAGGGTGTGCGGCTCCGACGTCATCCAGGAACCTCCCCAACTTGTCCCCGCTGAAGGTGTCCACCACGATCACGGGGCGGTGTCCCAGCCGAAGGAAGCCGGCGACCATGCTCACGGAAAGCGAAAGCACGGCGATGTGCTCCCGCTGGTCTGTCCAGTCCACGGAGACGATCATCGCCCGCAGCGTGTCGACTTCCACCCGTGCGCCACGGCCGAGACGCGCCGCCAGGCACTTCGCGGCCTCGCTCTTTCCGGAGCCCGGCGCCCCTCGGATCACGATGAGGTCGGGAGGCGTCACGCCGGCACCTCATCGAGGAGGACGGCGGGCTTGTTGCAGGACATCTGCTTGCAGGGGAGGTTGCATGTCTTCATCACGCGTGACACCTCGGTCGCGCGCCTACGGCACAGGATCTCGATGATGTCCTCGCGCCCGATGTTGCCGAGGGGATCCCGGGCAATCGGGATGCGCCGGTGGTCGAAGCACTTGACGACGTCCCCGTTCGGGTAGATGCAGATGTTCTTCCGCGCCGCGCACGGCTCGTCGCCGACCTTCAACCCGTCGACGCCGTGCCATGTGCCGCCGAAGTCCATGTAGGGCTGGATCGAGTGGCGGATCCCGCGTTCCCGGCAGAACGCGGCAACGCCAGCGATATCGTGCTCGCTCTCCCGGGCGAGGACCGACTGGACCCGAAGGCGGTCGCCCAGGACCTCCCGGGCGAGGGCGACGTTGTGCATGACCCGCTCGTAGTGATCGCGTCCCCGGAAGGCCTTCCACTTCGCCGGATCGACGGTGTCGAGCGAGATGACGAGCACATGGCGCAGCTCCCCGTACCGGCGGAGGAACGGCTCCGTCAGCAGGGCTCCGGCGGTCACTACGACCATGGGGACCCCGAGCATCCGGGCCTCCTCGGCGATGCGAAGGAGATCCTCGCGGAAGATCATCGGCTCGCCACCCGTGAGCGTCACCTGGTAGAGGTTCTCGTGGAGCCGGCGCAGGCACTCGAGAAAGTGGTCCAAAGCGAGGTGATCGGGGTTCAACTCGGGGTTCGCCGGGATGTTGCACTTGGGGCAGCGCTCGCCGCACCGGCGCGTGATCATGTAGATCAGCTCGTTGCCCTTCACGCCGTAGAAACGCCGGATCGGGGTCCGGTACCACCGGTAGATCGCCCACTCGAGCGACTTCAGGAACACGAGCGGGAGCACCGCCATCTTCCGGTCGATGCGGCGGGCGAACGGCTTCAACTCCCCGTAGTAGTCGTACATCCAGTGCGTGAGGCTCGGGGCATTCGCGCGCTTCCTATAGATGAGGCTCATGTGCATTCCCCTCATAGATGGACTCCGACGAGTCCCAGAGCAGGACCGTGTGCCCGTCGTAAAGCGTCGCGCTGGAGCTCTTGTACTTCATGAACAGCCGGACGAACCGCGGGAGTCCCGTTAGGGTGGAGCGGTAGCCGAAGTCGTGCCACAGCCTGGCGCCGGGGCAGAACCCGATCCGGTGTTTGCTCCGGATGCGCAGGCAGATGTCGACGTCCTCGCCCGCGGCCGTGGGGAACCGCTCGTCGAACGTGAAGTCCCTCGCCACTTCGGCCTTCATGCCGAAGTTGAGGGACGGCATGTACCAGAGCTCCTTTCGGCCCGGGAGGAGCCACTTGCCGTTCAGGGTTCCGTTCAGGTCGTGGTAGTGGTCGAGCAGCGTCGATCCGAGGGCGTAGGTCATCCCGCCGACGGCTCCGAACGTCGTCATCTCGAGGAAACGGACCATGTGCTCGTTCCAGGCCCGGTCGAGAACACAGTCGTGGTCCGTGAAGAGGACATGCTCAGCGCCATCGGCGAGTGCGCGGTCGATCCCGACGTTCCGGGCCATGGCGGGCCCGCCGTTCTTGTCGAGGCGGATGCGCTCCGCGAGACCGGGATCGACCTCCCACTCCGCGGGGCTCGCATCGTCCACGACGTACACACGGTCGAAGGGAACGGACTGCTCGCGGACGCTCTGCAACAGGCGATCAAGGCACTTCCGATCCCAGCGGCTTCTGATGAAGGACGGGATCACGAGTACGCTCATGGAATTCCCTCGGTTGCGCACGGGAGAGTGCGCTGTTCGTTGAGCATGCCACACCGAGGCCAGTCGCCTCAATGGGGGATGGCTGCTTCTCTGTGCTCGTCCGTCGCAGGAGGCCTGGCTAGTCCTCGTTCCCAGAGAGTCTGTAATCTCGGTGGTCGCCACTCCGGGCGAGGACTCAGGTGCCGACCAGTCCCGCCAGATAGTTCGCAATGGCGTCTACCCGAACTGAAGGGAGCCTATCCCTGCCACCCACGATCCAGCGCACCAACCCGTTAGGCCAAACGAGTTGGACGTGGTGGTCGTTGACCCTCCTGAGAGGCGCCCCGACGGAGACGATGATCTGCTGGACCTTGGTCTCTCCCACATTCTCCTTCAGGAGCCTGTAGCACAGGTAGCCGGCCCGTCGAACCTGGTCGAAAGGGCTGAAGGGCAAGTCGGCGGACGCCAGGTCCGTGGACCAGCACTTCGCCTCGATCACGAACACCCCCGTGGGGCCCACGACGAGGTGGTCCACCTGGGCTGTGAAGAGCCCCTTGCCATCGAACTTCATAGGGCTTGTCGACCGGAGGCGGACATCGTGGATGACCCAGTAGGAGTCCGGGAGGAGCTCTAGCTCCTCGGCCACACGAGTCTCCCCATACGCGCCAGCCCGAAGCATGCCCCGTGATCGGGTCTCGATTCGACTCTGACCCAGGACGGCGCTGAGGACACGGCCGAACACTCCAAGGCAACCGACCGCCTCTTGCCGCCTTGCGTCAACATCGGCCTCGAGGGCTGTGACGCTCCCAGGTCGCCCGACCACTCGTGCCATTCGATTCCCCTACCCCACCCGCATCCCCACCGGCTCGTTCTGCCCCTCCGGCGTCACTCCTGCCTTGCTCGGTCTCGCCAAATGGGGGGGCAGGTCCCGGATGGCAGGCTCGGCCCCCTAGCGGATCAACAGACGGATCAGGGAAACGTGAGGAACCGGAATCGCTACCAGGTTCTCCTAATGCGATGTCACAGGAACGCCCACGAGTTGGGCTACCGGAGTCCAGATGTCGACATCGACACTAGGAGACTCGATCGTCACGATCAACGCATACCTGGCGCCGATCTCGCTGCGATCTCGCTTCTGTTGCGCCTTCCACCAACCAGACACGGGAAAAACCGCGACTTGCCCCCGCTCGGCCAGATCCGCCGCTGTCCCCTGCCAGACATCGGAGTGCAGCGATCCGCGGGTGCGAAGGGTCCGGCCTAGAAACCACCCGTCTCCGGAGTCCTCTGTCGTGGGGCGCTCAGTCTCCTCTTCGACAGCCAACCGATTCAGGCGAGCACGAAAGTGGTCGACCTCTTCAAATGCTCCCTTCACCTCAAATCTCAATCCATGCGAAGCGTAACTGTGGCGCAACTTCCACCCTCGCCTTCCAGGGTTCGGCTCAACGAAGTAGGAGAGGGTGACCCTCAGCGAGACGGGCATCTCACCGAGATGGGCGAGCTCCTCTCTGGGCCACGGAAGGGCATGGAAGTGAAGCTCGCGCAGGGCACCATCCTCGAATGGCCTGATGACTGACTGCGAGACCAGGGTCAGCGCATCTCGAGCGCTGTACATAGCCCGGCTCTCGTCTGGAACCCCGAGACCAAATCTCCGGACGAGGTTCTCCTTGGCACGAGCAGTTGCGGAACTGCCCAATAGAGCCCTCATCTGCGGAGTCCAGCGTGCAGAATTCGCGATAAGCGCTCGGACAGTCTCTGGCCAGAGTTCCTGATACTGATGGCGAATGCGTGCGGCCATTCTGGCAGCTTGGGCTGCCGCCGCACTGGTGGCCCAGGATGAGACGAAGTGTCCGACCGCTGGCCGCCGGTAGGTTGTGAGGAGCGACAGAGACGGGAGACCTGCCTGGAACTGCCCGGCTCCGTTATGTCCGACGTTGCCGCCTTCAAACACAACATCCGGTTTCAAGGGCCACTGGCTACCAAACGAGATTGACGTCGCGCTGTAGGGAGAGAGGCCTCCCGGTGCTGAGACTGGGCGCCAGTCTTCGTATCCCGGATCTTGAATTACACCGCGCTCCGTGAACGCTCCGACCGTCAGCGCATTCCAGGCTTGCCCGGGGTCGTGTACGACCTCCAGGTCGCTTCGGTCCAGGTGCTCGAGTGCGAGGTCATCAACATTCCCTGCAGCAAGGACGAAGAGCCGCCCGTCTGCCGGAGCGTGAGCATCTATGTACACAAGGCCCTGAGTTGAGGGATCAAAAGTCCTGCCGGATGCCAATGCATCCACTGCCGCCGACCATGACGTCGGTAACCCTCGGTCTCGAGTGTCTTGGCAGCACACTGCCATCAGAAAGGCGCGCGATCGAGCCGGTGCCTGAATCTCCACGAGACTGCTCGCTTGAGCCGTGCGAGCGCCATAGAGTTCGGGGGGAGTAGGGGCGAGTCCGACCGGGGGCAGGATCTTCACTGACTCCAGTCGGTGGTTCACGGGGACAGCGGCGCCACCCGCAAGATGGGGGCCCAGGTCACCCAGAAGTGCAAGCCCTGCCATCTCAGTCCCGTGACCGTGGTGATCATCAACGCCCCAAGCGACATCACATGATTGGACGTCGGTGGCCGCGGTCGCACCCTGAAGGAGGGGATGTCCGCGGTGCACGCCCGTATCGAGCACGCACACCGAAGGGGCGTCCGCTCTGGGGGCGGACATGCGCTGAAGGAGATCCGCTGTCCACTCGGCTTGCTCTGTAGGGGGGAGTTCTTCGAAGAAACTCGGTGACTCCTTGGCCAGACGGGCCTCCGCGATGTCACCCAAGACATCAACCGAGGCAGCGAGTTGCTCAGGCGTGGCTCGCGCCAGTACTACAGTCCGATCTTCGAAACCGAGCCTGCTCGCACCAAGCGCGACTCCTGCAGTCTCCGCGAAGGACGCAAGTCGACCTTCTTCCATGCCGTCCCGCCTTCGAAGCCAGATCTCCCACCAGACGACCGCTCCGTCGGCGGGGTAAGGGGCTGAGTCAGTCCATAGTTCCCTGAGTGTGGCGAGCCGAACCGCGGCGATACGCTGCACCATCTGCTGGTGCTTCGGGTTGCCCTTCTCCTTGGTCTTCTCGGTTGCGAATGCCTCAAATCGCTTGAGGAAGAAGCCCACCTCTTCATCCGGAACCCTCACCACCGCGCGCTGAGAGAGGTCGCCGTCCGCCCGCTGCTCTGCCTGTACGGACAGGAGCTCGATGCCTTTCCGCTGACTCTCAAGTGAACCAAGTTCTAGGTCGAACCCCGGAGGGCTCACGAACGCCAGAGTGATCGCGTTGACGGTTCGCTCGAAGCCGGCTTGCACCGCTGCCTTCCGTCGAAGGTCAGCGTCTTCCTTGGCCTGCTCGACTTCGGCCTTCAGCCGGGTCGCATGCCTGCGTCGTAGGTGGGGAGGCAGCGGTGGGAGCGGGCTGCTGCCGCCCCTGGGCCAAGGCTTGTAGGGCTCAGTCTGTGGTTGCCCCGGAAGCACGATGTGGCGACGATCCCGCGGAGCCGGCACGCGCTCCCCTCCTGGGCACTACCTGCCTTGAACAGCCCTTCGGTCGTTCAGCGCTCGAAGGAGCGCGTCCGTCTCGATCTTCAGTTTGTGTGCAAGGATGGCGTCCTTGGCGGCGCTCTCACAGGCGCGTGCCACGTCTGAGTGACTGAGTCCCTTCGCGCCACCAACAGACGCTCTCCAGTCGATCTCCGAGGTGTCGAGCAGGGAGAGCCGTGCCTTCATCACCGATTGGGCAACTATGGGTGAAGGGAGGTCGTACTCGATGACTGAGTCAAATCGTCGGAACAGGGCGCGATCTAGAAGTTCAGGGTGGTTCGTTGCTCCGAGAATAAGACTCTCGGAGGTGTCCTGCTCCAGGAACTGAAGGAACGAATTGAGCACACGGCGGATCTCGCCGACATCGTTCGATGCCACGCGCTTGCCTCCGATGGCATCGAACTCGTCAAAGAGGTAGATCGCCCGCGTCTGCCGGATCGCATCGAAGATCAACCTCAGCTTGGCTGCTGTCTCCCCCATGTACTTCGTGATCAGGCCATCCAGTTGGATGGTGAAAAGTGGGAGTCCCAGTTCGGCCGCGAGCACCCCCGCGGTCATCGTCTTCCCGGTCCCGGGTGGCCCGACCAGGAGCAGCTTGCGCATCGGACCAAACCCATGCTCCCGGATGCGACCTTGGTGCCTCTGTTCAAGGAGAACTCGGTCCAGCCTCTGGCGGACTGAGTCGTCCAGCGCCATGCTCGCGAGTCGCTGCTTCGGGTACTCGACGGTAAGTAGGCCAGCCAACTCACCCCTGGGCTGGATGATCGAGACGATCTTTGCGCCGGGTGCGGGTGGTGCGGACCTTGCCCGGGACTGAGCCTCCTCGATGACCTGCTTCAGCTCCTGAGCGAACTTCGTGTGCCCGGTCCGCGCAGCATGGGCAGCGACTTGCAGCGCGACCGTGAAGAACCGGTCGTCGTCGCGTTCAGCGTACGTGCGGATCAGAGCCTTCACCTGGGCAGCTGTGGCCATCAGTTCCTCAGTCGTATACGAACAGGGGCATCGATACGACGGACCGTCTACTCCAAAGAGCATACCTCTAGACGGCCCCATCTCCGAGTCGGGCTCCCATCGGGCCAACCTCCGAGCCGTCACGAGAGGGGGCCGCGAGGTTTTCGCCATGGCCGGCAGTCCCATCTCCTGACTGGTGTCCTCGGATGAACCGCTGGAGAGGTGCAGCCTCCGGATTACTCCTCCTCCTCCGTCAAGGCCTTGTCCTGGACCGGCGGCTTCAGCAGGAACTTGTAGGAGGCCAGCCCATTGCCGAAGAGCTCGAGGTCGTAGGTCCCCGACCCAGAGCCGAGCGTGCGGGAGGGCAGGGTCCGCTTGTAGCCCTTGGACGTGAACGACACCGGGTCGGTCCAGTCGTTGGGCCCGTGGAGTTCGATCGACTCCAGGACCGCCATCTGGATCGTGCCGCTGAGCTGTTCGCGATCCGCAGCGGTAATCTGGACAACGGCGGACGGCGGGACCCCGGCAGGAGTCACCGAACCCGCGATCACGCGACGGGTCTTCGACATCCGGGCTTTGGACTTCAGGGTGTAGTACGCGCCCGCGTCGAGGTCCGCCCCCAGAGGGCGCAGGACCACCCAGTACTGGCCCGCCACGGGAGCCGGGAACTTCTTCACGCCGACCTTCTTGGAGCTGGAGGGGTAGAGGCCGTCCACGACCTTCGTCCCGTCGGGAGCGTACACGTCCACGAGGAGCTGGAAGTCCCCCTTCTTGATGCTGCTCTTGGCGGACACCTTCAAGTCGAGGAGATCCCCGGGGCCGAGGTCCACCGTGAACGCGTCATGGTCGCCCCCCGGCTCGGTCGTCCCGCGGATGTTCGGGGTGAAGGTCAGCCGCTGGGGGTCTCCCTTCAGGAAGTAGATGGACTCGGCGCTGGCAACGGATTCGTTCCCGGCGGCGTCGCGGAACTGCCCCAGGACCTCAACCTGGTGGACCGCACCCGGGCGCGTCACCTCATGGACGCCGTCCGATGCCAGGTCCGACCAGGCGGACCAGGTCTCCCCACCGTCCGTGGAGTACCGGTAACCGTCGACACCGGATCCATCGGGGGTGTCCTCGGAGGTGGTGACGGCCTCGAGGGCCTCCCAGGGAAGCAGGTACCCGGCCCCGCCGTTCAGGGCGAAGGACCCCACAGGGGGAACGGTGTCCAGGAGGATCTCGTCGAAGAGGGTGCTGGACACGAGTCCGCAAAGGTCCCGGAACTCGACCTCGACGCGTTTGACTCCGTCTGCCGCAGGAAGGTCCCAGGGGAGGACGGCGGTGGGAGGAGCCCAGTCGGTCCAGGAACCGCCCTCGTTGCGCAGGCGGTAGGCCTCCACGCTGGAACCGACGTCGCTCCAGGACATCTGGACCTGGATCGCGGTGGTGTTGATGGCGGCCCTGTCGTCGAGAAGGAGGACGGTCCCGGTAGGCGGGGTCGCGTCGAAGTAGATCCCGTCGGAGGCGACCGTGGACATGTTCCCGGCATAGTCCCGGACCTGGAGTCCGATGGTCAGGAGCCCTTGTGCGGCGTTCAGCACCATGGTGTGGGAGGTCGAGAAGGGCACCCAGGACGACCACGTGTCGCTGTCAGCGGCCCATCCCCGGAACCGCATCCCCTCCAGGCCGGAGAGGGAATCGAGTCCGGAGATCGTGAGATCCACCGTCGAGGTGCCGGTGAAGAAGGCGCCGTCCTCCACGGAAAGAGTCCCCGTGGGGGCGGTGCCGTCGTAGACGATGCCGTCCTGGACCGTGGAGGAGACGTTCAGTGCCCGGTCCCGGAACTGGCAATCGACGGTCTTGGCGCCGTCAACGGACCCGAGGTCCAGGGAGGTCGATGCCGCGTAGGGGATCCAGCTGCCCCAGTTCACGCCATCGGTCCTGAAGCGCATGTCCTGGACCCCGCTCACGCCGTCGGAGGCGTCCAGGGTCAACGGCGTAGGCCTAGCATTGGTGTAGGCGGCTCCGCCTCCGACGACGACCGAACCCGTGGGAGGAGTCAGGTCGTGGTAGATGGAGTCCGAGAGGGTGGCGGAGACGTTCCCCACGGCGTCCCGGAGCTGGACCTCGACGGTCCTCTCCGCCTCGCCCTCCGGAAGGGTCCTGGCCACGGTGGCGCTGAAGGCCGTCCAGGCGGGCCAGGAATCGCCCTGGTTGCGGATCCGCATCTCGGCGATCCCCGAGCGATCGTCCGTGGCGTTAATGGAGAGGGTCACGTCGAGATCCTGGGAGGCGGCGGCACCGGCATCCAGGGCCACCGACCCGGTTGGAGCCGCCGAATCGGTGGCCATGGCCTGGGAGACCGTGTCCCCATAGAAGAGCTCGCCATAGGAGATGGTCCAGGCCTCGGCGTCGAAGGTGGCGGTGCCTCCCGAGGAGGGAGACTGCACGGTCCAAGAGACGCTGGTCGACGCGCCCGCCGACAGGTTGGACAGCGTCCTCGGATTGGCGCCCGAGAGCACCGTGTAGCCGGTCGGGATGGACAGGGTGACTTCCGGCGAGAAGGCTCGGATGTCCCCCTGGTTGGTGACCTGGACCGTGACGGTGAAGGACGTGGACGCGGCCACGAAGGAGGGCAGCGAAGTGAAGGTGCAGGCAAGTTCGGGGGGATCCGCCAGGGTCGGGGAGGTCGTCGTCTCGGACGCAAAGGCGAAGTACTCCGTCGAGAAGGCCGAGGGGAAGGAGTCGTATCGGTACACCTTGGCGACGGGAGAGGAGACCGTCGAGGAGACGGAGCACTGCTCGACGGGCTCGAGCCCGGAGAGGCTGTAGTCGAGCTCGGTGTCCGTTGCTTCGTCGTAGAGGTAGAGATCAAGGTCGAGGAGCGAGTAGTACACCGTCGGTGCGGAGGCGTTGTTCGAGGTCACGTGGCGGTTCCAGACGAGGGTGGACCTGTCCCCCGCAGTCATGGAGCCCAGCTTCAGGAAGACGAACTCCGGTCCGGTCTTCGTCAGCGTCCCCTCGTAGATGGAGGCCCGGTGCGCGTAGGCGGAGGCGAGGTTCAAGCCGCCGTACCCCCAGTTGTTGTCGGGGGAGGTCGGGTACGGTGACGTGTTCCTTGGCGTGGTGACGAGAAGGGCCTTCAGCGCCTCCGGGGACCAGGACGAGGCGTAGTCAAGGAGGATGCCGCAGGAGCCGGCGACGTGGGGGCACGCCATGCTGGTGCCGGAGTTGTTCACGAAGTCGGAGCCCGCACCTTCCCAGGTGTTGTTGCAGGAAGCGATGTCCTCCCCCGGCGCGCTCAAGTCGGGCTTCCGCCTTCCATCCGAAGTGGGCCCCCTGCTGCTGGAGGAGGACAAGATGTTGTCGGAGTGGCCGGTCGTGTCCCAGTCATCGAAGTTGCCGACGGTGATGACGTTGTAGGCGTCCCCGGGAGTTCCCACGGTTCCGGAACTTGAGCCCGAGTTCCCGCTGGCCACCGCCACGGGGATGACAAGGCCGTACGCAACGGCATCGCAGAAGTGTGCGATGTCGCTCTCCCCGCCGTTCGATGAGGAGCCCCCGAGACTCAGGTTCAAGACGTCGGCGCCGTTGTCCGTCGCCCAGTCCATGGCGCTGAAGATGTCGGGGTCAACCCCGCCGGCGCCTCCGGTGGTGGTCCTGAACAGGCACTTCGCGCCCATCACTAAACCGCCGTAGGCCACTCCCCGGTAGGTGGAGTCAGTGCTTGCCACCGTTCCGGCCACATGGGTGCCATGCCCGTGGAGGTCGTCGGTACTCGTGGAACTGTCGTTGAAGACCGACAATAGCTTCCCGTAGGCGAGGTGGACTGCGGCGTCGGAGACCACGCTCGAAAGGGCCGGGTGTCCCGAGTCAACCCCGGAGTCCACCACCGCCACTTTCGTCGAGGAACTCCCGTTGTACCCGGCGTTCCACCAGTCGGAGGCGCCGATGGTCCCCGTGCTGGTGTTCATGGTCGCTTCGGCCCGGCCGATAGGTGAGACGCGGGCAATCTCCGGGAAGGTCTCCACCATGGTTTCGATCACGTGGCCCGGGACCTCGGCGAAGACCGCGCTGAGGATGGTGGAGTCCCCGACGAGCCTGCACCCGGGCGTGGCGGCGAGCCACGCCACGATGGGGGCCTTGTCCGCCTGGGCTTGGGAACGTGCCTGAGCCAGGACCTCGGACCGCAGGATCCCCAGCGTGGCGCGGACTTCCTCGCGAACGGCCTTCAACTCGGCCTTCTCCTCGACCGTGAGGAGCGCGCCCTCCGCCTCCATGAGTTGACGGAGGGTCATCCGCTTCCGGACCTCGGGCGAGGGAAGGAGGGGCTCCAGGCGCCCGAGGATCCGCCGCGCCCTGCCGAGGGCCTCGGCGAGCCGAGGCGCATGGCGCTCCCGTGCGACCTGGCTCGCGTCGTGGGCGGGCTGGTTGCGAAGGACGATGGTGACCGGGACCAGGTCCCCCGAGGGCGTGGGGGACTGCAGGTGGCCCCAGAGGGAGGGGGCGACGACCCGCTGCAAGGGACTCAGCCCGCTCGATTCGGCGGCGAGGATCTCCTCGATGGAGCCAAAGGTCTCCCCCGTGGGCCCCACGAAGGTCTTGGTCCGGGCCTTCCGGTCCACATGGATCTCATACGGGGTGCGGTTCAAGGGGCTGGTGTAGACCTCCCAGGAGGGAGCACTCTCTTCCGCGCCCTCGGAACTGCCCGGCGATGCGGCGAGGAGCACCATGAGTCCGCAGTTGGCTATGGAACGCAGCGCCCACCGCCACCTCGGTCGAGAGGAATCAGGAGATGCGCCCCGGAATCTCATCATGACAATGCCCTCACCTTGCCGGCCCATCCGACGGCCATGCTAGGACGCGAGTCCACCCAGGTCAACCACCGTCTTCACTTGAGTCTGCTGGCACTTTCCCCCCTGCGGCATGGCCTGACCTGTTCACGAGGGGCAGAATCTGGCGTCGGAATGGACACTGCTCCCTCAGTGCCTCCGGCCGCAGGCGGGGAACCTCCACGCTTCGACTGACAGTTTTCATGACGAAGATGCCGGCTCGCAGTCTCCATGGACAATGAGCGCCAGGAAGTCGATGTACCCACGAGTGTGGGTGGCAGGGAATCACGATTGTCCTTCCCGTGAGCAACCATCACGTCGATGATGGTGGGTGCTGCAATGAAGGGAGTTCCTCCGGCTGCTGAAGGAGAGAATCGGAGCAGACGGGCGCTGAACGGTGGGGTGCCGATGGGGTCGGAAGAGGACGAGCGGGCGATCCGGGCTGAAATCGAGCGAAGGTCCCACACCATTGGGGTCACGGTCGATTGGATGACTCCGTCGGGACGGCGGCGTTCCGTCCCCGTCTACGTCGCGACCGTCCGGAACTCCTGCTTGAACGAGGTGCGGACGGTCCAGGGGAAGTCCGACGCGGAAGTCCGAGGCAAGGCGAAGAACCTCCTCCTCAAGTGGGACGAGCAGGAGATCCGGCAGCGGATCGCCGCCGCCAAGACGGACGCCCGCGATCGGGCGAAGGACGATGCGGAGCGGGCGAACCAGAGTCTTCAGGAGACGCTCACGGCCCTGGGTTCGCTCCTGCCGGCCGCCCTCAAGACGAGTCCCAGGCTCGAGTGGGCGGAGCTCATGGACACGGCGCCGTTCCCGCCGTTCTCGTTCGAGCCCCCCCACCCCGTCCAACCACCTTCACCTCTACCCTCTTCGATTCCCAAGCCGAGCTTCTGGGAGTGGCTCTTGCCGTCACTCAAGAGGCGACGACTTGCCCTTGAAGCGGAGATCCTGCAGGGAGATCAGGAGAAGGCCCGCGCTCACGAAGAGCGATGGCAGAGCCAGGTGCGAGCCTGGGAGGAGGCCAGGAAGAAGTCATGGGAGTCCCACTGGCGTCAGAAGGCGCGGTACGAAGAAGGACAGGCTGAGCGCAATCGGGAGGTGGAGGACTTTCGCCGGCGGTTCGATGCGGGCGAGGCCTCTGCCATCGAGGAGTACGTGCGCGGGGTCTTCGAGCGCTCGACCTACCCGGACTGCTTCCCGCGGGAGTATACCGCCGTGTATGACGCGCCCAGGGGGACGCTGGTCGTGGACGTGATGCTCCCGCCGCAGCGGGCGATCCCGTCCGTGGCCGAGTACAGGTACGTGGCGCGTGGGGACGAGGTGCGGCCGACCGCGATGAAGAAGGCGGACCATCGAGCGCTCTTCGAGGCGGCCCTCGTGCAAGCCACGCTCCGAACCGCCTACGAGGCGTTCCACTCGCTCTACACGAATCACACGAAGGCGATCTCGGTGCGGGCGTGGGTCCGGGACCTGGATCCGGCGACGGGGCAGGAGGAGACCCGCCGTGTCCACGCTCTTTACGCGACGAGGGAGCAGTTCTTCGCGGTGAACCTCCAGCACGTGGACGCAAAGGCGTGCCTCGACAGGCTTGGCACCGAACCTTCGAGGATGGTGCCTGACCGGCCGCCACCAAGGGGGGAGAGCGTGCCGGCGACGGCCCCGGAGAGGCCCGTGAGCTACTCGCCCCCGGAACCCGGTCCAGGCCGAGAGCCCGTCAGAGTCGAGCCCCTTCCTGGGACAGTTCCCCTCGCGGTCAACCTCGGGTACGGCTTGAGGGTTGAGGTCAAGGTCGGGGGCAGCTCCCTGACGCGGGGGAGGGAACCCGAGGAGGACTCCGTCACGTTCGATGGAGTCGGCTTCGGGACCCGGTCCAAGAAGGAAGGGAAGGCAAGAGAGCAGGACTGTTGGGTCCCTCCGGGGAGTTCGGTGCGAATCGGCGGGAGGGAACTCCCCGGCGGCGGGTACTACTTCGGCGAGGGACTGCCCAGCCTCTCGTCGGAGTGGGACGCGGAGCCGGCCCTCATTGACCCGAAGCTGCCGGCCAACTTCACAAGTCCCGACCGGGCCGGGGCCACGATGAGCTACTGGCCTTCCTATTCCACGCTCACTCCTGCGGCCCGTGCCGCCCACATCGAATGGATGGAGCAGGGGAGGAACGACCCGGGCATCGGCATCGGACACGTGTTCCTGCACTTCTACGGCATCGAGAGGCGCATCCTCGGCGACCGGAGCCGGAGCGCCACGCTGGTCGCCGAGACACGAGCCCTGCTGGACGAGGTGCGGCGGCTTCGCGAACTCAACGGGAGCAACGGCTCCTTCCGCTCCTACTCCGGGCAGTTCCTCGACTTCGTGGAATTCATCCTGCCGGCACCCGAGGCTGCCGCACCCTCGACGCCCCTGGAAGGGCGAGGGTGGGGCATCCCTCCGAGATTGAAGAAGGCCATCGGAACATTCATCTCCGAGGGGAAGCCGCTTCCCGGCGAGTGGGCGTTCGCGTGGCTCCTGCACCACCCGGAGGTGAGATTCCGGACTCCGGCGCGACGATGCCCCGAAGAGTTCCGGAAGATCTTCCTCATTCGCTACTCGCAGGCCTACGCCGAGGGGCTCCGTGTCGCGGCCAGGTCCGTGAAGTGGAGGGTGGAGTACAACCCGGCCTGCTCGGGGATCCCGCGGCCCCAGCAGGTAGTCGTGGATGGCCTTCCCGACATCGACCGGCTGAGCCGCCCCATCCACGACCTGGCCGAGCTCGCCGACCGTTGTGCCGACGAGCTTGATGCCTACAGCCGGTTCGTGAACCGCAGTCCCAGGGCCGCGGGCACCCTGGCCGCCGCGGCGCTTCTCCCGGAGGGGCTCGTGTCCCCTAGGGAGACGGCGGGAGGAAAGGCGCTCCTCGAGTGGGTGGACACCTCCCTCGCCGGGAAGGACCACGTCGTGGTCGAAGGGAAGGACCTGTTCGCGCGATGGCCCGGGGTGGCGGGCAACAAGCTCAGGAAGGCGGACGCCGTCGCCCTGGCGCAGGTCCTGGAACGGGAGGGCATCGGGCTGGAGCCCGACGTGAGGTTCGGGGGTGCCGCGCCGGGAAAAGGGGAGAAGGTCGTCCTCTTCCGGGAGACGCAGCCCTCCCTCAAGGCCCCGACGCCGTCCTACCTCGCCGGCTCGCTCCTTCTACGGTTGGCCTCGGTCGTGGCCGCCGCCGACGGGGCCGTCAGCCCCGAGGAGATGGACCACCTCGAGGAGCACCTCGAGTCGTCCATGGACTTCTCCCCGCCCGAGAGGACCCGTCTGCGGGCGCACCTTCGCCACCTCGCGGCGTCTCCCCCGGGGATGGGCGGAGTGAAGAAGCGGCTCATCGAGGTCCCCGAGGGCCAGCGCGACCTTCTCGCCAACCTGCTCGTGTCCGTCGCCGGGGCCGACGGGCGGTTCGAGCCGGCGGAGGTGAAGGTCCTCGGACAGCTCTTCAAGGCGATGGGGCTCCCGGAGCAGGAAGTCTTCAGTCGGGCCCACGCCCACGCAAGCCGGCCAACGGCTCCCGACGTCGGGCCGGTCTCGGTCTTCGTGGCCGGGGCACCGGCGCGGACCTTCGCAGTCCCTCAGCCGCCGGCTTCGGAGAAGCCCGCGGACGTCGGCCGTGTGACCATCGATATGGAGGCCGTCGAGGTGAAACTCCGGGAAACGGCCGCCGTGGCCAGCCTCCTGAGCGGTATCTTCGCCTCGGAGGAGTGCGAGGCGCCGGCAGCACCGGAACCCGCCGAGTCGGTCCAAGAGGACCTCGTCGAGGGTTTCGACGCCGCGCACAGCCGACTCCTCCGCGGCCTTGCCGCGAAACCGCAGTGGAGCCGCCCCGACCTCGAGAGGGTGGCCTCGGAGGTGGGCTTGCTGCCCGACGGTGCGCTGGATGTTCTGAACGAGACGGCTCTGGAGAGATGCGGGGAGCCCCTCTGCGAGGGGGACGATCCGATCGATGTGAACGCCGTGGCCCTGAGCGAGTTCCTGCGATGACCGAGCCGAGAAAGATCCGCGCGAAGGACCGGGATGCGGTCCTGCAGTCGCTTCGGGCCGGGGTCGTGCCCCGCGTGGGACAGCATCTTATCCAGGTCGGCAGGGCCAGGGAGATCGAGGCCCTCCTGCAGGACATCGACCGAATCGCGGACCGAGGCTCGGCCATCCGGTTCGTCATCGGGGAGTACGGCTCGGGGAAGACCTTCTTCCTCCACCTGGTCCGCGCCGTGGCCATGGAGAAGAAGCTCGTCACGGCCCACGCGGACCTGACCCCGGACCGCCGCCTCCAGGCGACGGGCGGCCAGGCCCGTTCGCTCTACGCAGAGCTGATGCGGAACCTGTCCACCCGTGCGAAACCCGACGGAGGGGCGCTTCCGAGCGTCGTGGAGAGGTTTGTGAGCACCGCCATGACGGAGGCCCGAGAGCGGGGCGTCAGCCCGGAGAAGGTCATCCAGGAGCGCCTTCGAGACCTGTCGGAGATGGTGGGCGGCTACGACTTTGCCGCGGTCGTCGCGGCCTACTGGAAGGGCCACGACACGGGCAACGAGCAGCTCATGTCCGACGCGCTCCGGTGGCTCCGGGCCGAGTTCACGACCAGGACCGACGCCCGGTCTGCGCTCGGGGTACGGACCATCATCGAGGACGCGAGCTTCTACGACCACCTGAAGCTCTTTGCCCGGTTCGTCCGCCTGGCGGGGTTCAGCGGCGTGCTCGTCTGCCTCGACGAGATGGTGAACCTCTACAAGCTCGCCCACACCCAGGCCCGCAACGCCAACTACGAGCAGGTGCTGCGCATCGTGAATGACTGCTTCCAGGGTTCCGCCGAGTCGCTGGGTTTCGTGAAGGGAGGGACTCCGGAGTTCCTGATGGACACCCGGAAGGGCCTCTACAGCTACCAGGCGCTCCAGTCGCGCCTCGCCGAGAACACCTTCGCCCGGGACGGCCTCGTGGACATGAGCGGGCCCGTTCTGCGCCTTCCCAACCTCACCCCGGAGGACCTCTACGTCCTCCTCGGGAAGATCCGCCACGTCTATGCCAGCGGCGACGAGAAGGCCTACCTCGTCCCGGACGAAGCGCTCCACGGCTTCCTGGAGCACTGCTCCAAGAGGATCGGGGACTCCTACTTCCGGACTCCCCGGAACTCGATCAAGGCCTTCGCCGACTTCCTCTCCGTCCTGGAGCAGAACCCCGGCGCCAACTGGAAGGACCTGCTCGGCGGCGTCCAGGTCCCGACCGAGAGCAACCCCGATCTCGAGCCCCTCCCCGGCGAGGAGGAGATCGGAGGCCCCGGCGGGGCGGTTGCTTCGCCCCAGATTCCCCCGCTACCGGGACGCGGCGATGATGACCTCTCCTCCTTCCGGCTCTAGCCCCGGGGCGGCGAGTTCCCCCTCCGCGGCCTTCGGGAAGCTCCACGAGAAGGTCCGCCGCTGGATCTGGGAGCAGCGCTGGACGGATCTGCGCGACGTCCAGGAGGCGGCCGTCGATCCCATCCTCGGGGGGAGCGAGGACGTCATCCTCGCGGCGCAGACGGCGAGCGGGAAGACCGAGGCCGCCTTCCTGCCCATCGTCTCCATGCTCGTCGGGAAGTCCGAGGGAAGCGTCCGGGTCCTCTACGTGAGCCCGCTCAAGGCTCTCATCAACGATCAGTTCGAGCGGCTCGATCGGCTGTGCGAGAACCTCGAGATCCCGGTGCACCGCTGGCACGGAGACGTGGACGGTGGTCGCAAGAAGAAGCTCCTCGCGGAGCCCTCGGGGATCCTCCTCATCACCCCCGAGTCGTTGGAGGCCCTCTTCGTCATCCACGGCCTCAAGGTGGGGAAGGTCTTCTCGGGGCTCGGGCACGTGGTCATCGACGAGCTGCACTCCTTCATCGGGTCCGAGCGCGGCCGACAGCTCCAGTCCTTGCTCCACAGGGTTGAACTCGTCCTCCGCCGTCGGGTCCCCAGGATCGGGCTCAGCGCCACTTTGGGCGACATGGCCATGGCGTCGGAGTTCCTCCGGCCGGGCCGGGGAGAAGCGGTTCGGGTCATCGAGGCCGCCGGAGAGGCCCAGGAGCTCAAGCTCCAGGTCCGTGGCTACGTCGCCGCAGATCCGATGCCCAAGGTGGTGGGAGAGGAGCCATCGGAGTCCGAGGAGCCCACGGGCGACGAGATCGCCATCGTCGAACACCTCTTCAAGACTCTCCGCGGGACGAGCAATCTCGTCTTCGCCAACAGCCGGAACCGCGTCGAGCGGTACGCCGATCTCCTGGCGCGACTGTGCGAGCGGGAGCGCGTCCCGAACGAGTTCTACCCCCATCACGGGAACCTCTCGAAGGAGCTCCGCGAGGACGTGGAGCGCATCCTCAAGGAAGGGGGCCGTCCGGCGACCGCAGTCTGCACGAGCACCCTGGAGCTCGGCATCGACATTGGTCGCGTGACGAGCATCGCCCAGGTTGGCACCCCGCCCTCGGTGGCGAGCCTCCGGCAGCGTCTCGGGCGCTCCGGGCGCCGAGGAGAGCCGGGGATCCTGCGGGGCTACGTGCGGGAGCGGGAGATCACGCCCCGCACGCCGCCCCAGGACCGCCTGCGCGCCGAGCTCGTCCAGACCATCGCCATGGTCCAGCTGCTGCTGGCTCGGTGGAACGAGCCGCCGCGGGTGGGCGCCCTGCACCTCTCCACCCTGGTCCAGCAGCTCCTGTCGCTCATCTCCCAGTATGGAGGCGTCCAGGCCCTGGAGGCATGGCGGGCCCTCTGCGTGTCAGGCCCGTTCAAGGGAGTCAACCAGGGGGCTTTCGCCGAGCTGCTTCGTGCCCTTGGCGAGCATGACGTCCTCGTCCAGACATCTGACGGTTCCCTCACCCTGGGGTTGACCGGGGAGCGCATCGTCGGACACTACTCGTTCTACGCGGTCTTCATGACGCCCGACGAGTACCGACTCGTTCACGGGGGGAGGACGCTCGGGTCGCTCCCGATCGACTACCCCCTCACGGTCGGGGCCTTCCTCATCTTCGCGGGGCGGCGCTGGAAGGTCGTCTCGGTGGACGCGGAGAGCCTGGTCATCGACCTGGTGCCCGCCCCCGGAGGGAGGGCGCCGCTCTTCGGCGGGGGCCGTGCCCTCGTTCATGATCGGGTGCGGGAGGAGATGGTGAGGGTCTACGGTTCTTCGGAGGTCCCGCCCTACCTCGACACGACGGCACGGCGTCTCCTCATCGAGGCCCGAGGCAACTTCGCGGCTCTGGGACTCGACAAGTCCCGCATCGTGTCAAGCGGCTCCGACACACTCCTCTTCCCGTGGATGGGCGATCTCGCGATGCACACCATCCGGATCCTCCTTGAGGGCAGGGGGCTCGAGGTCAGCCACGATGGCATCGCGCTCCAGGTCATGGGAAAGTCCCCCCGGGAAATGCGCGAGATCCTCGAGCCATTGGAGGCATCGGACCCTCCGTCAGGAATCGTGATGGCCGAGGGCGTCAAGAACAGGCTTCGCGAGAAGTACGACTCTCTCCTCCCCGCGGACCTGCTCGCGGCTACTTACGCTTCCGGTCACCTCGATCCCAAAGGGGCTCGAAGGGCGATGGGCAGGCTCCTTGCCGAGAGTGTGTCATGAGCACTCACGGGTTCGAGGTCGCGCAGTCCGTAGGTCGGGAACTCCGCCGAGTGTCGCCAGTGGATCCACGTGACGCTGGCCATCCGGTCGGTGTTGGCGGTGCAGACCAGCCGTAACGGGAGGGGACCACGATTGTCCTTCCCGTGAGCAACTGACACGTCGATGATGGCATGCGCTGCAATGCAGGGAGAGGCTACCAGTGAATGGGCTGGACACGGTCGTGGAGGACGCCATGGGCAAGATGAAGACGCCGTCGGTCCTTCTCTCGGAAGCGCTTGTGCTCGTTGCTGGGTGCGCAGGCCTCGCTGCGTGCGGTCCTCCTCCCAGGCTCACCGTGTCCCCCACGTCTGCCATCGTGACCGGGAAGTTCGGGAGCGACACCGAGCCACCGAAGGCCATGGCCCTGAAGTTGGCCAGCGACCAACCCGACCAGAGCGTCGGCTGGACGGCCTCGTCTCCGGCGGAGTGGGTCACGCTGTCGAGCGCGACGGGTGGCACTCCGGCGGACCTGAACCTCACCATCGACCACGAGAAGCTGAAGTACGGAGAGAACGAGGTGTCCCTGCGCTTCGAGTCGAAGCAGGGATCTGTGGACGTTCCGGTCCGATTCACCGCCCTTGGGTGCCTGCGCATCGGCCCGACCCAGGCCGTGACGCTGGAGGGCGATGCGGGCGAGCCCTCCTCCGCGACCGTTGCATTGACGGTCGACTCCCCGGGGAAGGCGGGGCTGCGATGGACCGTGGCGACGGACGACCCGTGGCTCAAGGTGACCCCCTCAGGGGGTGTGACGCCCGCGCAGGTGACGATCAGCGCCGACCTGACGAAGGCTGCCGACAACCTGTCCGGGCGGCTGACGTTCCAGGCGGATGCCACTTGGAAGGGATCCCCAACGGTCGTCCCCGTCGCGCTTCGGCTTCTCAATCCGGCGGCGGTCCGCAAGCAGGTGGACGCCAAGGTTCAACTCATCAAGTCGGAGATCGAGCGCTTCAAGGCTGACCTGCAAGAGAGGTTCGTCGCCAGCCTGAAGACCCCGGAACCGCAGTCCCTGATCAGCGCTCTTGAACGCGTGCGCTCCGACTCGAAAGCGAACATCGGGCGGATCGGGACGATGATGGACGACCTGACGGGGTTCCTCGATCAGAACGGGGCCTACGAAACCAAGTTGGGGTTCGCTGAGACGAGAGCGTGGATGGAGAAGACTCGGAAGGATGGGGCCGCGTCGGTTGAGAAGCTGGAGAGGGCCGTTGGTGGCATCAAGGACCTTAAGGTCAAGGTGGATTCCCGTTCTGATTGGAAGGAGATAGGTGCGACCGCTCGCAAAGGGGATCTCATCGGGATCAGCGCCAGCGGAGAGTGGACCCTCGGGACCTTCGTCGGGAAGTGCGGCCCCGGGGGTTTCGCCGGTGATGAACTCGACCGCCTTTCCATCGACGGGCAGTACACCCACGGGTCTCTGCTCCTCCGGGCCGGCAAGGCTGTGATCGTGGCGGGAGTCGTTTCAGGTCTCGTGCGCATCGAGAACGAGGGCGGCGAACTCACGGTCCGTGTCAATGACAAGAACCTCACGGACAACAGCGGTTTCTTGAGCCTCCGCGTGGTTGTCGTGCCCCTCGGGGAGTGACTGCGCTGGAGACAGGATTGCATGAGTTCACGGAGTGGCGGGCCTGAGGGCGACGCCGGGGAATAGCGAGGCCAACGTGGGGCTCAGGCCCCCTCCGGGGATACCCCGCGGAGGAATCGGGGTGGGTGTGACGAAGTCCTGCCTCGGTCTCGTCCCGGGGCATCCCCGGTTATCCTCTCTCAGAGGTAGGAATTCTGAGGAGTAGGGGATGGCAAGCAAGGGCGACATCCGGCTCTACCGCGGCATCTCGGTGCGTGAACAGGACTACGAACACGTCCGCGAGACAGTGCTTGCGAACGGCCTGTCTGGCGAGGAGGGATGGTGGAAGTTCGACTACATAGACTTCCGGCCTTGGGCCACGGAACTCCTAACCAATCCATCGAGGTTCGACGAGATCCATGGCCAGATGAAGCCCTTGGGGCCGGCAATCTGCGCCTGCGGCGACGAGGGAGGCGCGGCCTACTACGCGTGCAAGCACAATCAGGACAAGATTAAGGGGATGGTGTGCCCGGTGGTGGTGGTGCTGGAAGTGGCCCTAGACCGGTGCGCGGTAGATTGCCGTGACTTCCTCTGCACCGTGTTCCAGCTGTGGGACCGCCTGAACAGGGACAGACTCGAAGAGACCCGGGGGATCCTCAGGCGAGCGTTCGGTGCCGCTGTCCTTCCCTACTTCGACCTCGCGGCAAGCGACCGCGACCAGCGGAAACGGATCGGGCTCTGCAACCTGCGTATCGGCCTATTGCCGGAAGCCACTACAGGTAGTAGGCTGGGAGGATGGCTCAGCCGCAGGACTTCCCGAGGAGTCTGCAGGAGTTCTTCCGGATGTTCCCGGACGAGGGCGCCTGCCTCAGGTACGTGTTGGAGTCCCGATGGCCCGGCGGAGCCATCGAGTGCCCCCGATGCGCCGCGGCGCGGTCCTATCCCCGTGAGGACCGGAGGGCGGGACGGGAGTGCGCCGATTGCGGGCACACGTTCTCCGCTACCTCCGGGACCGTCATGGACCACACGAGGCTCCCTCTATCCCTCTGGCTCCAGTCGGCCTACCTCCTGGTGACGGACAAGAGGGGCCTGTCGGCGAAGCAGCTCCAGCGCGATCTCGGATTGAGAGGCTACGAGACGGCATGGGGCGTCCTTCAGAAGCTGCGCGCAGCGATGGTCAACCCGGACCGGACCAGGCTGACCGGGCGCGTGGAGGTTGATGAGTCCTACATCGGGGGACCGGAGCCGGGGAAGCGCGGCCGGGGGGCCGACGGGAAGTTCCTCGTGGTGGGCGGCGTCGAGGTTCGTATCCGCACACACCCCGGGACAGGAGCGATCTCGAGGTACCCGGGGCGTGTCCGCCTTCGCCACATCGGCAACGCGATCCAGCCGGACCTCGTCGACTTCGTGCTGGAAACCGTCGCCGACTCCTCCACGATCGTCACCGACGGCTTCGAGGCCTACCGCATCCTCCCGGAGTTCGGCTACGCCCACGAGGTCGAGTCCGTGGCCCAGGGCATGAAGCAGGACGCGGTCCTGCGCCACTATCACCTGGCCATCTCGAACCTCAAGACATGGCTCGCGGGGACGTTCCACGGTGCGGTGGGCCGTGCTTCGCCCGGGGGGACGCGGGGGAAGCACCTGCAGGGATACCTCAACGAGTTCGCCTTCCGGTTCAACCGACGGCACGACCTGTTCTCCGCCTTCCGGACCGTGCTCGGGATCGCGGCACGGGCGAGGGGACCCACCCGGGAGGCGCTCTACGACTCGGGACCGCAGCGCTTCGTCCACGTCAGGGAGCGGGCCCCACGATTTCGAAGGAAGCGGTAGCCACTACCGGTTGGGCCTTCCGGCAATAGGCCGATACGCAGGCTCTGCAATGCGGCGGCCCACGATCCGGCCGTGGTACGAGCCCATCTCGAGAACGATATCGTCATCAACGGCCGCTTCGGCACGCGGTTCCGGTCAGCCTTCATCGTCCGCGGCCCGATAGCGCGCGAGGAGATCGTGGACGTCCGCCGAGGGGACGTGAGCCTGATTATGGAGGCAGAAGTCGACCTCGATAGCGTTACATAGGTGCGGCGATGGGGATCGTCCTCGGCCTCTAACGGGCCTCTCGCGGGAAGGACAAGGGCAGCCCCACCCTGCGGGGAGAGGCGAACCCGCCGACGGCATCACTCGTGAAGTCGGCGAGTCAGGGTGGCGAGGTCGCAGCCGAGCCCCTTCGCGAGGCGCGCCATCGTGAGGAGGGTGGGGTTCCTCTCCCCGCGCTCCACCTGACCCACGAACGTCCAGTGGAGGCCGGAGCGGTGGCCGAGCACCTCCATGGTGATGCCCATGTTCTCGCGGCGCGCGCGGACGCGCTTCCCGAACTCGACCTGGATGGGGATCTTCGCCACGCTAGGAAGTTAGGAAGGCAGAGACGATACGTACAGAGACGACTCGTATCATTTGCCTTTGTCCCGAGAGGGGGCCGGTGGATAAGGGGAACAGGCGAACGCGAGAGGGCGACCCGAGGAGGGGAGCATGGCCAATGAGTTCGAAGTGCGATTGAGGCGGATGCTCCGGGAGGTCAAGCGTCCGACCGCGCGGAAACTCGATAGGTGCATCGCAGCGTTGGCCCGACTGACCCAGGCCGCCGTCAGATGGGGTGGGTTCGAGTCCAAGCCGACGGAGAAGCGTCGGCATCGACTGTCCCAGGAGATCCGGACCTCGGCATCGGTACTGGACGCATGCGCCATTGTCGAGGAGGTACTGTTCAAACCGAAGCGCGCAAACTCACAGACTCACTTCATGTGCTCGGGAAACGTCGAGTCGCGAAGGCACATCGTGAAGAGGAGGGTGAGAGAACTGATCGCGGACAGGAGCATTCCCAACCGAGGACAGTGCTATGTCGCATGGTCCCTTCGACCGGAGAGGTTCCTCTACGTCGGAATGGGGAAGTCCAAGGCCCGCCTGGACCCTATGAAGAATGTCAAGCTGGCACAGGCTCTTGGATCGGCTACTTCCCTGACTCTCGTTTTCCCATCGAGTCCGGCCCGGCTGCCGGGGCTCGAGGCGAGCCTGATTGCCGTCATCAAGGCAGCAAAGGGAGCGAGGCCCAGATTCAACGACAGGGACGAGAAGGTCCCCGTCGGGGATGCATCCCGGGAGGTCGAGTACATCAGTGCCCACTTGGAACTCGTAGCCGAGGACCTCTACCCCTCCCGCCGCATCGGGAAGCCGCGGACGGATATCCCGAAGGAGGATATCGCGCCCCCCAGCACCCTTGGAAGCGAGGAATCCGGACAACCTCCAGAGGCACCGGATGGTCCCGAGGGCCACGATTCAGAGGAGGCGCAGAAGGGAACCTAGGCGACGCCCCCTTGTTTCCGATCCCGGGCACCGGGGAATCCAGCCCGTCATTGATGTGCCTCCCGGTTCCGGCTATCGTTCCCGGGGACGCGGGAACATGGAGAGCGGAATGGGCCAATCCGTGCGGGCACCAGTCCCTCCAGGAGGGACTGGTGATTGAAGTCATCCTCTGGACCACCACGGTCTTTGCCGTGGGCGCAGCCGTTGTTCTCGGGAAGACGGCAAGCGCCAACCGGATTCGGTTTGCGGAACTCCAAAGGGAGCATGAAGCCGTTCGGGCGCACTTCGCCCCCGTCCTCGATCTCGAGGAAGAGGCTGGCAGGATCCGGAAGGGGCTCGAAGCGGAACGTCTTGCCCTTGGGAAGGAAGCCGCGGACCGGCGAGCCGCCGCAGACGCCGAGCTCGAAATGGCCCGAAGGACGCTGGACGACGCAAGGGCCGAGATACTGAAGGACGCGAAAGTCACCAGGGCCAGGCTTGATGCCGAGGCGGCCAAAGTCAGGGAGGAATCCGAGATCGCGAGACAGGACGCGGTTCGGAAGGAGGTCGAAGCGGCCGCCCGCCAGGAGGCGTTGGCGGGCGCGTACCAGAAAGCGAAGGAGGTCTTCGATCGCCTCACGCACGAGGTCTCACTCCTCGAGGAGAACATCGAGGACATCTCCTTCGGGATCTACAAGCCCCACTACGACTTCGCGACCACCCGGGAGTACAAGGAGCAACTGGAGATGGTCTGGCTCCAGCAGAAGGCGATCACGAAGCAGGGCGGCCATGTCCACTACGGGGTAGCGTGGACCATCGGGGACAGCCGATCCGAGGGCGAGCGGATGCAGAAGCAGTACGGTAAGCTCCTCCTCCGAGCCTTCAACGGGGAGTGCGACGCCTGCATCGCGAAGGTGGCCTGGAATAACGCGCCGAAGATGGAGGAGCGGATCCGGAAGGGGTTCGACGCTATCAACCAGCTGGGGGGCGTGATGAGGATCAGCATCACCCCGGAGTACCGGGAACTCAGGCTGCAGGAGCTCCGCCTCAACCACGAGATGGAGGAGAAGAAGCGGGCGGAGGTCGAGGAACAGCGGAGGCTGCGGGCACAACTGAAGGAGGAGGAGAAGGCCCAGCGAGAACTGGAACGGGCCCAGGAGGAGGCGGAGGACGAGGAGCGCGAGCACGAGCGCTCCCTGGAGAAGGCCCGGAAGGAGCTGGCCGCCGCCCGCGGGGCCGAACTGGCGGAGATGAGCGATAAGGTGAAGCGGCTCGAGCTGGAGCTCGAGGAGGCCCATCGAACGAAGGAGCGGGCGATCTCGCGGGCGCAGATGACCCGGTCGGGCCATGTCTACGTCATCTCGAATCCAGGCTCCTTCGGGGAGGATGTCGTCAAGATCGGGATGACCCGCCGCCTGGAACCTCGGGAGCGTGTGAAGGAGCTCGGCGACGCCTCCGTCCCCTTCGAGTTCGACATCCACGGGCTCGTCTTCTCCGAGGACGCGCCGGGCCTCGAGAGCGAACTCCATCGGCGCTTCCAGGATCGACGCCTGAACCTGGTCAACGAGAGGAAGGAGTTCTTCCGGGTCCCGCTGCGGGAGATCGAGGACTTCTTCCGCCAGAAGGAACTGAAGATCGAGTTCGCCCCGATGGCGGAGGCCCGGGAGTACAGAGAGACCCTAGCCCGCCTGCGGAAGGCGAGGGAAGACGCCATGGCGGCGATCGCCACGCCGTCCAGTTCATCGAGTGTGTTTCCCGGAAGGCTCTTCGGGGAGGCGTCGTGAAGGAGGCGGGAGGGCTCGCTAGGCAGAGAGCCCAAGGTGGACATCGCAGGCGCCCGGGACTGTCCGTCGAAGGGTGTTGGGGTCCCGTGGGGTGCGAGATGTTCCTCGATGCGATGGGGCGGGGCCGGTTCATGAAGGGCATGAAGGTCATGGGGGAGGTCTGGGGTGGCGAAGGGCAAGTGGCGACGCGAGTGGGAGAACTACGTCGCTGGACAGTTCGCGACCATCTCCGGGCAGGTCCGCAATTCGGCACCTCACCTCGAACCAGATCTCGAGATGGCGAGGGAACTCTGCTTCCGTGAGGCACGGATCCATGGAAGGCGGGGGATCCTCGCCCGCCAGGTCCCGCCGGAGGCCTTCACATCGGACCGGCTCTTCTCGTTTCTCATCGGGAGTAGGAAGTTCCTTTCGAAGCGCGGAGGAGAGGTGCGTTGGACGGTGGATGAGGTGGATGGAATCCGCAGGACGATTCAAGGGCTTCCGCCTCCACCACCCTCATCGTCTCGCCCACCGTTCCCACATCCTGAGACCGCTCTTCCCTGGTTCGACCTGCGCCTTCCGGGGTGGAAGTGCCCCGAGCACCCTACGCACCCCATGAACAGGACGGAGAAGCGCTCCGGGATCGTGCGGGTATCATGCCGGCGGCAGGAGTGCGCTGTGCTGTGGGAAGGCACTGCCCAATCCGAGTCGGACTACATCCGGAGACTGGAGGTGGAGAAGGTCAGCCGTGCGCGGGCGCATGAGCTGGAGATTTGCCGATGGATCGCAAGTTGGAGGGAAGTCGGGAGACTCACGCCCCCGGGCGGTGGCGGGTGGTGGCATGGCGGCAAGGGGGCTCCGGACTAGGTCGGAGTCGCGAGAGGCTCCAAGAGGTGGGACATGGAACCAGCCGGACTGACGGAGCTGTCTCGACTCCTTGAGGCTCGGAATCGAATCGACACCGGGATTGCGGTTCTCATCGGCCGGCCGGCGGAGCGGGGTCACATCGGCGAGTTCATCGCCTCGCGGGTCTTCGACATCGAATCCAACCCGAACGCCACCCATGAGGTACACGACGGGAGGTTCCGCTCGGGGCCCTTCTCCGGACAGTCTGTGAACATCAAGTGGTACGGGAAGGAGGAGGGCTTTCTGGACGTTTCGACGGGTGCCGCACCGGACCGCTACCTCGTCCTGACCGGGCCGCGCGGGGCGGCCGCGAGCTCCGTCGGTACGACGCGGGCCCTTGTCATCTCCTCCGTGTTCCTGTTCCTTCACCAGGAGCTGCTTGCTGCAGGCGTCCGCCCCGGCACCGCCTCCAGCGTTCGTGGAGCCCTCTGGGAGGGGGCGAGGATTCACCCTTCGTCGGAAGGAAAGGGGCCCATGGTCCTGTCACCCGACCAGGTGCGCCTGCTCTCGCTGTTCGCTCCCGAGGAGGTCCGGCCATGAAGTCATGGGAGACCCTCTGGCGCGACCTGCCCGAGGAGACGCGCATCAAGGCGGCGGAGGTCTTCTGGCAGGGGGCGCGCCGCGGGGACTTCGCGCATCAGGTGGCGCTGGACTTCCTCTCCCATCGCCTCCGGGCCCGCCCGGGCTACGTCGAGAAGAAGCTGCCCGAGGGGAAGAGGGTGCAACTCCTCGCCCGCGCGATGGATCTCCCCGAGCCGGTGATCGGCATGGCGCTCCTTCTCCTTCACCTCGGCCGCCGCCCCTACATGCTGCGCCGGTTCCTCGAGATCGTCGGCCTGCCCCACGACAACGGGAGGATCCTCCGGGAGGCCTTCCAGGGGAGCCCACCCGACGCCGCCCTGCTCGAGAAGGGGATCACGCGGATCTTCGCCGAGTTCGATCCCGACGAGGTCCGGCTCTACCTCGACGTCCTCGAGCTCGACGGCACCGGTCTGTGGGGGGACCTTCCGGCCGCGAGAGAGGCGGTAGAGGCCCGCCGCGCCGCCGGAGGGGCGACGGAGGCCGCCGCCTCACCGGGGGCATCCCCGGATGCGGGTGATGAGGAAGAGGCGCCGCTCCCTCCCTTCGCGCGCGATCCGCAGTCGAACCTCGACCACCTCGTCGTGGACGCCATCGTGGCTTCCGTCGCCGGCGCGGAGGGATGCCTGGAGGAGGACCAGCTCGACGCCCTCCTCGACGAGGTCCTCGGCATGAACCCCCGGCGGCACTCCTCCTGGTTCCACCGCGGGTTCGCCGACGTCCTGCGGGGCCGGGAGCCCGACCCCTCGAGCCCCGAATCCAACGAGCTCCGCCGGGGGTGGTACCTCTGCGGCGCCATGGCGGGGCTGGCGCGGAGGAAGGACCAGGTCCGCATCGTGCGCCTCCTAGAGGAGTACCCGGAGGACGCCCGGCCCCTCGGGTCGGGCATCGGCGACCTCGGTGAAGCGGCCCACCTCGCCGCCCCGATCCTGTTCGAGGCCCTGCTCGAGGTGAAGGGGCCCTCCGCGGCCGCCGAGTGGGTGCGTCCGGGGGGAGTCGCGCTGGCGGGGCCGTTCCTCTTCGCCCGCATCCTGTCCGTGGCCAGCGACCTCCTGCGCGACCTCCGGCCGGAGGAGGCGGGGCTCCTCCTCGACCTCCTCCAGGACTCCACGGGCGTCTTCGAGAAGTTCGGGACGCCGCCGCCCCCGGAGACCCTGCGGGACGTCCGGCGCCGCCAGGCCCACCGGGCGCGCCTCCTCGGCGACCACGGGAAGGCGCGCTCCCTCCTCGAGTCCCTGCTCGAGGACGGCCCCGGGGAACGGCACGGGATGATCGCCGCCGACCTCGGCCTCATCGCCTGCGGCTACCGGTCGCTCGGGGAGGTGCGCCTTCCGGCCGACCCGGTGGACTTCCCGGAGACGGTCCGGACGCTGGAGAAGGGGCGGGAATGGTTCGAGGAATCCGCGAGCGTGGCGGGGGAAGGGGGGCACGGGGAGTTCTGCCTCGGCGTCCTACGCCTCGCGGCGGGGGACGTGAAGGGGGCGCTCCCGATGCTGTCCCGGGCGGTCCCCCAGATGGAACGGCGGCCCGAGGTCTACGGGTCCATCCCCGTGCTGGCGCGGGCCCGGCTCTACCAGGCCCGGTGCCTCGCCGCCACGCTCGACCGCGGCCATGCGGCCCACGCGGCGGAGAAGCTGGTCCTCGGGGCCCGAGCCCTTCCCGCCGAGGCCCGCCCGCTGGTGCGGGAGACCCTCCTGGACATCGCCTCCTGCGACCAGGAGGCCGCCGCCCGGGCGGCGACGGCGCTCGTCCCGGTCCTCGGGAACGACCTCCTCGACGCGGCCCTCGAATCTGACCTGCTCCCCGGAATGCCGGGCCTGAGGGAGGCGCTCCTGCGCCGGGCCGAGGATCCGAGGCGCCCCCCTCCCCGGCGGTTCGACGACTACGAGTCCCTGCTCCGCGTCGCCCGGACGATGGGGGACCTGGAGCGGGCCCGCGGTTGCCTCGACGGGCTCGAGGGGCTCGCCGAGGCCGGGGGCGCGGAACGCCACCGGCTCCTCGCGAAGCTCGTGGACGAGGAGTTCTTCCGTCCGGCCTGGGACCCGGAGGACGCCGCCCTGGTCCGAGTGCGCGCCCTGGAATCGGACGGCAAGGTGCTCGAAGCGGCGGGGATCCTCACCGCCCTGGCGCACCAGGCGCTTACACGGGGAGGCGCGTCGGCCGACGCCGAGGCGCGTGGGCTCGTCGAGCGCATCCGGGCCCTCGGCGTCGGGGAGCCCGACGAGGCTCTGCTGCGCCGCATGGCGGCCGCGCCGGCGGCTCCCCCGTCCGCCGGGGCCGATCCCGCCACGGTGCGGGGGACGGTCCTTCTCATCGGCGGGAACGAGACGCAGGAGCGATACCGGGAGGATCTCCTCCGGTGGGCGGGGGAGACCTGGCCCCGGGTCACCCTCCTCGTGGAGTTCCCCGGGTGGGGGAGCAATTGGGGCCGGGAACTCGAGCGCTACGGGAACCTCGTCCGGAAGGCGGACGCGGTGGTAGTGCTGAAGTTCATCCGGACCCTCCTCGGGCATCACCTGCGGAGGATGTGCGGGGAGGCCGGCGTGCCGTGGGTGCCCTGCACCGGGCACGGGAGGGATTCGCTACGGGGGGCCATCACGACGGCGGTCGATCTCCTGCGCGAGGGAAACCCGCGCGACTGATCCGGCCCGGGGCGACCAGCGCACGCTGGGGGCACTCCCGGCATCGAAACAGGCGCTTGACTTCCGGACCGGCCTCTCGTTAAGGTCCCTCTCGAAGGGCCGCTGACACAGGCAGCGGTCCCCCTCGTCGGGGGGGCAGTGCATCCCGGCAGGGGGACGGTCTGTGGTCAGCGGCCCTTTTCGATTCCGGGGCGGGTTCAATGCCTCTGGGGGGGTGTAGGGCCCCGGGGGTGGGCGGGGCCGGCCCGGAGGATAGGAGGTTTGCGGAAGATTCTCGGGATCCCGCGACAGATTTGCGGGTCTCGGGCGTTCTATCTCCAGTGGGGCGCATTGGGCGCGCCGCCGCGGAGGCAACTGCGGACAAAAGGACGAATCGAAAGTGCCGGGTTCCACCGGCGCCGGGGAGAGAGGAACTGATGGAGAGTTCGAGGATGCCGGTCCGGGGAGTTCCTCGCAGACAGGGAACAAGTGCATGAAGTCCGAGGATGGGATGGCACTGAAAGGCGGCGATCGCCCCACAAGAGGTGGTTCTCCCGCAGCGGCCAGCCTCCAGCCCCGAAGGGGCAAGGCCAATGCCCTCGATGTCGCTCCAGCCAGCGAATCCATGGCTGCATTGTTGGAAGCTATGGCATCGGTTGCGGCCGTTTCCGTGCCGCTCATCCTGGCAGGCGTCGTCGACTTGAATCTCGACGGTCACCACCTTTCGGCAATCAGGGTAGAAGCCCGAAGGCTCCTTCATGTGCTGGAGTTCCAGTCCGGCCCTCATGTGGTGGTCCTCGGGGTCGAGGCGCTCATGCGGCTCAGACCCTCGGTAGTCGCTTCACTCCTGAAACGGCCCGGTTGCACCTCCTTCGCCGACGCACCCGACTGCCCCGCCCATGTGGTCGCCGACTGGGCGCGCAGATGCCCCATCGAATTCGTTCCCGAAGGAGAGATCTCGCAGAGGATTGCGGCGGCCTGCCGGAACGGAGGCGCGGATCTCTCCGACGAGAAGCCCTTCAGTCTCCTTTCCAAGAGGGAGAAGATGCGAAAGGCGCTCCTCACCCTAAAAGTGGGGTCGGACTTCCAGGTGAAGTCCTGGGCCAGAGCACTCGGAGTGAATCGCCATGTCCTCAAGCGTCTCTGCATATCGACCGTAGGTCTACCCCCCGAAGAAGTCGCTTGGGAGTTCTTTCACGCAAGGGTGCAGAGTGGGGTCCGCCTCCAACGTGGCGAGAGTCAGATCGCCGCATCCGTTGGCCTCGCGAATGCCTATTCCCTGAATCGAGCCTACACTAGGCGAAACATCCCCTTCCCAATCGAGTGAGGCCATTGATGCGGGCGGGTGGAACCTCTCGAGCGGGGTCCGCTCCAACGGTGAAGGCCCCGCTCCAAAGGTGAGTTGACGACAGCGGGGCCATGGCCTACACAGGAACTCAGGAACGACAATGGACGCAAGGGAGGTCGAATGAGCGCGCGACCACGGCAGGAGTCAAACAAGGAGAGGCGTGCCGCCAAGGCGAGAGGGAGGCGTGACTTCCGCAAGCGTTCCCCCGAGCCCTCCCATGCGAAGGTCGTACCCCTCGAGTTCTACCCGCGATACTCGACGATCGTCGGAAGCAATGAAGTACAGGCGTTCATCGATGTCTCGGCCTTCCGCGCCATCTCCATCCCCATAGGGCGCAAGCTCACAATCCGGATCATCCAGACGGACGACACCGAACGAGGTTCCGACGAGCTCCCGACAATGAGCCAGAAGCGCGTGTCCGCGCGGTCCGGGCCCCACCGTCCGTCCGTGATGGGGAGGGCCAGTCGAAGGCAGTCCTCCGTGCGCCGACGCAGGACAGGGGAGCGCACCAAGGATGGTGGGGAGGAGTGAACGTGGAACAAGCGAACGAGTTCGTCACCGAGCCGTTCGACTGCAGGGCGGGAGGCGTCGTCTACATCGAAGCGGTCGAATCCGTCCCACAGTACACCGGGGCAGTCGATTTCGTCCTGGAGGGTAGCGAGGACAAGTCGTTCTGGACCGGGATACTCTCCGGAGTCGTGTCCCCTGGCCAGCGGCAATCGGTTCCCTGCCGACCGCAGGGGACTTCTTGGGGACGGTTGCGGCTGCGGCAATTCGGCGGAGATGCGCGCATGAGAGTGCGCTGGTTCAGAGAAGGGGACAGGTAGGTGCCTTCGAGACCCGTAGGGATAACACCCATGCCGGCACAAGCTGTCGATGGCAGAACCAGAGACTTGTCGCGCGCATCTGCTCCCGCAAGGCGGTCCTGGTCCGAGTTCCCCGCGCCTCCTCTGGACATGCCCCAGCTCGGCGACGCCCAAGGCCATTCCAGGCGGAGGCCCGAATATGCGGAGACCATCGGTCTGGACAGCGAGGACTCGAGTCGCCGCGAAAGGCAAGGCAGCAATGACTTCGTCTTGAATCCGTCAACCGTTTGCGTCAATGCTCACACTTGTCGCCCATAGGAGGAGCAGGCGAATGGGGTATGCGAAGTCGGCTCTGACGCTGCTCCCGAGGTTCACGACGCTTGTCGGCAAGGGAACGACGCCCGGTTCGTTCGTCTTCACGACCCAGCCACTGGATATCTCAGAATACGCGTCGGCCGAATTCGAATTCCGACGCGGGCCTCTCGGAGGTGGGGCTACTCCGACATTCACGATGTACATCGAGGAATCGCTAAACGGCCAGGACTGGATTACGGGAGCGGGCACGTCAGCATACGGGATTGACCCCGGTACGGACGGCAGGTTCTTCAGCTATGGGTTCCGGCTTCGGTGGTTCAGATTGCGAATCGTCATTTACGGTTCGAACACTCGCGTAACGTGCTGGGCCGAGGGCCTTCTGCGGTAGGGCACAGGTCAGTATGAAGGAGGTCTTACGATGGCTGCCGATGTGGACAAGATCGTGCTTCTGCCCAGGTTCACGAGCCTATCCGGAGCGATGGAGTACGCCACTGCTCCCGTGAACGTGCGGCAGTACTCCTCTGCAAACATGAGTGTGTGGAAGGGGATGACCATCGGTGGTGGTACTCCGACGTTTTCCGTCCAGGTCGAGAAATCTCCCGATCTGGTGATTTGGACCTCGGAAGGGACTCCCTTCACGCCTGCTGATGAGCAGGAGGTGGCACAGGCGTTCGCGGCGCTCGAGACGGAGTGGCTGCGCTTGAAGATCACGATCACCGGGGGGGCTCCTGATCCCGGGTACACATGCTGGGCCGTGGGCGACTTCGACAAGAGGTCTGGGGCTTAGAACCAGGCCACGGGAGTTCGGAGCTGGAAGTTCCGACGAAGAAGCGGTCATAGGGAGGCGAGATGCCGGAATTCAATATGATCCAAGACGGCCTGAAAGGACTCGGGACGGGGATGCTCGTTGGTACGAAGGGCGAGCTCACCGTGCGCGGTGCCATCTCCGGGGTAACGACGAACTACTACCTCGTCGGAGCGAGCATGGCGATTGCTGCGCCGCTTCAAGGGAGGTTCCAGGTCTTGATCCAGAACTTGGACCCCGTGAATCCCCTGAATATCCGACTGGGTGTCGGCCCCGTCCTGGTTACGGACCTCCTCGTGCCTCCGGGAGGGCTGTTCACCTTCCCCGCGGGAGTAACCTACGAGGGGGAAATCGACGGCGTAGGTCTTGTCGCTCCCGTTCAGGTCGTTGTTATCGAGTTCACCTAGGACGATGTCTAGAGTGCTTGACGTGCGACGCCGGGTTCCAACGGAAGTGAAGAGCCGCGACCGGTCGGCAGACCAAACGGGAGGTTGAAGTGGCACAGCCCAAGGGTGTTCAGGTCCCACTCGTCATGGCTCCGCGCTTTACATCGTACTTCGGGAACAGTTCTTTCGTGACGGTAGCGCTCCAGGTCGACAGATACTCCCGTTGTGTCCTGACAGTGTGGCGCGGTCCCGTACAGGGTGGAGGGACTTTCAGCGTGGTCCTTCAGCACTCGCACGATGCGGAAACATGGCAGGATCTCGGGTCCCCGGTTGATCCGGGGGAGGACCTGACAACTATCATCGCTCAGAACCTCAGGCGCCGGTGGCTGCGGATGAAGATCGACCTGCCGTTGGGCACAAGCTCGGATGCCGCGGTGACGGTGTGGGCAACGGGGTACTTGGAGCAGCGACTGGTCTAGGAGATGGTAGGGTAACGGCTCGTGGCATGCGCTGAACGAGGCCGGCCCTGGTAACGACGGTTTCTGGTGAGATGCAGGACAGGGCCAAGAGCCCAGGAGGAAGAGATGGCGGGCGAGCTCGTGCCGGTCGTGATGGTGCCGCGGTTCACCACGTTCGCAGGGGCGACGGACTTCTACACGATCGCCATGGACGTGACGGAGTACCAGACTGCCCTCCTGAGCCTCTGGCGCGGACCCGACGTCCCGGCGGGAGCGACCTGGAGCGTGACCGCGCAGGAGTCGACGGATCAGAACAGCTGGTCGACCTGCACGGGAGGCGGTCCCACCGCGGTCGGGGCCAGCACCGAGGTCCAGATGTCCGCGACCCTGACGAGGCGCTGGTTCCGGCTCAAGATCACGATCGCGGGGTCTGATCCCGTCCTGACCGGGTGGGCGGTGGGGTTCCTCGAGCAGCGGCTGAGCTAGCATAGAGGAGCGATGGCCTGCAATACCGGTGCCGGAGGAAGTTCGGGTGACTGCGGGTGCGAGGGATGCGAATCCCCCCCCCGCGAGGGGAGCCCTGAGCCTGTAGTCACGCCTCCGGACACCAGGAAGGACCAGAAACCGCAGCAGGCTAGCCCACCAAGCGCCAAGGGGAACCAGAGCGAGGCTCCGGCAGATTCCCAAGCCGGGGGTGGCGATGGAGCCGGGGCCTTATCGCCCAAGGGCGCCCCGCTCCCTATCAAGGACGCGCAATTCGACGTACCGAAGCAGGATGTCGTGGGGAAAGGGGGCGGACAGAAGTGTGTGGCGAAGTGCGACTGCCTGCCTACGCATGCGCCTTTCACCCCCCCCCAAGAGCCGGCAGGGATGGACCGTGTCACTCCTGACCTGGGCACTCCTCCTAAAGGACAGGTTGCCGAGGGCGCGTCGCCTCCTCCGGAGGTGGCGCCCCTGTGGGCGCTCACCTTCACAGTTCCGAATTCTCCTGGTACATGCTCGGGCCATCCTACGGGTGCCTGTGCTTTCCCAGGTTCAATGTTCTCTGGGCAACTTACGAGGGGCTACGGTGAGCAGGGCTTTCGAATGGCACCTGGACCCGGAGGAGCGGACCCTGCAGGTGAAGGTATCTCCGGCCAATCAATGGGCGGAGGGCGACCGCAGGAGTCGGTGGCAGGGCTGAGAGTGGCTGGGGGACACTCCGTGGTTGGGAAGGAAGTGGAACTCCCCGGTGATTCCCATGCGCCTCTGGCATCAAAGGCAGCGCCAAAGGAGGCCCAGGAACCAGAGAGGATGAAGGGTACTGGTTCCGGAGGCGTAACAGTCGCCGGGCGTCGTACGGATGAGGAGCCAGATTCTGAAGTGGCCGGCGGCCAGCCCCTTGCGTCTCCTGCAGGGCAGATGTCCGGTGGACCGCTGCCTTCGCTTCCGGATGAGCCTCCGCCCCGAAGGAGAGAGGAAGAGGGCCATAGGCCGCCGGGAGGAACCACGGGAGCTGGGGTAGCCGATTCGAGTACGCAGCCTCCCTCAGTACCAATCCTCTCGACGATTACACCGGTTCACTCCAGCCCACTCCGGGAGTTCAGAGCAGAACCCTATCTTTCTCCACAGGACTCGGTAATAGCCGCAGTGGACCCGAGCAGGTTCGAGAGACCCTGGTTTCCTCCGGTTCTGGCTCCTCCGACTTCAGGAGACTTTGACCTCGGAGGCTCTGACCTTGGTCCAGGCGGAGGTGTCCTCGCAACACCCGGACCAAGCCTGGATGATGGACACAGGGGCGCAAAGTGGTTAACCGAATTCCATTCACCTCACAGCGAGCCGTGGAGTGTGGACTGGCAAGAGGACGCTGGCGTGCATGACTTCGGCGTCGTTGGTGATGAGGATGTCGACGGAGTCCGCCAAGTCAACGATTTGATTTATGCTAGGCCCGATGAAGGAGGGGGAGTCCTGCAGCGCGTCACAGGAGGGGAAGTCATCCAAGTGTCGTTCGGTGGCGAACCGGCGGGAACGAAAATGGGCCTGATGGGCTCGGAGCCTGGAATGCCAAGCCGGCCATCGTGGTTGGCAGCTGGCAGAGGTGAATTGAACATCGAACCGCTTGGGAACTCGCTCTCTCTGCTTCCGAAACAACTTCAGGTCTCAGGTGGGGTCTTGACGCCTAGCCCGTTCTCCCCGGGCATCGGAGCGAGTCTATCCAGCCATGGAGCCAATCTCCTTGCAGGAATCGCCGGGGTCGCTTCAAGAGGGCCTGGTGGTGGAGGAGTCGGCGCAGTACAGCGTGCTGGGGAAGCCGAGAACAATGCGGATGAAGCGTTCGAGCGGATGGTCAAGGCTGAGGAAGTGGTCAAGGATTTGACTGAGCAATACAACCGCGCAATTCAGGAAGAAGAAGACTCAATTCGCAAGAGAGTGATCCTGGGTGAGGTCAAACGAGAGGACGAGCAATCAGAAGACACTGCGTGGTTGGCTCGCATTGAACAGAGCGTGGCCTTCTACGGCGCGGTGTTCAAGGGTGCATTGAAGAAGGAAGTGGAGCTGGCCACGAAGCTGGAGAGGGCCAAGGAAGAGTACGCACAGGCAAAGGCAGACTTGGATTATTGGACCCTCGACGCCTTGAAGTCAGGGTTCGAGGCATCGCAGCAGTCGACAGCCCCTTCCTCAGACATCCTGCGGCTCATAGAGCAGGCGGCTCAACGAAGGGCGCAGCAGAGGGAGCGCGAGCGAGAACACGACGAACAGTACAGAGATCCTGAGGGGCTGCGCAAGGCTCGTGAGGTTCGCTACCAAGCACAGGGCCTTCGGAGTGCCGCTGCCGAGCGGGAAAGTCGGCTCCGCGATGCTGAGAACGATGCCGACCCCGCCGTCGTTGCCCGGGCGCGGGCTGCGTCAGACCGGGCCAAAGAAGCTGCTATCGTGGCGGATCGTGCGGCCCGTGATGCGGAGAGAGCCGCGAAGCGCGGAGATGCGGAAGCCTACAGACGAGCAAAGGAGCGAGCTGATCGACTACAGCAGGAGGCGGCGGACCTCCTGGCTGAATCCGACAGAGAGAGACAGGCTAGGCTGGCCGTCGAACGCGCGAAGCAAGAGAAGGCGGACGCTGAAAAGCGTGGAGATACTCTGGCTGCGGAACGTGCCCAGAAGAGGATTGATGACTATGAGAAGGAATATAAGGAAATCACTGAGAAGGAGGGAGGCGCAGGAGGGGCGGAAGGTGCCACACAGGCTGCCGAGGCCTTGGCGGCAGCCAAGCGCCAGCGACGCGCAGATTTAGAGAGGGCCGCGGAGGATCCCCTATTCAGGGAGGGAGTGAAGCACGGTGATACTGCTCAAAAATTCAACCGCGCCGCGGACAAGCATGAGGCTCGCGCTAAGGAGTTCGCGGCGAAAGCTGAGAAAGCCAGTACGAAGGCAGCGCAGGATTACTATTCGAAGAAGGCCAAGGAGGAGACGGAGAAGTCGAATAAGGCAAAGGAACAGGCCAATACAGCGAAAAAGAAGGAACTGGAGTTGAAGGCACTTGCCAACAAGAAGGAACTTGATAGGCTTCAGAAGAAGGCGGACGAGGAACGGGCAAAGCGGGATCCAATGTTCCGCGAGGCAATGGCACACCGCGCTGAGGCTGAGAAGAACCGGAAAAGGGCTGGCGAGGCAAGGAAGCAGGGCGACTACTACAGGAAGAAGGCGGACCAAGCGGCGAAGGAGGGTCGCTGGGCTGCTGTGGCATTCTACCAAGAAAAGGCAGCAAGGGCCGATAAGGCCGCGGACGACTATGACAGAAAGGCGGACGAGGAGGAACAAGAGGGAGAAGACAAGAAGAAGAGAGCCGACGAGACCGAGGAGGAGTGGAAGAAGCGAAAGGAGGAAGAGAGAAAGAAGAAGGCCCCCCAGGACGACGCTGTGGTACCGCTCGGGACGTGGCCGAATTGTGGACCTCCACCAAAGTGCAAGGATATGGACCCACCCTGTCCCCCAACTACTGTGTGCAACAATGCCACCTGCCAATGGGAGCCGAGTGATCCGGCCGAGAAGGGAAAGGGGGGGGCGGGGGAATCGCCGCCTGATATCGGCCAACCCGGATCCATGGGACCTCCTCCATCCGGCGGTGACACACCTCTAATGGATGGTCAGAGAAAACTCACGGGAGATTCCGTTGCTGGTATCGGGCTCCCTGGTGCAGCAGATTCCGTTACGGCTGTCGCGCAGCAGGGCCCTCCCGTACCGGCGCAGGACGATAAGCCTGTTCCACCGCAGAAGAAGGTGGAGGAAGCGCCTGTCTCCGAGGAGCCGAAGGTCCCGGAGAAGCCGAAGCAGCCTCCCGACCAAGCGACGACTGAGGGTGTTCGAAGTGCCACCAGAGACTCTAAGGAGGGGGTAAAGGACCCCTGCAAGAAGGACCTGTGGCTCGGCTTCTTCTTTGAGGGGGGCAGGAATCGTGGGAATGCTCCATATACGAACACCACAATTCAGGGACAGCGCGACTCCTACAAGAAGACGGCCGAGGGCAAGGGAGCAACCGGCGAGACATTTTACGATACCTTTGAAGTTAGCGCAACCGTTCCAGACACCCTGGGGAAGGGGCTGCTGAAGGATACGAATGAATTCATGGCCGTGTGGCACAAGGCTATGGCATGGTACTGCTCGAAGGTATGCGCCTACTTGGAGGCGGGGTGTGATAAGGATAGAATAAAAATCGATATCATGGGGTGGTCGCGCGGAGCAATCATGGCTATGTATATTGCGGGGTTCATTAGCAAGGCCGGCTGTAGGTGCAAGGGCAACAAGATCTTGGGAGCCGGCCTCAAGGTGCGATTTATCGGGCTTATTGATCCGGTGGATAGCGGCTTGATGGACCACTCTGACATGGCGCAAATGCGCGGTCATACTCATGTGTCGTTCCCCCCGGCCTTCTCGAGTAACATTGATTCGAGGCCCTACGGTTTGCCGGGAAATATTCAGAATGCATTTGTCGGATACATGTCAAAGTACAGCAAGTTGGGGCAGCTTGTGTTTAGAGCTGATAGTGTGATCCTGGCTCCGAGTACGCGGGATTTGGGCGGTGGAAAGACCTATGATGCAAAGCACGAAGACTCTGGATGGGTTGGCACGGACGGTGGCGTAGGAACGGATCTGGGCGAGGCATTCCGCAATGCCGCGAGGTAAGAGAGTACTGGTGCTGGCGGCAAATCTTGGAGCGGTGGTGATGGCTGTTGTTGCGGCAGGGGCAAGCGTCCTAACGTGGTTTGCGGCGTTCATGAACCAGAGCACCGAATATCGCATGGGTGTGCCCATGGTGGCCGGCATTGTGTGGACCGCTACTCTCGTGTGTATGGTGGCCTGCATCGTGCTAGCCCGCCTCTCTATTGTTGCGCGGCCGCTTCGGGTGGTTGTGGCGACGGTGGCGGGGTTCTCGTTCGCAGTGCTGTTTGTCACGCTGGTGTGTGAATAGCGTGCGCGCGCATGGGACGTGGCTGGAGCGAGGTAGTGCGAGGGCGACACGCGGAAAGTTCCGGTACAGGATTCCCTCGGGCGGGGGTGTACCAGAACTACCTTGCGAGGCACTAGTGGCGGAGGAAGTGGGGAAGTGGGGTTGGTAACCGCGATGGGGAGGGGTTCTTGAGGTGCTGTAGAGGAGTTCGCCCGACGGTTGGGGCCCTTGCTAGGAGTCTCGGGGATGGTGTCCGCGGCTTGTCAAGGGCGGCGCTTTCCTTCGATCGCGCTAGTCCTGAAGTGGAGTCCGTTCGATCCCAACATTGCTTTGGGGAGCCAGGCCGGAGCGGACCTTGTAGTCGGCTAGGGTTGGGTGTCGTCTGCTTGGAGTGTGGGTGTCTGGCAGCGGCCAAGATCCGGGTCGCATCAGAAAGCTGTCCGATCGGGAAGTGGGGAAATGCTGTGCCGAATCCCCCTCATGCATCGTCAGCTCGCAAGTGGTCGAGGGAGCCAATCGAGCCGCCTCAGGTGTAGCGGGAGCGTCCTGATAGTTGGACTCGCCTCGCTTTGGTGGACAACGGTCCTTCGACGCTTCCCTCACCGCCGTGTCCGAACCCAATATCTTCGACGAAATGGCGCACCACTGGTGCTAATCGCCCAGCCTCCCCCAAATGCCAGGCTGGGCCTGCCATGGGAGCCTACGGTTCTCTATTGCGGAGAATCCTCTGGATCTCCGACTCCTTCATGCGGACCACCCTCTTCGAGAGGCGGACGACCCGGTACTGTCCGACGCTGATGGCCCTCCATACCGTTCGGACCCCCAGCGTCAGCCTCTTCGCCGCTTCTGGAATCGTTCGCAGAGGGTCCTTGGGGTCCCCCCCGTCGGTGCCACCCTTCGCGGAAGGAGCCGCCGCGGCGCGGGCTTCATCGACCGACGCCCAGTGCAGGATCGCGATATCTTCCTGCAGCATCGCCGCAACCTCCCGCACGCCGTGCAGCATCCCCAAGGGATCCCCTGACTTCTCGGCGCCGACGACCGCCTCGCGGGCCGCGGCCAGTACTGCCTTCGGATGTCCTTCGACCCGAAGGAGCCGCAACAGTTCGAGGTAGGGGAGCAGTTCGACCCACGCCCGCGGCTTCGCCGGGTACTCGAGCAGTCGCCCCACGAGCCCCGGGTCGGTATCCCTCCAGGGCCCCCGGAGCACCCCCTCGACCATGGCCGCCCGGGCCGTCACCTGGTAGACGGGGATCTCCCGGTGCCGGAACCAACGCGCCAGAGCCCGAATCGACGCCGCGTGGGCCCCCGGCCGTGCCGCCTCGATCCTCCGATTCGCCTCCCACTCCTTCTCCGGCATCATGGTGGTCGCCTTCCGGGGCACCGCCACCGGCGCCGTGGCCCGGAACACCAGGATGGCCAGCGGGGGGATCCGGGCGAGCGTCTCCACCGCCGGGAGACGCGGCATCCGGCGCCCGAAGCCCGGTTCGACGGATCTGGGACCAGCCAAGGGACCTCCCGGTGGTGACCCCGGGACTCTACCCCGGGGGCCCCGCACCTGCCCCGCCCCGGTGGAGGACTCCCGGACCGCCCCGGCAACCAAGAAGCAGTCGATGGGCCCCCTCCACGTTAGGCTCCTCGGAGCGGGGGCGCCGGCAGGGCGCGCCCCGGGTCGGGAGGCCGCCATGCGCGTGTACAAGCCGCGATTCCGCACGGGGAAGGGGAAGCTCCGGGAGGCCCGGGTCTACTGGGTGGACCTCACCGTGGACGGGAAGCGGATCCGCCGTTCCCTCGAAACCCGGGACCGGCAGGCCGCCTACTCCAAGGCCCTCGCCCTCTCGAAGAAGGAAGAGCACCGGGCCGCCGGCCTCGTCACTCCCTTCGACGACCAGCTCGAACGCCACCTCGGCGACCATGTCCAGGACTTCCTCACCGAACTGGCCTCCCGCCGCCTCTCCCCCGTCCACCTGGAGGATCGCGAGCGGACCCTCCAGCTCTTCGTCGAGGAGAACGGGCTCACCGGCCTCCAGGAGCTCGACGGCCCCCGCGCCTCCGCGTGGCTCAAGGGCCGCTCCGACCGGGGCCTGAGTGCGCGGACCGTGAACCGCATGCGCGCTGCCCTCCTCCAGTTCAGCCGATGGCTCGTCCGGAACCGCCGTCTCGCCTACGACCCCTTCATCAACATCCGCTCCCTCAACGAGGAGACCGATCGCCGCCTCGTGCGGCGCGCCCTCACCGACGGGGAGCTACGCCGGCTCCTCGATGCCGCTCGCCGCCGCCCGCTGGAGCAGGCCCGGGCGGAGAGGAAGCACAGGGGCGTCACCCCTCCCGAGGAGGCGCGGCTGCTTCTCCTCGGCGAGACCCGCGCGCTCATCTACGCCTTCGCCGCGGGGACGGGGCTCCGCAAGGGGGAGATGCTGGCCCTCTCCTGGAAGGATCTCGACCTGGAGAAGGGGACCGTCTTGATTCCGGCGGCGGTGGCCAAGTCGAAGAGGGACCAGTCCGTCCCTCTCCGGAAGGAACTCGCGGGGTGGCTCAAGGAGTACCGCTGGAAGTCGGTGAAGGGAGAGCCGCAGGATCCCGTTTTCCCGTCGGCCCGCTTCCCGCAGATCCGCACCTTCCACAGCGACCTCGAGGCGGCGGGCATCGCGAGGGTGGACGAGGGGGGGCGCTCCGTGGACTTCCACGCCCTCCGCGGGACCTTCATCACCTCGCTCGCGGCGCTCGGCCTCCATCCCCGCGTCGTGCAGGCCCTCGCCCGCCACTCCTCCATGGAGCTGACGATGAAGGCCTACACCGACCTCGCCCTCTTCGACGTGAAGGGCGCCGTCGAGGGTCTCCCCTCCCTGCTTCCCGCGGCGGGCGTTCCGCGCCGCCGGCGGGGCCGGCGGGCCGGGGCCGGGACCGTGGAGACCGCCCCGGCGAGCTGACCCTCGCCGAGGGCCTTCCAGCACCGCCGCACCCCCTATCCCGGGGTCCGCCGCCACTTTGCCGTCCACTTTGCCGTGAAACGGCAAAGTGGGGCATTTCGGGGCACAAACGGGTTGTGCCAAACCGACCGTTCGGAGGAAGGGAAAGCGTCGTAACCCCATGCTTATGAGGCTGTTAGCCTCGGGGGGATTTGGAGCGGGCGAAGGGGATCGAACCCTCGACATTCGGCTTGGGAAGCCGATGCTCTACCACTGAGCTACGCCCGCCCCGTTGCATCTGCGCGTCCGTGCGCGACTTGCGGCGACGGCCCGCGAGCATCGGTTTCCGCTGCGGACCTCAGGTTCGCAAGAGGTGTCCACGCATGCTCGCGTCCGCCGCGACGGGGCGCTGTGGCGGTGCCCCGGCGCGACGGCGGCATTGTAGCGGGGGCGGGGGGGATCCACATCTTGATCGGGGGGGCCGGGGGGGCCTACGCGGGCCGCCGTAGTCCAGCGCCAGGAGGCTCTCTCGGGTCCGGCTGTCCACCATGCGGGCGTAGACTTGGGTGGTCGTCAGGTCCGCGTGGCCGAGGAGGCCCTGGAGGTCCGGGACCGCCGCGCCGCCCTCGAGGAAGTGGACGGCGAAGGTGTGGCGTAGCGAGTGGTAGCAGAGGCCCTTGCGCCCCTCGAGGCCGGCGGTCCTCAGCGCCTTCAGGAAGGCGCGCTGGATGGTCACCCAGGGGCGGCCGGACCTCGCGAGGAAGATGTGCTCGTCGTCGGGGACGGGGCGGCCCCGCTTCCGCGCCCGCGCCTCCCGGACCTCGAGGAGTTCCTCGGCGAGGCGGGGGTGGAGAGGGAGCCGGGAGGAGTTCCCGACCTTGGGGCGGAAGAGAGCGATGGTCCCGGACTCGAAGTTCACGTCGGCCCAGGTGAGACGGAGAAGTTCCCCGCGGCGGGCCCCGGTGTAGAGGCCGGCCACGATGAGGGGGCGCAGGTGGGGGCCCGCGGCATCGATGAGGCGTCGGGCCTCGTCCTTGGAGAGGGCGGCCCGGGCGTGGCGGGGCTCGCGGGCCTTGGAGACCCGGGCGACGGGGTTCTCGCGGAGGCGACCGAGCTTCACCAGCCTGTTGAAGGCGGCCCCGAGGACGGTGAGGGCCCGGTTCACGGTCGAGTCCGACGCCGCCCGGGGGATCACCTTCACATCGGGATCGTCCACGCGCCCGGGGCGGCGCACGGCCCTCCAGGACCGCTCCCGCCGCCATGCCCGGAAGGCCTCGATGTCGGCGGGGGTGACCTCGGCGGCGGGGAGGACCCCCAGGGGACTCTGCGCGACGGCATCCCGGTGGCCGCGGTAGCTGACGATGGTCGTCGGGGACCGGCCAGCGGCCTCGCGGGTGTCGATGAACTCGTCGAGGGCGTCGAGGACGGTGAAGGTGCGTGGGCGGTCCCCGGGAACAGCGGGGGCCGTCCCGGGGGCGCTCGGCGCCGGCAGTGCGGGAAGCGGGGATTCGTAGGCGCCGGAGTAGAGGGCCCGCCGGACCTCGGCCAGGAGGGCCTCGGCGGCCCGGCGGGTGGGGACGGACCGGACGATCTCTCGGACCCGACCGTTGGGCGCCCGCTGCCTCTCGGGGTCGGGGTACCGGATGTACCAAGTCGACTGGGACGTCGGCTTGCGGTAGATCCGGCCGAAGAGGCGGCGCCGGCGGCGGCCCCCCTCCTCCTGGGGAGAGGACGCAGAGCGTCGGTCCCGGGACTCGGGCCCGGGGGCGTCGGTCGTCTGGTGGTTGATCATGGCCACATGAGGGCTCGTGGCGGGGGGCGCCTCAAGGGAGTTCTGGAGGAATTCCTGCCCCATCAGGAGGCCTCCCGGGCGGAGGTGATCCCGATGATCCGGGCCCGGAGGGCGTCCACGTCCACGCGGCGCGAGGGCCGCCTCCGGGACTCGGGACGGGGGAGGGGATGAGGTTCGGGAGCGGGGGTGAGGCCGGCAACAAAGGACTCCAGGCCAGCGCGGACGACGAGGATCCGGCCCCGTCGGGACCCCAGGGAGGCGACTCGGACGGAGGGGACGGTCCCCTGGTCCAGGAGCCGGTACATGGTGGCCCGCCCCACGGGCAGGAGGCGGAGGGCTTCCGGGACCGTGAGGAGGGCGCCGGGTAGGAGGGGGCGGGGCGTCGGTCATCGGCGGTCCTACGTCGCCCTCGCGGCGCACAGGGTCCGGTGCCACAGCCCCTCGGCCCAGGGCGAGGCACCCCGGAGGCCGGTGAACGCCGTGGAGACCGCCTCGCCGCAGAGGACGCAGACGGTGCGGCCCTGGGCGTCCTCGTGGAGACCGAGGGCGTTGAGGGTCCTCCGGCGGGCCTTCCGCCTCGCCTCCACGCGGGCCTGTTCCCGGACGAGGAAGGACACGTCGATGGGCGTGCCCTTTCCGGCGGGGCGGCGGGGGGCCGGGTCGTACGCGGGCAGGCCGGCCTGAAGCCTCCAAAGGGCGAGGAGCCGCAGCCGCTGGTCCCGGCTGGGGGTGCGGATGAACTCCACCATGCCGGCCTCGAGCTTGAGGACCTCCACGACCCGCATCCTCGCCTCCCGCGACTTCGGTGTCCGGTTCGTCATCACGACCTCCTTTCCGGGGGGACCCCTACCGGCCGCCGCCGTCGGGCAGCGTCACCGCCCCGACCGCGGCGTCGGCCTCCCGGACCGCTGCCGTGATCTCCTCCTCCGCGGGAGCCGCAACGAGAGTCAGCCTCTCCAGGGCCGCGTGGCAGTCCTCCAGGCGCCGTTCCAGCGCATTCACCTCCGCCTCGTTCTCCGCCACGCGGTAGGAGTTCATGAACTCCCCATGCACCACGATCCGCAGGAGCCGGCGCGCGGTGTGGTGCCACTCGGCGCAGGCTTCGTGGACCCGGGCGTAGGCGGCGAGGATCCGCGGGTCGGCCGTTCTCCGCAGTTCCCCCTCGCCGCGGCGAATGTCGTCGAGGACGCGGTCCCGGTGGCGCCGAAGGGCCATGCCGGTCTCGTACCTGGCACGGTGGGCCTCGTCGAGGCACCTCCTGGCCTCCTTCAGCGCCTCATCGGCCATCGCAATCGCCGCCTCGAGCGCCGGTTCCTCTTCGTGCTGCCGGCGCCTGGCCCCCTCGACGCGGGCCGCGGCGGCCCGCCGGGCGTCGAGGGCGTTCTCGGTCTGGGTGGCCTCGCGCTCCAGGCCCTCCAGGAGCGACTTCCCGCCCGTCGTCGAGAAGAGCCTCCTCAGCCGCGTCTCCAGACCGTCCAGCATCGTGCTTCCTCCTGGGGTCCCGGGTTTCACCGGGGCCGGCGCGGGACCGTGCTCCGGCCTCACCGAGTTCATCACCGCCTCAGGGTCGGACAAGTCCGCGGCCGCCTCCCGAGGCCCCCTCACTCTGCTGGCCACAGGTTGGAAGCCTCGATCCAGTTCGCGGTGGAACGTCCTTGATGTGTTCCCCGCCTCTCGCCCTCATGCGACCGCTTCGCGGGGGCCGAGGAGCGGGCGGGCCTCGACGCCCCGGGGGCAGAAGAGATGGACCCCAGGACCCCTCCCGGGAGGAGACGCACATGGCGAAGACGAAGAGCAAGGCGCGGAAGAACCGGGCGAAGCCGGCGGCGGCGAAGAAGGCCCCGCCCGCCGGCGACCTCGACGTCCTGCGGAAGTCCGTCGAGGTGGCGAAGACCGCCCTGGCCGTCGCGGAGGCCGAGGCCCACGAGATGACGGAGAAGGCCCGCACCCCCATGGCCGGCGCGAAGGAGGCGTACCGCCGGGCGGTGACCCCGTACCGGCTGGCCTGCCGGAAGGCCCAGGTCCCCTGCGAGCATGAAGGCGGGCGCGGGGCGAACGTCTCGGAGAAGGTCACCTTCCTCGTGGAGAAGACCGACCGGGGCGTCCGGGTCGCCGTGAAGGGGCGCCCCGACACCGAGGAGGTGATCCCGTTCGCCGTCCTCGAGGAGTCGGTGAACAAGGCGGCGTATCGGTTCGTGGAGGCGCACATCGGCCCCCGGGCGGAGGTGGGGAACAAGGGGGGGAGCCTGTCCAACCGCCTCCGCGCGGTCATGAAGTAGACAGACGGTCCCACCAGCCGCCGCGTGCCCGACCGGGCGCGGCGGTCTCGCGTCCACGGGCGAGGTCGGGGCGTGGGCCCGCTTCACGGCCGCACCCCCGCCCGCCGACGGAGTTCCCCGGCGAGTTGCCGGTGGGCCTCCCGCTGGCGGGGCGTCAGCCCCTCCCATCGCGCGTTCATCTCGGCAGCGCGTATCCATCGCTGGGCGCGGGACCAGATCCTTCGGGCGTACTCCCTCCGGCGCCTGCAGCGCGGGCCGCAGTAGCGCCGCGGGCGGCCGGTCCCGGTCCGAGGAGGCATCAGTGCCCCACACTGCAGGCACGCGGGCATCGCTGGTTTCTCCACTGACCCCCCCCTGCCTTGTATGGCGGACGCACGCGCGAGACGCATCGCCCGGTACGAGGGGCGAGACCTGTCACAAACGACCCCCGCCTTGGGGGGCCTCTCGATGGAGGGACGGACGGGCCGCCTCATGCCCGGTCCTCCTCGGCGGCGATGGACATGAGGTCCAGCGGAATGCACTCCGCGCAGTCGCAGTCCACCATGTGCCCGGGCGTGGCGGGGGCCTCGGAGCACGCTGCCCCCGCGGTGTCGGGCAGGGCGGGCGGGGATGCCGGGGAAGGCTGGTCGGCGTGGGTGAGTCGGGGTGACTCACTTTCCGGCCTATCCGCCCCCGCGCCCGCCACAGTAGAGGAGGGAGGATTCGTCGCGGTTAGGTGGGAGAGTGACTCACCCTGACCCACCCTACCCTCCAGCCCGACCTCGCCTGCCACCCGCCAGGTCTTGACGCCGCCCTTGGCGGTGGCGACGAGGTCCAGGTGGAGGCCGCCGACGATGCGCCCCCGCCAGTCCTTGAAGGCGTTGCCCACCGACCGCCCGTCGATGGTCCCCTTCTTCGTGAGGGCCACGGTCCGCAACGCCTCGATGAGGACGGGTTCCCCCGCGGACTTGGCGAGGGCCTCGGCCGCCGTGAAGGTCTCCGCCCCGAAGGCGTCCCGAAGCGCGGTGAGGAGTCCCCGGAGGCTGTCGAGGTCCTCGTCCGACTCCGCCCGGATGCGCCCGCGACCGGACGCCGGGTCGTCGGTCCCGGCGGGGTCCCCGACGCCCACCCAGACGCAGCAGGCGCGCACCCAGCGGTCCCAGGACTCGAAGGACCCCATGGGGACCTTCCCGTGGCGGGGCCGGCCCGCGACGACGAAGGCCCGGAGGATGGTGAGGGCCGCCGCGACCAGCTGCGGCCGGACCCCGAGGACGTGGGAGAGGACCTCCGGGTAGCGGAAGCCGCCGCGGTCCTCCGGGTGCTCCACCTTGGCGTCCATGTCGATGGGGATGACGCGGCGGCCGAGGGTGGCCCCGAACCGGAGGTTGTTCCCGTTCACGAACCACACGGTCCTCAGCGGCGCCGTCACCATCTTCGAGACCCCGAGGTAGCGGTCGGTCCACTCACGCGCCGTCAGCGCCGCCGCGAAGACCGAGGACCCCAGCACTCCGTCGAGGTTGTCCACGAGGACCAGCGGCAGGCCCTCGACCGCCACGGCCAGGATGCGCTTTCGCATCTCGTCGGGGTCGCTGACGTGGGTGACGAGGGAGGGCGTGCGTCCCGTGACGATGGTGGCGATGGTCTCGACGACCAGTCCCTTGCCCGTCCCGGGTCCCGGGGCCCTCGCGGCGAACATCGGCACGGGGCCGTCGATGGCCGCCCGGGCGACGACGGTCAACACCGCCGAGAGGACCGCGGCCCGCGAGGACGCCGAGAGGAACGGGAAGTCGCAGAAGGGGTCCAGGAGTAGCGCCGCCGCCGCGCGGGCCTCCTCCAGCGTCGGGGCCTCGGGGATGGACGGGTACTCGGAGGTGGGCTCGTAGAGGAGGCCCGTGGCGTCGTCGTAGCCGGGCCGATCCAGCACCGTGCCGTCGGGCCGGAGGCAGGGGGCCTCGATGACGCCCTCCAGCGGCGGGAAGGCCCACTCGCCCCTCTCCAGGAGAGTCTCCACGACCCAGGAGGGCGGCAGCGCCGCGACCCAGGTCTGGTAGGTGGCGCTCCACTTCATCCACTCCGCCGTGCGGTCGAGGCGCTCCCGGAACGCCCCCGCGGTGTAGGGCGCGATGACGGGCTGGTGCGGGGCGCGGCGGATGCCGTCCCGGGGCTTCGTCCCCTCCCGGAGGACGCGCACCAGCATCCGGGCGCGGACGAAGATGGTGGCGCAGGGGTCGGCGAGTAGGAGTGCCTCGGCCTCGTCCACCACGCGCGTCAGTTGATCGCGGACGTGGATCTCCGGGCGTCGCGGCTTCCGGTGAACGGGCGAGGCGGTGCCGTCGTCGGCCGGCTCGGCGGCGGTCTGCCGCGAGGAGACCTCCACGGGGGCGGCGGCCTCGAGGAGGACGCGGAACTCCTCCACGGTGCCGCCCCTCTCGAAGAAGTCGAAGGCGTCCCCCTTCCTCGGCGCCCCGGGCCAGCGGAAGAGGCGGACCCGCCCGGCCTTGCTGGCGAGGAGCCCGAGGGCGATCCCGTCCATGTGCTTCTCGCCCGCCCGGTCATTGTCGGCCCACAGCACCGGGTCGAGGCGGACCAGGGGCTGAAGGGACGCGGCGCTGGGAGTGGTCCCCGCGCCGCAGACCGTGCCCACGGCGGGGATGCCGTGCTTGCGAAGCGCGTCGGCGGCCTTCTCACCCTCGGTGACGAGGACGACAGCGCCGTCGGGAAGCGCCTTCAGGTCCTCGGACCGGTAGAGAGGCAGCGCCGCCGCCTCGAGGCCCCCGAGGGTGTTCCTGCCCTCGCGCCGCCAGGTGAAGGACTTCGCCCCCTCGGCGTTCGGCGCCGGGTCGTGGCGGACGTGCTCGGCGACGAGGTGTCCGTCCGCGTCCTTGATCGCGTACACCGTCGCGACGGTCGCCCGGGCGAACCGCGTCCTCCTCCGGCCGCCGGTCCGCGCGGCGGCCTTCGCCAAGGAGTCCTGGATCTTGACCAGTTGCCCGGGGAGGACCGTGGGCGCCGTGCGCCGCCCTCGGCCCTTCCGGGCCGTCTCGAGGCCCAGCCGCCGGGCCAGGTCCACCGCGCCGTCACCTTCGGCGCAGACCGGGCAGCACCACACCGCCTTCTTCGGGTTCCAGCGGGCCGATGGGTCGGCGTCCCCGTGGCTGTGGCGGGCCTCGTTCGGGCAGCGGAAGTAGACCTCGTCCTTCTCCTGGACGGCGTCCCGCTGGCGGACGGCAGCGTCCACGGCGGCGACGAGGACGGGGTCGGGGGTGCGGGTCACGGCCGCCTCCCCTCGCGGCATCGCGGGCAGGGACCGCCACCCCGTTCCGCGGGGCGGTCCGCGCAGAGGGGGCACCATGCCACGGAGCGGGGGCGGCGGGGGCGAAGTCCCGTCAGCCTCACCACCACACCGAGGGCGGCCAGACGCGCCTTGGCCTCCTGGGCGAGGGGGAAGTCGTTGGTCCGAAGCGCCCTCTCCAGCACCGCGAACCACGCCGTCGGGCTGTCGGCGGGTTCGTCGGGAACGGCAACGCGGCCGCGCATGGTTCACCTCCGGGGGAGATGTCCCTCCCCTCATCCGGAGGATGTTGCGCCGCAACACGCATCCCGGAACCGCTACCCCTTGCGGGGAGGGGGATTGCGTGCGCGGAGGGTCCCCGGAAGTGTTGCGCCGCAACGCTCCGCGCAACACGCGCGACAGGGAGGGACCGGCGCTACTCCTCGCGGTCCATGGTGCCGCCGCCGGGGCGGGAGGAACGGGCGGGAAGGCGTCCCTCCACGACGTCCGCCTCCCCGGTCCTCGGGTCGTGGCTCCTCTTCCGCGCCTCGCGCCCGAGGGCGCTGGCCTGCGCGGTCCGGAGGATCTTCTGGAAGGCGTTCGCTACCTCCCGGCCGTCGGCCTCCCGCACCTTCCGTGACAGCGTCGAAGGCGCGCAGCCGACCCGCCGGGCGTAGGACCGCAGGCTTCCGGGGGCGCGACCTGTGGCCACGTCGGTCGCCAGCATCCCGAGGGCCTTCTCCAGGGGCCCCATCCGGGCCGCCCTGGACCCGGCGGGCGCCTCGGTTCGTGCCGCCACCTGTTGCGCGAGGATGGCCGCCAGGGTCGCCTCCATCCGTCGTGCCCGTTGCTCCTCCACGGACGAGGCCTCGTTCGCCATTCTGGCGAGGTCCCGGATCCGCACGTCGTGCCCCCGCATGCGCGCCAGCTGCCGGTCGAGGGCCGTCATGCCGCCAGAGACCTGGGCCGCGGTGGGGAGGCCCCGGGCGCCGCTCCTGGGGCGTGAGTCGAACGTGGACATGGTGGCGGCCTCCGCACGGTCGCCGCCGCCCCGGAGGATGGGGGCGAGAGCCGGCGCGGCGGTCGTTCGGCCCGAGGGCAAATCGGGCCCGCCCCGCGGAACCCTACCGCGGGGAGAGGACGGAAGGAGTGGGAGTGTGGATGAACCAGGGAGGATTCACGGTGGAGGCGGTCGAGGGAATGTGGAATGCCGCCGTCGATGGAAATCGCACGGAATTCGGGTCGCGCAGGGCCGAGGCAGTTCAATGGCGGTGCAATTCTCCTCCCAGTTCAAATCCAGCGTACGCACCGTCTAATGGCGGATGCCGCGAACGGACACATTTACGAGGACCATATTGAACTGAAACACGGCGACACGGGGCTCCGGCGCTGAAATCCGTGCTTGGGACTCTCCCGGAATTCAATCTGAAGGGAAACCTGCCCCTCCTCGGGTCCGCCCGTCGTCCCTCGCCACCCCGCCGGCACTCTCGGGGCCTGACCCTGTAGGCCTCCGCCCCGATTCTGAGCTTTCCTCTTGATCTCCAACCCTCCCCGGATCCAGGATCCAGCCCGAAGGGCCGCTGACACAGGCAGCGGTCCCCCTCGTCGGGAGGGACGTGCGACCCGGCCCGGGGGACGGTCTGTGCGCAGCGGCCCTTCTCGATTCCGGGGCGGGTTCGAGACCCCCGGGGGGCGTATGTGATCTGTAACGAAACTCTTGCCGTTTCGTAGGTGACCTCGGGACGGGGTTTG